>NZ_JBITIJ010000015.1:92172-195582 GCF_044458825.1 Nocardia sp. NPDC050412
CATTTTTTCTGCAGTGCGCGCGTGGGGGTGCGGTGGGCCGGGACCTCGTGCGGCCGCCCCCCCCCGCGCGGGCCCCCTGGCGCGCGCGCCCGCTGCGGATCGGGCGCCCTCGACCGAGTTCCCATGATGTCCGAATCGGCCAAACCACCTTCGGCCAACCGGACCCGCCTATCCCCCTGCCCCCTCCCCCGAAAACCCGAGCCCCCTTCGTCCCACCGCGCTGAATCGCCTCCGGCCACCCGAGATCCGGCCTCCGCCGAATCACCCTCGGACCCCTGTCGCCCCGATCCGGACTCGCCCTCCCCAGATTCCTCCGCCCCGGCACGACCGAGCCGTGCAGCGTTCCACCGCTCCCGATCTCGACCCGACTCGATTTCACCCGCCGAGAATCCGTCGCTCCCTCGATCGTCCTCGGACCACTGGCCGCGGCCCGACTCGGACTCGCCCGACCGGAAATCAGCAGCCTCCGGACCGAACTCGGACAACCAAGGACCGCCCGACCGGGAAGACCAAGAACCGGCATCCACCGAGTCACCCTCGGACCACTGCACCCGGCCTACTTCGGATTCATCCGAACGAAACCCGTCGGCGTCCGAGCCACCCTCGGACCACCGGCCACGCCCTAGCTCCGGCTCCCCCGAACGGAAACCGGCGGCCGCCAAGTCGATCTCGGACCGCCGACTGCGGTTCCGCTCGATACCACCCGGCCGGAGACCGGCGGCCTCCGAATCGCTCTGAGACCACCGCACCCGATCCGGCTCGGGCTCACCCGAGCCAGTAGAGGGCGGGATGGGTGGGCGGCCTGAGGCGGAGAGTAGTTCGTTCAGGCGGCGGCGAGCCTCGGTTACGGGGTCGGGCCGCGTTGGATCTGGTGCGGGCCGGGTGGGATTCGAGGCTGGGTGCCGAGGGGGCATCGGATCAGAAGTCGGCGGGGACCTCGGTGGCCGCGCCGTCGGCGGTCACGTCGGCGCCGATGCCGAGCTTCTCCTTGATCTTCTTCTCGACCTCGTCGCGGATGTCGGTGTTCTCCAGCAGGAACTTGCGGGCGTTCTCTTTGCCCTGGCCGAGCTGGTCGCCCTCGTAGGTGTACCAGGAGCCGGACTTGCGGATGAAGCCCTGCTCGACACCCATATCGATGAGCGAGCCCTCCTTGGAGATGCCCTGGCCGTAGAGGATGTCGAATTCGGCCTGCTTGAACGGCGGCGAGACCTTGTTCTTCACGACCTTCACGCGGGTACGGTTACCGACCGCATCGCTGCCGTCCTTGAGCGTCTCGATGCGGCGCACATCCAGGCGCACCGAGGCGTAGAACTTCAGCGCCTTACCACCGGTCGTGGTCTCGGGCGAACCGAACATCACGCCGATCTTCTCGCGCAGCTGGTTGATGAAGATGGCGGTGGTGCCGGAGTTGTTCAGCGCACCAGTCATCTTGCGCAGCGCCTGGCTCATCAGACGCGCCTGCAGACCGACGTGGCTGTCACCCATCTCGCCCTCGATTTCCGCGCGCGGGACCAGCGCGGCCACCGAGTCGATGACGATGATGTCGATCGCACCCGAACGCACCAGCATGTCGGCGATTTCCAGCGCCTGCTCACCGGTATCGGGCTGGGAGACGAGCAGCGCGTCGGTGTCGACGCCCAGCTTGCGGGCGTAATCGGGATCGAGCGCGTGCTCGGCGTCGATGAAGGCAGCGACGCCGCCCGCGGCCTGGGCATTGGCCACCGCGTGCAGTGCGACGGTCGTCTTACCTGAGGACTCCGGACCGTAGACCTCGACGATGCGGCCGCGCGGCAGACCGCCGATGCCGAGCGCCACGTCCAGGGCGATGGATCCGGTCGGGATCACCGAAATGGGCTGGCGCGCCTCCTCACCGAGACGCATGACCGCGCCCTTGCCGAAGCTCTTCTCGACCTGAGCCAGCGCCAGCTCGAGCGCCTTATCACGGTCGTACGCCTGTGGTGCCATATCCTGATCCCCTTTTCCGCCGGGTAAGTCTCGTTCGTGGTTGGCGCCCACATTAGAGGGCGGCACCGACAAGTTCTGACGACCAGCCTAGACGAACAGGTGTTCGAGTCAAGCGACGCGCCCGACAACACGCGCCCCGAATTCTCCGACACGGCAACCGCCGCGCTACGGCCGATCGCGGCCGATCGCAGCCCTTTTTCCGAGCGCTGAACCGATCTTCACCGCACCAGTGAAATCCGATCACTGTCCAGCAACGTCTGCGCCTGCTTGTACACCCGCAACGCGGGCGTCACCTCCACATCCGTGATCCCATCGAGTGCACCCAGCCGCTGCGTGACATACCGGTAGAGGTGCGCGGTATCGCGACACATCAGCGACGCCATCAGATTGGTCGGCCCGGTGGTCGCGGCAATGAAGACGATCTCCGGGTGGGTCGCCATCGCGGTGCCCACCGCCTCGAGATCCGCCGGTCGCGCGCGCAGCCACAGCGCCGCCCGCACGGCGTACCCCATCCGTTCGATCGCGAAATCGAGATCGAAGTACAGCACACGAGATTCGACGAGCTCGGCCATGCGACGCGCCACTCGCGTTGCGGTCCAACCGATTTCGGCGGCGATCTGGGCGTACGGCGCGCGACCGTCGCGACCGAGCAGCACCAGCATCGCCTCGTCCTGCGCCGAAAGTTCCACCGGCGCTTCCGGTCCCGTATCGGCCCGCCACAGTGGCCGCGTGCCGAGTTCGCGCAGTTGCGCCGCGGTGAACAGGTGCCCGAAATGCGGCCATTCCTCGTCGAGCGGGAAGCGGTGGATCACCTCGTGGGCCGTCAGTCCGATCACCTGACTGGCCTGGGGCAACGTCTGCATCAACAGCTTGTCGCGCCGCTCGACCGAGCGCGGCCTGCTCACGCAAGTCACCTCGGATCCGGTGGACAGCAGGGTCACCCAGCTCAGATCCGGAAAGCGGGCCAGCGATTCGGCCAGCCGCGCCGCCTTGTCCGGAGTCGACCGCAGCCGGATCACCCAGCGCGCATGCCCGAGCGGCACCGCGTTGACCTGCCCCGACACATGCAAAATGCCGCGCTGCCGCAGCGATCGGTAGCGCCGCGCCACCGTCTGTTCCGAAACCTCGAGGATGGCGCCGAGCTTGGCGAACGGGATGCGCGCATCGGTCACCAGCGCGTGCAGGATCTGCTTGTCGAGGACATCGAGTATGGAGGAATCCACGCCATCTTCGAATTGCACAGGAGGAATCTAACGCACATTGCCGTGTGACTATGTGGATATCAACGCCTGCCGCACTCTGAGTGTCGATATCATTCGAATCGCCTCGGAGGCTCCCGTGAGGAAATGGCTGCCCTTATTCGCCGCGTGCCTGGGCACGCTGATGCTGCTCATCGACGTCACCATCGTCAATGTCGCGCTTCCCGACATCGCCGCCGATCTCGGCACCGGCCTGTCCGGACTGCAGTGGGTGATGGACGGGTATGCGCTCGCGCTGGCCGCGCTGCTGCTGGTGCTCGGTTCACTGGCCGATCGGGTCGGTGCGAAGCGCGCTTACCTCGCCGGACTGGTGGTTTTCGCGCTCGCCTCGCTGATCTGCGGGATCGCCGATACCTCGGCGAGTCTCATTGCGGCGCGGGCACTTCAGGGCATCGGCGGGGCCGCGATGTTCGCGACCACCCTGTCGCTGCTGCACTCCACCTACACCGGCCGTGATCGCGGTGTCGCCTTCGGCGTCTGGGGTGCGGTATCGGGTGCGGCGGCTGGAATCGGCGTGGTGCTCGGCGGTGTGCTCACCGAGGCACTGTCGTGGCGTTGGATCTTCTTCGTCAATCTGCCGATAGCGGTATTGGCGATCGTTTTGACCGCGATCGTTTTCCAGCCGTCGCCGCGGCATGCGGATCGGGCCATCGACGTGCCGGGCATGCTGGCGTTCGCGACGGCCGCGACGGCGGTCACCTACGGTGTCATCCGCGGCGGCGAACACGGCTGGTCCGATGGTCCTACGCTGTTCGCACTGGCGCTCGGCGCGGTCGCACTGCTGGCCTTCGTATTCGTCGAATCCCGCAGTACTGCAGCGATGTTCCCGCTGGCCCTGCTCGGCAATCGCAACTTCGGGGCCACCCTTGTCTCCGCGTTCGGGCAGACGTTCGCGGCCTTCGCCGCCACTCCCCTGATTTCGCTCTGGCTGCAGCAGCAGTTGCATTTATCGCCCATGCGCGCCGGACTGGCCATGCTGCCGATGGCGGCGACGGCATTCGTGGTCGCCGGTGCATTCGGCAAACTGCTGCACGACGTTTCGCCGAAATGGACGATCGGCGCCGGCCTGGTGCTGGTCGGCGTCGGCACCGGGTTGATGACCATCATCGATATCGGATCATCTTGGGCCGCATTGGTTCCCGGATTCGTGGTGATCGGCGCGGGTATCGGCATCAACGCGCCCGCCCTTGTCGCGGTGGGGATGGCGGCGGTGCCGCCGCAGCAGGGCGGGATCGCCGCAGGTGCGGTGAATACCGCACGGCAGCTCGGCCTCGCACTCGGCGTCGCGGTGCTGGGCACCGTATTCCGTGAAGTCGCCGATGACAGTCGGCCGATGACATTGTCGCGGTTCGTGGATGGGTTGGATGCGGCGTTCGCAGTCGCGGCCGGAGTCGGAATCGTATTCGGCGTGATCGCATTCGGGCTGTTCCATCGTCAACGTCAGGTTGCCGACGTCCCGGCTCAGGCGCAGACCGTGGTCGTCTGAGCACCGAACCGGCGTCGCCCTCATCAGACCCGGCAGGCCGGGCACCCCACACGGGGTGCCCGGTACGAGCGCGCCGCACTCATCGATTACTGCTGCGGCAGAACGGATTCGTCACCTTCCGGGCGCGGGCCGAAGATGCGGCGTTCGGAGTCGTCGATGCGGACATCGTTGATGCTGGCCTCGCGCCGCGACATCAGACCTTCCGGGGTGAACTCCCACTGCTCATTGCCGTAACTGCGCCACCACTGGCCGGATTCGTCATACCACTCGTACTGGAAGCGGACCGCGATGCGGTTGCCTTCGAACGCCCAGAGATCCTTGCGCAGTGCGTACCCGTTTTCGATGGACCACTTTCGGGTGAGGAAATCGACGATGGCGGCGCGTCCGGTGAAGAACTCGTCGCGGTTGCGCCACACCGATTCCTCGGTGTACGCGGCGGCGACGCGCTCGGGATCCCTGGTGTTCCAGGCATTCTCGGCGGCACGCACCTTGGCCTTGGCAGATTCCAGGTCGAACGGCGGCAGCGGAGGTCGCATTTGCGATTCCCTTCTCGGGTATGAGGTCAGGGGTTGACCGGGGAGAGTTCGGCCGGACCCCAGCGGAGCTGGCCCGCGCCGTGGACTTCGACCACTTCCGTAATGGTGAAGTCGATCGAGCACTGTGCTCCGGCAGTGAAGGTTTCGGGTGCCCAGGACAATTCGGCGGTTCCGCTGAGTTGAAGGGTTGCGCCGGTGGTCCAGTCCGGGACCAGAATGCCGCAGCGTGGGTTCACCGCGATGTTCCCGAGTGTCATGAACATCGAATTGCCCTGATAGTCCGGCCATCTCAGCCGCGTAGGTGAAAGCACCTGCAGGAAATTGGGATTCCCGCCGCGATGGGAGGCATCGGCATTGCCACCGGTATCCGCGGTGGCGATGAAGAAGGCATCCGCCGCGGCGATCAGCGCGCGCTGTCGCGCATCGAGTTCCGTGCTATGTAGGGGCGCTGGTAGGTCGATATCGGGGCCATACGACTCGATCTGCCTGCGCGAGATGTACTTCGGACAGTTCGAATACACCTGATCGACGGTAATCAGCAACCCCGCCTCGGTTGGCACCGCCGATCCGTTGACGCGCATTCGCCTTCGCCGCTGCGGCTGCAGCGCAATCATGCCGATCCGGGCAGGACGAGTCAGCGCTTCATGTAATGGATCTCCAGCGGCCGGAAAGGCATCGATCGCGATCGTCCCGGCGTCGATGACATGCACGAACCCCGGCGGCCCGACCACGGCGCCTGCCCACACCCGTCCCTCGAGGTCCGTGGCGCCGATCACAACCATCGGTTGCTCAGCCAGGAAACCCGCTGCGATATCGGGGATATCGGCACGAATCATCCGTCCCACCCGATCGGCGATATGCGCCTGGCCCATTCGCTGCTGCACGGCGACCTCGCCCGAATGAAAGTGGCTCATCAGGATCCTCCTGACATGTTCAATAGCGTTCGGGCTCAGAAGAATCCACAGGTCGGAGCGGCACCGCTGGGCGCGGGAGCGGACTCGGCGCCCGTGGGTGCGTAGACCTCGAGGCGGATACCGTCGGGATCGGTGAAGAAGATGCCGCCCGAGGCGACGCCCTCGCCGTGCGCGACCACGCCATTGTGGGCAAAACTCACCGAGAGTTCCCGCAGCAGCGCCTCGATCGAACGCACCTGTTCGATGGTGTCGACCTGGAATGAAAGATGATGCAGGCCAGGGGTTTCGGCGGAGAACGTGCCGTTGGACTGCTGCCAGAGGGTCAGCACGAGCTTGCCGTTGGCGCCGAGGAAAGCCCAGCGCTTGTCGTCGTCGGCACTGGCAGCGAGCTGCTCGAAACCGAATGCGCGGCGATAGAAGTCCACCGATCGGTTCAGGTCGGAGACATTCAGGCCGATGTGCCCGGTAGCCAACTCGGGCGCGATAGCTGTCGTCATCGTGATCCTCCTCGGAATTTATAACTTCTCAAGATAGTTTTGACAGTTAGAACATAACGGGCGGCGATCTGCGCGTCAACCTCTAAACTCAAGTTAGCTAGTTAGAACGGTGGTGTTTGCGCTGGAGACGAAAAGGAGATCGTTACCCTCAGGTATGCCCGATCCACGCCCCCACCTCGGTGAACCGCTGGCACTCGACCTGCTGAACACCCGATGGAACCAGGACGGACCACAAGATCTGCTCACCGATGTCACGGGCCTCGGCACCTGGCTCACCACGGCCGGGCTCGACGATCGCGCGAAGGCGGACGAACGGACCCTGCAGGCGGCACTCGCCGCCCGCACCGCCATCTACGATGTGGTGAAACATGCCTCGCACACCGCGCTCAACGAAGTGCTCGACCACGGCCGGATCCGACGCACCCTGACCGATACCGGGCCCGCCGATATCGTCGACGTACCCGAAACCGCCTGGCTCCCCGGCTGGCTCGCCGCGGACAACCTGCTGGGGCTACTGGCCGAGGCACCCGACCGGATCCGCCAGTGCGCCCATCCGGACTGTGTGCTCTTCTTCTACGACACCTCGAAAAACGGCACCCGCCGATGGCATTCGATGGCGACCTGCGGCAACCGCACCAAGGCCGCACGCCACTACGCGAAAAAGAGCTGAACTCAGAAGAGTTCGTCGAGCAGTCGGTAGTAGTCCAGTCGCCACCGGTCCGGCTCGGCGAGCCCATAGGCAGCGTAGAACGCGCGCAATTCGTCGGAACCGAAATCCTCGAGCAGATCGCGTTGAGCCAGGGCCAGGTCGCGGTATCGATCCGCAACGCCCAAGCCACCGAGGTCGATCAACAGACCACCGGCCAGCACATTGGACGGAGTGAAATCACCATGCGCGATAACGAGATCCTCCTCCGGTGGACGATCGGCGAGCAGTCGTTGGTAGATCTGTTCCGGCGTCAGCCCTCGATTGTCGTCGTCGAAGTCGTCGACATCGACCAAACCCTCGAGCACACGGCGCCGCGCCTGCGCCAGCATGACATCCAACCTGCCATCGAACGGGCAATCGGCGACGGGAATGTCGTGCAGACGCCGCAGCAGTTCGCCCATGACCGCGCCCACCGATTCTGTCGGCTCGGCGGCCAGACTCGGCCGACCCGCGTCGGTGAGAACCAGGACATCTGCTTCGAACACAGCAATGTCCGGTAGTTGAAGCCCCTTGCCCCGCAACCAATTCAGCCGCGCATATTCGGCCGCGGCCCGCGGCCCCCGCTTGACCCAATACGCACCATTGACGTGCGCAACACCGCCGCTCATACCCTCGTGTTCATCCGACCAGGCGGGATTGTCACCCAGCACTGCGGCGACCTGCGGCGGCAAGGTCGTGGGCAGGTCGTCGAGGAAGTCGAGAGTGGTGCGCGTGGATTCGATCAGCTCGGCATCCCCCTCGACGACGCGCAGTTTCAACGCCTCGGTGAGCCGCGCCCTCGCCTCGGACATTCTGCCCTGTTCGGCGAGGGCCTTACCCAGGTGCTGCAGCGCGAAGGAAAGGACCTCGGAATCGCTGGCTCGGTCCACAGCTCGGCGATACAGCGTTTCGGCGGTGACGGTGTCACCCCAGTAGCGGTAGACATCGCCGAGGTTGATCCAAACCGACATCCGACGATAGTCACTATCGGCGAGTTCGAGGGCGCGATCGAGGTGATCGAGGGCCTCGGCGTAGCGGCCGAGCAGCATCAGCTCGATGCCGATCTTGCGGAATTCGGCGAAGTCGACCGGCCGCGACGCCGCGACGCGAGCGGCCAACTCCCCATGATCGGTGGGGATCATGCGCAGCCGCTCGTCGAAGCCGTAACCGTGGTCAGTCACCAGCGTGATCTCGGTATGTCGAAGTCGGTGCAGAGCGCACGCCACACGTCACGCGGGTCGATGCCCGCCTCGATGGCGGCGGCACCCGTCCGCCCACCCAATGCCGGGATGGTGTGGTCCCTGAGCAGCGCATCGCCACGGGCCACACCGAACTCGGTGTGCAACAGCTCCTGGAACTCGGTCAACCGCACCGTATTCAAGATACTCGCGCCGATGCGGCCGCTCACTCGGGCCGTTCGATCGGCGGGCGGGATCGGCTCGGAAATGGCCGAACAGGCGCTAGTGGGTCCGCACACTGAGCACGTCGTGACAGATGCGGATGGGGTCGACGACATCTGCGATACCCGCGGCTGCTCGTTGCGCGGCCGCCCGATAGCCGGGTGTATTGAGCAGGTCGAGGACCGCAGAGCGCACCGCATCAGCGGTCAGCGGTCGGACCAGGATCGAACTGCCTTGGCGGGCAGCGCGATTGGCCAGTTCCCACTGGTCGCCACCGCCGGGGACCGTCACGATCGCAACACCCGCGAGCAGAGATTTCGCGAGCAAACCGTGGCCACCGCCACCAACCACCACCGAGGCGTGCGTGAGCAGTTCGTCTTGGCGGCCGAGTCCAGCGGTTGCCCATGGCGGCAGATCGGCAGGCGGAGTGTCGAGCATGGAAATGGCCACCCGGACACCCGCTCCGTCCAGCGCGTCCAGCACGGTTTCGACCATGCCCGCGACACCGGTATGCGCGGTCGACGGCGCCACCATGACCAGCGGCTCGTCGCCGGGCGGTGGTTCGAGGATTTTCGGAGTGGGCTCCCACAGCAGCGGGCCGACGACGTGGGTGTGCTCGGGCCAATCGGGGCGCGGCACCTCGAGGGCGGGCAGGGTGGCGATCAGGCGGGCCGCCGGACCCGGATCGGTGGCGGGCAGTCCGACACTTTCACGGGCCTGCTCGCGCTGCCGCACACCATTGCGAATGGCGCGGGCGGTCATGGTGCGCAACATGCCGTCACGCAGGCGGCCGCGCACCCCCTCCCCAGGCGCGAGGCCACTTCCGATGGGCGGCAATGCTTTCGACGGTAGATACAGCGGATGCGGCGATAGCTCGACCCACGGCACCCCGAGTCGCTCGGCAGCCATCCCGCCACCCGCGGTCAGCACATCCGACACAACGAGCTCGGGAAGCATCGCGCTCAAATCGGGCAGGATTTCGGTCGAAATATGCGCCGCGCGCTCATGAATGCGCTGACCGGCATCGCTGTCGTCGTCGACCGTGCGCGGCGCGAGCCCCTTGAGTCTGCGCACCGCGACGCCCGCCCGCTTGGCGGCGTCGAACCAACGCGGTCCGGTGAACAGCACCGGATCGTCACCGGCGGCCAGGAACCGTTCGCACAGCGCCAGCGCCGGAAAAGCATGGCCGGGATCCGGCCCGGCAACAACGGCAACACGCATGCGGCCAGCCTGCCACATCGATCTCGGAACTCGGTGCGACGCCGATCGGGTTCGGGAGAGCAACCGATGTGCCCCGCGCCAGCGTTCATCGAAATACCATTCGGACGCAACCGGAATGCCTGCTGGTCCGCACCACTCCGCCTGGATAGACCGATTTCAACACTTCCCCACCCATCCGTTACCCTTGCTCAACAACACCGGTCCGGGTGGCGGAATGGCAGACGCGCTAGCTTGAGGTGCTAGTGCCCTTTATCGGGCGTGGGGGTTCAAGTCCCCCTCCGGACACAGACAAGACGTTACGTCACCCGTTCTACCTGCGGTTATGCAGAAAGGATCAGGTGACAGCTTCGAGCCGAATCAGTGCATAACCGCAGGTGGGGAACTCTGTGGGGGTTCAATTCGGGTTCAGCTGAGAGAATCCTGAGAAACCGACACGTCGGCCAGGGGAATCATGGACAGTCATATCACGGAAGTCGTTCCGGCTCTGGGGAAGTCGGTTGCGGCCTTCACAATCTGGGATACGGCGGTCCCGCTCGCTACGCCGATCAGAAGGGGGCTTTATGCGGAACGCTCGACCGTCCCTGGTCGACGCTCACACGCCGGTCGCATGACAGGCGAGATCAACGGAACTCAGCGTCGTCGTCCCGCACCGATCAGGTCAGCGCGTCCGTCGAGGCATCTGCAATCATATCGACGGACGCATTGCGTGGTATCTGCTCAAACGCCTCAACCGCCGCCTCGAGGAACTCGGCGTATCGGCGTGCCCAATCCCGAGCGCCGACGTTGTACGAGTGTGCTGCGGCAACGCTCGCGCCACCCATGGCGGCTCTGTTCCGAAGCCGAAGGAGTTCGGTCCACGTTTTCTCGAGAGAGTAGGGAGTGCCTGGCCACAACTCTCCTCCACCGATGCTTCCCATTATCCGTTTCAGGTCGTGCGCGATGCGAATCATGGTCTCCGCAGGCTCGGACTCGATCGTCCGCAGGACCGAGGAATCGCTATACGAGAAGTCTTTCAACGCACTCCGACCTCCGACTCGCTTGGAATTCTAGGAACTCAGCCGCCGGAATCCTGCCTACCGCCGCCACCTGGGGCGCGACCTGGATGATGCGCAAGCGTTCCGGGCCGGTTGTTTGGGCGTCAGGGGGCTCCGAATCGGGGATGTTGGAGGCTTGCGAGTCGAGTTCAAGGGGCTCCACCAGTGGTGGTGTGTCCGCAGGAACTGCGGAGACGTCGCGGGCGAAGTCCTGGGCTTGGCGCTCCATCTCGGCCTCGGTGCCAAAGGCTGCGACCCTCAGTCTCTGCACCTACGCCAGCATGGCGCGTGCTGGTGAGGAATTGTCAAACCCTGTGGATTCGGTGAGTTTCAGGCGACCTCCGTTCCGGTGGTGTCGGCCGCGCCGGCTGTCGACGCTGGTGTGATGTCGCGGGGGCGTTCGAGCAGCTTGCCCTTGTGGAAGAGCGCGCCGGCACGGACGAGGGCGACGAGTTCGGGTGCGTTGACCTTGCGCCAGCGGGTTTGGGCGGAATCGATCAGCTTGTAGGCCATAGCGATTCCCGCCGCCCGCGAGCCCGGCCCCTTGGTGACCTTGGTCCGAAGACGAACGGACGCGAAGGTCGATTCGATGGGGTTTGTGGTGCGCAGATGGATCCAGTGCTCAGCCGGGTATCGGTAGAACTCGAGCAGCACATCGAGGTCGTCGACGATCTTCGCGACTGCTTTGGGATATTTTGCGCCGTAGTCGATTTCGAACGCTTTCACCGCCAGTTGCCTCTTGTCGATGTCCTCGGCCATGTAGATATCCTTCATGGCCGCGACCGCCCCGGGACGGTGGTCGAACTGCCCGATGTCGAAATAGTCGCGACGATGGACGCCTCGACAATGAACTTCTCCGGCTATAATATAGTGGGCGCTCAGTTTAATAACTGGAAACGCGGCAGGACGCGAGACAGGAAGGGTTCCCTACCGGGACGCCGGACCGATGACGACCCTGACGCCGGAACCGTGCCGGCCCGGACGCTAGTTAGACGAAATCAACGAGGTCACAATGGAATTCGATGGCAAGGTAGTTGTCGTCACCGGAGGCAGTCGAGGGTTGGGCCAAGAGATGGCCCAGGCCTTCGGCGCCGAGGGCGCCCACGTTGTGGTGACGAGCCGAAAGGTCGCCGACTGCGAGGTGGTGGCGAAAGCCGTCGAAGCGCTGCACGGGCGGCGGACACTGGCCGTGGCGTGCAATGTCAGTGAGTGGGCGCAGTGTGACACCCTGATCGACAGCGTGTACCAGGAATTCGGTCGGGTCGATGTGCTGGTGAACAACGCCGGACTGTCACCGCTGTACCCGTCGGTCGATCAGGTCACCGAGGCGTACTTCGACAAGGTGATCGGCGTGAACCTGAAAGGTCCCTTCCGGTTGGCATCGGTTATCGGTGCACGGATGGCGGAGAGGGGCGGTGGCTCGATCGTCAACATCTCCTCGATCGAGGCGATACGCCCGGATCCCAATGCGATTCCTTACGCGGCCGCCAAAGCCGCGCTGAACAACCTCACCGAAGGCTTGGCACAGACGTTCGGGCCGACCGGCGTCCGAGTCAACGCGATCCAGTGCGGGCCCTTCCTCACCGACATCTCCCAGGCGTGGACCGACGAAATGCGGGTGCAGTTCGACAGCCAGGCGGCGCTGCGCCGCTGTGGAAAGCCTGACGAGATCATTGGAGCGGCATTGTATCTCGCAAGCGAAAAGGCATCGTTCTGCACAGGTGCCGTACTTCGGCTCGACGGCGGGGTCCGATGAGCAGCGTCTGCGCGACCGCGAGCTTCGGGATTCCCGGGGTCGAGTTGTCCGCACTCGCCGGCTGGATGGATGCCAATGGCCTTGGGTGCGGGCCATTAACCGACATCCGCGCCATCGGGGGCGGCACTCAGAACATCATGCTGCGATTCACCCGCAGCGCACGGGAATTCGTACTGCGCCGAGGCCCGCTACATCCGCGCGCGACGACCAATGACAACCTGCGCCGGGAGATGCGGCTGCTGGCGGCGTTGGCCGACACCGCCGTGCCACATGCCCGGCTGATCGCCGCGTGCCTCGACGAATCAGTGCTGGGCGAGTCGGTGTTCTACCTCATGGAGCCGCTGGCCGGTTTCAACGCAGCGGTCGAGTTGCCCGTACTGCACGGCTCGGACGCGGGCGTTCGCTATCGGATGGGACTCGCGGCCGTCGACGCGCTGGCAACACTGAGTACGGTCGACTACAAGGCGGTGGGGCTGGCCGATTTCGGGCACCCCGAGGGCTTTCTCGAACGTCAGGTGCCGCGCTGGCTGCGCGAACTCGAGTCCTATGCACAGCTGGACAATTACGACGGACACGGCCTGCCCGTCGAGTCGGTGGCCGAGTGGCTTACTCGCAACCGGCCGTCCAGCGGCCCGATCGGGATCATGCACGGCGACTACCACCTCGCCAACATCATGTTCGCGCCCGATGGGCCGCAGGTGGCGGCGATTGTGGACTGGGAGATGTGCACGATCGGCGATCCGATGCTGGATCTGGGCTGGCTGCTGGCGACTTGGCCGGAGCCGGATCGGCGGATCGACATCATCGGCTCTGCACTCACGGGCGCAGGCGGACTGCCGCCCGCGTCGGAACTCATCCGACGCTACGGCGAACGCACGGGCCTCGATGTGTTGGCCGCAGACTGGTACGCCGTGCTGGCCTGTTTCAAACTCGGAATCATTCTGGAGGGCACCCATGCGCGGTCGTGCGCCGGGCTCGCCTCCGTCGATGTGGGGCAACGGCTGCACACCAATGCGGCGGCTCTGTTCGCCCGAGCACACCACCTGATCGACCACAACTGATCGTATTCACGAATCGAGGACCGATATGGCATGGGATTTCTCCACTGACCCCGAGTTCCAGAAGAAACTGGACTGGATCCGGGACTTCATCCGCGCCGAAGTGCTTCCGCTCGAGACTCTGAGCCTGGATTGGGCGCAGCTGCGCCGTGCCATCGCACCGCTGCAAGAGCAGGTGAGGCAGCAGGAGTTGTGGGCCGCGCACCTGGACCCGGAACTGGGCGGCCAGGGCTATGGCCAGGTCAAGCTCGGGTTGATGCACGAGATCATCGGCTCCAGCTGGGTGGCACCGCTGGTGTTCGGCAATCAGGCGCCGGATTCCGGCAACAGCGAAATCCTCGCCGCCGCAGGCACTTTTGAGCAGAAGGCACAGTACCTGGAACCGCTGCTGGCCGGCGAGAAATACTCGGCCTTCGCGTTGACCGAGCCCGGCCACGCGGGTTCTGACCCGACTCGCCTGTCTACCACGGCCTTGCGCGACGGTGACGACTGGATCATCAACGGCCACAAGTGGTTCGTCTCCAACGCCTCGACGGCGGATTTCATCATTGTCGTCGCCGTGACCGACCGGGAGGCCGAAAAGCACCGGCGCGCATCACAATTCATAGTTCCGATCGGCACGTCCGGGGTACGGATCGTGCGCGACCTGGCTACCATGGAACATCCGATCATCCAGCCGAACCACTACCCCTCGCACGCCGAGGTGCTGTTCGACAATGTCCGGGTACCGGCCACCGCGCTGCTCGGCGGCATCGGTGACGGCTTCCGCATCGCCCAGAAACGGCTGGGGCCAGGCCGCATCCACCACTGCATGCGGTGGATCGGGCAGGCCAAGCGGGCCTTCGACATGATGTGCGAACGCGCCGCCTCGCGCGAACTCCACAATGGTGTGCTGGCAGAAAAGCAGACCGTCCGGAACTGGATCGCCGATTCGGCTGCCGAGATCCAGGCCGCGCGCCTGATGACGTTGAACGCGGCATGGATGATCGACCAGCACGGTACCGCGGCCGCCCGCAAGGAGATCGCGTACATCAAGTACTACGGGGCGAAGGTGCTACACGACGTCATCGATCGCGCGATCCAGGCACACGGCTCACTCGGCTACTCCGCCGACTTGCCTCTGGAAGGGATGTACCGGTCGGCGCGCGCGGCGCGCTTCTACGACGGCCCCGACGAGGTACACCGGGACAGCGTCGCCAAGCTGATCCTGCGCAACTACACGCCTCCGGCGACAGGCATTCCCACCGAGCACCTACCCACTCGTCGGGCCGCGGCCCAGCAACGGTTCGCGGAACTGCTCACCGCCACCGCCGGCTGAGCGCTCAGGCCGAAGAAGCGGCAAACGAGTAGCTATGCGGCCCCAGGCGCGATGATTACGCACGCGAACCTGAACGCGCTTTGCCTGTCACTCATCAGTGCTTTTGTCCTGCCGACGCGCCGATGTGGTCTCGGTCGCGATACCGCTGTTCCACTCTGGTGGCATCGGATCAGCGGTCCCACGGCTGTTCTTCGGCGGTCCGACGGTGAAGCTCGGCTCCGTGGGCGTGGCGACCTCCGCAGTCGAGGTGCGGGTCGGACCGGGCCCGCCGCAGCTGCTGGCTTGGCGAACCGCAGTCCTAGCGACCCAGGCCGTCGATGACCATCGCCTGGAACTCCCCCACGATCTCATCGATGCGCTGACCGCGGCCGGGCCGGTACCATTGCGCGACCGAATTCATCATTCCCAGTAGGCCATTGGCCACGATGCGGTTGGCGCGTGTGAGCTCGCCCGCGCGGTATCCCTGTTCGAGCACACCTTCCCAGCAATCCTGGACTTCTTGCCGCAGCGCCTGTAGTTGCCGCATGTGCTCCGCGCTGAGGGCGTCCGCGTCGCGCATCTGAACAAGCACTTCACGCTGATGCCGCACGATGATGCGGACGTGAGCGTCGATGAGCTGGCCGAGCTTCTCGACCGGGGTGGCGTCTGCGGTGACGACCTGCTGCGCCCCTGCCAGCGCCTTCATGGTGTAGCTTCGCAGGATCTCCCACAACAGCTCTTCCTTGCACTTGATGTGGTAGTACAGCGCACCGGGCTGCAGGTCGGTCCGGTTCCCGATCTCGGCGACACTCGTGGCGTGATAGCCCACCGTGGAGAACAGCTCGATCGCCACCTCGAGAATCCGCTCCCGCGTCGCCTCGGTACTACTGGCCAGACTGCCCCGGGGTCGGCCCCGACGTCGAGGACCGCCGCTAATCGACTGATCAGGTGCACTCACGAGTACACAGTCTAGGTGGCTGGTGTCGAACGGCCTTTTCGATGATCACGCGGCCTGGTGGGTGCAGGTTCGGCTGGTCTTGGTGATCGTTGTCGCTGATCGGTTGTGTCCTGTTGTGCCCTTTGTTGTTTGGGCGTCGGTCACGAACTGTGGCCGGGTATGCCTCAGGCGCAGGCCGGCGTGCAGCCGTTGCTGGTGTGGCCGATCCCGAGCATGCGAGACGTGCGAGATTGACCGCGGCGGTCAGTAGAGCGAAGTCGGCGCTGATCTTGGCTCGCCGCGGACGCAGGCGCGGCGTACGAAACCAAAACCGGGTCAGCGGTTCGGGTCGAGCACGATCTTGCTGACGTCCTGGTCGCGCGACGCGTAGAGGGTGTAGGCCTCGGGCCCCTGACTCATCGGCATCCGGTGCGAGACAACGTCACCCGGCCGGATTCGGCCGCTGCTCGTCAATCTGAGGAGCACGGGTAACTCCGCTTGCACGGAGCACAGTCCGATGGCGAATTCCAGCTCCTTCACTTGGGCGTACTGCATCGGAAACGGCAGTGCAGGACTCTGATTGACGCCGATGACGCTGACTCGGCCACGGACCCGGACCAGCTTGACCGCCAGCACGATGGTCTCATCGGAGCCGACGGCGTCGATGACGGCATCGAGGCCGGTTCGGCCGACGATCAACCGTACTTCGTCGCGAACGTGCTCACCCGCTGCGAGTGCGGTGGCGCCCATGGCCTGCGCCCGACTGCGACGCGACTCCACGGGGTCTATGCCGATGACGTTCGCCGCACCCATCGCGAAGGCGCACTGGACACTCATGAGCCCGACGGGCCCAAGGCCGATAACGACGACGTTGTCACCGGGAGCGATCCGGGCGCGCCGACATCCGTACCACGCCGTCGGTGCGTTGTCCGTCAGCACGATCGCGGCTTCGTCGCTCACGTCATCGGGCACGGCGACGAGGTTGCGGGCGGCATGGGGCACGAGCACCTGCTGGGCTTGCGTGCCCTGGAGCTTCGGACCTATTCCGTAGCACGATTCGCTCCAATGCCCAGACTTTGTTAGGCAGGCGGCCACCCGACCGGCGCTGCACTCGTCGCACGTCGCACAGCCGACGGAAGCAGGGATGAGCACCCGGGTTCCGACAGCCAGATCTCCCGAGTCCCGACCGGCTCGACTGATGATGCCGAGCGCCTCGTGGCCAACCGTGTAGCCGATGGCGTCGCTGAATCCGTGACCGTTCCAGATGTGCAGGTCGCTGCCGCAGATCCCCGCCGCAACAACGTCGACAATCGCCTGATGCGGCTCGATGATGGATGGTTCGGGGGCGTCGGCGAAGGCGATGTCCCGAGGGCCACGGTAGACAAGAGCCTTCACGGAGTGCCGCCGTCCAGTCCGAGCATCGCCAGGCTGCCAGCAGTCGCTGCGTCCGTGGGCAGGACGAAAGCAGCCGCGTATAGCTTTCCACCCAATTTCTTACTCCGAGTTCTTCTGAAAGTCGGTGCTATCAATCACGATTGGTTGAGCAGGGCGTCCGGCTACGACACCGCGACTCGGGCACGCGTCGCGGCGAATTCGAGTGCTGCCGACCAACTGGCGCGCTCGGCTATCAAACGGCGGTATTTCATGATCTCGCGCGGTTCGTTCATGGTCAGCACTCCGGCCAGGCGTTCGCCACTGCGGTACAGCGCCACGAATCGGCCGTCGTTCACGTCGCCACAGACGACGCGCACTTCGCCCTCATCCGGCACGCCGACGAACTGGATGCGACTGTCGTACCAGTCGGACCAGAAATATGGCACCGTCGTGTACGCCGAGAGGGGATGCTCGCCGAGCGCGTTCCGCGCCGCGATTGCTCCCTGTTCCGCAGCACTCGTCCAGTGTTCGAGCCGCATCTCGCGGCCGAAGAGGCTGTTGCGCCAACGCGCGACATCGCCGGCCGCATAGACGTCGGGCACCGAAGTCCGCAGATACTCATCGCAGATCACACCGTTGTCGACGCGAACGCCTGAGCCGGCCAGCCAGTCGGTGGCGGGTGTGGCCCCGATGCCGATCACAACCAGGTCCGCGTCCAGGACGGTGCCGTCCGCCAGCCGGACCCGCTCTACCGAGCCTTGCCCATCGATCGCGGAAACGCCTACACCGCAACGCAACTCAACACCATTGCGGGTGTGCAGGGAGCTACACGCCGGACCCATCCGCTCACCCACCGCCCGCACCAGCGGCACCGGAAACGCCTCGACGATCGTGACATCGAGTCCCCGTTTGCGGGCCGCGGAGGCCACCTCCGAGCCGATGAAGCCGGCCCCTACGACCACGGTCCTGGCTCCGGCATCCAATGCCGACCGCACGGCGCGCGCGTCATCCAGAGTGCGCAGGGTGTGGACACCCGACAGTCCCTCGGTTCCGGGGAACGAACGCGCCGTAGCTCCCGTCGCGATGACCAATGCGCGATAGGGGTACTCGGAGTCGCCGACTTCGACGACTCTGCGCTCGGTACCGAGTCGCGTCGCCGGTGCTCCGAGGACGAGTTCGACGCCGAGCTCGCCCGCGAGCATCTGCTCGGTGCGAAAGTGCGTCTCTTCCGGTTCCGCGTTGTCCAGGAACGCTTTCGACAGTGGGGGCCGATCGTAGGGAAGATGCTTCTCGGCTCCGATCAGAGTGATCGGACCGGTATAGCCGCTCTTGCGCGCGCCCTCGACGGCCCGCAACCCGGCCAGCGAGGCTCCGACGACGACAAGCGGTGCTGTGGCGCGGGCTGGGCACACGGTCACTCCTCCACCAGCGTCAACGCTTCCGTCGGACAGCCCTCGCACGCCTTCTTGACATCGTCCAGCAGCCCGTCGGGGACGGTGTCGCTCAGCAGGACGAGCTCACCTTCGTCGTTCACTTCGAAAACAGTCGGTGCGAACGATTCGCAAATGCCCAGGCCGGTGCACTTCGTCCGGTCGAGTTCGATCTTCATGTCGTGCCTTACTTCAGGGGTTCTTCTGGGTTTCACCGGCATGTGCCGCAGTCAGCTCCGCGACGATCTCCAAGACGTCGTAGGACCTGTTGTCCCGCTCGGAGGATCGCAGCGCGGTGAACGCTTCGTCGACATCCGTTGCACGCGCGTCGAAGTACTGGCGCGCATTGACGTGCGTCGCGATCAGGAATCTCTCGGCTTCGACACCATCGAATGCCATGCCGGCCACCGCGGCCGCATCCATGCCGTGCGCCAACAGTGCACGTGCGAGCTCATTTTCCGGGATCGGCCCGCCGAGTTCGCGGGGCCGTTGCGCCCCCGAACGCCACAGTCCGGTCGAGACCAGCCCCGGAATCATGGTGCTGACGCCGACATGCGGCGGCATTTCACGCCGCAGGACATCGGCCAGGCCCAGCACGGCGTGCTTGGTGGCTGTGTAGAAACCATTGCCGGGAAAAGGAATTCCGATCGCGTGCTCGGAAGCGGTCACCAGCAGCCACCCTGGGGCGGCGGCGGCGACCATCCGGCGACCGAACGCGCGCAGCGTTGCCCAAGTGCCGGTGACATTCACCGACAGCGCCCAATTCAGATCCTCGGGTTTCGCGTCGAGCAGCGGTGCCGACGGAGTGTTGACACCCGCGTTGGCGCACACCAACCCCGGCGTGCCCAGTGTCCGCTCCACCTCGTCGGCGAGCCGCTCCACGGCCGTGACATCGGAGATGTCACACGCGAACGGGACCACCGGCACCCGGTATTCGGAAATCCTCTGCGCGGTGGCGTTGGCCGCGAAGGAATCGATATCGACGACTACTACTGCGGCGGCTTTGCGCACAACGGCTGCTTCGGCAAGCGCTGCCCCGATACCGCTACCAGCACCGGTGACGACGACGGTCCGTCCTTCGAACTTCACAGCTTCACCGCCACGAATTTGGTCTGTGTGTAGTGATGGAGGGCCTCCATGCCCTTCTCGCGCCCGTAGCCGCTGGACTTGTAGCCGCCGAACGGCCCTTCGACGAGACCGGCCTGCCATTCGTTGACGTAGACCTGCCCGGCCTCCAACTGCGCTGCGACCCGATGCGCTCGCGACAGGTCCTTCGTCCAGAGCCCAGCAGCGAGGCCGTATTGCGAGTCATTGGCGATCCGCACTGCGTCCTCCTCCGATGAGAAAGGAATCACGACGAGTACTGGGCCGAAGACCTCTTCGCGAGCGATCGTCATATCGTTCGTGACCCTGGTGTAGACGGTCGGTTGCACCAGCCACCCATCTCCGACCGCCGCGCCACCGTAGGCCAGCGTGGCCCCGTTCTGTTCGGCAACCCGGAAATAGGACAGCACCTTTTCGAACTGCGCCTCTGTGGTCATCGGACCGTAGGTCTGCCCGGGCTTGATCTGTTCGAGGCCGGTGACCAACGCTTCCACGAATCGGTCGTGGATCTCCTCCGCGACCAGCAGACGGGTTCCGGCACTGCAGATCTGGCCCGCGTTGAGAACGAAGGCGTTGATCGAGCCCTTGACCGCGGCCGCCAAATCCGCGTCGGCGAACACGATATTTGCGGACTTCCCGCCTAGTTCCAGGGTCAGAGGCAGAATCCGGTCGGCGGCGATGTGCGCGATCTCGCGCCCGGCGCGTACCGAACCCGTGAACGCGACCTTGCTGACCGACGTATGTTCGACAAGGGGTCGGCCGACATCCACGCCGGTTCCGGTGACCACATTGAGCACACCGGGTGGCAGGCCAGCGGCAGCTGCGATTCGAGCCAGTTCCAGCGTGGTCGCCGAGGTGAACTCCGACGGTTTGGCGACCACGACGTTGCCTGCGGCCAATGCGGGTGCGATCGCCCGCGCGGCCTGGTTCAGCGGCGCGTTCCACGGTGTGATCACGCCGACGACGCCGAACGGCTCACGCAGGGTATAGCCGTGCACCCCTGGGCCTAGATCGATGATCTCGCCTCCCGGCAGATTCGCCAGCCCAGCGTAGAAGTCGAAATAGGCTGCGACTCCTTCGATCTCGATGGGAGTCTGCCAATCCGGCTTGCCCGATTCGGCCGACTCGAGTTCGGCCAGGCGAGCTGATTCGTCGCGCAACCCCGCCGCGATCGCTGCCAGAATTCTGCCGCGCTCCCCCGGCTTGCGGAATCGCCAACCCGGTAGCGCCGCGGTTGCGGCCTCCGTCGCCGCATTCACATCCGCTTCGGTACCAGCGGCGATCTCGCACACCACCGCATCGGTGCCGGGGCGGGTCGATGTCAGGTGTTCACCCTTGACCGGCGCGGTGTCCACTCCGCCGATCCAGTGCCCGTACTTCTTCACAACGCCACCGGTGCCGGGCACGCGCCGTACTCGACAGGCATTTCCGTCAAGGCGTTGAACCAGATGCTGCGCAGACGGGTGACTGGGCCACTCACATGCACCTGCGGGCGGGCGGTCAGTAGTTCCTCCAGAATCGTCCGCATCTGCAACCGTGCCAGCGTAGTGCCCATGCAGTAGTGCGGTCCGGCACCGAAGGACAAATGCTGATCGGCATTGGGCCGCAGAATGTCGAACCGGTCCGGATCGGTGAACACCTCTTCATCCCGGTTCGCCGAAGCGTAGGACAGGTAAACCTTGTCGCCTTCCTCGATCCGAACACCGTGCAGCTCGAAATCACGAGTCGCGGTGCGCCGGAACTGCACCACCGGCGGCGAGAAACGCAGCGTCTCTTCAATAGCGTTCGGCAACCGCCCCGGCAGATCGTCCAAGAGCACCGCGCGCTGTTCGGGGAATTCGCTCAGCAGGCGGATTACGTGCGCGGTTGTGTTTCGGGTCGTTTCGTGACCGGCAATCGACAGGGTGAGGAAGAACATATTGATCTCGAAGTCGGTGAGCCGCTCGCCGTCGATATCCTTGTTGGCGTAATTGCTCAGCATGCTGCCGTCGGGATTCTTTCGCTTTTCCTCGACCAGTTGATGGCAGTACCCGAACAGCTCCATCGCAACCTGGAGTGCATCGGTGTCGGGGTCTTCGACCGCGGCGATGGCGTTGCCCCATTCGAAGAACTGCTTCCAATCGCTCTTGGGTACACCCATCAGTTCAGTCAGGGTCATCATGGGAAGTTCGGCGGCCACGGTGAAGACGAACTCGCCGTCATCGGCGTCACGAACGCGGTCGATGATCCGCTTGGCGTGGGATTTGATCATCGGTTCCAGCTTCGCGATGTTCTTGGGAGTGAACCCGGCCGACACCAGCTTGCGGTAAGCCGTGTGTTCCGGGTGATCCTTTCCCATCAAGCCGGTCCGTTGACCTTCCAAGGTGTGCGGACTGCCAGGCGGGGCATCTGGATTGGGGTCGTAGAGGACCGGGCCGCCCAACCAGGACGAGAACAACTCTGCATCTCGTGAGGCCATATTCACATCCTGGTACTTGGACAGCACCCAGAATCCGCGATTCATCGGCATGGCACCGCCGATCGGCTTATCCGGAGGCGGATTCCAATGCACCGGCGCCTCGCGGCGCAATGTCGCGAAGTACTCGTACGGAGGCATGCCCACCTCGAGTAGCTGGTCCGGGTCGGCGAGATTGACGTCGCCGGGCTTGAAAGTCATTTATCTTCCTCCGAATTTTTCTGCTTCATATTCCTGACGGAGTCGACTACGGCTGCTGTGAATTAGCCGAGGTTATTGCTCGGGCCATGCCCGCCCCTAGGGGAGCAATACCGGACATGTCGGAGAGACACCCGGTGCCGTGATCGCCGAATTTTGTCGCGAACCCGCCGTCGAGAGACTGCTAGCGAGACGTCGACGCGCGGTGTTCGGCGTACGCGTCGATCGCTTCCACCTCGCTGTGAGTCATGTCACCTAGCATGACTTCAAAAATTATTTTGTCAACCACTAATTTTTTTCTGCCACTGTTTCCCCAGCTCAAGTCGGTAAAGCCGATGCTGGCGCACACACCCGGGCACTGAACCGCTAGCAGCGGACCAGCGCACCGCAACAACGCGACCATATCGCTGGAACGACGAGGACCGGGCTCGCGGCTGCGGAACCGGTCCACTCATCAATCGGTCAGGACACGGTGACCGTCACCGATTCGACACCGGGCATGGATCCGCAGCCCACCGCCGCATCCAGCTCGCCGACCGGCTACGCACCCAGGCGAGCGGCGCCGAGCCGGGTTCGCGTCGTCTCGATCATATGGTCGAGCGGCGGCACCGGATCGAATGCTTCGGGGTCCAACCTCCACTGGTAGCCGACCCCGCGCAACATCGCAACGACGACCTGCGCTTCCACCACCGGATCGACGGCCGCGCGGATCGAGCCGTCGGCGATTCCGCGTCGAATCTGTCCGGCGAGCACTTCCCAGGTCTCCCGGTGCAGCTCGACAAAGCGCTCCCGCAACTCCTGGCCAGGCCCCAGCGCTTCGAACATCAGGGCATAGAGCACCCGCAACGATCGGCGGTCGAGCCGGTACTGATCCCGGATGCCTTCCAGCAAAACCATCAAACCGTCGAGCCCCGAAAGACCTTCGGCCCGAGGCGTGATCGTCGTAATCGTCCAACGCCTGACGATTCGATCGACCAGCGCCTCGAGCAACTTCGTCTTGGAACCGAACCGCGCGGTGGCAAGGCTGCGGCTGTAGCCCGCACGCTCACCGACCGTGGCCAGGGTCATGCTCGCATACCCGCCTTCGGCGACCAGTTCACCCGCCGCTTCCAGCAGCAACCGCGTGGACAGCTGCGAGCGCGCTTGATGCCCGTTGAGCGACTCGACCTCAATATGCATCAAAAAATTGTAGCTGACTAACCAATTTTTTCGGCCCCACGATCTACACCTACCGGCAGCAGCGCATCGACCAGCAGGCCGAGGTCATCGAGGGCTCGATCCACGGCAACATCCTCGGGATCGAGCATCGCCTGATAGGCAGCACCACGCAGACCGCCGACCACCAGGCGGGCCACCGCCTGGGCATCGACGTCGGACCCCACCGTCCCCTCGGCCATACCCGATTCGATGACGCCACGCACCGAAGTTCGCAGATCGCGGTGCAGTTCGAGCATGCGCTGCTGTAGCAGCGGGACCGGCAGCAACGCCTCGAACATCAGGATGTAGAGCGCACGCATCCGGTTCGGCGAACGAAGCCAACTGGACTTCAGCTCGGCCAGCATGGCCCGGATCGCGACCGCACCGGTCGTACCGCCGATGACCTCACGCAGCGACCTACCCTGCCAGTCGACGACCATGCGTTCAACCAGCGCCCACAGCAGCCCTTCCTTCGAACCGAACCGTGCGGTCACCAGCCCGGGGCTATAGCCCGCGCGGACGCCGATCGCCGCCAGCGTCATGCGCTCGTAGCCGCCCTCAGCGATGAGATCCGCCGCCGCGTCCAGGAGTCGACTGGTCGACAGTTCCGAACGCGCCTGCTTCGGGGTGGGCAGGTTGCGATCCACACGTGCCACAGTGATCCTCCATGCTCGCCACCTGCGCTTGCGAGGGGCGATATTCCCATTCGATCTCCGCATCCTACTGATCACCCACCTCCTCAGGCTTGCTGACCTGCGCAGAAGAAAATTAAGTTGTCAGCTAGATAATTTTTTCGTAGAGTCATGGAACCGCTCCGGTGTGCTCCAGCCCACATCGGATTCCGATGGTCCCGCTTACGTCAGTCTGGGCCTACATCGCCACAACAGTTCCCTACGAAGAGGTAGGTCCCCAATGACCTCAGAGGCAATGGCCGCTTGGCAGGCCGTACGCACTCAGCTCGACGACGTCCTCGAAAGCCTCAGCGCCGACGAGTGGCTGCTGCCCTCCGCCTGTGCCGGCTGGCGAGTGCGCGATGTGATCGCCCACCTGGGCGCCAGTGCGCGAGCCGTCCTTGATCCGTTGCCGGAGCCTGCCGACGCTCCCCCGCTGCCCGAGAACAGGGAACGCCAGCACGACGTCGCGGTGGCTCGTCGCCACGGCTGGTCGGTCGATGAAGTCGTCGACGAATACCGCACCTACAGTCCGAAGCTGGTCGAGCTGGTGGGTTCATTCCAGGCCGAACCCACTGCGTCCCAACCCTTTCCGGTACCGGGACTGGGCGTATACCCGATGCATTCGCTGGCGAACGCGCAGGTGTTCGACTATCACTGCCATCTCCGCCACGATCTGCTCGGACCCGCCGGCCCGCTCCAGCGCAGCCTGCCCGAACCGGAAGGCGAAATCGTGCACGCTGCGGTCGTCTGGATGATGCTCGGCTTGCCGCAGATGCAGGGCAATGAACTCGACGACACCGTCACCGTTCCGATCACCTTCCGGTTCACCGGGCCGGGCGCGAGCGAATGGACCGTGCACCGGCCCGACCCCGCGGGCGGATTGGTCGTCGAGGAGCACGGCAGCGCCGACGTCATCGTGACCTCGGATGCGGACGCCTTCATCGCCTGGGGCACCAAACGCCGTGGCTGGCGGGCGGATTGCATCATCTCCGGCTCGGATTCGCTCGCCGCGGTCCCGTTGCTGGACGCGCTGAACATCATCTAGCGGCGGGACACGCCCAGAAAGGATCCCGCGTGGATTTCGATGACACACCGGCCGAGGCCGAATACCGGCGCCAAGTCCGGAAATTCTTGAACGCTCACCATGATGAGCTGGTCCATGGGGACGGCGAGTACCTCAATGAACCGGGCGTGGAGAACATCGACGACTTACGCCGTACGCAGGCACTGCTCTACGACGCCGGATATGTGGGCGTCACCTGGCCGATCGCGTACGGCGGCCGCGGCGGCACGGCCATGCAGCAGGCCATCGTCACCCAGGAATTGGCCCTAGCCGCGATCCCGGCCCTCGCCAACTTCGTCGGCCTGGGCATGTGCGGACCCACCGTGCTCGCCCACGGCACAGAGGACCAGAAGGCACGCTACATCCGACGGCTACTCCGCGCCGACGACATGTGGTGCCAACTGTTCAGCGAGCCCGGTTCGGGTAGCGACCTCGCCGCACTTCGCACCACCGCGGTCCGGCAGGAGGACGGCACGTGGCGGGTGGACGGGCAAAAGGTGTGGAACACCCGCGCGCAATACTCCGCGTACGGCATCCTGCTGGCTCGCACCGACCACACTGTCGCCAAACACCGCGGACTCACGATGTTCGTCGTCGACATGCGCGCACCCGGTGTGACGGTGCGCCCGCTCGAGCAGATGAACGGGGACCATGAATTCACCGAGGTGTACCTCGATGGCGTGGTGATTCCGGATATCGAGCGGCTCGGTGCGGTGAACGATGGCTGGCGGGTCGCGCTGACCACGCTCATGAATGAACGCCTGGCTGTCGGTGGTGGTGGCAACGAGGTCGGTGTCCGCCTCGAAGCGCTGATCCAGCACGCCCGCGAGCGCCTGCCCGGGTTGCCCGGCGATACGCAAGTGCTGGCCCGCCAAGCGCTTGGCCGGGTCGTCGTCGAATCGCTGGCGACGCGCTACACCGGCTATCGGCGTCTGACCGCCATTGCACGCGGCGAGATCCCGGGCCCGGAGGCCAGTGCAGGAAAGCTCTCGGCCGTGCGCACCGCGCGCGCCGGCGCCGATCTCGGAGTGCGGCTGCTCGGTCCGGAGGCCGTCTACGGCCGAACTTCGAAGGGTGAGTGGCTGTGGCCGACCGCCCAGGCATCGGTGCCCGGCACGGCCATCGCGGGCGGCACCGACGAGGTCCTGCGCAACATCCTCGGCGAGCGAATCCTCGGACTGCCGCCCGAACCTCGGACGGATACGCAGCCAGTCTCGGCAAGTAAGGGAGGCCGATCGTGAACTTCGACCTCGACGACAACCAGCGCGAATTCGCTGCGGCCGCGAAGGAATTCTTCGAAGGGCAGGACTGCCTCGCTCATGCCCGCGCCCTGCTGAAGGAACCCGGCGAAGCCCGCCCGGGACTGAAGAGCCTGGCGCAGCTGGGTTTCTATGGGCTCATGGCACCCGAGTCCGCCGGCGGGATCGGGCAGTCCATCCTCGACGTCGCGGTGGTTGCCGAACAAGCCGGGCGGGTGCTGGCCGGTCCGTCACTGGTCACCGCGGCGCGGGCCGCCGTCCTGCTGGACGGTGACACCGAACGACTGGCCGCGCTCGCGGACGGGTCGGCCGCGTATGCCGTGCTCGACGGCTCACCGGAAGGCTCGGCGCCCTCGATCGACGCGCGTATCGCGACCGAATTCCTCGCTCTGGACGGTACAACCCTCGTCGTGGGGACCGGTGAGCCGATCGCCGGCGAACCGATCGATGCCACCCGAGGATTGGCCTCGGTGCGGCTGACCGACCGAACCGTGCTACGAACCGATGCCGGACAGCTGTGGGAACGCGCCCGCCAAATCGCGACCGTGATCCTCGCCGCGGAAGATCTCGGCGCCGCCGATCGCGTCGTCGAGATCGGTGTCGAATATGCCCGCACCCGAACAACTTTCGGCCGTGCGATCGGCTCCTACCAGGCGATCAAACACCGTCTGGTCGATGCCTGGGTCGATGTGGACCAGCTCCGCTCCCTGATGTGGTGGGCGGCGTGGGCCGCCGATCACTCCCCCGAGGACTTGCCACTGGCCGCCTCGGCGGTGAAGGCCTATAGCTCCCGTGTTCTGGAGGAGGTGACTGAAACCTTGATCCAGCTCCACGGCGGTATCGGCTTCACCTGGGAGCACGACGCGCATCTGTTCTGGCGACGCGCCAAGGTCGACCGTCTATTGCTCGGTGACGAAGCCGAGCACCTGGACCGTGTCGCTCTTCTGACCCTAGAAACTCGAGAAGAGACCCTCCTATGAGCGATCCGGATTTCACCTCCTTCCCACTGGCCCCGAAGGGCAACAAGTTCGAAGATTTCACCGTCGGACAGAAGATGACCCACCACTGGGGCCGAACCCTGACCGAAGCCGACAACACCTTGTTCTGCACGGCAACCTGCAACTGGCTGCCGCAGTATCTGAACTCCGAATTCGCCCGCAGCTACGGCCATCCGTCGACCGTGGTACATCCGATGCTGGCGCTGTGCACCGTCGTCGGGCTGTCGGTGGAAGACCTCAGCGAGGCAGGGGGGCCGTTTCTCGGGGTGGAGGACTGCGTCTTCCACGTTCCGGTGTACCCCGGTGACACCCTGACCGCCCGGTCCGAGGTGCTGGACAAACGGATCTCGGCCAGTCGGCCCGGGGTCGGCATCGTCACCTGGCGAACCGAAGCACACAACGACCGCGGTGAACTGGTCCTCGACTTCAAGCGGACCAATCTCGTCGAGCAACGGAAGCTGCGGTGAGCGCCGCCACCGCCCTGGAACGCAGCGGCCCACGGCGGCCCTCGGAAGACGTTGCGCCGCAGAACAAAGCTCGACGATCCACCGACCGTCTCCTATCGAAAGAGGCCCGATCATGAGCCGATCCGATGCCGATCTACTCGGGGCCACCGGCTGGTTCGAAGACTTCGCCGTGGGTCAGCGCATTCGCCATGCCCGGGCGGCGACCATCGACGAGGTCGAAGGCGCATACCTGTCCAAGCTGGCGATGAATACCGCGCAGGGGCACTGGAATGAGCACTACCTGACGGATTCGCCGCTCGGCGGCGGCCGCCTCGTCTTCGGCCTACTGACCGCATCCATGGTGTTCGGCCTGGCATCCCAGGACACCGCTGAACACGCGCTTGCCGAATTGGGTTGCACCGCACTGCGGTTCCGTGCACCCGTACACCACGGCGACACCATCGAGGCCTTCACCGAGGTGCTCGCCACCACCGAAGCCCCCGATCGCGACGACGCAGGCGTCATCCGGTTCAAACACTGGGGTCGCCGCCAAGACGAGACCGTGGTCTTCGAAGGCGAGCGAACTGTCCTCATCAAACGCAAGAAGCATTGGAGCTGACCATGACCGCCACCCGACCGAATCGCCTGCGCCGCAGCGAACTGTCCACCCCGGGCACCAGCCCCAAGATGATCGCCAAGGCCGCCGCCAGCGACGCCGACCTGGTCTTCCTCGATCTCGAGGACGCGGTGGCGCCGAACGCGAAGGTGGGCGCCCGTGCGAACATCATCGCCGGGCTCAACGACCTGGACTGGGGCACGAAGGTACGCGCCTACCGTGTCAACGGCGTGCACACCCAGTGGTGCCACGACGACATCATCGAAGTCGTCACCGGTGCGGGCCCCAACATCGACGTGATCATCGTTCCCAAGGTGAAGTCGCCGCGCGATGTCTGGTTCGTCGACGACCTGCTCACCCAGTTGGAGCACAAGCTGGGTCTCGAAGTCGGCCGCATCGGCATGGAACTGCTCATCGAGGAGACCGAGGCACTGGCCTGCGTCGAGCAGATCGCCGCCGCCTCACCACGGCTCGAAGCGCTGATCCTCGGCATCGGCGACCTGTCGGCCAGCCAGGGCGTGCGCGCCAGTCACGTCGGAGTTGCCGATGAGGGCGAGGTCGGCGCCTACCCCGGCGATATCTGGCACTTCGCCCGTACCCGGATGATCGTGGCGGCGCGCGCCAACGGCATCGACGCCATCGACGGCCCCTACGCCCACTTCGCCAACCCCGAGGGCTACCGCCGCGACGCGAGCTGGGTCGCCACCCTCGGCGGCGTCGGCAAGTGGTGCATCCACCCCAGCCAGATCGCCATCGCCAACGACGTCTTCGCCCCCACCGAAGCGGAGATCAAGACCGCGACCGAGATCGTCACCGCGGTCCAGGACGCCGAGGCGCAGGGAATGGGCGCGGCGAACTACAACGGGATCATGGTCGACGCCGCTACCACCCGGGTCTTCGAGACCACACTGGAGCGCGCGCGCCTGTGCGGGCTGCTCTGATCCGGCCGATACTGAAATCAACACCGAGGTGGTGAACGTCATGCCAGGACCGCTCGAAGACGTGCGGGTCGTCGATCTGACGGCCATGCTGGCCGGCCCGTACGCGACCATGCTGTTGACCGATCTCGGCGCGCAGGTGGTGAAGGTCGAACCTCCACAGGGCGACACCACTCGGACGGTCGGGCCGTACCGGGAGGGTGACTCCCGGGACGGCCTGGCCGGATATTTCCAGTCGGTCAACCGAGGAAAACGCAGTGTCGTGCTCGACCTCAAGACCGAAGAGGGCAAGGGCAAGCTCCTCGAACTGGTGCGCGTCGCCGACGTCGTCGTCGAGAACTACGCCGCCGGGGTCATGGACCGGCTCGGGCTCGGCTACGAAGTTCTCCAGCAGGAGAATCCAAGGCTGGTCTACGCGACCCTGCGCGGATTCGGAGATCCGCGTACCGGCGACAGCCCCTACAGGAGCTGGCCCGCATTCGACGTGGTCGCCCAAGCGATGGGCGGATTCCTAGGAGTCACCGGCACGCCCGACGGAACACCGATCAAGTCCGGCCCCGGCATCGGAGACCTGTTCCCGGCCACACTGCTGGCCGTGGGCATTCTGGCCGCACTGCATCACGCGCGCCGGACCGGCGAGGGACAGTTCATGGACGTCGCCATGTACGACGCTGTGCTATCGATGTGTGAACGCACCGTCTACCAGTACTCCTACACTGGTAACGTCCCTGCGCCACAAGGCAATACGCATCCGCTGCTGTGCCCGTTCGACATTCTGCCCACCGCCGACGGTTGGATCGCATTGGCCGCCAACGACAAACAATGGCCCATCATCTGCGAAGCTATGGGTCGCCCGGAAATGGCCGTCGACGCGCGGTACACGTCCAATTCAGCTCGGGTTCGCCACCGTATCGAGGTCAGGTCCGCCTTGGAAGAGTGGCTCGCCACTACGACGACGAAAGAGGTCGTCGACGCCCTCGGCGGGAAGGTGCCGATCGGTCCCGTGAATTCGATCGCCGACATCTACGCCGACCCGCACACCGCCGCGCGGGAAATGCTCGTACCGATCGAACAACCCGGCAGCGACACCCCGGTTACCGTCGCCGGTCAGCCCATCAAACTGACCCGCACACCCAGCCGGGTCTACGGGCGCGGCCCACTGCTCGGTGAGCACGATGTCGACGGCATCATCGCCGAGTGGAACCTCGCTTGACGCCATCCGCAAACCTCCTGTCCGACACAAGGATATCCACTGGGCGAGGCGATCTCGGCGCACAACCAACGGAGCAGACCGATGCCCGAGGGCCACGTGACTGGAGGCCGGAAAGTCACGACCCCGGGCCATCAGATCGGTCTGTTCGCCAGTGGCGCACAGGATTTCTGGTGATCACCGGCGGCGTGAGAACATCACGCCAGTACCCGTGTCCACCCTGACGTGTTTCCACCTGAAAGTGGCCATTGACAGGCGGGCGCCCGCCGTTTCTCGTTGCGGACCCGCGCGTCCAACTGCACCAGCGGCACGGCTAGGCCGGGCGGGAGAAGCCCTCGGGCGGTGCGCCCTCGGCGAACAGCATGGCCACCCGGGCCTTGTCCTTTCGTATCTCCCGGGCCCGCCGGTACTCGGCGGAGTCGTACCACTCCCGGATCCGGTCCATGTCGGGAAACTCGATGACCACGAACCCGGAGGAGTCCCAGGTGCCTTCGACGGGCTTGGGCGCGGGTCCCGCGACCAGGTAATGGCCGCCGTGGTTGAGGATGGACTGCTGGGCCACGGCCGCGTAGGCCAAGCCGGCCTGCTCGTCGAGCACATCGAAGTTGACGATGACGTAAGCGGGCGTGAATTTCCCCGTCCCGAACTGCGGGTAGAGCGCGCCGATGCCTCCGGACAGACCCGCGAGCACGGTCTTGCTCGTCTCGTCGGCGATGATCTCGAGGGTGCCGGCGGCGACACCGTCGAGGGCGATGCGCGCGATGTCGGCTGGGTCGGCCTTCGGCGCGTCGAGGCCGGCGGTCATGTCGGTGTCCATGTACCCGACGTGCAGCGCCGAGACCCGGGTGCCCTGCGGGGCGAGTTCCTGGCGCAGCCCGTTCGTCATCGACCAGGAGGCCGACTTGGCGGCGCAGTAGGCACCGAACTCGGGGTGGTTGATCCAGGAGGCGACCGACAGGATGTTCAGCACCGCGCTGCTCTCGTGAGAGCCGAGCTGGGGGGCGAATGCCCGGGTGACCGCCAAGGTGCCGAGGTAGTGGGTGTCGATCTCCAGGCGGATGTCCGTCAAGTCGCCCGTCAGCAGCGACGCGTAGGTGGCCGAACCGGCGTTGTTGACCAGGATCGACACGTCGCTGGCCGTCTCTGCCGCGGCGGCGATGGAGGCGGGGTCGGTCACGTCGAGGGCGATCGGCTTCACGCCGTCGAGGTCGACGGCTGCGGGATTGCGGGCTGCTGCGTAGACGGTCGCGCCCCGGTCGCGCAACTGCTTTGCCAGGTGACGTCCCAGGCCGCGGTTCGCCCCGGTGACCAGTGCGGTCTGTCCTTCGATCTGCATAAGAGCACTCCCTGCTGGATAGGATTTTCCAACTTAGACCCTCTGAGTTGGAATGGTCAACTCAGGGTAGGCTTGCGGCATGGGCAGGATTCCGAATGACAGTTGCGCTATCGCCCGCAGTCTGGAGGTGCTGGGCGAGCGCTGGACGTTTCTGATCCTGCGCGAGGCCGTGGCGGGGTCGAGCCGATTCTCGGAGTTCCGCAGCGGGCTCGGTGTGGCGCCGGACGTTCTCACCGCACGCCTGAACACGCTGGTCGCATACGGCGTGATGGAGAAGGTGCCCTACCGGGAACCGGGAGAGCGGGCTCGCTTCTCGTACGTGCTCACGGATGCCGGCCGGGAACTCCTCGTCGTCCTGCTGGCCCTGCAGCAATGGGGCGACAAGCACCTGCCGTGGCCGGACGGGCCGAGCATCCTGCGCCGGGTCGCGGGCACCGAACGACCGGTGCATGTCGGGTTCATCGACGATGACGGAAACGAAGTCGACGAAAGCTCCATGGCACTGATTCCGACGGCCGCCTCCCCCGGCCGGAAGTAGCGCAGCTTTCAGATCAGACGCGACCCTCCAGGCTCCATGACCGGACGCGAACGAACGAGGCAGGCCTTGCGGCCCGCTCCATGCAATTCGGAGCAGGCGGCCTTCGCCGGCGGCCGCCGCACCTGACGGCTGGCCGGCCGCTGGTCCCGCAGCGCCGTCTATGTCCGGCGTCCGCTGCGGATGTCCCCGGCTGCGCCTCCTTGACCGGTCTGGTTCGCCGGTCGTATGGCAGCCCGTCTCGTCGTCACATGCCCCGGCGTGCAATCAGCCCGGTCCGCGAGGGGACGCACGGTTGTTTCTGCTCACCTGCCGCGCCCCTTTGCCTGTGCGGGATCTCGCACGTGATGCACACCGTCATCCCGCGACAGAACCTGCCCGAGCCGCCTGCTCCCGCACGGCAGGCGTACGTGCCATCTGGCGGGTGGTAGTAAACTCAGCTAGACGGTCCAGGCCCCAGGGCGTCCGGAGAACGCGGATCGCGTGCGCAGCCTGTCCGAACGCGGCTTGCAGCAGCCTCAGGGAGTCGAACTCGATCTCGGCAAGCACGTCGCCGAGAATTTCTGAGCCTCTTGGGCGTTTGTGCCGTCACCCGGCAGCCATTGTTCCCCGTTCTCGGCCTCCAGTCGACGATTGCGTTCGGTGGCAGCCTCCAGACGTTGCAGCAGCGAGGTGTCGGACGCCCGTTGCCGATCTGGGATCGTCCGGGTCGCAGACGCGGGACGGCGACCGACTCGAAGCCGCTCGATCTCAGCTTTCAGGTCGGGCTGGTTATAGAGCGAAGACCTGGAGACGCCCGCTTCACGGGCGAGGGTCCCGAAGGTGATCGGGCTGCTGGCGGCGTCCATCCGCCGCAGAGCGGCGGTCGCGTGTCGGCGGGTTGCCGCAGCTCGTCCACGGGCTGAGGCAACGATCAGGTGAGAGTTGTCAGCCGGCATCCGCGGCCCCCTCGATCTGGTCCCGGCCGTCTCCCAGCTCCCCGATCATACGGTCGAGGTTCTCGGCGAGCTGCTGGTTCATTTCGGCGATGCGTGCGTGACCGTAGCTCTTCGCGTTGTCGATCAAACGACGCCATCCGCAAACCTCCTGTCCGACACAAGAATTCATCCACTGGGCCCGGCGATCTCGGCGCATATCCAACGGAGTAGTAGACCGATGCCCGACGACTACGTGACCGAAGGCCGGAAAGTCACGACGCCGGGCCAACAGATCGGTCCGGTCGCGACGGGGTATACCGGCATGTTGGGCGACGGATTCGATTCGCTCATTGCGCTCGGATACCTCGAGCTCGGCCCCAACAGTTCCGAGTTCGGGCACCACACCGCGACCGGGGTTGCAGCGGGATTCCCCCAGCCTGACATTGACTCGCGACAATTACACGCTGGTTCCTGGGGTGAGGATCGCGGCCAACTCCTCGAATGATCAGGACGGTCGTGGAATCCGTCGCTCGGTGCCCTCTGCGATCCAGGCTGCGATCTGGGTGCGGGAGGTGAATCCGAGTTTGGTGAGGATGTGTTCCACATGGCCCTGCGCGGTGCGTTGCGAGATTACCAGTTTGGCGGCGATCTGCTTGTTGGTGAGCCCTTCGGCGATGAGATCTGCGACCTGCCGCTCGCGCCGGGTCAGAGGTACCCACGGACCCGACGTATGCGACGTGTCGATGAACTGCTCACCGAGGGCATAAGACACGGCTTCGTCCATGCCCATCGCTTGGCCGCGCCGAATGGCCGAATCGTATCCACGTGACCCGAGGGCGGAGCGCGCTAGTCGCACACATTCGTCGTGATACTGCGGCATCGGGACAATGCTCGCAGGGTTCCCCACGGACCGCCACAGTTCCTGCACAGCCCCGAGCAGCACTGCCGCACGCTCAGTGTCACCGCTGTCGACAGCTATCCAGGCCAGCGGGTCGAGACTCAACGCCGCATTGACGGGGCTGCCCATCCGGCGGTTGATTCGCAAGGAATTTTCGACCAGCTCGATCGCCCTGGACCAGTCACCTTCCAGCCAGGCGGCAATACCTATGTCGCGTAGCGCGGAGGCCCGGAACAGCGATTCGCCGCACGCCTCGGTAATCGAGAGCACTTGCCGGTGATACTCCACCGACCGTTTTGCGTCGCCGGCCATTTCATGAACCCAACCGAGCCCGGTCAGAACAGCAACGTAGAGGTATCCACTCCGATCGGAGCGGAAGATCTCGGCGGCTCGTTCGAACGAGGTGGAAGCCGCGGCAAGCTCACCGCGATAGAACTCCAGGACGCCGGCGCCATAGGTGATCAGCGCCTGGGTCATCGGGGTTGGAGCCTGTTCGGCGAGCACCCGCCCCTGCTCGAGCAAGGTGGCGCCCGCCTCCAAGTCGCCGTGCATCGCAGCCAGGGCACAGCCGACGTACAGCGCTTTGACACGGTCGGGTATGGACTGTCGGGCGGGATGGGTGAGCACCCGCTCGATCCAGGATCGAGCCTCGCCGTATTTGCCGCGGAAACTCCAGAACATAAAGAGCGCGCTGGTGATCCGCAACCCGGCTTCGGCCGCCTGCTCACTGTCCTCGGCCAGGCAGTATTCGAGCGATTCGCGCAGATTCGGTTGCTCACGCTCGAGCCTGGCCAGCCAGTAGGGCTGCCGGTCACTGATCCAGCCCGACTCCGCGTCCAGCGCCAACCGTTGGTACCAGTCACGATGCCGACCACACATATCAGCGTATTCGCCGACCTCCTGCAGCTTCTGCCGACCATAGTCCCGCAACGTCTCCAGCATCCGAAACCGCACCACCCCCTTGTCCTCGACCCGGATCAGGATCGACTTGTCCACCAGCGAGGACAACACATCCAGGGGACTGTCCGCCGCCAGATCGGCACCACAGACATCTTCGGCGGCGTCGAGTTCGAAACCGCCGGCGAACACCGACAACCGAGACCACAGCCGCTGCTCGGACGGGGTGCACAAGGCATAGCTCCAGTCCACACACCAGCGCAGGGTCTGCTGCCGCGTCGGCGCGGTACGGCTGGCGCGGGTGAGCAGCGTGTACCGGTCGTCGAGGCGCTGCAGGATCTGCTCGGGCGACATCGTGCGCACCCGGGCCGCCGCGAGCTCGATCGCCAACGGCAGACCGTCCAGCCGGGCGCAAATCCGAGCCACGGTGGCCTTGTTGTCCTCCGTGAGCTCGAACCCCGGCACCACCGCGGTCGCGCGGTCGGAGAACAGAGTCACCGCTTCATAGCGGGCAACTCCCCGCCCCGACACCTCCCCATCCGGGTCCGGCACCGGTAGCGGCGACACCCGCAACACCACCTCCCCGGCAATGTCCAGCGGTTCGCGGCTCGTTGCCAGAATCTGCAAATTCGGACAGGACCGTAGCCACGTCTCGACCAGCTCGGCCACCGCCGCCGCCACTTGCTCGCAATTGTCCAGCACCAGCAGCGACTCCCGGCCGGACAAAAACTCGACCACCACCTCCCGCAGCGGCCGCGCCGACTCATCGCGCAAACCCAAGGCACCTGCCACCACCACGACCAGCAGCGCAGGGTCGGACACGTCGGCCAACCCGACCAGCCACACCCCGTCGGCGAACTCCCGGCGCACCGTAGAAGCCGCCCGCAGCGCCAGCCGTGTCTTGCCGACCCCGCCGATCCCGGTCAACGTCACCAGCCGCAACGAGGCCAGTAAATTCTTCACCTCCGCCACCTCGGTGCGGCGGTCGACGAAACTGGTCAACTCGAGCGGCAAAATACCAGCGCCGCGGTGATCCAACGGCGGTACCGCAGGCGGGCACCATCCCTGCGGCGGCGACTTCCGACCTCGATGCTGCAGGCTCGGTTCGGCCTGCAGCGCCATCTCCTCGACCGCGAAGCCGTGGCGGCGCTGTGCCTGCCGGATGGCCTCCCCGAGCGCCGCCACCGACGGCCTTTGCTTCGGATCCCGGCTCATCGCCGTCGCCACCACCGCGGACACGTCCTCGGCAATGCCGCTCTCACGCAGGTCCGGCACCGGCTGCGTGGAGACCCGCAGGAACTGGGTCACCACGTTCTCCCCGCTGCGCCGCTCGAAGGCCGCATGGCCGGTCAATGCGCAAAACATGGTGGCGCCCAACCCATAGACATCCGTGGCGGAAGTGGGAGCCTCGCCCTCGAGCACCTCGGGGGCGGTGAATGCCGGCGACCCGGTCAAGATCCCCGATTCTGTCTGAAACCCCCCGGAGATCCGCGCGATACCGAAATCGGTCAACGCCGGCTCGCCATAGTCGGTCAGCAGAACATTTCCCGGCTTCACATCGCGATGCACAATGCCCAACCGATGCGCGCTCTCGAGCGCCCCGGCGATCTTCACCCCGATCCACAACACGGCCTCGAGCCACAACGGACCGTGCTCTCGGATTTGCGTATCCAGAGAACCCAACGGGTGGTATGGCATAACCAGAAACGGGCGCCCCTGCTCGGTGGTACCCGCGTGCAGCATGGTGACGATATTCGGATGCCCGGTCAGCCGGCCCATCGCTTGCTGCTCCCGGAAAAACCGCGCCCGATTCTGGGTATCCAGCTCGGCGGTCAGGATCTTCACCGCCACCGTTCGGTCCAGCTCCGCCTGCGTGCACCGAAATACCACACCGAAACCACCCCGCCCGATCTCCTCTGCGTCGGCGAACCCGGCCGCGCTCAACTCCTCCGTGACCAGCTCGAAGCCGTCACGGACTGTCCGAAAAGGATCATCCTCGGCCATCGGCTGTGTACCATCCGCCGGCACGTCCCTTGCACTGGGCAACGCGCGTTAACTCTTCGTTAATAGCGTATCCCTGCAGCATCGGCGGTAGGGCCGAGGCGTGACTATCGCTGCCAGTAATCGGATCTGCTGGCGGCCAATCAGCTATCGCCGATGTACGCACGTCCTATTTCTGCAATGGATGAGGGAGGCATTTCTCTGGCGGCCGGCATGATCGCGAGGACCCGTATGGTAACGATAGCTTCGACGTAATCCCTTATGCGAGTAGCGATTTGAGTAGAAGTACCGTAAAGGAATAGTTCGTCTATGAGCTCGTCGGGTATTGCGGCCCGCGCGATCACCGGCCCGCCATGCCCGCCACATCGGCTCCAATTGTTCGCCCCGGCCCAGCTAGCGGTGAAATCCGCGTATACCGGCACGTTCAGGTAAGCCGCGATGTCCCGCCGGGCGGTTGCGCGCACCGCGTTCAGATCTCTACCGGGAATGACGAATAGCCGCGCCACGATGTCGGCCACGTAGGTGCCGGGGACCTCGACACACATCACTGGCCCCGGATCGGTGGTGTCGAAGGCGAAGGTGAAGAATGAACAGCAGCCCGTTTCCCGGACGGCCAGATCACCACCGGCCGGTTCGGCGTCGACGGCCACCAGCAGATCCAGCCGCGTCCGGTCCGGCCGGCGGCTCACCGACTCGGCGAAGAACCTGTCGAACTCCGCGACCCGGATCGGTTGCTCAGCGGTGGGCAGCGTGCACGCATCCGGTACCCCAACACACTCGTACAGAACGCGATTCGGACATTCAAGATGCGGCCCGAAGGAGCGATAGGCGATCAGAACGACGAGCGGGAACAGAATGGAGTCGAGACTCCGTACCATACTCGACACGCCCCGCCAGAAACACGAGCCTGCGACAACCGGACCAGAACCGTCACGCCCCCGCTATTTGCCGATGACTAGCAGTTTTCGGTGTTGCAGGAGGTTGGCGTACTGGTCGATACCCTCTCCGGACACAGACAGTACGCCAACACCTGGCCGTGGGTTCGTCTCGGCCGTAACCGCGTGGTCGTAGTGGTTGTAGGTGAGTTTCAGCCCTAGTTCGCGGTATACCTCCAGCTTGTCGCCGGGGTCGGCAGCCCGCAGGATCGCCAGGATTCCACCGAGTGCATCGACCAGTTGACGGATTTCGTCGCGGCTCATTCGTTGAGCGGGGACGGCGTGATTCGTCGCGGCGGTAAGTTGAGCGGCCAGGACGGTCCGTTCGCGGTGTATGTCGCTGCTCCACTCGGCGACCATCGTGGGGTCCGCACCGGCCTCTAGAGCGGCGCGATGTCTGGCGAGTTTGCGCCGCCCTCCCGCGCACGACCAACTGCCGTCCCGGACGGAGCCGGGCGCCCGTAACCACATCGCCGCACAGTGCCGCCATATCCCCGGCCAAGCGGTGACCATCGGTCCCGGACCACACCAGCACCCTGACCGGCCGTTCCGGGTTCTCCCCCTACGGCCACCTCAGTCGATATCTCGATCGCCGTTGCCGTCGGCGTATCGCCCGCGCTCGGAGTCGATGGGTCGCGCGACCACCCTGCCGCCAGCTCGACGGCGATCCACCGAAGCGACGGTGTCGCCGCGTCCTGCGGTGATTTGCGCGACGTTGGCCAGCGCATCGGTGGGCAGCCCGGTCGCCGGATCGCGGTGCAGATAGCCCTGATGCGTGGCCTCGACGCCGGCGAAGTTCGGCGAGTCGGGGAACTCGGCGGGAATACGTTTGCCGCCGAATGCCTCAGTGGCGGGGTCGATGCCGAGGCCGAGCCACGGGTTGAGGCGGCTCCACGCGCCGGGCTCGTCCGCTCCGAACATGGTCACCAGATCGCGCCACGATGCGGCGACATAGACATTGTCGGCGCCGATGCCCAGCTCTGCGGCATGGCGAACCGAGGCCGCTCCTGGCGAGCCCGCGGCGATTGCCGAGCGGACCAAGCCGGCGAACCTGCCGTACCTGCCCGCATAGAACATCGTGACCGAACCGTAGCTGTGCCCGTACAGCCGGATGGCAAGCCGATCAGCAGCGGCGGTCCCGGCCAGAGTTCTGGTGGCATGGAATGCCGCGATGTCACACAGCAACCGGTCCCCGCCCACGCGTGCGCGGCGCCGGAAGGCGGCCTTCGCATAACCGGTCTTCACCGGCCCGGCCGGCGCGTCGTATCCGATCCAGATGATCGACGCCAGCTCGAGCGACGGATCTACCCGCAGCGTTTCCTCATACAGGTTACGCAGCGGCTTGAACTGGTAGGCCAACGAGGAAGACGTCGTATTCGTCCCGGGCACATGCCAGTTCACCGTGTGCGCGGTGTCCACATTGCCGAGCGCGACAACGGCCTTCCCTTTGCCGTGGAAGGCGGTCGAGTCGTAGGACAGGACATGCACCGGCGGACTGCCCGGTACCTTCGTGGCCTGTCGGTCCAACTCTCGCAAGTGATTTCGGGTGCGGACCAGGTTGCCGAGCTGCTTCCTCTCAGGGTCGGTGAGGCCGGTCCGCGTCCAGTTGAGCAGCCTCTGGTCCGCTGGCTTGCGGGCTAGGAACTCGCCGAGATCGCGGCTGATCGACAGCCGGTTGGCGTGGTCGCGGATCGTGGCGGGAAGGCCGTCGGCGTTGCCGATCGGGTGTGGGTAGACCTGGATGAGTGCCTGTTGCGCAGCGCTCAACGCACCTGGTTCGGCGGGGTCGCCCAGCGAGTTCCACCACTCGCCGTTCTCGGTCGCGCGGCGTCGTGCGGACCACGCTGGCAGGCGATACCCCCAACGCAGCAACCTATCCGCGTTGTCGAAGCCGCCGGCACGTAGCGCCTCGTCGGCCAGCTGCCGCTGTTCGTCCTCGAAACCGTGATCCGCAGGCAACGAGCGCCAGTAGCCGCTCGCATCGTCGGGCACGGAGTCCTCCGGATGCCCTGGTTCCTCGGACGAGGCGGTCGCTGGATGGGTGCCGCCGGGGACGATGGGGCCGCCTACACCTGGCTCGTCAGCAGACAGCCCGTCCTGGTGCAATCGGCCGTCGGATCGATCCGCAGTCGCCGACGAGGAACCTCGACGGACCCGCCTGGACCGTTTGCCCGACTCCGGTGGGTCCTGCCGGTCCATCCAATTCAAGACCGCGTCCAGACATTCGTCCGCCGTGTACGTTTCGTATTCCGCGAGATGGGGTCCGCGCTGGAATCCGCTCTCGTCGATACCGTTTTCGTCTACGGCCGGAGTTCCCGCACGGGTCGCGATCCACCCCGCGACGTGCCGGACGATGTCGACCGCACGCAAGGCGCGCACGGAACCGTCGGGTTCGAAGGTGGCAGGCGACGTCGTCGGTGCGAACCGGTTGACCAGGAGTTGGCGTTCGGCGGCGGTGAGTTGGTCGAGCGCTGTGTGCAAGTCAGCGGGACTGGCCTCGGCCAGCGCTGTGGCCCACAGCGCCATGGACCGGTGGTGTGCGGCCGCAACGGTGCTCACCCATCGCTGAGCCGCGATGAGCGCCATACTGCGGATCATTGGTGTACCCGCTCCCACTCGCAGCTGGTGTAGCGCCCCTCGATGAGTCGAACTGAGCCCTTGGACAGCGGATTCCATCTGCTCTGGGCTTGCCTCGGCCAGCAGTTGTCGCGGATCCGGCTGGTCGGCACTCATCAAGGCGGCGTACATGGCCGCTCGGAAACGGTCGAACTCCGATGTCGTGGACGGCAGGTCGCCAAGTTGGCGTGCCGCAACCTGCCGTGCCTGCTCATTTCTGATCTTGCGGCGGAGACTGGCCAGGTTCGCCTGCACATCGAGCACGGAAATATCCAGTGCCGCCGCTACCTCCTCGTGTCTCATACCCTGTTGCACCCGAGCGAGAACGTTGGTCTCGCGCAGGGTGAGCTGGAACGTGCTCGGCGGATTGTCGGCGGGCCGCTCGGGGATGGGCGACGGATATGCGCGGTGTTGGTGGGCTGGGTGTGGTTCGTCGATTCCCTTCCGCGACCAGGGCGTCGTCCGTCCAGGTGTGGGTTGCCGTGGGGTCTCGTCGTGTTCGTGTGGCCTGCTGCCGATCAGTCCACTCGAACCATCCGGATCCGGCTCTACAGGTGCGGGCAGATCGACCTCGAGATCCGGCGTGACCCGCGGCGGACGCCCCGTGGTCACGTACTCGTGGATCGCCCACTGCGGCGACCCGACCGCCGCGCCATGAATGTCCGCCTCCGCGAACCCGACAGCGAGCGCTTCCAGGTCGTTGAATACGGTCTTGGCTTCGTTACCGAAGGCGTACTCCGGCAGTCGAGCGAACCAGGTCCACCAGTGCTCGTCGATCAGGCCGAGACTCGACAGCTGTGAATGGGTCTGCGAGAGCACTTGTTGCAGATTTTTCGACAGCCCCTCCATGGCGTCGATCGCGTGCACGAACTCGTGCACGGCGTCGTGATGAAATGGCCTGTCGCCGACCGGATTCAAGCCGAACTCGAGCAACCGGATCCCGCGTTCGACAGCCTCTGTCGGCCTGGCCGCATCGCGCAGGCTGAACTGCATGCTCCGACCCGCCGTCGCGGGGTCCGCATCGTAGGACGTTCTGGCGCTGGTGCCCTCGGAGTCGGTGTAGTCGATGCGCAGTTCGCGAATGTTGGTTCGGCCCGGGAACCTGGTGAGCATCTCATCCAACCCACCGAGAATCTCCTCGACAACATGAGCGGGCACATCCGGATGATCGAATCCGGCCATAGCCACATGCGGATACATGAGGGTGAATGCCTCGACCAACCGCGCCTTGGCCCGCGCCGCTTTATCGAGCCCCGCGCGATGCGTTATCTCGCCCCAGGTAAGCCCGGCATGTCGCTCAACCTGCGCCAACGCCGCCATATACCTACCATGGATATCGAATAGCACCTCTCGATGTTGCTTGGGCATCGGAAAATTCGAGATCCACTCTTCGAGGTAGGACACCGCCTCTCGAATGGCCGCGACATCCCACGTCGGCATAGCGTGGTCCAGCCACACCTCACGGCCGTCGACCCGCCGCACGAACGATGACGCGAACACACCGGCGGGCGTCGCGTCGACGTCGGATCGGGCACGTCCGCCCATCACCTGGTTGTCGGCCACACTCCACTCGCGCGCCGTGCGGTGAGTCCTGGTCACCGCATCGAATAGGCCGAGCATTGTGGCCGAGGACGAGCCGAGAACCTCCGGGTCCACACCCTCGACACTGTCCCCCGGCCGCCCCGGGGTGAGCTCCCGATAAATGCGGTCATCTTCCAGGTTCAGCATCGCGTGGGCGACCGGAGCACCCATGATGGCGGCGACCTCGGTCTGCAACACCTGCACAAGAGCGTCTATCGGATCGGCATAGGTTTCCATGAACACCCGCAGGCCATTGTCGAACATCACCTCCTCGACCCGAATCCCTGGCGCCCCCTCTACCACAAAGCGTTCGGCCATACCGGAATTCAGTCCGGCCAGCACCAACTCCTCGAAACCGGGACCAGCGAACGCGCGCTCCCCAGGCGAATCCTCGAACGGCCTGCTACCGATCAGCCCGCGCGGACCGCCCTCGTCCGCCGCCGGTCGGTTGCCGACGCGGCCGCCCGGTTTCGGGCTGCCTTCGCCCGGCTCCGTATCGCCGCTTCGCGCGGGTGGTTGATCCGGCTCGGCTCGCGTGGTCCATGGTGTCCGCGGTGCCGGGCTCTGTTCGCTCGCCATCGCATGCGCGGATCCACGCTCGAGGTCCGGCCGCGAATCGTCCTCATGTGGCCTGCTGCCGATCAGACCACGCGCACGGTCCGAGACCGGACGATCGACATACGGTGGAAGATCGACCTCGAGGTCCGGCGTGACCTGCGGCGGACGCCCGGTGGTCACGTACTCGTGAATCGCCCACTGCGGTGAACCGACCGGCACACCATGAATGTCGGCCTCAGCGAACCCGACAGCAAGCGCCTCGCCGTCGTCGAATACGGTCTTGGCTTCGTTACCGAAAGCGTACCGCGGTAGCCGAGCGAACCAGGTCCACCAGTGCTCGTCGACCAAGCCGAGCCTCGACAACTGTGAATAGGTCCGCCCCAGCACCTGTCTAAGGTTCTCCGAGAGCCCCTCCTTGGCATCGATCGCATGGATGAATTCGTGGACGGCATCGTGGTGGAATGGTCTATCGCCGATCGGATTGATCCCGTCCTCACGCGATCGGATGCCCAATTCCACAAACGGCTCCGGCCTGGCCGCATGGTGCAGGCTGAAATGAATCCGCTGGGTTCGACCCGCCGCCACTACGCGATCTACATGCCAAGACGTTCTGGCACTGGCTTTCGGATCGCCGAGGTAATCGATCCGCAATTCCCGGATATTGGTCCGGCCAGGGAACCTGGTGAACATCTCGTCCAGCCCACCGAGGATCTCCTCGACGACATGGGCGCGCACATGCGGATGGTCGAACCCCACCATCGTGAGATACGGATACTTCAGGTTGAACACCTCGACCAACCGCGCCTTGGCCTCCGCATCGTCATCGCCCCATTCGTCGTTGAGCCCCGCACGATGCAACATGTCCCACGGGGTGGGCACGGCGTGCCGTTCGATCTGTGCCAGCGCCGCCAAGTACCCGCGGTGGATGTCGAGCAGCACATCTCGGTGTTTCTCGGAAGCCGGATAGCTTTCGATCCACGATTCGAGGTAGGTCACCCGCTCGCGAATGTCCTCGACCGCCCAGCTCGGCAGGGCGTTGTCCAACCACACGTCACGGCCATCGATCCGTTTTACGAATTTCGCCGCGAACACACCGGTCGGCGTAGCGTCGACGTCGGATCGGGCGCGCCCGCCCATCACATCGTCGTCCGGACCCATACTCCACTCTTGCCCGGTCCGATTCGTCCTGGTCACTGCATCGAACAGGCCGAGTAGCACGGCCGAGGACGAGTCCAGAATCTCCGGGGGCAGGACATCGAAGCTGTGCCCGGGGCGCCCGTGGGGCGTGAGTTCCCGATAAACGCGGTCGTCGTCCAGGTTCAGCATCGCGTGGGCGACCGGAGCACCCATGACTGCGGCGACCTTGGCCTGCAACACCTGGATATCCGCTTTTATCGGATCGGGATACCTCTCCGCGAACACCCGCAAGCCGTTGCGGAACGTTACCTCCTCGACCTTCAGCCCCGGCGCATCCTCCACCACGAACCGTTCCGCGATACCGGAATCCAGGCCCGCCAGCACCAACTCCTCGAAGCCGGGACCAGCGAACGCACGCTCACCAGGCGAATCCTCGAACGGCCTGCTGCCGACGAAACCGCGCTCACCCCCCACCGGTCGGTTGCCGCTGAGGCCACCCGGGGTCGGCCCGCCCTCGCCCGGCCCGGGATCAGTGCTCCGTACCGGCAGCTGATCCTGCGCCGCCACCACCTCGCCCGTCGGAGTGAGCGTGGCCGGATCCCGCTCGAGCCGCAACGCCTTGATCCGCGCAGCATCCGAGTGCGAATCGTCCTCATATGGCCTGCTACCGATCAGATCACTCGGACCTCCACCTTCACCCCCGATCCGTCGGCTGTCGGTGCCATCCGGTTCGGCATCGCTGCCGCGTATTGTCGGCTGATCCGGCTCAGCCTTCATCTGGTCCCCCGGTATCGGATCCTGTTCGCTCGCGGTCACCTCGGCGGAACCGTGCGGATCGAACACAGAACGTAGCCGCGCGACACACTCGGCGAGAACCTCACCCGCCGACGCGACCGTCAACCCCAACCGCGCGGCCACGTCGGCCAACGGCTCACCCTCCACCAGATGCAGCATCACCAACCGCTCAGCGGTATCAGGTTCAGCCAAATCCGCCAGCGCAGCGCGAACTGTCGTCACGAAATCGGTATCGGAAAACCCTGTAGTAGCAGCCGGATCGGCTACGTCTCGACTCAGCTGTCCGTCTTTGCCCTGGACCGGCGCATTCAATTGCGCGGCGGGCCGAGCCAGAATCTCCCGCGCCAATACGACATCGGCCACCGGGTAACTCACCGCGCGCGCAATCGCCGCATCGTCGTGTACCTCGCCCGCGGCAACCATCCGGTCGATCTGCGCTCTTACTGTGCTGACTTTCTTCAGGGTGGGATTGTCGAGATCCGGGAACGCGCGCGCGAGATGGTATCGGAGAATTGCTCTCCTACCGCCGCCCCAGGCATGGGCGGTGAACGACGCCGAGGGGACGTGGCTGTCGATCGCGCTCAGAATTCCCATCCACGCGGCCTGCACCGCCTCATCGCGGATATCTGGAGATTCACGCCGCGCCAACGCATCCGGAACCCACGCAACCGTGGCGCAAATCTCGTCCCGGATCGTCTTCTCCTCAGATGAACCCACCCGGCTGACCACATATCGATGGAAAAGAGCTACTTCCTCCCGGTCACCGGAACGCTCATAGCGACCCGCATAGAATTGCTCGACCGCCTCCAGCAACACATCACCACCCACACCCAACGCCCCACAGAGCTGCCGCAATCTTCGCACCGGCGGAAAACGCGTTCCGAGTTCGACGGCGGAAATGTAGGGCTGGGACATCCGCGCCCGACGCGCAAGCTCTTTCTGCGTCATCCCGCGCTCGAGTCGCAGCTCCTTGATCCAACCACCCAGCAATGTATGCGGAGGGGGATTGATATCGAGGTCTGGATAGAAGTAGCGGGTGGCGGCCCGTAGGAGTTCGTCACCGACCCCCAGGACGTCGCAGATCCGCCGGAACAGCGCGAATTCCGGCCTGTTCCTTCCGGATTCGATATGAGACAGATCCGAGCTGGACCCGATCGCCTTCGCAACCTCGCTTCCGGACATGCCCTGATCGTGTCGCAGCGCCATGAACCAGCTACCGGGTAACGCGGGATCGTGCGCGGCAGGATCGATATCGGGATTGACACCTCGATAGAAATGGCGAAAGGCGGCGGCGAGTACTTCCGGCGCAACTTCCAGCGCCCGGCAGATCTGACGGAAGACCATGAGTTTCGGAGTGTGCCCGCGCTCGATTCGACCGACAGATTGTTCCGGTATGCCCGCGGTGCGGGCCAGCTCGGCCTGAGACATGTCCCGGTCATAGCGCAACGCCGCAATCCAACTTCCGGGCAACCGCGGGTTGTGCGCGGCGGGATCGAGACCGAACTCGATATCCCGATAGAACTCGCGAGCCGCCTCCGCCAGCGCTTGCTGCCCTACCTCCAGAACGCGCGCAATCCGCAAGAACAGACCAGGCAGCGGGTACACGCCATTCTCTATTTCCGTGATGCTCGTCGGCGCTATATCGACTGCGCGTGCGAGATCCGCCCTGGTCATGCCCTTGCTGTTACGAAGAGCCGCCACCCAGCTACCCAGCGAATCATGGGCGGCCACAGCGGTTCCCACCTCGACGCCCCGATAGAATCTCCGGATAGCGTCGGTCACAGCCTCGCCATCGAGCCCGAGTGCCCGGCAGATCCGCTGAAAGTTGCCGAGCCGTGGCTTCGATTTCCCGCTCTCGATAGTGGACAGCGCGCTATTCGTCAGGCCCACGGCTTGCGCGAGCTGTTTCTGCGTCATCCCCCGCTCGAGTCGCAACGCCTTGATCCACGCACCCCGCGCGGCATCCGAGTGCGAATCGTCCGCATATGGCCTGCTGCCGATCAGCCCACTCGGGCCGCCCGAATCCGGATGATCCTCATGCGGCAGGAGATCGACCTCGAGATCCGGCGTGACCCGCGGCAGCCGACCGGTGGTCACGTACTCATGAATCGCCCATTGCGGCGAACCGACCGCCACGCTGTGAATGTCCGCCTCGGCGAACCCGACAGCGAGCGCCTCCGCATCGTTGAGTAGCGTCTTGGCTTCGTTGACGAAGGCGTACCTCGGCAGTCGCGTGAGCCAGGTCCACCAGGACTCCTCGATCAGGCCATGATTCGACAACTGTCCCCAGATCTGGGACAGCATCCGTTGCAGGTTCTTCGACAGCCCCTCCACGGCATCGATCGCATGAACGAACTCGTGCACGGCGTTGTGATGAAACGGCCTGTCGCCGACCGGATTCAAGCCGAACTCGAGAAACCGGATTCCACGTTTGACAGTCTGTGCCGGGTTGGCCGCATCGCGCAGGCTGAACCGCATACTGAGTGTCCGGCCCGCCGCCGTGGGGTCCGCATAGTTGTGCGTTCTGGGGCTGGTGGCCTCCCAGTCGGTGTAATCAATCCGCAGTTCGCGGATATTGGTCCGGTCCGGGAACCTGGTGAACATCTCATCCAGCCCACCCAGGATCTCCTCGACGACATCGGCGGACACGTCCGGATGATCGAACCCCACCACCGTGACGTGCGGATAGTTCAGCGTGAACACCTCGACCAACCGCGCCTTGGCCTGCGCTTGCGCATCGAGCCCAGCGCGATGCACTCGCTCGCCGAAGGTAGCCACGGCGTGCCGCTCGACCTGCGCCAGCGCTGCCACATACCCAGCGTGGAGATCGAGCAGCGCCGCTCGGTGTTCCTCGGGCATCGGAAAATTCGAGATCCACGTATCGAGGTGCGACACCTGCTCCCGAATGGCCGCGACCTCCCACGTCGGCATGGCGTGGTCCAACCACACCGGACGACCGTCGATACGCCGCACGAACAACGACGCGAACACACTGGTCTGCGTGGCGTCGACGTCGGATCCGGAACGTCCGCCCATCACCTCGTTGTCGGCCACACTCCACTCCCGCGCCGTCCGGTGCGTCCCGGTCACCGCATCGAACAAGCCCAGCCGCTGGGCCGAGTCCGAGCCCAGAACCTCCGGGTCCACAACCTCGACGCTGTCCCCAGGTCGCCCCGGGGTGATTTCCCGATAAACGCGGTCGTCTTCCAGGTTCAGCATCGCATGGGCAACCGGAGCACCCATCATGATGGCGAGCTTGGTCTGCAATGCCTGCACCAGCGCATCCATCGGTTCGGCATACGTCTCCTTGAACACCCGCACGCCGTTGTCGAACGTCAATTCCTCGACCCGCACCCCCCGCGCATCCTCGACCAGGAACCGTTCCGCAATACCGGATTCAAGCCCCGCCAGCACCAACTCCTCGAACTCCGGACCAGCGAACGCACGCTCACCAGGCGAATCCTCGAACGGCCTGCTGCCGATCAGCCCACCAGGAGCGCCGTCACCAGCCTCGGGATCACTGGTCCCTACCGGCAGTTGATCCTGCTGCGCCACCTCGGCACCTGCAGTGAACGCACCCGGACCCCGCTCACTCGCGGTCGCCTCGCCCGTTCTCCCCGAGTCGAACGCATCGCGCAGCCGCGCAACAGCATCGGCGAACACCTCACCTGCGGTCGCGACCGGTAACGCCACTCGTTGAGCAACCTCGGCCAAGGGGACGCCCTCCACCAGATGCAGCATCACCAACCGCTCCGTGGCATCAGGATCCGCCATATCAGCTAGCGCGGCGCGAATCATCATCGCGAAATCGGTATCGGAAGCCCCTGCGGAGGCAGCACGATCGACCATTTCCTGATGCAATCCGTCCGTCCCCCCGATCGGAGCATCCAGTTGTACGGTGGTCCGCGTCAAAATCTCCCGCGCCAGCATGACATCGGCCATTTTCAATCGTGTCGCGCGGGCAATTTCCGTGTTGTCGAGAGTTTCACCAGCAGCAACCATTCTCGCCATTTGTGCTCTCACCGCGTTGACTTTCCGCACGGTGCGATTGTTCAGATCTGGGAACTGATGGTTGGAGCGGTATCGCAAAATTGCTCTGCTACCGCTGGCCCAGGCATGATGGGCGAACGACGCGGAGGGGAAGTGGTTGTCGATCGCGCTCAGAATCCCCAGCCACGCGGCATGCCCCGCCTCGTCTCGGGTATCCGGAGACTCACGAAGCGCCAACGCATTCCGAACCCACGCGAACCTCTTGCAGATCTCGTCCCGGACTTCCCTCTCCTCCGGCGAACCCACCCTGCTCACGACATATCGATTGAACAGGTCTACTTCATATCGATCAGCGGACGGCCCGAAACGACCCCGATCGTAGAATCGCTCGACAGCCTCCAGCAACACATCACCACCGACCCCCAACGCCGCACAGAGCTGCCGAAACTTCCTCAACCGCGGACGAAAACGTTGGTTTTCGATCTGGGAAATGGAGTCCCGAGGCATCCGCGCTCGGCGCGCAAGCTCGCCGCCCGACATACCTGCGTCATTACGCAGCGCCGCAATCCAGCTTCCGGGCAACCCAGGGCTATGCGCAGCAGGTTCGATATCGAGATTGATATCCGAATAGAAGTGACGCATGGCGGCCCGCAGCAGTTCGTCACCGACCCCCAGCACATCACAGATTCGCCGGAATACCGCGAACCTCGGCCTGCTCCTTCCGGATTCGATCCGGTAGAGATGGCCCGCACCGGAACCGATCGCCTTCGCGACCTCGCTCTGGGACATGTCCCGGTCATGCCGCAGCGCCACGAACCAACTACCGGGCGACGCCGGATCGTGCGCGGCCGGGTCGGTATCGAAATTGAGATTCCGATAGAAATGGCGCGCGGCGGCAGCGAGTACTTCCGGCGCAACTCCCAGTGCCCGGCAGATCCGCCAGAAGACGAACGAATTCGGAGAGTGTCCGCCCTCGATTCGGCTGGCAGATGTTTCCGATATGCCCGCGATCCGTGCCAACTCGGCGCTGGACATGTCCTGGTCATAGCGCAGCGCCGCAATCCAACTTCCGGGCAACCGTGGGTTGTGCGCGGCGGGGTCGAGACCGAACTCGATATCCCGATAGAACTCGCGAGCCGCCTCCGCCAGCGCTTGCTGCTCTACCCCCAGCACTCGCGCAATCCGCAAGAAGAGGCCAGGGCGCGGACGCTCCCGGTTGTTCTCGTAGACCCCGATGCGCACAGGGTCCACACCGACCGCGTGTGCAAGGACCGACTGGGTCATACCTTTGCTGATACGGACAGCGCGCACCCAGTCACCAGGCGACTGATGGGCAGCTACACCGGTATCCAGCGGGACATCCGAATAGAACTGTCGGACAGCGGCGTTCAACGCGTCGTCGTCGAGCCCGAGTGCTCGGCAGATCCGTTGAAAGGAGCCGATCCGCGGCTTCCGCTGCCCGCTCTCGATTGCGGGCAGTGCGCTGTTCGCCAGGCCCGCCGCTTGCGTGAGCTGTTTCCGCGTCAAACCCCGCTCGAGCCGCAACGCCTTGATCCACTCACCCCGCGCAACATCCAACTGAGGACCAGGCTCCGCACCTGGCCTGCTACCGATCAGCCCACCCGAATCCGGACGATCCACATGCGGCGGAAGATCTACCTCGAGATCCGGTGTGATCCGCGGCGGACGCCCACCGCTGACGTACTCATGGATCGCCCACTGCGGCGTGCCGACCGAAACGCCGTGGATGTCCGCCTCGGCGAACCCGACGGCCAGCGCCTCTTCCACGGCGAGGCCCGTCTTGGCTTCATCAAGGAAGGCGTACTCCGGCAGTCGAGTGAGCCAAGTCTGCCAGGACTCGTTGATCAGGCCCGATCTCGACAACTGTGACCAGGCCTGGGACAACACCTGTCGCAGGTCCCTCGAGAGCCACTCCTTGGCATCGATCGCGTGCACGAATTCGTGAACAGCGTCGTGGTGAAACGGCCTGTCGCCGACTGGATTCCACCCGAGTTCATGCGCCTGGATACCGAGTTCGACAGTCTGGTCCGGTCTGGCCGCAAGACCCAGGTTGAAGTGCATCCGCCCTCGACCCGCCAAGTCGAGGTCCCGATAATAGTGTGTTACGGCGCTGGTGTACTTATCGCCGAGGTAATCGATGCGCAGTTCGCGGATATTGGTCCGGTTCGGGAACCTGGTGAACATCTCATCCAGGCCACCGAGGAGTTCCTCGACGACATGCGCGCGCACATCCGGGTGATCGAACCCCAGCATCGTGACATGTGGATACTTCAGGCCGAACGCCTCGACGAACCGCGCTTTGTCTTTCGCTTCGTCATCCAGTCCCGCGCGATGCCGTATCTCGACCGGGATGCGCACAGCGTGCCGTTCGATCTGCGCCAGCGCTGCCACGTACACACCGAGGACGCGGTGCAGGGCATCTCGCTCTTCCTCGCGGATCGGGAGTTCAGAGATCCATGATTCGAGGTACGTCGCCTGCTCGCGAATGACAGCGAGTTCCATTCTCAGCATGGCGTGGTCCTGCCACACTTCACGGCCGTCGATACGCCGCACGAACATCGCCGCGAACATATCGACCGACGAGGAGTCGAAGTCGGGCTGCGAGCGTCCGCCCGCCACCGTGTTGTCCGGGCTCACACTCCACTGTCGCGCTGTCCGGTTCGTCCTGGTTACCGCGCCGAACAAGCCGAGCCGCCGGGCCGAGTCCGAATCCAGAACGTCCGGGGCCACGATGTCGACGCTGTCCCCGGGCTGCCCAGGGGTGAGTTCCCTATAGACGGTGAAGTCGTCCAGGTTCAGCATCGCGTGGGCGACCGGAGCATCCATGATGGCGGCGACCTTGGTATCCAGTTCCTGGAGAAGCGCGAAGATCGGCTCGGTATACCTCTCCCTGAACACCCGCAGGCCGGTGCCGAACGTCACCGACTCGACCGTCACCCCCGGCGCATCCTCCACCACGAACCGTTCCGCGATACCGGATTCCAGGCCCGCCAGCACCAACTCCTCGAACCCGGGACCAGCGAACGCACGCTCACCAGGCGAATCCTCGAACGGCCTGCTACCGATCGGCCCAGCCGGACCTCCGGTCCGGCCGGTCGCCGGTCGACTATCGAATCGCGCGTCGTCCGCGGCGGCCGACGCCACTTCCTCCGGAAGACCCCGCTCCTGCGTCCACCGATCGGAGCGATCGCCCGGATTCTCCGATGGCCGGCCGCCGACCTGATCACCGGGTGCCCGGTGTTCGATGCCCGGGTCTCGGGTGTCGCCTGTGTCGGCCTTCATGCTTTTCGCGAGTGTCCGCGCGTTGGCTGTGGTCGCTTCTGCCCGGTGAAGGTGGGCGAGGATGTCGAGGAGGGGCGGGCTTGTTTTTGTCCGCTCGGCTCGGATGTTGTGGACGAGCCGGCGGGTGTTGTCGGCGGCGGCGCTGTCGATGTGTGCGCGCACGTCGGCGCTGCCGACATGTTCCCTGGCGGCCTGCTCGGCCTCCTCAGGTGCCATCCCGTGCCGGTTCACCAGAGTGGTCTGGCGCCCATTTCGAGCGGTCGCTTCTTGTCGCTGTCGGTATTCCTCGTAGCACGACATAACAAATCGCTTCGCGTCCTGCGCGATAACCGGACTCGATTCGTCACGGCCGATCAAAGCGAAGGCCTGCTGCAGACTCCGCGCGTTCGCCGTATTCGCTTCGGCTCGATACAGGTCGGCGAGACTGCCGGGAAGATTGATCTGTACCCGATCGGCAGTGCGATGCATGTCGAGGATGAGTTCGCCGACGCCCTGAGCGGCGGCGTCGTCGATGGCGGGGCGCGCTTCAGCGCTGCCCACGTATTCCCGGGCGGCCTGCTCGGCCTCCTCAGGTGCCATCCCGTCCCGATTCACCAGAGCGGCCCGGAACCGCTTCAGAAGGGCGGCCCTTTGTTGCTGTCGGTATTCCTCGTAGCACCTCATCACGAAACGCTGTGCGTCCCGCGCGATGTCCGGGCCGCATCGGAGGCCGGCCACCACGGCCAGGGCCATCTCGAGCGCCGCCGGCGTGGCCGAGACCGCCTCTGGTTGCTGCCCGGTTTCGAGTGCGGGCTCGGCCGGGTCGGGGGTGTCGTGCGGGCGGCTGCCGACGCGGGCGGGTTCGGCCGACGCGGAAATGTCCGACTTGTGGGGCGTGTGCGCGTTGGTCCGCGACGGGAGATCAGGTGTGCCGTAGTCATTTACCGGCCGGCCTGGCTGTATCGAGTTGATTTCCCGCACCAGTTCTGTACTGACCTCGACGTCCTGAGACGGGGGTAGGGTTTCGGCGGCGGCGACTGCGTTGCGGTGCGAACTGGCGACAAGGTGACCGTCGGCGTCGAAGTCGATGGTCTCGAATCTGCGTTGGTCCGGGGATAGTCTGTCGATGAACTTTTGCTGTTCGTCTCGCCAGTCATCGAACGGGACGGCCTTATTCAGCAGCGTGCGGCGGCTCTGGAGGTCTTTCGGGTCGTAGTCGGTGTTGTTTCGGCCGTCTCGGGAGGCCGCCAGGTCGACGACGACCAGTTTCGGACGCTCACCCGGCTTGCTGTCGTTGACCAACAGCACCATGTGGTTGTCGGCGGCGGTGCTGCCGTGATCCTGGGTGTCCTTCCATTTGTAGACCAGGACTGCGATGCCTCCCGGCCGGGCTTTCAGCGATTCGGCCACCTTCTCCAGTGATCCGGCATTTTCGAGTGGGGCGCCGAACACCTCCTCGACAACGTCACGGCCGTGGCCGGCCAGTTCGTTGGACAGCGGCTCGAAGCGGCGTGCGGTCAACACGCGCATGCCGGTCACGGCGTTGTTGACGCAGCTGTTGGGGCTGCGGCGGTGGATCCGCACGACCAGGTCGAGCAGGGCCGCGGTGGCCAGATAGTGCGATGCTGCGGCGATAACCTCCTTCCCCACGGGATTTTCGGCTACCGGGCCTCCGGTCGCTGGGTCGTCGACGACGGCGGCGTTCTCCGAGTCGCCCGGTGTCGCCGGGTGCTCGGCTACTCGATTCACCGATTCGGAGTGCATTGGCGGGGAGGCGGTGGCAGGGGCGACCGGTTGGCGGGTGGCCTCGGTGGCCCGGTGGTGCTCGACTGCGTCGCCCAGGACGTCGCGGGCTACGGCGGGGGTGATGTCGGAGACGGGGTAACCCAGCGCTTTCGCCAGGTTGGCGCCGGCTTCCGTCAGCGCGGGGTCGATCATGCGCATGCCTTCGGCGCCGTCGATGTCCGCGGTGTCCCAGCCGAGTTCGGCGGCCAGCCGGTCCCGCTGCGGAATCAGCAGGTCCAGTGCCTGCTCATCGGTGAGCTGCGGGTACCGGGCAGCCGTCGCAGGTTCGGTTGCCTCGACCTGTTGGCGCAATGCCTCCACCGCGGCGGCCGGCAGACCGGCTTGGACCAGCAACCGGCCCAGCGGATCGCCTGCGCCGTCGTGGTCGAACGCAGCAGCGGCGTCGGCAACGGTTGACGTCGGAATCCCCAGCAGCCCGGCCAGGCGCGCGGCCTGGTCCGGCTGCTCGAGGTCCGCGCGGTCTGGGAAGTAGCTCGCCTCGGCGGCGGCGAGAACGGCGGCCGGGTTGTCGGTGAGATACGCGTGGTGGCGGATGAAGTCGGCGGTGGCGTGGCGCAGAGCACGCTCTTGCAGTCCGGGCACCAGCGAGCGGAGATTGTGGCCGGCCTCGACCAGGTTGTTGCGGTTTTCGGGAGTGGGGTCGGCGCGGTGGGCTTCGGCCACTTGTTCGTAGCGGACCGCCGCCGCGCGTACCCCGTGCAAATGCATAGCCTTGCGGATCAGCGCGTCCTGCGGCGACATCAGCGCCTGCGCGGACCCACGGTCCCCATTGCGGGCGGTGCGGTTCTTGGCCTGCTCATGGATGTAGGACTGCTCGGGGACTTCGGTCATCCACACGAACATGCCGCCCTTGGCCTGCACCGCCTCCGACACCGCGATATCGACACCACGCTGTCCCTGCCGGTTGATCACCAGGATCTTGCCCTGCTCACCGGCGGTATCGAAGATCTTCTGCAACTGGCCTTCCCACCCGGCGCCCCACCCGGCGATCCGGTCGGCGTCGACCGCCTCGATCGCCTCTCGCGGCACACCCTGGCGCACCAGCGCCTGCACCTGCCTGTCGACCAGGTCGTTGCGATGACACAAGATTTCCTGGGACCTGCCCCGGCCCCCCTGCCACACTCTGTGCGCGCCTTCGGCGATAGCGCTCAGCTTGACGCGGGTGTTCGCCACCACCTCGGGGGCACCCTCCATCAACCGCTGCTCCCGAGACCGGTCGACCTGGTGCGCTTCCTCCAGTCCGTAGATCTTTTCCAGCACGGGGTTGAGGTCCGCGAGTGTGCCGGAGGCGCCGGTGACCTCATCGAAGAACCGGTCCTCCGGTCGACCACCCGTGCGATAGATTTCGGCGGCGTTGATCTTCTGGGCCGAGTCGGCGTCGGCGCGCACCACGATCTGGTGCTGCTCGGCGCTCATCCTGATGGCTTCGGCCGCCCGGATCTCCTTGGCCTCGACGGCCTGAGCCAGGCTCGCCTTGCCCTGCTCGGCACTCCACCGTGATTCGCTCGAGGTCTTCGGGTTGCGTTGCAGACCGTGTTCGCCCTGATCGATGATGACGATCTTGCCCGCATCCATCACGTAGTGGGTGCTCTTGCGGCAGGTGAACTCGGCGGCAGCGGCCATCTCGAGCCGCGACAACCCCAACCCTTCAAACCATGGTTTCCCGCCCTGTAGCGCCTCGACCTTCTCCCTTCCCACCGGCGTCAATTCCGCCCGACCGTCGTACCAGAACTCGACCTCAGGAGTTCCGTCGGAATATTGGCCGACTTCTTCGGTGATCCGTGTGAGACCGAAATCCTCATGCGACAACGTCCCCTTCGCCAGCGCGTCGGCGAGGAAATCGTGTGCGGCGAACACCTCCCGTGAAGTCGCCTCTGGTGCGGCCTGCTCCACCCCTTCCGACCGGAGAAACAGCCTCTCACCACGGTCGATGATCCCGTCCATCTCATCGATCAACGCGTGGCGCGGCGGCCGATGACCGGCGTTGCACAGATGCCCGACCGTTTCGCCGGTGGCCACCACGACCGCCGGCCGACCGCCGGTGACCGGCCCGAAACCGTTCTGCTGGTCGGCGCGGAACACGTCGATCCCGAAATCGGTCAATAGGTGCTGGTACCTGGTGAATTCCCGGTGGGCGAGCCCGTCGGTCGTCGTCACCAAAAGACACTCCCCGTGACGCACTGCCCGCTGCATCGCCGCCGCCATGAACATCAGTGACTTGCCCTCGCCCGGCTTCATTTCGACCGGACGTTTGGCCAGCGCGTGCACCCCCTCCGCCTGCTCGACCCGCAATACCATCCCGCCTGGCACCGCGTCGCTGATCGTGCCGCGCCGAATGATCTCCGCCGTCGCGATCATCGACTTCTGTGCGTCGTTGTCGAACAATCCGGCCTTCAACACTTCGTCCGGAAGGTTGCACAGCCGCAGCTGCTCCGGAACGTGGTCACCGGAACCGGCGTGGAAATCGGCCAACAACTCGACCGCCTGATCACGAGCGCTCGGCGACGACGAACCGGCACTGTCGACCGAATCCGCAGCTGGGCCGGAGGACACCTCGTCGCCCGTTGCACCCGCCAAGACGCTCCGCTCCGCCACGGGAGCGTGGGGAGCGTGCTCCTCCTTTCCTGCGGGAGCGTGCTCCTCCGTCCCCGGCAACCGGTGTTCACCGGCCGCCGCCGTTTCGGGCACGTCGCGGGTACCAGGGGCCGGGCGGGCATCAACGGGGGTCTCGTGGCGGGTTTCAGCTCCCGCAGCACTCACCTTCCCGTTGTTGCCGTGCTCGTGACTCCCTGATGATCGGTGTTCACCGGCGACGGGTGTTTCGGCCCCAGTGCCGATCTGACGGGCCGGGGTGCTCGTCGAAACCGTCGGCGCCGCCGACGGTTCCCCACCGGCCTCGACCGGTCGCGGCGCTGTCGCATTCGTACGGGAAACCGCTTCGCCCCGCTGCGGTCCCGCCACCGGCGCACCCGTCTCCGAACGCACCGCCGGCGCCGCGGAGTCGAGTCCGACCGGAGCACGGCCAGTCGCGTCATTGTGTGGCATCGAGCCCGATGCTGCGGGCGACCGCGATTCGCCGGACTTGACCGGCGCGGTGTTCCCGTGCGCACCGGCCGTGGACACCTCCCCCCGCGCGTCCCCGGCAGCCACCGTATCCGGAGCAGCCGCCCACGCCGCCTTGGCGACCGCCCACGCCTGCTTCGATTCCGCGGACACTTCGACCGGCGGGAGAGCAGGTGTCGGCGACGCGGTGCTGCGCATGACCGAGGGCAGGTCGGGCCGGGTGAAAGCCCCACCGCCGTCGGTCACCGCCGGCGCACTCGATCCCGGGTGAGCAGCGGCGTGCGCGTGCACCACCCCAGCGAAACCGCCGTTGAGCAACGGCGCCAGCACGTGGTCGAAATGGTCCGGCCAACCGGTCACCAATGCCGCCGCACCCAAACCTGTCACCGCGCCCGCAGTGCCATGCACCAACCCGAGCGCCAATCGGCTGCTTTCGATCCGAGGAAACACCTTCGGCGCGACCCGGCCCGCGATCATGCCGCCCAACGCACCACCTGCGCCCGACAAGGCCGCGACTTTGATCGATGTCAGATCGATGCCCGTCGGATTCTCGCCGTCCGGTCCGATCACGGCGAGGGTTCGATCACCTGACCCGACCTGCAGCGCCTGCACTCCCGCGTCGACACCTACCGGCAGCGCCGCGGCCTTACCCAACGTGACAGGCAACCGGAGCGGCCCCAGCGCCGACAGCCGGGCGGCCGTCTTCATCGCGCCCGCCCTGAACGCCTGCGCCAGGCCCGCACGCATCACCGCGACACTGCCGCGGCCCTCGACCAGCATCGACTCCACCACCGGCACCGCCGCCACTTCTCCGGCAGGACCAGCCGCGGCCGCACCGGACAGCACACTGAAGATCCGCCACGCCAGCTCGATCCCGAAGACGAACATCACACACAGCGTCTTCTCCGCATCGTTGGCTGCGGCCTGCACCTGATCGGCCAGCGCCAGCGCGTCGTCACCGAGCCTGGCCGCCCCGGCCTGGTGCAAACCCAATGTCTCGCGCAGTCGTTCGGCAAGTACGCCCACCGAATCATCTTGTGCCAGTAGGTCTTTCGCATCCTTCGAATGATCGTCCAGCGCAGCTGCCTTCGCCCGGAACTCCGCAGCCATCCGGCGCATTCCGGAAATATCGGCACGTGGCAACTCTCCCCCGAACACCACCATCTCGATCGGACGCCGCACCAGATCGGGCAGGTCCTCGAACGAGTTGCGCAGCTCCACGACCGGGTTCAGCGGCAACGAACCGTCCACCGGCACCGCCTACCCCGGCCGAGAGGCCGCGTCGACCAGCACCGCATGCAGTATTTTCGCTTGAACGCCCGCATCGCTACCGCGCTGCACTACCTCGGCGAACGCGGCGCCGAAGGCTCGACTCACGTCGAATCCGCCTGGGGCCGTGGCATCCCCGGTCAACTCGGCACGCCAGTGCTGGTAACCGTGCACCACCTCGGCGAGTGTGCGGTGTCGTCCCGGCTCCCGACGCAGATACTCCGCGAGCAGGACGCGCTGCGCCTGCCTGCGCGCGAGACCGCCACCGATGCCATCGAGCGCGCGGCCGAACTCACGTAACGTGGCCTCGTAGATACCCAGCTCGGCACCGGTTTCCGCGGTTTCGGTAGCCTCCATCGGCTGCTGCGCGGTCCGCTGGTCGAGAGTGATCGAGCGAGCCGCGCCCCAGGATTCGTGCGGTTCGGCACGCCACCGCACCATGCCCGATTCGGCGCCGAGTTCTGCCACCGCGACGACATCCAGGGCGATCACCGGGTAGTCGGTAAGCACCCGGTCCACCGCGGCCACGAACTCCCGCACCGCCGACACCTGCAGCCCGGGCGTATCGAATCCGGCCACACGCACGTCGTGGTGATCGGCCAACGTCCGCGCCAGCCATCCGACCATGGGATCGGAAGCCGGCCGCCCGCCGGAATCGCGCCGGCCACGCCCGCGCTGCTGTTCGTCGGTGGGCTTGTTCGATCGCGGCGGGGAACCGTAGCGAGGGCTCGAGGGACTCGGCTGGGCGCTCGCCGGTGGGCCGGGTGTCCGGGGCTGTTGCCCGGTCCACGGGGTGTCTCGCCGCCCCATATCGACCACTGGCCGCGGTCCGGCGGCCATGCCCGGCAACCGGCCCGCATTCCGCGCGGCGGCTGGGGGCAACACTGGGGAGGACGGGGGCAACACGGACGAGGGCCGCCGACCGGAGTCGCCGACACGGTCGCCGGATTTGGCACTGTCCTCTCGGCCTGCCCGATCCGACCCCTGGCCTGTCCGATCCGCAGGATCCGGGCGCCGCCGACCATCCTGCGGCGTGGACCGCCCCGAGGAAGCGTCCGGCGACCGCGGACCACCGGGCGCGGATCGTTCGGTGGGCTGCGCCCGGTCCGTGGAATACGGCTGACCTGCCGCTGCCGGAGATGTCGCCGCGGGGTCGTACGTCACCGGTGAGTCCGTACCGGCGAGCGCAGGCGTGCCGCCGGGGCCGTCCGACCGCTGCCGAGCCGTCTCGCCGATGTTCGGGTCCGTATCCTCGGCTGCGGTGCCTACCTGGCGGGCAAGGTAGGCGTCTTGCGCCTCGAATTGGCGTGCGGCGTCGATGATTCCGGCGGCCGTGCCGTGCAGGCTGTCCTGCATTGCCCGCACATCGGCCAGCAACTGATCGGCGTGTGGCTTGAACTCCTTGGCGAATGCGAGGCCGATATCGTCGTCGCCCCAGCTGCCTTCGGACTGTGTCACGCAATCGCGCAAGCCCGCATAGGTCTGCCCCACCCGGTCACCGAGTTCGGCCAGCCGCGCTCCACGATGTCGCAGACTGTCCGGATCCAACCGAACTTCACCGTTCATGTCCCACCCCGTCGGTCAGGCTCGGCCGCTGCTGCGCATTCGGAACCGTCGCTCGAAATCGGCGACGAACACCGACAGCGGCACCGAAGAGGTGGAGCGCTCCACGACGCCATCATCAGCGACATAGAAAACGGCACGGTCCAAAGCCATTTCACCGTCCGGCACCGGCGAACGCACCAACCAGCCCACGCTGATGCGATCGGCCCGCAACGTCGACAGCGAGTAACCGGTGGTGTCGTAACTGCGCTGGCGGACGTGATCCCGTACCAGATCGAGCGCATCCACTTCGCGGATCCCAGTAACGTGATCGGCAACCAGATCCGCGAGCATCAACTGGAAGAGTCCACCGGCGATGTCGACTCCCTCGCCATCGCCGACGACCTGCACCAACGCCTCGCGAGTCACCGCGCCCGCCTGCGCCGCCGAAACCAACAGTTCAGCGGCTTCCGGACTTGCACCCGACCGCTCACCCAGCAGGCTGCCGATAACGCCCGCAACCGTCGAGACCGTCCACGCCGCAGGCAGCGCCGGCGCGCACTCCGGTATCGGAGCGGACTCGCCCCCGTACCATCGACCGTCCTCCCACCAGTAACAAAACGACAGCAATCCGGTTACCGCACGCGGATTGAGCACCGGGTCCGCCACCCAGTCCGGGGCTCCCGCAAACAATTTCGGCATCGCGCCGCTTCCGTTGTACGCGGCCTCCAAGACAGGGGCATCCCACACGCCGCCCGACAGCACCGCCCGGTCACCGGGCAGCCGAGTCAAGGTCGAGCCGCTGCGTCCCGCACTTTCGAAGATGCCCACCGATGGTCCTATCCGCGGGCCCCGCCTCGATCCGACCGCCACGAAGGCCGCAGCCAGCACCGCCCACCGGGCCCACAACACCGCCAGCTCCGGTAGCTCGCCAGCCACGGCCACCGCCCCAACACCGGCACGCCGGTCCGCCCGCATCCCCTCCACGGCAGCCTGGGGCGGCCTCGACTGGCGTTCACCGCGCCCGATGTAAGCCGCCAACCACACCGGCAACCGACCGCGCGGATAGCGTTCCAGGTCAGCCAGATAGGCATCCGGAGTAAACAACTGCTCGCCGGGGAATGGCTCCTGCGCACCTTGATCCGCGACGACATCGACACCGTCCGCGTCGATGCGCACCAGCAACCGCCACCACGGCCCACCTTCCGAACCCGCAGACAGCCGCCGATGCCGACGCACCGTGTCCCACACCGCATCCGAAACCTGGTACCGAATCGACCGGCTGCCATCGTCGACCCTCAACAGCGCCGATTCGGCGACCACGGTCATCGCGAACCATGCCGTCAACTGTTGCCACCCGGGCGGGGCGAGCCCGCGCAGCCCCTCCGCGATCCGATCAGCCAACACCGCGAGATCCTCACCTCCGGAACTGGTCACCGCACCCTCCGATATGCTCGCAACCACGGGTTCTGCTCGCCCGGCACTCCGCTTCGTGGGCGAGGTCAGCGTTCAACTGCGCCATCTCCTCGGCGAGCTGATGCAGCTCCGGTGTCAACCTGCGCAACTCATCGGGATCGACCCACAATGGTGGACCCACCTGATCTCCCTTCGGAACCTCTGCCCGCGCGTGGCGCCAGTCATGTCAACATGCGTGACGACGAGGCACCAATTATCTTCACATCAGTTGATAATCGTGATTGCAACATGCCCGGCGTTGTCTGTCAACGGTCGTCAAGCGATAATGGCTCGTAACCATTTCAGTTGACGGGAAGGCGATCGGTGGACGAAACAGCCTCAACGTTGGCGTCGAGATTGAGCCATCTGTTCGACGTCGTGCGCAGGCCCGACGGTCGCGAGTTCAGCAACGAGGAGGTCGCCACCGCGATCGCGCGCCATCAGGGGGTGAAGTTGTCGGGCTCGTATGTCTGGTACCTGCGTACCGGTCAGCGAGACAATCCGACCTTTCGGCACTTGAGCGCGCTGGCTCGATTCTTCGGTGTTCCCCCTGCGTACTTCTTCGACGACGAGACCAGTCGCGAAGTCGACGCCGAACTGGGTCTGCTGACTGCCATGCGCGACGCAGGTGTGCGTGATGTGGCGCTGCGGGCAGCGGGCCTTTCTGCCGAAAGTCTGGCAGCGGTCACCGACGTGATCAACCGTTTTCGCCGATTGGAGCGACTGCCCGCAGGCTCACCCGGCGACCAATAACACGCGAAGAACTCCGACCTAGCCAGGGTGTCAGACCACAATCGGGTTGTCGGGAGCCGCGTTGCTGACGGGTTCGACGGTAGTGAAAACCGGAGTCGTGCGCGAGGCCGCCAAGTATGGGGTGCCCTCGGTATATCCAGTGCCACTGGCACCGCCGAGCATGCGCACTGCGAGTCGATAATGAGTAGTGCGCCAGCGGAGCAGAGCGGCCGAGAAGCTTGCCATTACCTCTGCCAGCCGCTCCAGTTCGGATCCGGCGATGTCGCCCGAGCGGCTCGCACCGGTGTAGGCATCGTCGAGCGTGCATTCCTGACCGGCGAGGACCCGGCCGCGCACCTCAGGCACCGAGTGGTACGCGGGTGAGTCGACACGCTCGGCGTCCGGGCGCCGACACAGCGACTCGACGAGCTTGTAGCTTCGCGACTGGATCGCGCTGGCGCCCTCGGTAAACTGACGAAACGTCCTGAAGGACTCGACCTGCATCGTGGCAAGCATCGAGAACAGCGGTGCCGCCTCGCGCAATGCAGTCGTCGAGTTGCTGATGAAGTAGACCGCTCGGCTCACTTCGCCGGCCGTCAGTGCCGCCACGGCACCGCGCAGATGCATGGCCAGCAGGGTGAAGGTTGTTTCGAAGGTCTGCAGCACCCGAATAAACAGGTACTCGTCGTGCATGGTGTAGACGGGAAGGATGCTCAGCTCCACCACACGCCGCTCCGCGAAGGACATATCGGCGTGCACGAGTGCGCTGACTTGCTGCGCCCGGTCGACTGCCCCGCCATCGGTCAATCCGCGGTCCAGTGCCAATCGCGCCAACGCTGGCTGGATCGCACGCAATCCATGCCGAATCCGCTTGTCGACCATATCGCGTGGCGGACGCATTGTCGGCAGCACCGTGGTCCGCCCCTGCATCGCGGCTAGTTCGAAGGCTAGAACATCCGCGAGAAGTTGCACTGTGCGCCGATCACACCGAGACTGCGCGAAAAGCGCCAGCTCTATCGGGTCATCGATGACGGGCAACTCGAGCAGCCGCAGGGCCAGGTAAGTCGGATAATCATATCGGTTATCCAGTTTATCCAGCGCACTGTCCAGAAATGCGGATAGGACTCGCACCGGTGGCCAAGGACCACCGAGCCGCGGCAGTATCGCGCGGGCCCGGTCGAGCAGTTCCAACGTATCGGTGGGCACGAAGTGCTTGCCCACACTGTGATACCGGCGAAGGACTGCATCGTAGGGAAATTGTTCGGCGGCCGGCGCACGTAGCCACGACATGAGTTCAGCGGTGGACATCAGAGCCTTTCTATCGATGCAAATATTCAGACGTACGTCGGATGTCGCGCAGCGCTGCGCATAGGGCGATGATGTCCTCGACATTGCTGTAGTAATGAAAAGAAACCCTTACCACGTCGTGACGTGGGCTGACCGCGATGTCATATCCGGCCAGTTGGCGACCGAGTTCGGCGGGGTCGGCGTCGATAATTCCGATATGCGCGCCACGGTGCTCGAGCGGGACGGGGCGTACATGCTCACCTTGTGCACTCAATTGCGCGCGAGCCAGTTCGCCCAGGTGTCGCACGTGATCGCGAACAATTGCGAGATCCAGCTCACCGATAAGTTGCAGTCCTGCCACGGCCGCATAGCATGCAGGCACGGCCGGTGTACCGGTTTCGAATCGAGTCGCCGATGCCGGGTAATCCAATTGCACGGGGTTGAAAGCATGCGGGTCGACTCGCCCGAACCAGCCTGTCAAAGTCGGCATGTGGTCGCCATATTCGGGCGCACGGGCGTAGAGGAAAGCGAGGCCGGGCAAGCCGAGTAAATACTTCGACGTACCCGCAACGAGGAAATCGCAGCCGAGGCTTCCGACGTCCACGGGATCCACACCAACCGCCTGATAGGCATCAACGAAGACTTCGGCACCGGCCGCATGCGCGGCGTGGACGACTTCGACGACCGGCAGCCGGATCGCGTGCTGATAACTGATCAAAGGCACCGAAACCAAGCGGGTTGTTCGGTCGATGAGTGCTGTGAAGCTATCTTCGGTATGACCGGCGTCGACAACCTCGGCGCCGCGCTGCCTCAGGGCCCGCCAGACATGGGCAATAGACGGAAATTCGACTGTTGTGGTGACGATACGAGGGCGAGTTCGCCAGCTCCGCGTAGCGGCGACTTGGAAGGCGCCGATCGATGCGTTGGGCACTACCGCCACTTGGTCGACCCGCGCGCCGATCAGTGCCGCAAACCGATTTCGCGCCACACTGATCTGGTTCTCGAATGCCTCCCAAGCTGCGCCGCCACGAGTCATCTCCGCCAGCATCCGAGCCACGGCGCGGTCGAGTTCCACGGAACGAGCCCCAAGACTGCACGTAGCCAGATGTACTGCGCGTTGCAACATCGGAAAGTGAGATCGGAATGTCTCGGGAGACATCGGCCGACTACTCATCTCCGACTTTCCGGGTAGGTTCGGCATTCGGCTGCGCCATCGGCCCGGTCTCGGTAAGGAGACTTCTGATTTCCCACAGTTCGGGAAAGAACCTGTGCGAGATCAGTTTGGTCAGCATTGCGACCGGCGTGCCCTGTGTGCCGGTGGCTTGATGTCCGATCAACCGTGCGGTGATCTTGAAGTGGCGGACCCGCCACAAAGATACCCGCTCGTCCCATTCAATCAGCGCCTCGGCCAGGCGGTGTATCTCGGAATGCTGTTCGTTCCGATACACTTCGACAAGGTCGATACGCCGATTCTGCACGAACGTGGTGAAAGATTTCCCGATAGTCCGACTATCCCGCCGCACCGAAATCCAGCCCGGCGAATCCGATCCCGAACCGTGGCCGAGAATGGTACGGATAATTTGGAAGTCCCACGGGGACAGATGGCGCATCATCTCCAACTGGTCGGTGATAAGCCCCATTGCCAGCGATGCTCGGGTCAACAAAGCGATTGCGCTGTTCAGATCGGCATTATCGATATCCTCGGCCGCCTTGCATAACTCGGCACAGGCCAGCTTGAGCCACAACTCGGTCGACTGATGGACGATTTGGAAGAGTAACTCGTCACGGTGCACGCTCTCGTCGGGGCGGCGCTGCAAATCCAGCAGTCGATCGGTACGCATGTAACGGGCATAGTCATTATCGCCCTCGCCACTCAATATCTGCTGGGAGTAATCCTTCATCGCAACACCTCGATGCGAAACACTGTCTCGATGCGTCGCCGACAAGGCTGATTTCCATCTGTTATTTTCCAGCCGATCGAGCCTAGCTTGTTGTCACCGGAAATCTGGGTAGCCATATCGACCCATAACGGTTGACCCACATGATCTCCTTCGGAACTCCCGTCCGCGCGTGATGCCAACCGCACGTACGTCGACCGTCACCGGCGATATCGCACTGCAGTCGGTCCCCACCGGCCGCGGTGCCGGGACTGTGTTGTATTCGGTGGACGGCCAGGGTCGTGGCCTCCTCGCGAGGACCCGCCGACGATCGGCCTCCGGTGTGGCTCCTGCCCACTGCCGGTCTTCTCGCCACGACATAACGGGTCTGCCAGCATGTCAACATGTGTGACTATTGGACCTAAATTTGCTTCATACCAGTTGATGAGGCTGATTATTGCCACGGCTGGCACGTCCTGTCAACGGTCGTCAAGGAATAATGGATTGCAACCATTCCAGTTGACGGAAGGCGATCGGTGGACGAGGCAGCCTCAACGTTGGCGTCGAGATCGACCCATCTGTTCGACGTCGTGCGCAGGCCCGACGGTCGCGAGTTCAGCAACGAGGAGATCGCCACCGCAATCGTGCGCAACCAGGGAGTGACGCTGTCGGGCTCGTATGTCTGGTACTTCGACGTGATCAACTGTTTCGAGCGCTGGGAGCGACTGCCCGGCGATCCGTCCGGCGCCCGGTAGACGTGGAGACTGCCATGTGGACTACAGATTTGCGCAAGCGCTGCGAAAGGCGCATCGATGTACTCGGGCTACCGGTTCGTTTCGGTATCGACGAGGTGCGCGAGGGTCTGGCGAGACATGTGAGCAGACGGATCGAACTGATCCCGATGGCCTTGCCACCCGCAAGTCCACTCGGATTGCTGATCACCGACGAGCACGGGCATTCGGTCATCTACGAGGAGTCCGCCAGTCCGATTCACCGCCAGCAGATCATCTTCCACGAATTCGCGCATCTGCTCTTCGGTCACCGGGGTCGGCCGATCGGCGATGATCGACGGCACTGCACGTTCGTGCACGTCGCCCATGAGATCCAAGGACAGGTGCTCGCCAGGTCCTGCGGATCGACCGAGCAGGAGACCGAGGCCGAGATGACGGCCACGCTGCTGCTGCGGCGCGCGCACCGGTCGAGCCAACCGGTCACCGTCGCTGCCGATCCGGCGATCGCCGACATAGTCCGCCGCTTGGATAATTCACTGTGACCCCCGACCCGATTCTCCTGATCTTGCTCACGGCGTTCGCTTGCGGCGCGGTGCTGGCCATCAAGGCTCGCGACATCATGCGGGACTCGGACAACGGGATGCACCGTGCGAGTGCGCTTTTCGTGGGCGCGATCCTGGCAACCATGATGCTCTGGCTCGAATCCGATGCCATCGACCAGCACACCCATATCCAGACACTGGGCATCCTGCTCAGTGACGTCGCGGCTATGCTCGCGGTGTGCGCGAGCCAGATATGGTTCGTATACCTCACGACCCCGATCGAGATCGCGCGCCGCAGGTCACCGCTGTGCTACGCGGGATTCGCTATTGTCGTCGTCGCGATCGTCGCACTGTTCGCCGCGTTCCCGCCGTCGTCCGCGAACGATGCCCAGTATCGGTATCTGTTCATCTGCTACGTCGGTGTCAGCGCCGTCGCGGCGGTAGCGTTCGGGTTCCGCTACGCCGCGCTCACCGCGAAGCCGTGGCTACGGATCGGATTCCGGGTCATCGCATTGGGCGGCATCGCCGTGATCGCGCGCCTGGTCTTCCTCGGATATGTGCTCGTCGCCGCCGATCTCGGCCACCCACCCCGGCCTGTGTACGCCACCGTGGACGGGCTACTCACCGTGACCGGCCTACTCACCGTGATCACCGGTTTGGCACTGCCCTCGGGAGGTGAGTTTCTGGAGGCGCTGCTGCACGCTTACCGATGTCACCGAGCTGAACGACAACTCGGTGCGCTGAGCCGGCACCTGACATCGGCCACCGGCACGGCGAGCGCTGTGCCCCTGCCCGCCGGTCGCGAATGGAATCCTATGCGGGACGCGGAATTTCGGCTCTGTCGTCGGGTCATCGACATTCGGGACGCGCAACTGGCGTTGCGCGGGTATGCCGATCCACGGGCGCGACAACTCGCCGCCGAGCGGTCCGACGCGCTCGGCTTGCCGGACTATGAGCGTGGCCCGATGATCGAGGCGGCCGTCATCGCCGCCGCGATCCAGGCGAAGCGGGCAGGCATACCGCCTCGGCACAACACGACGATGACCCTGTCCGCTGAACATGGTGGCGCTGACACACTGCTCGACGAAGCCAGATGGCTCGGACGTGTCAGCCGCGCCCTGCGATCTTCCGAGATCGTACGTCACAACGCTGAGGTCTAACTGCCACGACAGCGACCGCGACCAATCCACCATCGCGTCGAATCGTATTGAAGCACTTCTTGATTCGGCCACATCCACGACACAGAACGCACCGCTGGCGGAGCCGGTCGAGACGTTGTTACCGGCCTGTCCGAATCTGCGGATAGGCCGGCAGCCCAACGCCTGGCTGCCGGCTTCGATAGCCCGAGCATCGTCGACGTCGATACCGGGCCGAACGCTCGCCGATCGCGCGGATTCGGGTTGAGCAGCTCGTTAGCGGGTGTCGCGTTGACGGGATTCGCGGCGGCGGCGCGGTTGTCGGTCACGACTTTTCGTCTCCGTGATCGTTCCCGCCAGGGGCGGGCGGGAAGACCGGCAGGTCATCCGGGATGCACTGGCCGAGGTTTGGTCGCAATCGTTGGTGGCCGCCAGCGGGTGATCAGCAGCTTCGTGCCCAGTTTGCCGGCCAGGATAGCCAGTCGGTTCGGCACCAGGGCTGCTGTAGCGTCCCTGATGACGTCCACGAACCTGGACGTGGGTTCGGTAACCAGGGTCGCGCGCCCCGACAGCCAGCTGATGAGGGCGACCCGGCGCCGCCGGGCCTTGGAATAGGCGGCTAGATCAGGTGCATAGGCGGCGAGGGTTACGGCGTCCTCGATCGTCATCCCGGCACCTTGCCCGAGCGTGGGATGCATCCCGTGCGCGGCGTCGCCGATGAGCGCCACCCGACCACGTGCCAGCGACTTGGGGACGCGGATATCGAGTAGCTCGTTCTCGAGAACCCGCCGCGGGTCCGCTGCCGCCACCATGGCCGGCACGGGTTCGGGCCAGTCCTTGAAATGGTCGAGACCCTCGACATCGGAGTGAGTGCCCGCGAAGGCGTAGATCCGGTTGCCCGTCATCGGCAGGATGCCGAACTCGGCCCGATACCCCAACACCAGGCCCACCCACTCCGGCGGCGGAGCGTCGACGATCCATCGCCAGCCGGTGATCCCCGTGTGCCGGACCGCGTCCGCCTCCGGCCAGACTTGGCGGCGGGTGAGACTGTGGATGCCGTCCGCCGCGACCACGAGATCGAATTGGGTAGTGCCTTCGGCGGTTTCGATGTCTCCGGACGCGTCGACGCGGACAACCCTGGAACCGGGACGCAGGCACTCCGACGGGAGCGCGTCGACCAGGACAGCGATGAGATCGGCGCGATGGACCACCACGAGATCGTCGCCGCCGATTACGTCATTCACCCGGCCGAGCACCAGTTCGCGCCCACGCCGGCTACGGAGCCCGCCGATGTGGTCCGCCATGGCCTCAGCTCGGATAGGTTCGCCCACCCCGATCAGATCGAGGGCGGCCAGCACGTTCGAGGTCAGCATGACCCCGGCGTCGACCTCGGTGAACTCGGCGGCTCGCTCGTAGACCGTCACCTCCCAGCCAGCCGCTCGCAACGCGATCGCCGCGGTGAGCCCGCCGATTCCGCCGCCGACTATCCCTGCGCGCCTGATACTTTCGGCCAACTACCCCCCTACGACGATGGCATGACCGTGGATGCCAGCACCCACCATATCGACGCTAGTGCCTCATCAAGCAAACTTCGTAGATAATCCGGGTGCCGGATCTTTGAGTTGACGGCGAAGTCGCGGCCGGATGAGGAGTGGGAGCTGCGCGACGATTTCACCTCGACCGCAGTCGAGCTGGCCGACGCACTGCGCAGCCCGGACGAATACGACATCACGACCCCGCATCAACCAGCCGATAGCACATCCCGCAGCGGAACACTTCGACTCCGGGCCACCTGAGGGGCCAGACCGACCCTGACCACCCACCGTAGGAGACAAGTTCCGTCCCGTGGTGGAGACGCGGCAGGGCCCTCGCGATCACTGCGGTAACGGCAGCGCTTGTCGGCGGGGCCGGCGAAGGCGGCGCCGAACTCATCGACTGGTTGTTCAGCTGAACAGCAACGTGCCCGGCGGAGGTAGTACAGGGCTATGCCTTCGGCGCGGATTGCATAGCGCCGCACCACCGCTGGTGCAGCTGCACATGGAAGAGGCCGCCGTCAGGTAGCGGTCCTAGGTTTGTGGGCTATGACGACCGACTCCCCAGACAAGGCGGAGAACCCGGCCCACGTGGAGCTCGAGACGTCAGTGGATGACCTCGGATCGCGACAAGGTGCGAGCAATCCACCGCACGCCCGGCGTCGAATCACTCGACGGTTACGCAAACCGCTTTTCTGTCGGGTGCTCATGAGCCCCGATCACACTGGAGCCCGATCGACGAGCAAGAAGTCCCGGGCCTGATTCGTCTCGCGGCGTCCCCGGACACAGGAGGCAGGACTTGGACGAGACGCTGAACACGGTGACCGATCCCCTGGTCGCCGTGAGTATGCGGCAGTTGGTCAGCGAGATCCTGTTGCGCTACGGGTCGATCGACGCGTTCTGCGCACGGCTGCACCGGCTGCTCGACGAACCCACCGTCCAGATCCCCGCCGTGACCGGCTCCCCCAGCACGCACCCGCAGGGCCGCCACCGGCTGCGGGAAAGGTGAACCCGTGGAATACCCAGCGGCGTAAGCGATTTCACCGGATACAAAGCGATACCGTTCGCCCATCTCAGGGTCGCCGTATCGGCCGAATTTCGGGCGGATATGGCGTAGTGGGCTGGTAGAGAGCGCGGTTTTCGCCTGGTCGCCCAGTACCTGGGCTGGCGACAAGCCGGTCAGCTGTAATTCAAGGAGCTCGACGAGTTGCCGATGTCCGTCTCGCGTGACCAGCTGCGCGTCAGTCCGGCAGCCAGTGCAGCTCGTGTGCCAGGGTTTTGGCGACGGCACGGATGCGGCGGTGTAGTGGTGACTGCACGCGCGGGAGGACCAGGTGGATCGTCAAGGTGGGTGCGCCCCGCAGCGGTCGCCACGTGAGACCGGCCGGTGATGTCGTGACCGCGGCTTCACCGGCCGGGGCGAGGGTGAGCCCGTCGTGTAGGTCGCGCTGAGACATGTCGAAAGAGACTGCGGGCGTGTGGAATCGGGGGTTCGGCCGGGCGTCGCGGAACAGTGCGGACAGCTGATCGTGGATCACGGGGTTGGCCGCACGGTCGGGGAGTCGCAGCGGATACGTGGCCGCGTCGGCGATCTCGATCTCCGGGTGTTCGGCCAGCGGATGATGCTCTGCCAATTGGACCCCGACGCGCGCGCGCCGCAGCAGGAACCGGCGCACGCCACGCCCCGGCTGTTCACCGCGGGTGATCCCCGCATCGATGCGGCCGTCGGCGACCGCGGGGGAGATCTCCGGTGTCGCCATCGGGACCGCGCCGACCTCGAGTCCCGGGCTGCTGCGAATGAGCCTGTCCACCAGGGCCGGTGCCGTCTCGGCCCCCGCGCTGAGGCTGTATCCGATGCGCAGCGTGCCCAGTTCACCGGCCCCCGCGCTCCGGGCGGTGTCCCATGCCCGGTCCAGCGCCGCCAACGCGGGCGGCGCGGACTCCGCCAAAGCCGCACCGGCCGTGGTCAATACGACGCTACGCGTGTTGCGAACCAGCAGGGCCGTACCGAGTTCCGCCTCCAATCGGCGCATCCGGGCGCTGAGTGCGGGCTGTGCGATACCGATCCGTGTGGCCGCGCGGGTGAAGTTCAACTCCTGCGCCAGCACCAGGAAGTACCGCAGGCTCACCGTATCCGGCGCCACGTGCCCTCCCTGTCGATTGATAACGATCCGTTCTGAGTCTATCGCGGACCGGTCTTTCCCTCGACCGCACATCAAGTCCTAACCTGCGCATATGACGATTCAACTGACCGCAGTACCCGTCGCCGGGATCGATCGATCCGAGTGTCAGTTCGAAGTCGGACGTGTCCGGCCGAACACAGGAGGTTTCCATGGCTAAGGGCTACTGGGTCAGTGTCTACCCCGCCATTTCCGACCCTGAGAGGCTGACTGCCTACGACAAGCTGGCCGGTCCGGCTGTCCAGGCTGGGGGCGGGCGCGTCCTGTCCCTCCTCCCGTCCCGTGGCGGTCGAGTCGTCGCCCACGAGGCCGGAATCACGCAACGCGTCGTTCTGATCGAGTTCGACAGCTTTGAACAGGCCGTCGCGGCATACGAGAGCGAGGCATACCAGAAGGCGCTGGTGGCCCTCCCCGACGACGTCGAGCGCGACTTCCGCATCATCGAAGGCATCGACTGACCGGCGGGCCCAGCCATCGCTGGGCATCCGTCACCTGATACGCACACGGTGCTCAACGACGACTCACGCTGAATTCGCCCGCAGCTACGGACATCCGTCGACCGTGGTATATCCGATGCTGGCGCTGTGCACCGTCGTCGGGCTGTCGGTGGAAGACCTCCGCCGACATCTACGCCGACCCACACACCGCCGCGCGGGAAATGCTCGTACCGATCGAACAACCCGGCAGCGACACCCCGGTTACCGTCGCCGGTCAGCCCATCAAACTGACCCGCACACCCAGCCGGGTCTACGGGCGCGGCCCAATGCTCGGTGAGCACGATGTCGACGGCATCATCGCCGAGTGGAACTTCACTTGACGCCATCCGCAAAACCTCTGTCCGACACAAGGATATCCACTGGGCGAGGCGATCTCGGCGCACAACCAACGGAGTAGACCGATGCTCGAGGACCACGTGACTGGAGGCCGGAAGGTCATGACCCCGGACCATCAGATCGGCCTGTTCGCCAGTGGCACAATTGAAGTGCTCGACCCTCTCGTAAGGTTTCGATCCGCCGGTGTGCTGATAGGGCGAGCAGACACTGGCAAACCTCTGGAATTCAAGCACAAACATCGCCCACGGCCGCCATGTCAACGACCAGCTCCACCGACGCGAACCCGACACCCAGGAACTCCAACTCCAAGTGCGACCGTCACCGCCGCGCGGATAGATGGCCGTTGGATCGATCGCCGCCAACCCGACGGGCGATCGATGGCGAGAACGCACGACCGGCGATCGGTGGGTGGGCCGCCGATCGCCTGTCGTAGGTATGGATTTGTCATCGCGACAGCGAGTTGCGCAGATCGGTGATGGTGGCGCGGCGCGCGTAGGCGATCCAGGCGAAGATCGCGGCGAGCACCAGTGGGAAGATCCCCATCAAGGGCTTGTCGGCGATGAAAGCCTGCGTCCCGGCGGCGAGCACGGTGAGGACCGACAGACCCGCGGCAGCCAGGGCACTGAGCCGTGGCACCATCAGGCCGATACCGCCGGCGACCTCCGCAACTCCGATGAAGATGAGCAGCCCGAGGGGGATGGTCAGATTCTCGGGGGCGTTGTCGGTCAGGGCGTTCGGCACAACGAGCTTCGGCCCGCCGGAGGCGATGATGAAGAACAGGCCGAGCAGGATCTGCAGGGTCCACAGGACGCGGTTGCCGATCTTGCCGGGACGGTCGGTGACGTCGCTGGAGAAGTCGGCGGAGGGGTTGGCGGTGGTCATTTCTGGTCCTTCTGGTCGGTCGCGCCGGGTTGGTAGCGCGTTCAACAGATAGGACGGAGCACCGTCCGAGGACTCATCGCTGTCCGCGAAGATTTACCACACCGAGGGCACCGGCACCGAAGCCTGGATGACACCAGCATCGCCCGCAACGATCGACTCATGAGCGATTGACCGGCCCGGGTACCGGCATCGCGACGCTCAGACCGGCGACATGTCCACGACGCCCGCCGTTTTCCAGTTGCCCATGGCGCTGGCTGCCCGCCGCCACATCGCGATGCGATTGGGCCTGCCCGCCCACATACTCGGCGTGACAGGCCTAGACGATGCCGAATACCGGGCGATGCTCCAATTCGGCGACAGCACTGTGCGACTCGCTGAGATTGCTCGCAAATCCGGGCACGCCGTCGAAGCCGTTGACGAGCTGTGGCGCATCCTGCGTCGGGTCGCGGGCACCGAACGACCGGTGCATGTCGGTTCATCGACGATGACGGAAACGAAGTCGACGAAAGCTCCATGGCACTGATTTCGACGGCCGCCTCCCCCGGCCGGAAGTAGCGCAGCTTTCAGATCAGACGCGACCCTCCAGGCTCCATGACCGGACGCGAACGAACGAGGCAGGCCCTACGGCCCGCTCCGTGCAATTCGGAGCAGGCGGCCTTCGCCGGCGGCCGCCGCGCCTGACGGATGGTCTGGTTGGTGATCCGCGCATAGTGGGCGGTCATCCGGGACGACTCGTGATCAGGGAGAACGCGTACGACTTCCTGCGGGACGTCACGGTTGATCAGTCGGCAGGCAAAGGTGTGCCGGGTCCTCATCGAGGATCCCAAGAGAGCAGTTCGACAGCTTATCGACCTGGTTTTCGCAGGTCGATCTGTGTGTTTAACGCATGTGTCCCTCTCCGGGCACAGACACTACGTCATGTCACCCGTTCAACCTGCGGTTATGCAGGAAGGGTGGCTGGCGGCGTCGAGCCGATCGGCGCAGAACCGCAGGTGGGAGCCCTGGGGGTTCAATTCGGGTTCAGCTGAGAAAATCCTGAGTAAACCGGCATGTCGCCCGGTGAATCACGGGCCGTCATATCACGGAATTCTTTCCAGCTCTGCGGATATCGGTCGAGGCCTTCACTCGATCTGAGATACGGCCCCGCTCGCCACGCCGATCAGCGGGACCTTCTGCGGAACGTTCGCCCGTTCGCCTCCTCGGTCGAGACCGCCCGGTCGACGCTCACACGCCGATCGCATGACAGCGCGGGATCAACGGAACTCAGAGTCGTCGTCCCCAAAGGATCCACCTGACTTCATGCCGACGCTGCTCACGCCCTACTGCACCTCCCCCAAAATGCCGCGGAGGGACCTCGGTTCGGCCAGTTCAACTTATGGCTGGCCGAACCACCCGATCCGTCACCGACCTGTGAACAGCTCGGCGGCCGTCGGCGGGTCCGCTCCGCGGCGGCCGCAGGTCAGCGCTGCGACCATCGTGGCCTCGTCGAGAATGGCGGTGAGGACGTGCTTCGGGATGGCACGCAAGGCTTCTCGGTACGCGGCACCGAGCAGATGGTGATCGCGCAGACCGGCGAGAATGCCTGCCGTGAACGCGTCTCCGGCGCCGACCGTGTCGATCACCTCGACGGGGCGGCCGGGGCGATGGATGGGAGTGGCGTCTGCGGCAGTGGCGGCAAGTGCGCCGTCGGGGCCCAGTGTCACGATCACGAGAGCAGGGCCGCGGGCGGACCAGTCGGCGACCACCTCCTCGGGGTTGCGGCCCGGGTACAGCCAGGACAGATCCTCGGCGCTAGCCTTCACGATGTCGGCACGGGCGATCATGGCGTGTACTCGGTCCAGGGTGTTGTCGCGAATCATCAACTGCGGGCGGAAATTCGGGTCGTAGCTGATGGTGGCGGTAGACCGGGCACGGTCCACCAGGCGGGTCAAGGCATCGGCGCCAGGGGGCACGGTCAGCGCCAGTGAGCCGGTGTGCAAGGCCAGCACGCTGCCGTCGAGCGCGGTGGACAGTTCGGAGTCGGTCCACTGCCAGTCGGCCGTGCCGTTGACGCGAAAGTCATAGTGCGGCATGCCATCCGGGTCGACATCGACGATCGCCAGTGAGGTCGGCTCGGTGGCGTCCACGACATGATCGAGGGCGACGGCGTTGTCCCGCAGGTGGTTTCGGATGCGATGGCCCAGCGGGTCGCCGCCCAAGCGGGCCAGCATCCGCACCGGCACGCCCAGCCGGGCCAAGCCGACGGCCACGTTCGCGGGGCTGCCGCCGGGCACCGCCTGGAAGCGATCGGGGGCGCCGGCTAGCACCAGGTCCACCAGCGCCTCCCCCGCGACCGCGATCAGGCCGCGATCGGCCACGGCCTCAGTGGTGGACACGGTTGTTGTCGACCTCCGCACCGGCCATCGCGCCGGTCATGATCGCCACCGCATCGGACATGGAGAATTCGTGCGGGCGGATCACCGCGACTCGGCGGCCGAGCCGCTGGATGTGCACCCGGTCGGCGATCTCGAACACGTTCGGCATGTTGTGGCTGATCACAATGACGGCCAAGCCGCGGTCGCGGACCTCGCGGATCAGATCCAGCACCATACCGGTCTCCTTGACACCCAGCGCTGCCGTTGGCTCGTCCATGATCACCACGTGCCGCGCGAAGGCCGCGCCGCGCGCGACCGCGACACCCTGGCGCTGGCCGCCGGACAGTGTCTCCACCGCTTGCTTCATAGATCGGATCCCGATCTTCAGATTCGACATGTGCTGCTGCGATTCTCGCACCATGCGATCCTTGTCGATCATCCGGAACACCGAGCCGAGGATGCCGCGGCGCCGCAGTTCCCGGCCCAGGAACAGGTTGTCGGCGATATCGAGGGCTGGTGCCACCGCCAGCTCCTGATAGACGGTCTCGATACCGGCCCGGCGGGCGTCGGTCGGGCGCCGGAAGCGCACCCGTTTGCCGTCGAGCAGGATCTCGCCCTCATCCGGGATCAGCGCCCCGGACAGCGCCTTGATCAGCGAGGATTTCCCGGCACCGTTGTCGCCGATGACCGCGAGGATCTCGTTCGGCAGCAGGTCGAAATCCGCGCCGTCGAGCGCAGTGACCTGACCGTAGCGTTTCACCAGGCCCTTTGCCTGCAGCACCGGCTGTACCGCGGCCTGAGCTCCGTCGCCTGCGGTGGTGGCGTCGCTTGCGGTGGCTGTCTCGCTCATTTCTGCCTCCTGCGGTTGAGCTGGTCCACGGCCACCGCAGCAATCACCAGGATGCCGGTGATCAGCGTCTGGTAGATCGACGGCACCCCCGTCAGTTGCAGGCCGTTACGGATGATGCCGACGATGAGCGCGCCCAGTAGCGTGCCGATCACGCTGCCACGTCCGCCGAACAGGCTGGTGCCGCCGAGTACCACGGCGGTAATCGAGTCCAGATTGTCGGTCTGGCCGGCATTCGGGTCACCGACGCCGGTGCGGGCCACCAGCAGCAGCGCCGCCAAGCCGTAGATCAGGCCCGCGACCGTGTAGACGGCGAGAAGCACACGACGAGTGTCGATGCCGCTGAGCCGCGCCGCCTCCGGGTTATTGCCTACGGCGTAGACGTGCCGCCCTGCCGCTGTCAGCCGCAGCCCGTACCAGGTGATCGCGAACAACACCAGCATCGCCACCGACCCGTAGGTGATGTCGGTCTCGCCCAGCGGAAATGTCTTGTCGAAGAACGTGAGTGCGCCCGGCAGACCCGAAATCGTCTGTTCCTGCGAGTAGATGTGGGTGAGCGCGAACGCGATGCCATACGTGCCGAGAGTGACGATGAACGGTGGCAACTTGATCAGGCTCACCAGCGTGCCGTTGAGCAACCCGAACGCGGCCGTCAGCGCCAGCCCGAGCAGAATCGCCAGTGGCACAGGCAAACCCGTGTCGACGGCCAGCTTGGCGATCGCGATGTTGCCCAGCGCCATCACCGCACCGTTGGACAGATCGATACCGGCGGTGAGGATGATCAGCGTCTGGCCGATCGCCAGCGTGCCGACCACCATCACCTGCTGCACGATCAGCGAAAAGTTGTCACCGGCCAGGAATCGGTCGGACTGGGCGGTGAAGTAGACCACCGCGATCAGGATCGCGATCACCGGTCCGACGTTCGGCACCGACAGAATCCGGTTCAGCGCTGTGTGTTTCGGCTCCGGCGGTGCGGGAGACGTTGTAGTTGCGGTCATGCGAATCCTCGCTCGTCGACGAAATCAGGTGGACCGGGCCGAGCGCACACCGGGACAACGAGGGCCGTCACCGTCCCGGCATACGGCGCAGCGTCCTTCGCCGTCCCGGCGTGCTTTCCGGCTGGGGACGGGCGTTCTCAGCCCCAGCAGTTGTCCAGGCCGTACTGCACGTCCTTGGAGTCGACGCCGGCCTGCGGCTTGGCGGTGATCAGTGTGACGCCGGTGTCGGTGTAGCCGCTGGTCTTGTTGCCGTTCCTGGCGTAATCGACGATCGCCTGCACGCCCGCACTGGCCATCTTCAGCGGGTACTGCTGCGAGGTCGCCGCGATCTTGCCGTCGCGGACCGCCTGCACGCCGGTGCACCCACCGTCAACGGAGACGATCATCGCCTGGTTCTCCTTGCCGGCGGTCTTCAGCGCGGTGTAGACACCCAGCGCGGACGGCTCGTTGATGGTGTAGACCAGGTTGATGTCCGGATCCTTCTGCAGGCAGGTTTCCATCGCCGTCTGCGACTTCGCTTGGTCGCCCTGAGCGGGCTGCGCACAGACCACGTTCGGGGCGGTGACGTACTGCGTCATGTCCTGAGTGGCCTGCGCGGCGCCGTAACCGGACAGGAATCCGTTGTGCCGCAATACGCCGACGGTCACGCCGGGGTTGAGGTCGATCATCGCGATCTTCACCGGCTTGTCACCCTGGACGGCCTTGGCATAGGTGCCGATCAATTGGCCTGCAGTGAAATTATTGGTGGCGAACAGCGCGTCGACCGCACTCTGGGGATCGGTCGGGGTGTCCAGGGCAATCACTTCGACGCCCTTGGCACGGGCCTTCTCGACTGCGGGGACGATCGCCTTCGTATCGCTGGCAGTGAGCAGGATGCCCTTGGCTCCCGCATTGACCATGTTCTCGATCGCCGTCACCTGGCTGGCGTTGTCACCGTCGAACTTGCCTGCGGCGGTGAGCAATTTGACGCCAGCGGCATCGGCCTGCTTCTGGGCACCCTCCTTCATCTTCACGAAGAAGGGGTTGGTGTCGGTCTTGGTGATGAGCCCGACGACGACCTGCCCGTTGTTGCTGTTGCTCGCCCCCTTGCCGCAGGCGGCGACGGAGAAGGCCAGAGAGGTGACCGCGAAACAGACGGCGGCGATGCGGACGACACGAGAGGACATCGGTGTACTCCTGCAGGTACTACTTAGACAACGTTGTCAGAGACCATATAGCGTGATCTACGCCACGTCTAGACGTTTCTTCTAGCATATTTGACGGTTCTCGGACCGAACACGAGCGAACGGAGAGGGTTGCCATGTCAGCGTTGTCAGAATCCCAGGCGCCACGCCGGGGCGCCACCATGCGCGATGTGGCGGCGCTGGCGAGGGTGAGTATCAAGACGGTGTCGCGCGTGGTCCGCGGCGAAGGCGGCGTATCGCCGGAACTGGCCGCGCGGGTCACCGATGCGGCAACCATGCTCGACTATCGGCACAACCTGGCGGCCAGCACGTTGCGCGGGCACGGCCAGAAGACCGCCGCGATCGGTCTGGTACTGATGGATGTCGCGAACCCGTACGCCTCGGCGCTGCACCGGGCGGTCGAGGATTTCGCGCACAGCCGGGGCACCCTCGTCTTCGCGGTGAGCAGCGACGAGAACCCGGCCCGCCAGCGCGAGGTGCTGGACGCCCTGCTGTCCAGACGAGTGGATGGGCTGATCGTAATGCCGGTGGGCACCGATCACGGCTCTCTGCTGCACGAGCAGCGTCGCGGTACCCCGGTCGTATTCGTGGACCGCATGCCGGCCACCACCGAAATCGACAGCGTCACAGTCGACAATCGCACCGGCTCCCGCCTTGCCGTCGAACACCTGGCCGCCGCAGGCCACCGCCGTATCGCCTATCTCGGTGACCTGCATACGATCTGGACCGCTGCGGAACGTTACGCCGGCTACATCGAGGGCCTCGCCCACACCGGCATCCCCCTCGATCCGGACCTGATCTGCGCCGACCTGCACTCCGCGGCGGCCGCCGAGGCCGCCGCTGGGGCGCTGCTCGACCGCCCGGACCGCCCCACCGCCCTGTTCGGCGCCCAGAATCTGGTGACCGTTGGTGTGCTGCAAGCGATCCGGAAGCGTGGCTTGCAAAACCGGATTGCTGTTGTCGGTTTCGACGATCTGCCGCTGGCCGAACTGCTGCAGCCAGCGCTCACCGCCATCACCCAGGATCCGGCGACGATCGGCCGCGTCGCCGCCGAAATCCTTTTCGCCCGCCTGGATGGTGACGACGGACTCCCCCGCCACGAGGTGATACCCACCCGCCTACTGGTCCGCGGTTCCGGCGAGATCTCTGCAGACCTTCGGTCACCTCACAGTCAATAGCCAGGATGCTTCATACTCATTGCACAGCTGGTGTATATAACCGACGACACAGCTGTCGGCAGCGCGTAAAGGACGCTTGGCCGCGGCCAACACCTTTCTGCGGGTGGCGTCCTGCTGCTGTGCCCTCGCCAGACGAACCCTCGGTCCCTTCACTGTTCACTTGCTTCCTGCGGCACCGCGCAGCGTAGTGACACGTATTGCTGACAAAGAGACGCTATTCCAGCTTCAAGTCATACTCGTGGAATGTGGTATCGCAAGTGCCTATTGGCTCAATAGGCACGCGGCCTGCAGCGCGTACACGAACCGAGTGCGACAGTGGCGTTGGCGAGTGCGCCGACTGCCTCGTCGAGAGGTAGGGCGATGTCGGCGGGCGGGACGCGACCGCCGGGGGCCGGAGATCACGCACCGGATCGTTCGACCGCGCCGTGCGCCGCTGCGACCATAACCAACCCTGCATGCCGTGTCACCTGATGTCGCGGGCTCGTTCCGCCGTATGCAAACCAGCTCGCTCACCCAACTGGACGCTCGGGTCACCTTTTGTTCTATCGTGGTTCACTTCTTTTGCCGCGGAACGGCTTCCGTCGTGCTTTGTTTGTAGCTAGGTTGTTCGTGGCCGCTGCACGAGGCGGCCATGGCGAGGTCCGAGTGCGGGAGGTTCGGCGGGGTGGATCCGGTGGCATTGGTGGCGGCCGCGGTAGCGGCGGGTGCCACCGCGGGCTTGACCGATACCGCGAAACAGGGAGTGCTCGACTCCTATCAATCGCTGCGCGGATTGATCACCCGCCGGTATCGCTCTGTGGACGTGGGTGTGGTGGAGGCACGGCCGGAAGCCGGTTCGCGGCGAGTGGTGCTCGCCGAGGAATTGGCGCGGGCAGGCGCCGCGGACGATCAGGAGTTGCTGACGGCGGCGCATCAGCTCCTACAGCTGATCGAGGAGCACTCGCCACAGGCCGCCCAGGCCGTGGGTGTGACGTTGACCCGGGTCCGAGCCGGTGAGCTGAAGATCACCGACATCGAGAGTAGCGGAAGCGGTGTGATCGCCACGGACACAACAGTGTCCGGAACACTGAAGATCGAAGGGCTCCGGGCCGGTGTGCAGGAGCCGCCACACCCTTCGCAGGCGCGGCGGTAACCGGGCATTCCGCTGCGCCCACATTCATGGCGCCTGTCTCCGCGACTGGGGTGACGGTCGGCGGGGACTTCATCACCACCTATCGGTTCGCGGGCGCCTCGCCGGTGGTCACTGAGGCACCCCTCGTCGAGCTGGTGGAGCGGCGGGGAGCGGGGGGCGGACTCCCGCTGATCACCGAGCTGGATCCCTACATGCTGGGGGCCACACCGTCGCGCTTCGGCGAACCCGGCCGGTTCGGTGGTGCCGACCCGTATGTGCCGCGCACCCACAACGCGGTCGATATCCGCTTGGCCGCGGCGTTGTCCGGTGACCGCCTCACGGTGGTGGTCGGCCCTTCGAAGGCAGGCAAGACACGCAGCCTGTTCGAAGCCGTCAGCAAGGCGCTGCCCACGGCCAGAGTCCTGGTGCCCACCCCCGAGTCGCTCGCTCAGATACCGGCCTGCGCGGAGTTCGTCGACTGCCCGGAGCAGATCGTGGTCTGGCTGGACAACCTGGACAGGTTCGTCACGACCAGTCGGCCGCTGACGCTGTTGACACTCAGCCGCCTCACCGCGCGCGCGGCACCGACCGTCGTGGTCGCTACGCTGCGGTGCGAAGCTCGCGACCGATTGCACTATGGCAGTGAGGATCTCGCACACGACACGCGGGTGGTGCTGCAGCAGGCCATCCAGATCGATCTGTCCTCGACCAGCAACAGTCTCATCGAGCACGCCGATGCCGCGGCCGCCTACCCGTCGCTGAACCTGGACCGGTACGGACTCGCCGAAGTCCTCGCCGGCGCACCCGAACTGCTGAAGCACTACGACGATTCCCGCTACCGGAATCCCGTGCTGCACACCGTGATCCAAGTCGCCGTGGACTGGGTCCGCGTCGGGCGCACGGACCCGATCCCCGAACCCGTCCTGGCCGAACTCGCCATGGCGATCGCCGAAGAGCAGTACCCCGAGCTCGAGGTCGGTACCGATCAGGTGCAGGACGCGATCGTCGCCGCCCGTACTCCCTCCCCGAGTGTCGGGCACGTCGCGCTCCTGCTCACCGATCGCCTCCCCGACCGCTCCCGCGCATACCGGCCGTTCGATTACCTCGTCGCGGCAGACGACGGTCAGCACCGCTCGCCACGCCCTATCTCCACCGATTTCTGGCACTTGGCCACCGAGAACGCCGACGTCGATGTGCTGGTTTCCGCAGGCTTGACTGCGTTCTTCCGGGGCCGGGCATCGGTCGTGGAGAAACTTTGCCGCCGCGCCGCCGAGGCCGGTGATCTGAACGCGATGTTCAACCTCGGAGTCCTGCTGTACGAGCGCGGCGACACGCACGAGGCCGAAGCATGGTGTCGACGCGCCGCCGACGCTGGCGATCTGTCCGCCATGTTCAACCTCGGCGTTCTGTTGCACGAGCGCGGCGACACGCACGGCGCCGAGACCTGGTGGCGCCGGTGCGCCGAAGCCGGAGATCTCAATGCAATGTCCAATCTCGGTGTCCTGCTTCGAAAACGCGGAGAAGCGGAGGAAGCCGAGACTTGGTACCGTCACGCCGCCGCGGCTGGTGACCTGTCCGCCATGTTCAATCTCGGTGTCCTGCTGGGTAAGCGGAGCGAACTGGCGGAGGCGGAGATCTGGTACCGCCGCGCAGCCGCCCGCGGTCATACGTCGGCCGAATTCAATCTCCAGGTCCTGCTCAACAAGAAGCCGCCCGAAGCACCGGTCGGGTGCGCCACCGACACCACAGAACACCCTGCGGGCAGACCGCAGAGCGCGCTGACACTTCCGGCGGCATGGGCGTGGGCCGAATACTGGGCGGCCCGACGTAGATTGAAGCCGAGGCCGGACGCCGACAGCTCCACATCCACGCCCGGTTAGCCTTCAGCACCCGCGAGGACGACCAACCGACTCCGCTCGCTGCCCGTTCCTGTTCAACCTGTACACCCCGCCGCCCGGCAACTCGTTGCGGTGGCCATCCCCCGCCCCGGTGATGACGACGCCACCGAATTCGCCCCTCCGCGAATTAGAGGAGGCCCTGCAAGAACTGCGCTCGCGGTGGAGTCTGCGGAAGATCCTGCGGGTGGATGCCCGCTCGAACTCTCATCGGCGCTGACCTGCGTGTTCTCGGCTGACCGCCGATAATCGTTTGAGCAGATCAGGGGGCGCGGGTGTCCGACGGCGCGTTCGGCGATGCGCATTGGTGATAGACACCTACAATAGGCGCTGGCCGAAGTCGTTGCGGGACCGATCTCGTGGAGGCGTCATGACCAGAGCTCTAATCATCGTCGACGTACAGAACGACTTCTGCGAGGGCGGTTCAGTGGCCGTCGCAGGCGGAGCCGCGCTGGCCGAACGGATCAGCGAATATCTGCGTGCCAGCGACTACGCCGCGATCACCGCCACCCGTGACTACCACATCGACCCCGGTGCGCACTTCTCCGACAACCCAAACTTCGTCGACACGTGGCCGCCGCATTGCCGGATCGACACCGCCGGCGCCGACTTCCACCCGAACCTGGACACCGCGCCCATCGACGAGGTCTTCTTCAAAGGCGCCTACGCCGCCGCCTACTCCGGATTCGAGGGCGCCACCGAGGACGGCACGGCCCTCGCGGACTGGTTGCGCGCCAAGGGCATCGACACCGTCGACGTCTGCGGCATCGCCACCGACCACTGCGTTCGCGCCACCGCCCTCGATGCCCGCACCGCCGGCTTCGACACCCGGGTGCTCCTGGGCCTGTCCGCCGGCGTCTCCCCCGCCAACATCGAACGGGCCCTGGACGAACTCCAGGCGGCGGGCGTGGAGATCGCCGAAAACATCGACAGCTGACGGACACCCTCATCGGGCCGTCGTGTGCGGGCCCGTAGTCGGGCCTGCCGGCCCGCCTCACGCGCCCGCGGGCTGACTCGCATTGTCCCGAACACCAGAGGGCCGATGAGCAAGAATCTGCTTTAGACCAGGAGTTCTACCATTGAACGACATCGGCCTGGCAGCGGCGCTGGCTCGTATCGCGCCGACCACTAACCTTCTGATCTGTAGTCCCGGAATCGGTGCGAGCGGTTGTACTGGCCTGCGCGATCCGCGAACGCGGCGAACTGCGCGCTACCGCTTCACGCCAGTCACGGTAGCTGGCTGATCGGCGTCCATCGCTGGCAGCCTTCGGCAACCTTTTCAGTGTTCCTCGCCGATGTCCTCGGCGTCGGACCTCCAGGTCTCGAAGATCCGCAACCCGAGCAGTCCGAGCATCGCAACGAGCGCGAAGTCGAACCGGTGGGCGGAATCGCGCGCCGCGGTGAGCAGCGCTTCGAACTGTAGATGCGAAGGTCCGAGTGTCGGTGATTCGTTCGGTACTCGGGGTCGGCGGACGTACTCGGCCGGCGAGTGGTCCTTCGCGCCGTCGATGACGCACGTGCGCTAGAACCCGGTCACTACCGCGGTACGGCGGGGCAACGGTGGAGGGTTTGAACCGGCGGGTCTCCTGCATCCACCGCACGTACCGTTCGATCTCGGCGCGCACCGCTAACACCGGCAGGAGATGACGTTCGGTGCACCAGGTGAAGTAGAGGCGCAGATCAGATCCGCAATGGATACGGGAGCTGCCGGTGAACCGGGCCAGGTAGGCCGCGCTGGCCAGCCGCAGTACGAGATCGTCACCGGCGAAGGTGACGTCGATATCCGATGACGTACTCATGCTCCACGATGCCCAGAACACCAGCCGGATTCGCTCGGGTCGGGGCATCTCCGGACGTTTCGGTCGAGCGCTCGTAGGTCATCGGCTGGGACGTAGTCCGGCTCCGGCGATGGAGTTTCGGAGATAGGTATGCCGGACACCGGTCAGCTCGCTCTGCTCGGCGCGCAGTCGAGGACCTGTCCTGCATCTAGGATGTTCATGTAGGTCGGGCTGGCAAATTGTTTGCGCTTCAGGCTGATTGAGAGTTGTGCGCCGAGGACGCGCCCTCACCGTGGGTGCTGCGCATCGTGCGGCGCGCGAGGTTGGAGCGCCTGGGACGAGCGATGCAGCTGTCTCGTATGGAAAGGGGTGCCGTGGAACCCCACGAAGATGAGACGTTGCGCGGGTTGACCGAGGTGGTGCTGGGCGAACTGGCTGCGGGCAGGGTGCGGCGTGGCGGGCCGTTGCCTGCTGGTGGTCCGGCGGCGGTGAAGGTTTGTGTGACCGGTCGGGTCGGGTCGGTACTGCCGCAGGTTGGGATCGGCGCGGAGGTCGCGCTGCGGGAGCTGACGCGTGCGTTGGTGCTCGGGTCGGCAGACCCGACCGAGGCGTGGTGTGTCGGACACTTGCATTGCGCACCGTTGCCGGTGGCTGTCGCGGCCGATCTTGCCGCGTCCGCGCTGAACCCTTCGATGGATTCGTGGGACCAGGCTCCGGCGGCGGCGGCGATCGAGGCCGAGGTGGCGGCGGCGCTGGCCGCCCTGATCTACCCCGAGGCGGTGGCACCGGATGCGGTGATCACCAGCGGGGCAACGGAATCCAATCTAGTGGCGGTCCTGCTGGCCCGGGAGACTGCGCGCGCATCAGGGGGGTCCGCGGTGCAAGTGGTGTGCGGTGACAACGCGCATCACAGCGTGGCGCGGGCGGCCTGGCTGCTGGGCTTGCCCAAGCCGATCACGGTCAATTGTCCGACGGGGGTGCTGGCAGCCGCCGAGGTGGGGCGAGTCCTCCGCGGGCATCGGCGGTGGCCGGTGTTGGTGGTGGCGACCGCCGGTACCACCGATGCGGGATTGATCGACCCGCTGTCCGAACTGGCGGATGTGGTTGCCGCGCACGGTGCTTGGCTACACGTGGATGCCGCCTACGGTGGACCGCTGTTGTTCAGCGACGAACTGCGGTCGCGGCTGGCCGGTGTCGGCGCGGCGGATTCGGTGGCTTTTGATCTGCACAAGTTTGGTTGGCAGCCGGTGGCCGCGGGTGTGCTCGCCGTCCGCGATGCCGCTGTGTTGGCCGGGCTGGCGCATCGCACCGAGTATCTCAACGCCGACGATGACCTGACAGCGGGGCTGCCCGACCTGCTGGGCCGATCCATCCGTACCTCCCGGCGTCCCGACGCATTCAAGATCGCGGTGACCATGCGGGCGTTGGGCAAGGCGGGCCTGGCTGGATTGGTCGAGCATTGCGTGTGTGCGGCGGAGAAGTTCGCGCAGATCGTCGACACGCATCCGCGGATGCGGCGCCGCCCGGGCGCGGTGGGCATCAGCACTGTCCTGTTCCGGCCGGTCGTCGCCGACGAGTTGGGCTTCGAGGAGGGTGACGCGCTCGTTTCGCGGGTACGCCGGGAACTGCTTGCCGAGGGGCGCGCGGTGCTCGGTCGCGCCCGCGTCGCCGACAGCGACGGCCGTATCAAGCTGTGGCTCAAGGCAACTTTGCTGCATCCACAAACCAGCGGCGACGATCTCGCACCGCTGTTGGACCTCGTCGCCGACCTCGCCGGTTGAGGGGCGGATATGCTGCCCCCCGGCAACGACCGCACGGCACTGTGGACCTCCGCCGAGCGTTACCTCGGTGCCGGCACCCGCAACTACAGCCGCTACAGCGCCGAGATGCCGGTGTCGGCCGACTACCACCCCCAGGGCAGCGCGCCCGGATTTCAACTCCCGACATTCTGGGTCGACTCCGAACACGGTGAATACCGCCGCACCTCGGCCTCGTCACCGCTGCATGAGATCTACTCCCGCAACGACCGCTTGCTGCTCCCGGTCCATCCCGACACATTGGCGTTACCGCACCTGCCGGGCCGTGACCAACTCCTCACCATGGCTGCCGGACCGGTGCTCGACGTGATGCCGCTGGCGAACGCCCGCACCGTCCTCGTGCTCGGCGCCGACGGCGTCCCCACCGCACCGCATTTTCTGAAACTGCACTTCCCGCAACGGATCTCCCGCTTCCAGCGGACCATGAACGCGCCCGACCTCGGCCACGAGCTGTGGACCACTACGCAGCTGCACACTGCGGGCCTGCCCGTTCTCCGCGACCTCGGCGGCGGCTTGTTCGGCAGAGACCTCGGCACTGCCTGGGGCTACCTCGTCCGGGATTCACTCGTCCGCGACGGGCACGATTTCGACTACACAGTGCCGCTATTCGCCTTGTATGGCAACGATATTCGGTCACCCGACCGCCAGCCGTTGCTGCACCGTTTGGTGATTCGGGCCGGTGTCGAACCCGCGGCATTCCTGGCCGAGCACATCATCGAGCCGATGATCGCGTTCTGGGTACGGGCCGTGTTCTCCACCGGCTGCCTGCCCGAATTGCACGGACAGAACACGCTACTCAGCTTCACCCGCGACGGTCGCCACAGTCGAATTGCCTACCGCGACGGAGGGATCTACACCCTCGCCCCGCTACGCCACAGGTTCGGGCATCCCGCCGACCTGCCCCCGATGGACGTCGTGCCACGCGATGTCGCGGTCGACTGCGCTCACCTGATGAGCCTGGTCTACGACAGCTTCATGGGCCACCACGCCCTCACACGCTTGAACACATTGGCCACCGACCTGTTCGGCTTCGATCCCGACCTGCTGCCATCGCTCGCACGCAAAACATTCGCAGACAACGACGGAACCCAACTCGCCCTTCCCCACACCGTGTACTACTACGACGACACCTGCCCACCCGACCAAGGCTGGCGCCTCGCCGACACCGGACAAACACCGACCTGGCGATAACACTCGGCACACACCCGCTCCCCGGCGCGACCTAATCCGCTAATCGGCATTTCAGTGCATTGTGGGAGGCTGAACCGTTGGCCGGCGTCGTTCGCGGGCCGCAGCCGCAAGACTCGATATTGTGGTTCGCGCGAGCCACCGCTCGAGGTCGGCGGTCCCCGGAGCCGTGCTGGACCCTGGGCCGGTGGTGGCTGCCGTTCCGCACGCAACGGCGGCGGCGAGGCATTTCGCCGGCGGCCAGCCGGCGAGCAGACCATGAACGAAACCGACGTTGAAGCAGTCACCGGCTCCGGTGGTATCCAGAGCCGAAATCTCTGGTGCGGCAACGTCATAACGTTCTCCGTCGTGTGCCGCGGCGGCTCCGGCGCTGCCGAGTTTGATCACCACGGTCGGCACAAGTTCGTTCAGCCGCGATATCGCATCGTCCATGGTCGGCGCCCTGGTCAGCCGCAGTGCTTCCTCGGCGTTGGGCGCGAAGATATCGGTGGAAGCCAGCGCGGCTCGCACTCCGGGGGTGTCGACATCGACGTCGATGTCTTGGCAGTCCATCACTACGGTGGTGCCGAGGTGGCGGGCGAGCTCCAACGCGTGCACGGTGTCGGCGTCGTAGCGTAGTTGCGGCACCATCAGGACACGTGGTCGGTATTGCCGCAGCAGCGACGATAGCGGTTGCGGGGAGCTCGGGTCCTGGAAACTGACCATCGCACGCTCCTCGGGCGTGGACAGGGCGACGGTCAGGCTGCGTAGCGGGGTCGGCTGATGTCGGAAAGCGCTCTCGTCCACTCCTTCTGCGCGTGCCGCGTGCAGGACATGGGCGCTGAAGGGATCGGTGCCGAAGTCGGTCGCCCACACAACATCGTGCCCGAGCCGATGCGCGGCCATAGCCAGGGTGTAGGCGCCACCGGGCATCATTGTGAACCCATCGGCGAAGACCTCTCGGCCAGGTCGGACGGGCGCGGGTAGCCCGTGGAAGATCAGATCCACAAAATAGGCGCCCACCACGAGAATTTCCCGCCCGCCCGGCTCGTCTGTGCCCATCCGATGAGCGTACCGGGGGTGACGTGGCATATGTGGGAGGTCGAGACGGTCACGGCGGCACAGGGATTCACGCTGCGGGTGTTAGCTTTGGATTGGTGATGAGGATCCTGGTCACCGACTTGGACGGTACGTTGCTGGGCGGGGAGATCGCCGACCAGCGTCGGCTGTGCGCGGTGTTGGCCCGCCATCCCGAGGTGACGGTGGTTTTCGCCACCGGCCGCGGCGTGGCGTCGGTCGCCGAGGTGCTGTGTGATCCGCTGGTGCCGAGACCACGCTGGATCATCGCCGATGTCGGTGCCACCGTGGTCGACGGCACCGACCTGCGGCCGGTCGGCGATATTCAGGCCCATCTTCGTGCCGGATGGCCTGGGACACAACAAGTTCGGCAAGCGTTGAGCCGCTTCGGGCAACTGACATACCAGCGGGTGGCGCAGGACGGGCGCTGCTCGTACCACCTGGCACCGGGCCAGCTGACCGATGAACTCACCACCGCTGTCCAGGCGCTCGGATGCCGGTGGCTGTACTCCGCGGACCGCTACTTCGACGTCATGCCGCCCAACGCATCCAAGGGCAATGCTGTGGCGGCGCTGGCCGAAAAGCTCGGTTGGCCAATGGATTCCGTCCTGGTGGCCGGTGATTCGCTCAACGATGCATCGCTGTTCGAACTGGGCACACACGGCGTGATAGTCGGCGCCGCCGAGCCCGCCTTATACCGGGCGGTTCCCCTCGCCGCGCGTATCCGTCGCCCCGAACGTCCGGGCGCGGGCGGGATTCTCACAGCACTGCACGCGCTGGGGTGGGTCTCACCGGACAACTGCACCGAGGACCGGCACTGCCTGATAGTCGGCTATCACCGACCACCGGTCCCCCGAAGTGAGCAACGATCACCGTCCAGCCCCAACGGGATTCTCCCCAGCCTGACCGCCCTGTTCGCCCAAGGGTTACCGGGCATCTGGGTCGCCGCTCAGGTCGGCGAGGACGGTGTCGACGCACGCGAGCACGAGGCCCCGTTGTCACTACTGCCGGTAACCCCCGACGAATGGAGCGGCTACTTCCATCGCGCATGCAAGGACACACTGTGGCCGATCCTCATGTCCGAGCCGCATCGCATGCGCTTCGACACCGCGGCCTGGACCCACTATCGCGTGATCAACCAGCGATACGCCGAGCGTATCGGCGATCGAGCAGCGCACGGCGCGACCGTATGGCTACACGACTACAACCTATGGCTCGTCCCCGGCCTGCTTCGCCGAGTCCGCCCTGATCTGCGCATCGGACTGTTCCACCACACTCCGTTCCCGCCGCCGGTGGTGTTCGCCGCCCTGCCCACCGCAGACGAAATTCGTTCCTCGCTCATACAGTTGAACTGGGCTGGATTTCATACCAATGCCTTCGCCGACAACTTTCGACAAACCCTGGCCGGCCAGCCCACACTGCCGACCTTGGGTGTCCATCCGCTGGGTATCGACCGTCCAGCCATCGAAACACTCGCCCGCAGCCGCGCCTCGCGCACACAGCCCAGCCGACACCCATTGGTGCTCTCCGTCGAACGTCTCGATTACACCAAAGCCCCCGTACACAAGGTCGAGGCCATAGCGGCGTTGCTGGAGCAACGGCCGGACCTGCACAGCCGATTGGTGTTCCGGCTCGTCTGCCCACCACCAGAACCAGGCATCTCCGCCTACGACACCACTCGCAGCGCTCTCGAGCGACGCACCACCGAGATCAACGACGCCTGGCGTGTCGGCAGTTGGCAACCGATCGACTACATCCCGCACAACCTGCCGCTCTCCGAGGTGATGGACCACTACCTGGCCGCGGACGTGTTCTGGGTGACCTCCCTGCAGGACGGCATGAACCTGACCGCAAAGGAATTCGTCGCCGCCCAGTCGGCAGTGGCCGGACCCGGCTCCCGGCCCGGGGTGCTGGTGCTGTCCCGCTACGCCGGCGCCGCAACAGAACTCGGCGACGCCGCCCTACTCACCGACCCGCATTCCCCCGAAGACCTCACCGCCACACTCGCCCGCGCACTGTCCCTCGACCACACCGAGCGCCGCACTCGCGCGAAACGTCTGGCACACCTCTTAGGCCACGACCGCCCCATCGACTGGGCAACCCGCATCATCGACGCCATCCGTGTCCGCACCCCCGACCCGGCCGCAGCGCCGATCACCTACCAGCCGTCCTGATCGCGCAACTCGGCAGATTCGGACATCGCGAAACACGCGGAAATCGGCTACTTTTCGAGCGTTCCGACGTTGCCGATGACCAGCAGTTTTCGGTGTTGCAGCAGGTTGGCGTACTGGTCGATACCCCCTCCGGACACAGACGAATCGAGCCTGCGTCTGCTCGAAGGTGTCTTTCGTGATGATCAGGTCGTGCGCGGGCTGATCGGAAAGGACTCAGTCGGTTTTCGGGTCCCATGCCAGCCGGGTTCGTGGCCGAGGGCGACATCGTCCACGTCGCTGAGCGACTCCTGTTTGCCCTGCTTGTTCCACACCTCGTGACCGGTGTAGCGGGGATCGCCCGAACAGCACTCGTGGACCAGACAGCACCCGACCGATATGAATTGCGCGTGCGGTCTCGGGTTGAGGGACACAGGCTCTCATCGACTGTCAGGCGCTGCGCAATAGCGAAGATGCCTATACCCGAGAGGAACTCGCCACCGCGGATACTCCGGATGTCCGCGGTCGACCTCCCGCTGACCTCCCTCGCCGGCGACGTCCAGCCGATCCGGCAGACCGTCGCCCGGATCGACGCCTGCGCACCGGGCACCGGGTTGCAGAACGAATTCGTGGCGGGTCGGGTTCGTGGTATCTCCTACCCGCTCGAGGAAATCGATTGCGGTGAACCATTCTTCACCGGTCAATCGCATGCCTGGTGATCACACCACGCACCGGGCTGACAGGAAGGTACCTGGGTAATCACTTGGCGGCGTTCGCGCGATGCCGATCGGATGGTGGCCCGCCGCGATGTTCACTTGTGCGCGGGCGGCAGGTATTTACGGTCGATGAGGGATTGCAGCGCGTTACGGAAGGAGTCCTCGGTGTCGATCACTGTGGTGAATCCGGCTCGCCGCAGCTGGACGGTGCTCACGAACGCGCGCGGTCCGGCGGTTGCGCCATAGGCGAACGCGAAGTCCGCGTGCTGGTCACCGTAGCCGACCAGGTCGCGCAGGTCCGGGGTGCGCAGGTCGTACTTCGCGACGATCCGGGCCCAATCCTTCACTGAGCTAGCACGAGATCCTCGCCATGAAATGAACCCCACCCGGCCCATCCCGCGCGACGATCAGAATTCTCAGAGGGCAGGAGTGAGCGGGGCAACTCTGTCATCTTGCGGCTGAAACCTCTGCGACTGGCGCTGGATGCGCACCAACTGTGCGACGCGTCCGGAGTATTGCGATTGCCACGACGACCGTCCATGTTTGCACAGCGAACGCCGCGACTCGTTCCATGCCGCCGATCCCGATAACGGGACCGTGCTGGGCGAAGAACAGAAACACCGCGAGCACCGCGACGGTGGCGATGACAGCAGTGACGGGCCGGATCCTTCCGAATGGAGTCCCTCGCGGTAGAAATCCAGCGCAGACGAGTCCGATATTGCCAAATCCCATGATGAACAGTGCACCCAGCAGGTGAAGGTTCTCGTCGACGTCTGCGGGAACGAATCCCACCATGAGCCACCCGAGAGCGCAAATGCCAAGCAGGATGCGGGCACTTCGCGAAATCGCTCCTCGCCCCCAGAAGACACCGGTCAGCAGCAGGCCGGCCAGCAGCAGAACGCCCTGGGCGACGAAGGACACGTTCATGACGCTATGCAGCGGCGAGCACACATACCGGGGACGGGACTCGTCCCAGATCTGGCAATGGACGTTACCCAGGTCGCTGATGTTGTTGTCTTTCCAGCTGTAGGGCGTACTCCAATCGCCTCCTGCGATCAGTTGCGCGACCAGGAACTGTGCGGCGCCGACCAGCCATGCCGCGGCGCCGACCTTGGCGGTCGTCGTTCCGCGGTTTTCGGACGCGGACGGGCGGGCCCCAAATCTCGAGTTCAAATTCATCTTCCTGTTGTCATGAGGCGGTCGAGGACTGTTTTGTTCCAGAGTTTCGTACGACGGCCGGTTGTCGCTGCCGCGATCAACAATCACATCCACGTCAAAGCCCCTGCCGGCCCGTCCTGAGCGCGGTTACGATGTCGATCACTCCGACCACTACGAGCACGGCGCCGAGTGGCCCACCCCGGAACCCGAAGAATTCGGTGTCCCGCGCGAAAAGCCACAATGCTGCCCCGGTGATGAGGAGCAATAGCCCGAAGACGGCCGCGAGTCGTATCTGCATGCTGCAATCGTGCCGCCTCGCCGGGTGCCATTCATCGGCCGAAAGGCGTTGTGCACGTCATCATTTCGTAGGACGATCCCGGTGATCCGTTTGTGCTGCGATGGAGCCGTGCTGGCTGGTGACGTCGAATTCCTCTGTGCCTGCGAGGTTATCGGGGTCGAGGTCGGGGCATTGCAGAGGCAGCACGCCCAATGCGACTAGGTTCGTGCGATGGATGCGTTCGAAGCTGCGGGCGACGACGGCACGGACTCCTAGCAGTCGAGTGACTTTCGCTGCCCAGTCCCGTGCTGAGCCGGTTCCGTCGAAGGCCCGCCGCCCGGACGGAGGCGTGGGTGGCGCGAATTGGCCGTTCCGCCATAGGTTTTCATAATCGGTTGGTAGCATACGAACGGCTGTCCGGCCACTACGTCGAAGGCAGACAAGGGGCGTTGATGGAAGTGGAGGACGTCCACCATTCATATGGCAGGCGGTCGGTGCTGCGTGGCATCGACATTGTGTTACCTGCGGGGACGCTGGTGGGAATCGTCGGTGAGAACGGTGTGGGCAAGTCGACGCTGTTGAAGGTCCTGTCCGGAGAGCTGCGACCTGACCGCGGTGTGGTCCGGCACCATGGGCGGTTCGGTTACTGCCCCCAGCAGGTGGTCCTGAACGACGCCTTCACGGTTCGTCAGCACCTGGATTTCTTCGCCGCGGCCTATGCGATCCCGGATCTGCGGCGGGCCGAGCAGACCATGGAGATCTTGCGGTTCTCCGAGTATGCCGGTGAGCGGGTCGCCACGCTGAGCGGCGGCACGCGGCAGAAGCTCAACCTGACGCTTGCGGTGATGCATGATCCGCAGGTTCTGCTGCTCGACGAGCCGTACCAGGGTTTCGACTGGGAGACGTATCTGCGTTTCTGGGATCTGGTCGCAGAGTTCCGTGACACCGGCCGGTCGGTTCTGGTCGTCTCGCATCTAGCCCACGACACCGACAAGCTGGATGAGGTGTGGCGGTTGCACGACGGCGTCCTACAAGGCACACAGGAGAAGGCCGGATGAGCGAGAGTGCGCGGCTGTTCATGATCGCCACGCGTTATGGCCTCATCGAGCATGCTCGTAACCGGTTCGCCATGCTGTTGGTTGCTGTCTTCGTCCCCATATTGATCACTCTGGTGCGCGTGGCCGTCACCGACATCGAGGTTCCGTTCCGGCTTCGGGACACCGGTCTCGTTCTGCACGCCAACGGCAATGAGCTCGCCCAGATCAGCGGCGCCCTGACCGCGGTGTCATTGATCATCGGGTTCATGATGTTCGCGGCGACTTTCAGCAGCGGAGCATTCGATCGGCGTCTGTCGATGGCCGGATATCCTCGGGTTGCGCTGGGTCTGGCGAAGATCGCCTGCCTGGTGGTGGCCTCGGTGGTGGTCTGCGCGTACGCCACCGCAGTGATCTGCTGCTACTGGTCGCCTCGGCAGCCTGTCCTGCTCGCTGCTGCGCTTTTCTGCGCGGCGATGACCTATGGAGCACTGGGTGTCGCCCTAGGCGCGCTGCTGCGCCGCGAGGTGGAGGGGATGTTCGCCATCGCGATGATCAGCTGCTTCGACATGGCCGTGCAGAACCCTATCGCCAGCATCGGGGCGGACAGCGAATTCGTGCGCTGGCTGCCCTCCTATGGGGCCATGCAGGCTGCGACCGCGGCCGGTTTCTCCGATACCACGCCATTCGCGGGCTTCGCCGTGCAACTGGCCTGGTTCACCGCGAGCGCCCTCGTCGGATTGGTCGCTTTCCATCTGCGCACCCGCTCGTCTCTTCGATCCACGATGTGGATCCGCCTTCCCGGACCGACGAGGTCCGAACAGTCGGCGAAGCACTGAGGGTGTGTCCCGCGCGGCCACCACGGTGGATCGGATCGCGCGGGACACACCCGGCTTGTCGGCTACGCGGGCTTACGGCGCGATAGGAGCCGGTTCGTCGGCCCGGAAGTAGACCTCACGGCGCAAGCGTTCCAAGTCCGGCGCTGCGGAAGTGGAGGTTTGCTCGTAACGATCGCTCTCACGCCCCCAGAGCCCCACACTCGTCATGTCCACATACATCTTCGCGTAGTCCTTTCCTCGGCCCGACAGGCCGGGAAGCACGCGGAGGAGCGCGGGGACATAGTGGATCACCGCCTCGAGCTGGGCGCGCTGCTCCGCCACCTGGCGCTGCACCTGCTCGACGGCTTCGCGGCGGGTGCAGCCGGTCTCGTGACGGACCGCCCTGACCAGGTTGTAGGGGACTTGGTCTGCCTCGTCCTGATCCAGCCCCACCAGGTCGTTCTCCACAAAGGTCACCCAGAAGGCGAGTTCCTCGAGACGGCGGATCACGGGGTGGTTGCGCAGCTTCGACGGCAATTCCCGGTCCTGGCGCACCTCCATACAGGCAAGGGCGGTTTCGATCCCACTGGTCGACATCCGCAGCGGCAGGTAGTCGGCCGTGGCGGGGATGTAGCCATTGATGCGATGGTGCGCTTCGCGTTCGGCGGCTTCGAACCACTCCTCGATGCCGTCGAGGAACCGCTCCTGCCAGCGGGTCGTCCGGCCCTCGCGCAGGCGCGGCCACAAACTCGCCCAAGCCGTCGGGATCGCGCCGGACCGCCACGGTGTCTCCGGGTCCTGACGCAGCATTGCCACCATGCCACGCCTCAGCGCGGTGACCGCTTCCGGGTCCCTCAGCTGCGGATCCTCGAAGAGGTCGTCCCACACAAGGACCAGCACGGCCATGCCGTAGGCGGTCTGTTCACGGGCCGCGTCCGCTGCTGGGGCCAAGGTTTGTGCCGGGATCCGGATCGCTCCTGTCCATCGGTGGTAGTCGGCCTCGGCCGGGGAGACGGCCAAGCCGGTGTCCACCAGCCAGCTTTTCAACCATTGCGCCAGCTGCGGCGAGAGCCCATCACCGTGGGCTCGGGATGGCCGCGTCGGCTGCTGGGGAACCGCGGAACCAGGAGTTCGCCGGTCGAGTATGGATCGGGCATAGGCGGTCATCGCGTGGCGGGCGCTCGGGTCAACGGGCACAGCGGCAAGCTGACCGGCAGCCTGGTCCATGAATTCATCGGCTCTCGCTCGCGCTTCGTCCACGGCGCCGGAGGTGATGACGAGCTCGCGGGCACGTTCGGCTTGCTCACGCGTCATCGTTCTGCGCAGCAGGCGGGCAAGGTCCCGGTCGCGCGCAGCCGCGCGGATCACCGGAAGTGTGTAGATGCCCGCAGGCAGATCCGCGTTGACGGGTTTGCCCATTTCTTCGGCGGTCGAGGTCAGATCGAGAATGTCGTCATGCAGCTGGTAGGCCAGCCCGAAGTGTCGACCGAACAGGGCCAGCGCCTCTTCTGCATCGTCGTGGCGGCCCGCCTGCATCGCGCCCACCCGGCATGCCAGCGAGAGCACCGCCGCCGTCTTACCGTCGATCGCGTCCAGGTAGGACTGCTCGCCGCGGGAGGCCACGTAGAGGTCGGCGGCCTCGACCACCATGCCCGCGCACATCTGCTCACCCGCCATCGCTCCCGCGAGAACTTCGCGCTGGCCGAGTTCGGCCAGCATGCGCACGCTCGTGAGCATCACCGAGTCCCCACCCAATACGGCCATATGCGAACCCCACACCACGTTGACACTGGGACGGCCTCGACGCTCGTATGCGTGATCGATGACGTCGTCGTGGTAAAGCGAGCCCACATGCAGCAATTCGACGGCAGCAGCGGCGCGCACCACCCGGTCGTCGGCCGGGGCCGCGGGATCGGTGAGCAGGTAGTACGACAATAAGGTCAGAGTGGGACGAACCAGGCGGCGAGAAGTGTCCGGCCATTCGTCTGTGAGGGTGGTGAGTTCGGGCCTGCCCTCCAGCCGAACGGGTCCGAGAACGTCACGGACGCGGTCGAGGTCCGCATCCAGATGCGGGAAGACAGCGGAATCGATTTCACGTGGCACGCGGGCGCTCCTGACTGGTTACATCGGTCATCTCCAACACCGCCGATCAATGGCAATTTGACACCACCCTGGCGCGGAAGATGTTGGTATCGGCCAATTTTGATGCCTTCCCAACTTGGGTGATGTCGGTTGGTGAGGCCGTGGGGGCGAGTACCGCCCCGATCGCCGGTGCCGGGGACAACCCGATCAGCCAGGGAGAACATCCTCCCAAATGAGCTACCCGGCGGTCGCCGAGTTGGCTGTTCCGCGCGTGAAATCCGTTGTGCGAATATATGTTTCGGTGGTGGCGAAGACGGGTCGCCCGAAGCGGGCCGGGCCGACGGCAACCGGGACCGACCGTCGGAAATTGGTGTTGGGACCGCTAGCGGTTGCTGTCCGCACGCCAGGACCGGGCCGCGGCCGACGCCGCAGGACCGCGTGATCCCGCGAGCCGGGTCCGCCACTGGTAGTGGAGTTGATCGAGGACCTCGAAACCATCGACGCAAAGACCAGGGCTGCGGACTAAGAGTTGCGGCAGCTCGACCTCGACCTGGGAGCTCCGTGGATGGACGTGCGCGGCATCGGACCGTCCAGTGTGGTAAGGCTTCTCGCCGACACCGAGTTCGCGGCGGAGTTCCTCGTGCCCGAACACACCATCAGTCGCGAACTGGACGTCCCCGTCGGCCCCGCCTCCTGTCCATCAACCCTGACGGCGGTTGCTCACGAATGTTGACGGGCGCGTTGCGGAGTCACGAATTCAAGGCAGCACCAGCGGTTATAGTGGAATTATCGATTGCGGGGCGAGGGGAGCCTGCGGATGTCTGACATGTCGAAAGTTGAGCTGTACGCGGCAATCCGCCAGGATCTCCGTGCCGGCCTGTCCAAGCGCGCCATCGAGCGCAAGCACAGGGTCGGGTGGCGTACGGTGGCCAGAGCGACGGAGTCGGTGTGGCCCGAGCCGCGTAAGGAGTATCCGCCGCGAGCACAGAAGCTCGATCCCTACAAGCCGTTCATCGACGATGTGCTGCGCGCCGATCTGGATGCGCCTCGTAGACAACGACACACGGCGACCCGGATCTATCACCGTTTGCTCGAGGAGCACGGCATGAGGGACGTGTCCTATCAGCGAGTCAGTGCCTATGTCCGCGAACGCAAACCACAGCTCCAGGCGGAACAGATGACAGCCCGTCTCCGCTCCGAACGGCTCATCAAGGCCGCCGGGTTCCCTCGCTCTAAAACGTTGCGTGACTTCGATTTCAGTGCCAACACCAGTGTCGACCCTGCCATGATCCGCGCTCTTGCTAAATGCGACTGGGTCAAGGAAGGGCTGCCGTTGTGCTTGATCGGCGCCTCCGGCACCGGGAAATCTCATCTGCTCATCGCCTTGGGCACCGAGGCGGCGAAAGCCGGATACCGCGTCAGATACACCCTGGCTGCCAGGCTGGTCAACAAACTGATCGAAGCCGCCGATGGCAAACGGCTCACCAACACCATCGCCCGCTACAGCGGCGTCGACCTGCTCTGCATCGACGAACTCGGCTACACAGAACTGGATAGACGCGGCGCCGAATTGCTGTTCCAGGTATTGACCGAACGCGAGGAGAGGAAGTCGGTCGCGATCGTCTCCAACCGCGGCTTCGCCGACTGGTCCGAAACCTTCCCCGACGCTGAGCTTCGCGCCGCCATCATCGACCGACTTACCTTCGGCGGCACCATCATCGAGACCGGCACCCGCAGCTACCGATATGCCCATACCAAGGCAACCGAACCCACCGACAAACCCCGCTGACCCGCCCGCGCCTCGACTCACGCGACGATGCTGTCGCGCCCGCCGCTGCGTCGGCTCAACAAACAGCTCGTCGGCGCCCCGCTTCGGCTCCATCGGATAGCCCGGACCGTATGCGAGAAACAAATGTTCCAAATTCAGAAACGGCACGCACCGCCGATGCCGTCAAAATTCACGAATAACTCGACATGAAGCGCCGTCGACATTCGCAATAAAACGCCGTCAGCATTCGTGATAAAACGCTGTCGACATTCATGATAAAACGCTGTCGACATTCGTGGGAATTCCATTGAAACCATCCATGACCTGCCTGAACTCGCGGCTTCTGCCCGAAATAAACTATTGCGCTCCTATTTTTGCAGACGTATGTTTGCGGGTGGGTTTCTGTCCATTTAACTTTCAGCGAGGGAAATGTAGCCGAATCACAATTATGAAGGAAGTGGCAGCGCGAACCTAGCTTCGCCTGCTACTTGAAATGCAACTCCGTCACCGGCAATCGGTGGCCGCATTACTCACCGCTGGCAACGTCATCGGCGATATCGCTATGGCAGCGGTCAGGCTCTCGTGCCCTGCCCGGGCCGCCCCCCCACCAGCAGCACAATCTGCCCCGGCCCACTGCCCCAGGGTCGGACCAGGGCTCTGATCGACTCTCGAAGGAAGTTACTCATGACGACCATCACGTCCATCTCCCCGACTGCGGGCCCCGCCCCGGGCGGTACTAGCGTCACGGTGACCGGCACCGGGTTCACCGGCCCGCTCACCGTGCGGTTCGGCACCACCGCCACCACCTTCACCGTGAATTCCAGTACGCAGCTCACCGCGATCGCCCCCGGGGGGACGGGCACGGTGCAGGTCACCGTCACCGGCTCGAGTGGTACCAGCAACGGGGTGCCCTACACCTATCTCCCGGTTCCTTCCCTGACCAGCGTGAGTCCCACTCAAGGTCCCACCACTGGCGGGAACACGGTCACCCTCACCGGCACCAATCTCTCAGGTGTCACTGCGGTCAGCTTCGGTGGTACGGCGGCAACCTCCTTCACGGTCGTCTCGAACACGCAGATCACGGCTGTCGCTCCTGCCGGAACCGGCTTTGTGCAGATCACCGTCACCGCCCCGGGCGGAACCAGCAACGGGGTGACCTACACGTATGTCGTCGTACCCACCATCACGTCCATCTCTCCGACCGCGGGACCCACCTCGGGCGGTAACAGCGTGACGATCACCGGCACCGGGTTCACCGGCCCCTTGACCGTGCGCTTCGGCAGCACCGCGACCACCTTCACCGTCAACTCCGCTACCCAGATCACCGCCGTAGCCCCCGCGGGTGCGGCCGGGACGGTGCAGGTCACCGTCACCGGCTCGGGTGGTGCCAGCAACGGGGTGTCCTACACCTATGCCGGGGTTCCCACCCTCACCAGCATCACTCCCAATTCAGGATCAGTGGTCGGCGGGACGACGGTCGTCCTCACCGGGACAGGGCTATCCACTGCCACAGCGGTCAAATTCGGTGCCACACCGGCAACCTCGTTCACCGTCAACTCCGCCACCCAGATCACCGCCGTCGCCCCCGCCGGAACCGGAACCGTGCAAGTCACCGTAACCACCGCCGGTGGAACCAGTAACGGTGTCTCCTACACCTATGTCGCGGTTCCCACCCTCACCACAGTGGTCCCGAATACGGGGCCGGTAACAGGTGGAACAACGGTCGTCCTCACCGGGACCAACCTGACCGGGACCACGGCGGTCAAATTCGGTGCCACACCGGCGCTCTCGTTCACCGTCAACTCCGCCACCCAGATCACCGCCGTCGCCCCCGCGGGTGCGGCCGGGACGGTGCAAGTCACTGCCACCACCGCTGGTGGAACCAGTAACGGTGTCTCCTACACCTATGTCGTTGTTCCCACCCTCACCACAGTGGTTCCGAGTGCAGGGCCGGTGGCCGGTGGAACAACGGTCGTCCTCACCGGAACCGGGCTGACCGGAGCGACGGCCGTCAAATTCGGTGCCACACCGGCGATCTCGTTCACGGTGAACTCCGCCACCCAGATCACGGCGGTCGCGCCCGCCGGAACCGGAACGGTGCAAGTCACCGTAACCACTGCCGGTGGAACCAGTAACGGTGTCTCCTACACCTATGTCGCGGTTCCCACCCTCACCACGATCGTTCCGAACGTGGGACCGGTGGCCGGTGGAACAACGGTGGTCCTGACTGGGACCAATTTGACCGGGGCTACTGCGGTGAACTTCGGTGCCACACCGGCAACGTCGTTCACCGTCAACTCCGCCACCCAGATCACGGCGGTCGCCCCCGCCGGAACCGGAACGGTGCAAATCACCGCCACCACTGCCGGTGGAACCAGTAACGGTGTCTCCTACACCTATGTCGCGGTTCCCACCCTCACCACAGTGGTTCCGAGTGCAGGGCCGGTGGCCGGTGGAACAACGGTCGTCCTGACCGGAACAAACCTGACCGGAGCCACGGCGGTGAACTTCGGTGCTACACCGGCGACCTCGTTCACCGTCAACTCCGCCACCCAGATCACCGCCGTCGCCCCCGCCGGAACCGGAACCGTGCAAATCACCGCCACCACTGCCGGTGGAACCAGCAACGGTGTCTCCTACACCTATGTCGCGGTTCCCACCCTCACCACAGTGGTTCCGAGTGCAGGGCCGGTGGCCGGTGGAACAACGGTCGTCCTCACCGGAACCGGGCTGACCGGGACCACGGCGGTGAACTTCGGTGCCACACCGGCGATCTCGTTCACCGTGGATTCCGCCACCCAGATCACGGCGGTCGCCCCCGCGGGTGCGGCCGGGACGGTGCAAGTCACTGCCACGACAGCGGGTGGAACCAGCAATGGTGTCTCTTACACCTATGTCGCGGTTCCCACTCTGACCACGGCGGTTCCGAGTGCAGGGCCGGTGGCCGGCGGTACGACGGTCATTCTGACCGGGACGAACCTGACCGGAGCCACGGCGGTGACTTTCGGTGCCACACCGGCGCTCTCGTTCACCGTCAACTCCGCCACCCAGATCACCGCCGTTACCCCCGCTGGAACCGGAACGGTGCAAGTCACCGCCACCACCGCGGGTGGAACCAGCAACGGTGTCTCCTACACCTATGTCGCGGTTCCCACCCTCACCACGGTGGTCCCCAGTGCAGGGCCGGTGGCCGGTGGAACAACAGTGGTCCTGACCGGGACCAATTTCACCGGGGCTACGGCGGTGAACTTCGGTGCCACACCGGCGCTCTCGTTCACCGTGAACTCCGCCACCCAGATCACGGCGGTCACGCCCGTAGGAACCGGAACGGTGCAGGTCACCGTAACCACCGCGGGTGGAACCAGCAACGGTGTCTCCTACACCTATGTCGCGGTTCCCACCCTCACCACGATCGTTCCGAACGTGGGGCCGGTTGCCGGTGGAACAACAGTGGTCCTGACCGGGACCAATTTGACCGGGGCTACGGCGGTGAACTTCGGTGCCACACCGGCAACGTCGTTCACCGTCGATTCCGCCACCCAGATCACGGCGGTCGCCCCCGCGGGTGCGGCCGGAACGGTGCAGGTCACTGCCACCACCGCTGGTGGAACTAGCAATGGCGTCTCCTACACCTATGTCGCGGTCCCCACCCTCACCACGATCGTTCCGAACGTGGGACCGGTGGCCGGTGGAACAACAGTGGTCCTGACCGGGACGAACCTGACCGCGGCGACGGCGGTGACTTTCGGTGCCACACCGGCGATCTCGTTCACTGTCAACTCCGCCACCCAGATCACGGCGGTCGCCCCCGCGGGTGCGGCCGGGACGGTGCAGGTCACCGCCACCACCGCTGGTGGAACCAGCAACGGTGTCTCCTACACCTATGTCGTTGTTCCCACCCTCACCACAGTGGTTCCGAGTGCGGGCCCGGTGGCCGGTGGAACAACGGTGGTCCTCACCGGAACAGGGCTGACAGGAGCCACGGCGGTGAACTTCGGTGCCACACCGGCAACGTCGTTCACCGTGGATTCCGCCACCCAGATCACCGCCGTTACCCCCGCCGGAACCGGAACGGTGCAGGTCACTGCCACTACTGCCGGTGGAACCAGCAATGGTGTCTCCTACACCTATGTCGCGCTACCCACCCTCACCACCGTGGTACCGAACGTGGGACCGGTGGCCGGTGGAACAACAGTGGTCCTCACCGGAACAGGGCTGACAGGAGCCACAGCGGTCGACTTCGGTGCCACACCGGCAACGTCGTTCACCGTCGACTCCGCCACCCAGATCACGGCGGTCACGCCCGCAGGAACCGGAACCGTGCAAGTCACCGCCACCACAGCGGGTGGAACCAGCAACGGTGTCGGCTACACCTATATCGCGCTACCCACCCTCACCACAGTCGTTCCCAACGTGGGACCCGTGGCCGGTGGAACAACGGTCGTCCTCACCGGGACGAACCTGACCGCGGCGACGGCGGTGAACTTCGGCGCCACACCGGCAACCTCGTTCACCGTCGACTCCGCCACCCAGATCACCGCGGTCACCCCCGCGGGTGCAGCCGGAACCGTGCAAGTCACCGCCACGACCGCTGGTGGAACCAGCAACGGTGTCGGCTACACCTATATCGCGCTACCCACCCTCAC
>NZ_JBITIJ010000016.1:0-168496 GCF_044458825.1 Nocardia sp. NPDC050412
CAGCCACACCCATCACCCCGTGGTCTGCGAGATCAACTGAAACCGATCGACCCCGGACTCAAAGACCGGATGGTCGCATCATCGGGGGCCGGCCAGGGCCGTTTCGGACGATAGGTTTCGATGCGTGGTCGCGTACCGGTCGTATGCGATCTATGTGCAGAGCGCGCAGTTGTACGACGCACAGCAACGGGTTGTCGCCCAGTACGCGTTGCTGGCGAACACCCAGTAAGTCGTTCGATCGGGGCCGCGCCGATCAGTAACCGACGTAGCCTTCCTTCTGGCTCATCGCGACGATGCCCGGTACGTTGCTCAATGAACCGTATCTTTCGATCGCGTACCGCGATCCGGCGATGATGTTGTCCACCGGATTCCAGATGTCGTCGTGGCCGGGCAGCTTGTAGGCGTTGAAAGTCGGGTCGATGGTCTGCATCAGGCCCTTCGATGGAATGCCCGCCGCGGCATTGCTGTCCCAGAGGTTGATGGCGTTGGGGTTGCCGCCGGATTCCTTCTCGATGATGGTGGCGATGATCGCGGCGTCGCTATCGCTGATGTTGTAGCCCTTTTCGCGCAGCGCCTTGATCGCTTCCTCGATCCACTTCTTCTGGTCGCCGGTCGGCATGGTGGTGGGGACGTTGTACGACGTCGTGCTGCCCGAATTCGAACTGCCGGAGGAGGATCCGGAGCCGCTGCCGTTGTGATTGCTCGACACGTAACTGGGCTTGCTCGTGTTGGAGGACGTGGTGGACGCCGGCGTGGTGCTGGTGTTCTGGGACTGTGACGTTCCCAGATTCGGGTCGCCGAGGTCGTTGAAGGCCTTCTCCAGGTTCTGTACTGCGGTGTCCACCTTTGTTTTTGCGTCGTTGGCGGCCTGCTCCGCTTCCTTGAGTTTGACGGTGATCTGGTTCGACCAGTCCGCGGCGTCCCGACGGGCTCTCCACGCCAGGTTCTCGGTGTCCGTGTTCTGGTTGTCCTGACTGGACAGCGGACCGAGTAGGGCGGCGATCCGGCCTTCGGGGTCAATAGTTCCGTCTGGATTCACCGGGAAGCCGGTGATGAGACCTCGGCCGTCGGCCGGAACCGGCGACGCGGTCGAGATTGTGTTGCGCAGCGTCACGATCTCGTCTTTGAGGTACTGAAGCCGACCAACCTCGGCTTGGAACGCCGTTTGGAGTTCGAGTATTCGCTGACTCACCGCGGAAGCGCGGGTCTTTTCGGTCTCCATTCGCGTATTCGCCGCTGCTGCGGCGGCGCCGGACCAGATCTTGTCGGTGCCCAGCTTTGCGGTGTCTTCGGTGCCCTTGCGGACCGCGGTGTCCAGATCCGTTGAGATTTTGGCCGCGTTGTCGGCGGCGGTGGTGAGGTGGCTGGGCTCCCACTTGGCTACATCGTCGATGGTGAGGGTCATGGCAGTTGCAGGCCGATCGTCTTCAGGTTGTTCGTGAAGTCGGTTTCGGCGACTTCGAACGCGCCCGCGACGTTGTGGGTGAGCGAAGCGATCTTGTCGAGACGCTCGCCGATTCGGGTCAGGCTGCGGTTGACGGTGTCGGTGGCGGATTGCACGGCAGTTCCGAATTGGGTGCCGGGCAGTGCGTTTACCGCGATGTTGAAGCCGTCACCGACATTGAGTTTCTTGATGCCATTCGCCTCATCGCCCAGACTCTTGGCGAATGTCTGCAGTGCGCCCGCATCGACCCGCAACGTGCCCGGGTTCATTTGGTCTACCACGAAAAACCTCCCCCTTCGTCCCCACCTCAGGTCGCGGTCAGCATAGCAAAAACAGGTGGTGCGGACAGGGGGTCGACGGTGGGTGGTTAGTTTGGTCATGGCGTCGGTGATGTGAGTGTCGCCGAATGGACAGAGAGGTCGGCATATGCGTGCAGCCCAGGTCAGCAAGCTGGAGGGGCCGGAAGCGGTCGAGGTCGTCGAGATTCCGGAGCCGGCGGCATATCCCGGGGGTGTGGTCATCGACGTGCATGCGGCCGGGGTGGCGTTTCCCGATGTGCTGATGACGCGGGGTCTGTACCAGATGAAGCCCGAGCTGCCGTTCGTCGTCGGCGGCGAGGTGGCTGGGATCGTGCGCGAGGCTCCGGAGGGCGCGCACATAAAGCCGGGGGATCGGGTGGTCGCGCTGACCATGCTCGGCAATGCTCTCGCCGAGGTGGCGGTCACGCCGACGCAGATGGTGTTCCGGTTGCCGGACAATGTATCTCTGCAGGCCGGGGCCGGAATCCTGTTCAACGATCTGACCGTGCACTTCTGCCTGCGCAACCGCGGCAGGCTGGCTGCGGGGGAGACCGTGCTGGTGCACGGCGCCGCGGGCGGCATCGGCACCTCGACCCTGCGGATGGCGGTCGCGCTGGGTGCGAGTCGGGTCATCGCGGTGGTGAGCACCGAGGAGAAGGCGGCCGTCGCGCGTGCCAACGGCGCCACCGATGTGGTGCTGACCGACGGCTGGCTCGCGGCCGTCAAGGAGCTGACCGGTGGCCGCGGTGTGGATATCGTGCTCGATCCGGTCGGCGGCGACCGGTTCACCGACAGCATCCGCAGCCTCGCTCCGGCGGGCCGTCTGCTGGTGGTCGGCTTCACCGCCGGTGAGATCCCGACGGTCAAGGTGAATCGACTGCTGCTCAAGAACGTCGAGGTGATCGGCGCGGCCTGGGGCGAATGGGTGATGACCCATCCGGGTTATCTGACCGAGCAGTGGGAAGAGGTCGAGCCATTGCTTGCCTCCGGCAAGATCACCCCACCGAAGCCGGTGCTCTACCCGTTGGAGCGGGCCGCCGAGGCGGTCGCCTCCCTCGACAACCGCACCGCCACCGGAAAGGTTGTCGTCACCCTGCGCTGACCTCGAGCCGCGCAGGAATTGGTAGGCCGCGCTCGAATTCTGCGACCATTCGATGCGCGGCGCGACAATTCGCGCCCAGCGGTACGGTGATCTGATCATGAAGCTGGCCCACCCGTGCCCGACCGCCACCCTGAGGAATCGCTGCGCAGATGCTGTCTAATCGGGTATTGAATCGGACGTTGCTCGCACGCCAGCATCTGCTGGAGCGTTCAGCGCTGAGTGTGTTCGAGATGTGTGACCATCTGGTGGGGTTGCAGGCCCAGGATTCGCGGCCGCCGTTCGTCGGATTGTGGAGCCGCATAGCGGATTTCGATCCCGCGACGGTGTCGGCCGCTCTGGAGGATCGCTCGCTGGTGCGAATCACCTTGATGCGCGGGACAATTCATATGGTTACGCCGCCGGATGCGCTGCGTATTGCGCCGCATATCCAGCCCGAGCTCGAGAAGATCCCTTTCCGAAAAGGTTTCAACTACGGCGCCATGGTCGGTCTGGATCCGGACGAGGTGCGCAAGCACGGCGAGGCCGCACTCGGTGACGAGCCGATGTCGGCGGCCGACCTGCGCGCCAAGGCCGCGGTGATCTACCCGGATCGCGATGCCGGTGCGGTGCTGCAGACCTGGCTGTGCCAACTGCCCGTGCTGCAGACTCCGCCGCGGGGCAAGTGGAAGGACAACAGCAGGCCGATCTGGTCCCGTGTCGAACCCTGGCTCGGCGCGCCGCTGGAACCCAACTATCCGTTGGCGGAGTTGGTCTTTCGTTATCTGTGCGCCTTCGGCCCGGCCAGCACCATGGATATGCAGACCTGGTCGAAGCTGACCGGTATGAAGGCCGCCGTCGAGCAGCTCGGCGACCGCCTGCGCACTTACACCGACGAACGCGGTCGCACCCTCTACGACATCGCCGACGGCGAACTCGCCGATCCCGATCTGCCCGCCCCGGTGCGCCTGCTCGGCTGGTACGACAATGCGATTCTCTCGCATCAGGACCGAACCAGAATCGTCCCCGACGGCACGGCCCCACCCTTGCGCGCATTCGCGACCGCGGTCTCCCCGGTCCTGGTCGACGGCTTCCTCGCGGGCTTCTACAAGATCTTCCTGGAGAAGGGTGTCGCCCGCCTGCGCATCACCCCGACCAGGACGTGGTCGGCTGTGGAGCGCAAGGCGGTCGATGCGGAGGCCAATGCGCTGGTCGGGTTTCTGGAGGCCGATAAGCAGCCGAGCGTCGAAATATTGGACGTGGCCGCCGATCTGCGTCCCTGACCAGGACGATGAGGATCAACGCACCGAATGCGGGCGACCGCGGCGCAAATCTGTGGGCTCAGCACGCCCTGCGCGGCCCCGCCCCGTGCTACGTCGAGCGCTGCCGCCGTCCGACCCGCACCGCGGGTAACGGTTGACCGGGCCCAGCCACCAGTTGCTCGGCGATGTCGATCGCGACGAGCACGGCCGCGGTGAGCCCGACCACGGCAATCGCGGGTAACAACGACGACACCAGCGCGACGGCGATCAAGCCAACGGCCGCGACGACCCGAGTCGTGGCGACATTGCCGAGCATCCGCCACCGATTCACCACCAGGGCGACGAGGAACACAGCCGCGCCGCCCGGTGCGAGCGCGGCGGCGACGCCGTGGGCGGTGTGCCCGGGATCGGCGACCGCATGCCCCAGGCCGACGGCCACCGCGACGAGTCCTGTGACCAGCGCTAAATGCCCATAGCTCAGCACATCTCGCACGATCAGCCCGGGCGAGGGCATGGTCGCCAGCGCGTACTCGAGCAGTCGCGCCGAGCGGTGGAAATAGATCCACCACAGCCCCGCACCGACGAGGAAGGCAAGCACCAGGGTGGCAACCACCGCCGGATCGAGGTCGGTCGAGGACGCCTGCGCGCCCGCGTCCACCACCGATTCGCCCAGCGCGATGATGATGAACAAGCCGAACCGTTCCACCAGGTGCGATGCGCCGATCGTCCGGCCGCGCAGGGCCCTGGCGTACAGCAGCGGCGCTCCCAACTGCACGATGAGCGCACCGGCCCAGAACCAGATCCGCGAATGCTCGGGCAGCGGCGCGCTCGCGAAAATCGCTATGCCGGTGACCAATCCGATACTGAATGGATTGATCGTGGTCGCGAATCCATTGGTGCTGGTGATCGCGACGAACAGCATAATTCGCAACAGCAGGTGCGCGCCCGCGAAAACCATTGCGGCCCCGCGTGGTTGGTCCAGCGCCGCGGGCGCGGCCACCGCCATCAAGAAAATGCACAGCCCGCAGGCGAACAACACCAGCCGCTGGGCATTGGTCTCCTCGACGGTATTCACCAGGATCGTGACTCCGACCCACCCCCACCACAGCGGTGCAAGCAGCACCAGGGCATGGCCCAGCGTGGCGAACGAGGTGTGGTGGCCGAGTACGTGAGCGGTCTGGGTGACCGCGAAGACGAGCACCAGGTCGAAGAACAGCTCAGCCCAGGTGGCGCGGGCGTGTGGGGTGGATGTGGATTCGGCAGTCGTCTCGCTCAAAACTGGTCTCGCACTCGATAGTTCGGGAAATACGGTGTGGGGACCAATCCGCCGCGCACCGCGAGCACGAGCGTAAACGACCGGCCTACCGCTCGTGGGCGTCCCGGTAGGCGGGTGCTTTGGTGGTCCCGGTCGGTGTGAGCGTGCGCAATAGCGGCAGCGTCCGATGCGCGACCACTGTCGACAGCACGATCACACTGTGCGAGCGCACCACCGAACTCGTCCGGTCGATGCTCAACAACACCGCCTGGAGTCCGGCATGTGAATCCGCGCCGATCCGGCACAGCACATCGCCGGAGCCGGTGGTCGCATATGCCTCCAGTACGCCGGGAATCGTGTCGAGTTCGGCCGCCACCGCATCCAGCGCACCCTGTGCGATCTCCAAGGTGACGAAGGCCTGCACATCGAAACCCGCTGCGGTGACATCGATCTGCGGATCATAGGACGAGATGACGCCAGACTCCTCCATCCGTCCGATGCGCGACTGGACGGTGGCCCTGGCGACCCGCGTGCGCCGGGACAGCTCGAGAATGCCCGCCTTCTGATACTCGTGCATCGCGGTGAGGATGGCGAGATCGAGTTCATCGAGTTTCGCGGGCGTGCGCGACATGACGGCCTCCGTTCGGGGCATGACCGGCGTAGTGCGGGTCACTTACGATGCTATTCAAATTGTCCAGCATCAGGGGTGACTTGCTAGCCGATTTCGCCATAGTGTCTAACCGAAATCGGTGATGTTGCCTATCCGAAGGGGCGGCGATTTCCTTGGATCATGACCATCGAGCATCTGCCGAAAGCCCACCGACAGAGTGGTCCGCTGCCTGCCGACGGTGAGTTGCGCCGCCTGGTCGGGCTGGTCGATCATGACGACAGCGTCGATCCGTTCCCGGTTATCGGCTGGGATGCACTGGTCTGGGTGGTCGGCAACGCGACTCAGACCGCGCACTTCCTGGAATCCGCCTTCGGGATGCGGCTGGAGGCCTATTCGGGTCCGGAAACCGGCAACCGTGATCACAAGGCGTATGTGCTGCGCAGCGGCTCGGCCAGATTCGTCGTCACCGGCGCGGTCGCACCGGACAGTCCGCTGGTCGCACACCACGATCGGCACGGCGACGGCATTGTCGATATCGCGCTCGAAGTTCCGGATGTGGACCGGTGCATCGAATGGGCGCGCACACACGGCGCGCGGATCCTGGTCGAACCACATGACGACACAGACGAATTCGGCACTGTCCGCTCGGCCGCGCTGGCCACCTATGGCGAGACCAGGCATACGCTGATCGATCGCTGCGAGTACTACGGGCCGTATCTGCCCGGATATGTCGCCCGCCGTTCCGCGTATCAGCCGCGCGCAGGCGCCCCTACCAGGCTGTTTCAGGCCATCGACCATGTCGTCGGCAATGTCGAGCTCGGCATGATGGACGAGTGGGTCGAGTTCTACCGCCGCGTCATGGGATTCACGAATATGGCCGAATTCGTCGGCGACGATATCGCCACCGAATACTCGGCGCTGATGAGCAAGGTGGTGGCCAATGGCAATCACCGGGTGAAGTTCCCGCTAAACGAACCAGCCGTCGGTAAGAAGCGTTCCCAGATCGACGAATACCTGGAGTTCTACCGCGGCCCAGGCGTGCAGCACATCGCGCTCGCCACCAGCGACATCCTCGAATGTGTCGACGTATTGCGCCGCGAGGGCGTCGAATTCCTCGAAACGCCCGACACCTACTACTCCGATCCGGAACTACGCGCCCGCATCGGCCACGTCCGCGTCCCGGTGCGCGAGCTGCAGCGCCGCGGCATCCTGGTCGACCGCGACGAAGACGGCTACCTGCTGCAGATCTTCACCAAACCGCTCACCGACCGCCCAACCGTCTTCTTCGAACTCATCGAACGCCACGGCTCACTAGGCTTCGGCAAGGGCAACTTCAAAGCCCTGTTCCAGGCGATCGAACGCGAACAAGCAGCGCGCGGAAACCTTTAACCGCCCGTCGATTACCGCACTACCAGCCCCGACGAAGCGAGTCTTACGAGCGACCCGTTCGCGGCTCGTCTTGCGGCCGAGTCGTTGAAGTGCGTGTGCCGCATTCGCGTGTCTCGACCTTCTGAGCGTGCGTGCGCCGGGTGTCAAGCGCTTCGTCATCACCGACCCTGTCGGAGCGAGTCTTACGAGCGAGGAGTTCGCGGCCCGTCTTGTGTCCGAGTTGTCGAAGCGCATGCGTCGCATTCGCGTGTCTCGACCTTCTGAGCGTGCGTGCACCGGGTGTCAAGCGCTTCGTCATCACCGACCCTGTCGGAGCGAGTCTTACGAGCGAGGAGTTCGCGGCCCGTCTTGTGTCCGAGTTGTCGAAGCGCATGTGCCGCATTCGCGTGTCTCGACCTTCTGAGCGTGCGTGCACCGGGTGTCAAGCGCTTCGTCATCACCGACCCCGTCGGAGCGAGTCTTACGAGCGACCCGTTCGCGGCCCGTCTCGCGTCCGAGTCGTCGAAGCGCATGCGCCGCAGGCGCAAGTCTCGACGGCTCGGACGCGAGACATCAGGGGGCCGCGAACACGCGGCGCCCGCGCCGCCAAGATTTCAGTAGAGTTCACGGCATGCGGATCCCGTCGGCGATCATCACCGGTCTGGCCTTGGTATTGACGCTGTCGGCCTGCGGCTCGGACGGTGACTCCGATTCCTCGAACGCCCCGCTGCGCCCGCCGCCGAAGGTCGCGACGCTCGGCCCGTTCGTTGGTGAGTGCGGCCATGTCACCGATCAAGAGGTGCGCGATATCGCCGGGTTGAGCCAACTCGCGCGGGTCAACCGGAATTCGGTCGGCTGCAACTTCCAATCCGCCGGACTCGCTTCGCCGAGTGTCACTTTCGCGTCCTATCGGGGTAGCCCGATCGATCGCGAGAAGGCCTGGGTCTCCAATGTCGGGCGCGATCCGGAGACCATCGATGTCGGTGGCCGCAAGGGCTTCCAGGCACTCGATCCCAGCGGTTCGGTCTGCGATCTGGCGGTGCAACTCGATGACGATTTCTTCGAGTGGTCGATGTCCTACGGATTGTTCTCCGAGCAGGGCAATCCGTGTGACCGGACCCGCAAGCTGGCCGAGTTGACCGTGCAGCGGCTGCAGTGAGGGGAATGCGGATGAGTTCACGTCCTGGTCTGCGGGTTGCGGCGGCCGTCGCCGCGGTGCTCGCGGTCGCGATGTCCGCGGGCGGCTGCGGCAAAACCGTCAAGGGTTCGGCGCATCCGGCGGGCGGCAGCGGCACCACCACGATCAATACCAATTTCGACAAATTGCTGCGCGAATGCGAGGTGGTCGGGCTCGACCAGATCGGTGCGGCGGTCGGCAATGCGACGGTCGTTTCCCCGTCCTTCAACGGCGCGGTGTGCATGTGGGATGTCGAGGACGCGCCCGGCGGCTCGGCCATGGTGACCCTGAACTGGTATGAGGAAGGCTCGCTGAACAACGAGAAGTCCAATAACGACAAGCTCGGCTACAACACCGAGAACATCACCGTGCAGGGGCGGCGCGGTCTGAAGACGACGCGTCCGAACGATCCGGACTCGTGCGGGGTGAGTGCGGGCGCCGCTGACACCGGCATCATCGGCTGGTGGATCAACTATCATCCCGGCGGCCATCCCGATCCGTGCGCGGGTGCGCAGAAATTGGTCGAGCTGACGCTGAATCTGGCGCGGTAGCCTGGCAGGTGGTATCGGGCAGTAGGGCGTGCGAACCGACCCCACTTTGACCCCGTGTCGCGGTCACGAGTATCGTGGATCGCTGTGCCCGGAAGCATGCGGGCAAGTTCGTGCGTAAACGTAGGCCAGCGAGAGCGGCTGACCTTTCCGGCGTGCCCGGAATTCGGGATATGTCTTGCGTGCGACACGCCCGACCTCGGGACGCGCGAAACGTGGCCGGACGTGCGAGTGAAAGCTCGATGACCGCAGCGTGAACGACGGACCCGGAGGCGGTAGCTTGCGTGACCACGGAGGGTCCCGAGAGCGCTGCTAATTGAACACGGCGATGGGAGTGATGGGCCCGAAGGAGGTAGCGGAGCGTGACCACGAGGGCCCCACGAGCATCGCGAATTGAACACAGACATGAAGTTCCAGACACCGCGTTAACTAATTAAGGAAAGCCGGTCTATGCCAACCATCAACCAGCTGGTCCGCAAGGGTCGTCGCGACAAGGTCTCCAAGACCAAGACCGCGGCCCTCAAGGGGAGCCCGCAGCGTCGTGGCGTGTGCACCCGCGTGTATACCACCACCCCGAAGAAGCCGAACTCCGCGCTGCGTAAGGTCGCGCGTGTTCGCCTGACCAGCGCGGTCGAGGTCACGGCCTACATCCCGGGTGAGGGCCACAACCTGCAGGAGCACTCGATGGTGCTCGTTCGTGGCGGTCGTGTGAAGGACCTTCCGGGTGTCCGCTACAAGATCATCCGTGGCTCGCTCGACACCCAGGGTGTGAAGAACCGCAAGCAGGCCCGCAGCCGTTACGGCGCCAAGAAGGAGAAGAGCTGATATGCCACGCAAGGGCCCCGCACCCAAGCGTCCGCTGATCAACGACCCGGTCTACGGGTCGCCGCTGGTCACTCAGCTGGTCAACAAGATCCTGCTGGACGGCAAGAAGTCCACGGCCGAGCGCATCGTCTACGGCGCGCTGGAGCAGGCGCGCGAGAAGACCGGCACCGATCCGGTCGTCACCCTCAAGCGCGCGCTGGACAACGTCAAGCCTGCCCTCGAGGTGAAGCCCCGCCGCGTTGGTGGCGCCACCTACCAGGTGCCTGTCGAGGTCCGTCCGGGCCGCTCCAACACGCTGGCCCTGCGCTGGCTGGTCAACTACTCCCGCGCTCGCCGCGAGAAGACCATGGTCGAGCGTCTGGCCAATGAGCTCCTCGATGCCAGCAACGGTCTGGGTGCTTCGGTGAAGCGCCGTGAGGACACCCACAAGATGGCCGAGTCCAACCGGGCCTTCGCGCACTACCGCTGGTGACGTCTGCCCGGCCCGTCGTTTCCTGGGTCGGTAGGCACAGTCGGAAAGCGGCACTAACCTGCCGCTTCCGGCGTTGACATAGAGACGACCACAGGGTCGTCCCCGAAAATCCCAACTAGCTACGAGCGGGGAAGATTTCCGTGGCACAGGACGTGCTCACCGACCTGAACAAGGTCCGCAACATCGGCATCATGGCCCACATTGATGCGGGCAAGACGACCACAACCGAACGCATCCTCTTCTACACCGGCATCACCTACAAGATCGGTGAAGTCCACGATGGCGCCGCCACCATGGACTGGATGGAGCAGGAGCAGGAGCGTGGTATCACCATCACCTCCGCGGCTACCACATGCTTCTGGAACGACAACCAGATCAACATCATCGACACCCCCGGGCACGTCGACTTCACCGTCGAGGTGGAGCGGTCGCTGCGCGTGCTCGACGGCGCCGTTGCGGTGTTCGACGGCAAGGAGGGCGTCGAGCCGCAGTCCGAGCAGGTGTGGCGTCAGGCCGACAAGTACGACGTGCCTCGGATCTGCTTCGTCAACAAGATGGACAAGCTCGGTGCGGACTTCTACTTCACCGTGCAGACCATCAAGGACCGTCTCGGTGCCAAGCCGTTGGTCATCCAGCTGCCGATCGGCGCTGAGGACACCTTCGAGGGCATCGTCGACCTGGTCGAGATGAACGCCAAGGTCTGGAAGGGCGAGACCAAGCTCGGCGAGAAGTACGAGATCGAAGAGATCCCGGCCGACCTCAAGGACAAGGCCGAGCAGTACCGCCAGGAGCTCCTGGAGACTGTCGCCGAATCCGACGAGGCGCTGCTGGAGAAGTTTTTCGGTGGCGAAGAGCTCACGATCGATGAGATCAAGGGCGCCATCCGCAAGCTGACGGTCAACTCCGAGCTGTACCCGATCCTGTGTGGTTCGGCGTTCAAGAACAAGGGCGTGCAGCCCATGCTCGACGCCGTGATCGACTACCTGCCGACGCCGCTGGACGACGGTGGCACCGACGGTCACGTGCCGGGCAAGGAAGACGAGATCATCCACCGCGACGCCAGCACCGCTGAGCCGTTCTCCGGTCTCGCCTTCAAGATCGCCGTGCACCCCTTCTTCGGCAAGCTGACCTACGTGCGCGTGTACTCGGGCAAGGTCGACTCCGGTGCCCAGGTCATCAACTCGACCAAGGGTAAGAAGGAGCGGCTGGGCAAGCTGTTCCAGATGCACTCCAACAAGGAGAACCCGGTTGGCGAGGCCGTCGCGGGCCACATCTACGCGGTCATCGGCTTGAAGGACACCACCACCGGTGACACCCTGTGCGATCCGCAGAACCAGATCGTGCTCGAGTCCATGACCTTCCCGGACCCGGTCATCCAGGTCTCCATCGAGCCGAAAACCAAGTCCGACCAGGAGAAGCTGGGTACCGCGATCCAGCGTCTCTCGGAAGAGGACCCGACCTTCTCGGTCAAGCTGGACCAGGAGACCGGTCAGACCGTCATCGGCGGCATGGGCGAGCTCCACCTCGACATCCTCGTCGACCGCATGCGGCGCGAGTTCAAAGTCGAGGCGAACGTCGGTAAGCCGCAGGTGGCCTACCGCGAGACGATCACCAAGAAGGTCGAGAAGCTCGAGTTCACCCACAAGAAGCAGACCGGTGGCTCCGGCCAGTTCGCGAAGGTCATCATCGCCCTCGAGCCGTTTGTCGGCGAGGACGGCGCGACCTACGAGTTCGAGAACAAGGTCTCCGGTGGCCGCGTGCCGCGTGAGTACATCCCTTCGGTGGACGCCGGTGCGCAGGATGCCATGCAGTACGGTGTGCTCGCGGGCTACCCGCTGGTGAACCTGAAGGTCACGCTGCTCGACGGCGCCTACCACGACGTCGACTCGTCGGAAATGGCCTTCAAGATCGCCGGCTCGCAGGCCCTGAAGGAAGCGGCCCGTAAGGCCGGTCCGGTGATCCTCGAACCGCTGATGGCGGTCGAGGTCATCACGCCCGAGGATTACATGGGCGATGTGATCGGCGACCTGAATTCCCGCCGTGGCCAGATCCAGGCCATGGAGGAACGCAGTGGTGCCCGTGTCGTCAAGGCGCTGGTTCCGCTCTCGGAGATGTTCGGTTACATCGGTGATCTGCGGTCGAAGACCCAGGGCCGGGCGAACTACTCCATGGTGTTCGATTCGTACGCGGAGGTTCCGGCCAACGTGTCGAAGGAGATCATCGCCAAGGCGACCGGCGAATAACTCCGATGGGGGCAGGTGCAAGACTTGCCCTTATCAGCCGGGAGTCATGCACGACCCCCAATATGTAAACCGCACTGCTGCAACTGCACGCACCAACAAGTCCAGGAGGACACCAAGTGGCGAAGGCGAAGTTCGAGCGGACGAAGCCGCACGTCAACATCGGCACCATCGGTCACGTCGACCACGGCAAGACCACGCTGACCGCAGCGATCACCAAGGTGCTGGCTGACAAGTACCCGGATCTGAACGAGAGCTTTGCCTTCGATCAGATCGACAAGGCGCCTGAGGAGAAGGCTCGTGGTATCACGATCAACATCTCCCACGTCGAGTACCAGACGGAGAAGCGCCACTACGCACACGTCGACGCGCCGGGTCACGCCGACTACATCAAGAACATGATCACCGGTGCGGCGCAGATGGACGGTGCCATCCTCGTGGTCGCCGCCACCGACGGCCCGATGCCGCAGACCCGTGAGCACGTGCTGCTCGCCCGTCAGGTCGGCGTGCCCTACATCCTGGTCGCGCTGAACAAGTCGGACATGGTCGACGACGAGGAAATCCTCGAGCTCGTCGAGATGGAGGTCCGTGAACTGCTGGCTGCCCAGGAGTTCGACGAGGAAGCGCCGGTCGTGCGGGTTTCCGGTCTGAAGGCGCTCGAGGGTGACCCGAAGTGGACCGAGGCGATCGTCGAGCTGATGAACGCGGTCGACGAGTCCATCCCGGACCCGGTTCGTGAGACCGACAAGCCGTTCCTGATGCCGGTTGAGGACGTCTTCACGATTACCGGTCGTGGCACCGTCGTGACCGGTCGTGTCGAGCGCGGCATCGTCAACGTGAACGAGGAAGTCGAGATCGTCGGCATCCGCGAGAAGGTCACCAAGACCACCGTCACCGGTATCGAGATGTTCCGTAAGCTGCTCGACCAGGGCCAGGCCGGTGACAACGTCGGTCTGCTGGTTCGTGGTATCAAGCGCGAAGATGTCGAGCGTGGCCAGGTCGTCGTGAAGCCGGGCACCACCACCCCGCACACCGAGTTCGAGGGTCAGGCCTACATCCTGTCCAAGGACGAGGGTGGCCGCCACACCCCGTTCTTCAACAACTACCGTCCGCAGTTCTACTTCCGTACCACGGACGTGACGGGCGTTGTGACCCTGCCCGAGGGCACCGAGATGGTCATGCCCGGTGACAACACCGAGATGTCCGTCAAGCTGATCCAGCCGGTCGCCATGGACGAGGGTCTGCGCTTCGCGATCCGCGAGGGTGGCCGCACCGTCGGCGCCGGTCGCGTCACGAAGATCATCAAGTGATTTCCTGAATCGCTTTCGAACGGCGTCGCTCCGAAAGGGGCGGCGCCGTTCGGCATTTCGGGCGAAAGGTGCGTTCGAGCAGGCTGTTCCAGCTGTGGTTAATGTCGGGCAAAAGGGGGTAAAGACCGGTTGATCGGAGGGATGCTATGAGGAGTTCGGCGCTGGCCACCGCGCTCGACGTCACCGAGGGGACGTTGACGCACGGTATGCCGTATCTCGCGCTCGGAGCCGGGCGGCCGCTGGTATTCCTGCGCTGGTTCACCCCGGATCATGCCAATCCGACGGGATTGATGCGGCAGTCCGAAATCAAGACGTTGGCACCGCTCGCGGCGCATTTTCGGGTGTATGCGGTCAATCGTGCGCCCGGTATGGCCGAGGGGACGACGATGGCCGATATCGCCGCCGACCACGCGGATGCGTTGCAGGCCGAATTCGGTGCGCCGGTCGATGTTCTGGGCGTGTCCTCGGGTGGATCGCTGGCGCTACAACTCGCGGCGGATCAACCTGCCGCGGTGCGCCGACTGATCGTCGCCTCATCCGGCTACACCCTCGAAAACGCCACCCGCGCAGCCCAATTGGCTTATGGCGAGGCGGTCTATGCGGGTAAGCGTGCGCTGCACCATATGGCCGCCGTCGGCTCCACGTCGCCGATCGCGCAACGCATCGCATCGGCGGCTATGTGGTTGGCCGATCCCCTTGCGCGCCCGAAGAATCCGGCCGATACGCTGGCCTTCATCCGTGCCGAGGATGCCTTCGATCTATCCGGGCGCCTCGGCGATATCACCGCGCCGACCCTCGTTCTCGGCGGCGACCGCGACGGCGCCTACAGCACACAGACCTTCCGTCGTACCGCCGACGGAATCCCGAACTCGCGCTTGATCATTTACCCGGAAACCACTCATATCGGGGTCGTGAAGCGGTTCGTCTCCGATGTCGTCGCCTTTCTCGCCGACTAGCAGTTGCTCGGCGCCGGATCGCCGCGGAAGCGCGCGGCGAGCCAGGACAGCACCGAGGGAATGCCGAGGATGGCGGCACTCAGATGTTCGGGGGAGTAGATGAGTTCGGCCTGCAACGGCACGCCGGCCGCACAGTAGCGGCGGTTGACATCGAGGATCGACTCGGTCGGGATGAGCGCATCACTGGGCGAATGCCATTCGAATATCGGTATTTTCGGGATTCCGTCGAATAGTTCCAGACTGTTCTCCTCGAGCACGGCTCGGGCGTTGCGATCACCGACCATCGTCATACTGCTCGCGTAATCCCGGACGCTGTGTCCCGCGCCGGTGGTGAGGATTTCATTGGTGCAGCCGTTGGTGATGACTTTGCGTGCCGCCACCCCGCTGGCATTCAGATAATTGCTGATCGGAAACCGGTCCGGATATTCCCGTTCCAGCCCGATAGCGGCCGCCATCAGCAGTCCGAATGCCGGATGCGGGTTGAAGTTGACGCTTTCCAGCATTTTCACCAAATTCATCGGCACGCCACCGGTCGCGGCGCCCGCGATCTCGAGTTCCGGCGCGTACTTCGGTGCCATCGCGGCGGCGAATGCGGTGGCCATACCGCCGCCGGAATATCCGGCCATCGTGATTCGGCTGTGTGCGGCGGTGAGTTCGGGGACCCGGCGCACGGCGCGAATACCGTCCAGGGTGACCTGGCCGCCGAGCCGGGCCGCGCCGTAGGCGAAGGTCGGTCCGAGGTGATCGGGCAGCGCGATACTCCACCCGCTCAGCAGTAGGGCGTTGAGCAATATCGCCTCGCGGACCTGCAGATTCGGATCCGAGGTGTACAGCACGCGGGAAACCGCGCACTTGGCCCCGAGGCCGTTGATGATGTGCTGATAGGACAGCACCGGCCCATCGGGTTGATGGGAGCGCGGGGTCAGCACCGTGGTCGTCGCCGCGATCGGCCGGCCGGTGGAATTTGTCGAACGGAATTTGATCAGCGTGACGGTCGTATCGGGAAAGATCAATATTGGCGGCAACTGCCGCGTCGCGAGCACGTCACCCGGTTTCCTATTCGCCAAATCGGGTGGCGCCGCATAGAAGGTGTCCGGGTCCGGGTCCGGATAAATCGGTGCGGCCTGGGTCTCGGTAGCGCCGATGACTGTTGTCGAAGCGCCGACCAGGAGGCCGACAATCACTGCGCGCGTCGCGAGACCGGTGAGATCTCGAAGGATTCGATTGATCTCCACAATTGGAACTTGTATCACGCACCGTGCACCCGCATTGAGAAGGCGCGTCTTTCAGATTTCGGTGCTCAGCCGAGCTGAGTCATCCCCGCGGCGACGACCTGGGCGACATTGCAGATTTCATCCGCGGTCGGCAGCGGCAGCCCGTCGAGCGCATGCAGTCGGTCGCTGCTGGCAATGGCGAACATCGCCGAAACCCAGGCCGCTGCGCACGCGCGCAGAGTCCCGGGCTGGATCGGGGCGGGCGCGCTGGCCTGCAGCACCCGGGCGGTGACGTCGAGCAGTTGATCGCGCAGGCGGCGCAATTGGCGGCGGACGTCGGGATGGGTATCGGCTTCGCGCCACATGATCACCCGCAGCACCGACGAATGGTGATCGCGCAGATTGAGTGCGGCATCGAGATTGATCAGGCTGGCCGCCGGATCGCCCGGTGTGACCACGGTGCCGATATCGGCGATCGGCTGGGCCGGCACCCGCTCGGCCATCAGCGCGGTCAGGATCGAATCCTTGGTGGGGAAGTAGTAGAAGACCAGCCCCTTGGGGACATCGGCGCTCTCGGCAATGGTCGCGGTCGCGGTCGCGTCGAATCCCTGTGCCGCGAAAAGTCGTTCCGCGGCATCGAGAATGAGCTGACGGGCGTCGCCGTCGACTTTGGCGCTACGACGACGCCCGACTCGCCGGGGTTTCGGCATCTGCATCAGTGATGCGGAGCCATGTCGTGCAACCGGTCCGACACCATCGGCAGCGCCGCCACCGCGACCACTACCGTCACCACGCCCACTACCCATGCGGTCCAGGATGCGCCGCGGTAGTCGGTGTAGTCCATCGCCCAGGGGGAGATGAAGAGCAACGCGCCGAACAAGCCCATCGCGTAGTCGGCGGCCGTCAGGGTCGCGCGGTACATCTGCGCCAGGCCGGTGAGGGCGATGAGCACGCCCAGCACGATCAGCGTCCACATGGCGTTGTCGTTGTGGGTCACCCATAGGGGTGACAGCGCGGTGAAGACGCCCAGCACAACGGCCAAGAAGTCCTGCGCGCGACTTTCGGTGAACATGGTGTGCCTCCTCAGGCTCTGAATTGTTCTCCTCACCCAGATCTAACTCTGATTGACCGCCCGATCAATAGAGGGATGGATACGATTGCGCACCGATCGGTCGGTAAGGCGGAGTGACGGCCATCACGGCGAATCGCGACCAAGCGAAGGTTAGGGTTAGCTGCGTCACCATCAGTGACGGATGCCAACTCGAGCCGGCGCCTGCCAGGCACTACCGAAGGGAGGCTGTGCGTGAGTGAGCGCAGCGAGCGAACCACAGACACAGCCGGGGGCCCGGTCATGCCCGAGCCGAGCGCAAGCGAGGTGGCGGCATGAACGGGCCGATCGTAATCATCGGAGCTGGTCTGGCCGGTTTACGCACAGCGGAGGAGTTGCGCCGTGCCGGGTACGAGGGTGAGTTGATCCTCGTCGGCGACGAGTCGCGGCTGCCCTACGATCGCCCGCCGCTGTCCAAGCAGTTCGTGCGCGGCGAAACCGACGACACCACGCTGCGCCCCGCCGAATTCTTCGACGAGAAGCAGATCGTCCTGCGGCTGAATACCGAGGCGGTCGGCGTCGACATCGACGCCCGCCAGGTGCGCCTAGCCGACGGTGGCACGCTCGACTACGGCCAACTGATCATCGCGACTGGTCTGCGGCCGCGGCGCTTACCCGGGCTGCCGGATCTGCGCGGCGTGCACGTGCTGCGCGGCTATGCCGATGCCGCCGCCCTGCGCGACGAATTGTCCGGCGCGCGTACCGCGCTGGTGGTCGGTGCCGGATTCATCGGCTGTGAACTGGCGGCGAGCTTCCGAGCCAGTGGTGTCGAGGTCGTACTCGTCGAACCGCAGCCGACGCCGCTGGCCTCGGTGCTCGGTGCCGAAATCGGTGCGCTGGTCGCGCGCATGCATCGTGACGAAGGCGTCGATCTGCGCTGCGGAACGGGCCTGGACAGCTTCCTTTCCGATGACGACCGAGTGCGCGGCGCCCGACTCTCCGACGGCAGCGAGGTGGCCGCCGATCTGGTGGTCATCGGTGTCGGTTCCCGGCCGGTGACCGAATGGCTCGCCGATTCCGATATCGCACTCGCCGAACCGTCGGCCGGTGGCGGTGTACTCGCGGACGAGGTGGGCCGCACCTCGGTCGAGGGTGTGTGGGCGGTCGGCGATGTGTCGGCATGGCTGCACGAGACCGGTCAGCGCAAGCGCGTCGAGCACTGGACCAACGCCGGTGAGCAGGCGCGGCTGCTGGCATGTGCGCTGTTGGGCGCCGAACCGCCGACAGCGGCGCGAGTGCCGTACTTCTGGAGCGATCAGTACGACGTGAAGATCCAGGCGCTCGGCACCCCGAATGCCGATGACGAAATCCACATCGTCTCCGATGATGGCCGCAAGTTCCTCGCCTACTACTCGCAGAACGGCAATCTGACCGGCGTGGTGGGCGCGGGAAAGACCGCTCAGGTGATGAAGGTCCGCGCGAAGATCGCCGCGGGTGCGCCGGTCGCGGACCTGCTCGAGGCCGCCCAGCCGTAGTGATTATTCCGTTGTAATACGGTGGTCGGGTGATCGTCGCGCTCATCGATTCCGGGCTGGGGTTGCTGCCCACGGCCGCCTGGCTGCGCAAGCTGCGGCCCGATGTCGACCTGCTACTCCAGTTGGACCCCGATGGCGCGCCGTGGGGTCCCAAGCCGGAACAGTGGGTGACCGACCGGGTGGTCGACACGGCGCGCAGCTCGGTTCGGCTCGGCGCGGAAGTGCTCGTGCTGCCGTGCAATACGGCCAGCGTCACCGCCTTGGATGAGGTGCGTGCGGAGGTCGGGCCGGGGATTCCGGTCATCGGCACCGTCCCCGCGATCAAACCCGCCGCCGCGGTATGCAAATCGGTCGCGGTGTGGGCGACCGCCGCGACCACGGCCAGCCGATACCAAGCCGATCTGATCGCCCGCTTCGGCGGCGATGCGAAGGTGGTCGGTATCGCCTGCCATGGTCTGGCGGATTCGATCGACAGCGGTGATCTGGTCGCGGCCCGTGATTCGATCGCGCGCGCGGCCGAACAGACACCCGACGATGTGGAGGGTGTGGTGCTCGGCTGTACGCACTATCCGCTGGTCATCGATGCCATTGTGGCCGCACTGCCGGATGGTGTGCGACTGTTCGACAGTGCACAAGCTGTTGCGGCGCAGACGATTCGGCGCATGGAGGCGCTCGACCGGCCGACCACCGGCAATGGTGAGGTGCGGGTGTTCAACAGTGGGCGGCCGGGTGAATTGCCCACCAGCGCGGCGGCTTTCGAGTCGGGGCGGATTCTGGGTGCCCAGTAGCGCCCAGCTGCCGACCGCCGCCGATGTGCATGCGGCACTGGCCGAAGTCGCCGATCCGGCCGATGCCATTCATCTACAGCGGTTCTTCAAGACCGGGCGCGGTGAGTACGGCGAGGGTGATGTTTTCCTCGGTGTGCGCGTGCCGGTTACGCGATCGATCGCGAAACGCTTTGCGGCACTTCCGCTCGACGAGATCGACACACTGCTGGACAGTGCCGTGCACGAGGACCGGCTGGCCGCGCTGATCATCCTCAATGCCGAATTCGCCGAGGCGAGCAAACCGCGCACGCTCGATATCGATGCGCAGGCGGCAATGGTCGAACTCTATCTCGCCGCGGTGCGCCGAGGCCGGGTGAACAACTGGGATCTGGTCGACGTTTCCGCCGAAAACATCATCGGCCCTTGGCTACTCGACCGACCCCGCGACTTGGTCTTCGAACTGGCACGCGCGGACTCGCTCTGGCAGCGCCGGGTCGCACTGCTGACGACCTTCGCGTTCATCAAGGCAGGCGATGCCTCGACCACCTTCGAACTCGGCGAGCGACTCCTCGACGACCGCCACGATCTGATCCAGAAGGCGCTCGGCTGGATGCTGCGAGAGGTCGGCAAGCGTATCGATGAGCAACTGCTCACCGGCTTCCTCGACAAGCACGCGGCGCAAATGGGCCGCACCGCACTGAGTTACGCGACCGAACGCCTCGATCCCGCTCTACGTATCCACTACCGCAAGCTGTAAAGCGTTGCGCCCGATCAGAATTGGATGCGTAGGTGATCGGTGACCGGATGCGCCTGGCAGCCGAGGATATAGCCGTTCTCGATATCCTCCGGATCGAGGATTTCGGAATTGTCCATTTCGACCTTGCCCTCGAGTACCGTGCAGGCACAGGAACCGCATTCGCCCTCCTGGCAGGAGTACGGCACATCCAGACCCTTCGACAGCATGATGTCGACCAGGGTCTGCTTGCGCGGCCACTTCAGCTCGTGCACCTCACCGTCGAGTTCGACCTCGACGGTGGCCGCATCGGCCGCCTCCTCGTCGGTCACCTCGGCCGGCGCCTGATCCGCGAACGGATCTCCGGCAAGGGAATTGAACACCTCCGCATGGGTGCGTGAGCGCGGCACCTCGAGCCGGGCGAGTGCGTCGTGCACCCGGTCCATGAACGGCTTGGGGCCGCACATGAAGGCGTGGTAGCTCGCGTACGGCTCGACCAGGGCGGCCAAACCATCGGCGGTCGGCAGTCCCTGCAGGTGCTCGAGCCAGTGGATCACGGTGAGCCGCTGCGGATGTTTCTCGGCCAATTCACGCAGCTCGCGCGCGAAGATCACCGACTCGTGATCGCGATTGGCGTACACCAATACGATTCGGCCGCCGCCGCGTGCCAGCGCCGATTTCAGGATGGACATCACGGGTGTGATGCCGCTGCCTGCGCCGAACAGCAGCAGATCGTCATCGAGATCCTTCGGCGTGAAAACGCCGGAGGGCGGCAGCACTTCGATTGCGTCGCCCACTTTGAGGTTGTCGCATACCCAGTTCGACCCGTAGCCGCCGACAGTGCGTTTGACGGTCACCTTGGGCTTGTCATCGGTGTAGGGCGAGCTGGCCAGCGAATAGCACCGGGCCACCGACCCGGTCAGATCGCTCGGGATGCGCAGAGTGAGGAACTGGCCCGGCTGATAGCTGAAACGTTCGCGCAGTTCGTCGGGGACGTCGAAGACCAGCGAACAGGTGTCCGGCGTCTCGGCGATGACCGCGGCTACCCGCAGCACGACCGAACGCGAACCGTGTGGAACCTCGAGCGTGGTCATCTCGTCCTCTCGAACCGAACCAAAACTAGAACGTGTTTCAGTTTCATCGTACGTCGGGATCGGGCTGACGGACAAGCAGGGCCTCCAGACCCGCGATCAGCACCTCCATGCCGAAGTCGTAGGCATACTTTCCGCGCAGGTCGGGCATGTATTTCGTGGCCCGCGCCACCGACTCGGGCAGTGCGACATCGGCCAGCAGTTGCGGCTCTCTCGGGTTCACCCGGCGGCGACCGAACAGGTAGGTGTGGATCGTCGCGTACCCGGCGAGCACATTGCGATCGTGGAAACCGGCCTCGAACAGGATCTCCATGATCGCCGCGATCAGGTCGAGCTGTTTTCCCAGCATCTGCTCGATCAGCACATCGCCGAGTCCAGGATGCTTGCGCAGCTTCTCATCGATCTGGTCGATCAGATCGCGCAGCCGCTGCTGCCACGGTCCGAAATCGGCCGGTGGTTTGCGAACTCCGGTCAACGCCGCGGTCGCGACGAGATCGAGCAGCTCGCGTTTATCCGCGACGTAGTAGTACGGCGCCATCGGGGAAACGCCGAGCTCACGGGAGAGCCGTCGCATCGACAGCTTCTCCACACCGTCCGCACGCACCACCCGCAACGCGGCCTCGACGATCTCGGACTCCGACAGTGTTCGATTCGCGGTGCTCCCAGGCCCTACGTGGTTACGCATGCTGCCGCCTCCGGGCCTCGCGCTCGCACCGCGGGGTTCGATTCGCGGTGCTCCCAGGCCCTACGTGGTTACGCATGCTGCCGCCTCCGGGCCTCGAGCTCGCACCGCGGGGTATTGCCGCCGCAGCCGCTCGTCTGCATTCGTCCGACTCCCATGCCACCTCTACCACCGCGGGTCGAATCGCCCGTCACGTCCTGTTCAGCTGCTTGCCACCCGCAGTCTAGAGCCCGCGGCTGTGACTCGGTCGGTGTGCGTCCGCGCGGCCGCCGAGGGGGAGCTCCGCATCACCTGTTCCATTTTGTCAGTTCATGACGTTATTGTGTGATGACGGCTACACCAGTGGCCGCGGAACCCGGTCACATCTCGGAGGTAGGCATGCCGGAGTACGGATCCATCGGACACACCGATACCGACAACACCGGACGGATCGGGGCGGCCGAGTCCCGTTCGATCGAGGAAGCGCCGCTGGTCGAGGAGACCCTCATCGAAGAGGTCTCCATCGACGGTATGTGCGGCGTCTACTGACGGGCGCGGCGACCATGCTCGATCTCGATACCCGTTGGGAACTGCATCCGCGGGTGGCGCTGCGGCCGGAGTCCTTCGGCGCGCTGCTCTACCACTTCGGCACCCGCAAGCTCTCATTTCTGAAGAGTCCGCGGATACTCGAGATCGTGCGGTCGCTGCCCGCGCACGTCTCGGCACGTGCGGCACTGCGTGCCGCGGGCGTCACGGATGACTTGGCCGGACAGTACGTTCGGGCATTGGATCAGCTGGCCGACTCCGACATGATCAGGCAGGCCGCGCCGGGCAGCGCTGCGACACCCGCGGTCGCGCCGCTGCCGCTGGCCGGGCAACCGTCCGCCGTCACGGGTGGGCGACTGATCGACAAGTTCGAAAACGGTTTGGCCGCACCGATCTGCCTCACATGGGAGTTGACCTACGCCTGCAATCTGTCATGTGTGCACTGCCTGTCCTCCTCGGGCCGCCGCGATCCGCGCGAGCTGAGCACCGAGCAGTGCAAGGCGCTTATCGACGAGTTCGAGCGCATGCAGATCTTCTACGTGAATATCGGTGGCGGGGAACCCACTGTGCGCCCGGACTTCTGGGAGCTGGTCGACTACGCGACCGCGCACCATGTCGGAGTGAAGTTCTCCACCAACGGAGTTCGCATCACGCCCGAGGTCGCCGCGCGCTTGGCCGCGAGTGACTACGTGGACGTACAGATTTCGTTGGATGGTGCGGACGCCGAGGTCAACGACGCGGTGCGCGGGCCGGGTTCCTACGCGATGGCGATCAAGGCGTTGGAGAATCTCGCGGCCGCGGGATTCGCGGATGCGAAACTCTCCGTTGTCGCGACCAGGCACAACATCGCCCAGCTCGACGAGTTCAAGGCGATCGCCGACAAGTACGGCGCCACACTGCGTTTGACCCGCCTGCGGCCCTCGGGACGCGGCGCCGACGTGTGGGACGAACTGCATCCGCTGCCGGAACAGCAACGGGTGCTTTACGACTGGCTGGTGCGCAACGGCGAAGGCGTGCTCACCGGTGATTCGTTCTTCCATCTGTCCGCCTTCGGTCAGGCGCTGCCCGGACTGAATATGTGCGGCGCGGGCCGAGTGGTCTGCCTGGTGGATCCGGTCGGTGATGTGTATGCCTGCCCCTTCGCCATTCACGACAAGTTCCTCGCCGGAAATGTGTTAGTGGACGGTGGTTTCCGCACCGTGTGGCAGGAATCGGAGCTCTTCACCGAGCTGCGCGAGCCGAGCGGCGGCGGCGCGTGCTCCGGCTGCGCGCACTACGACTCCTGCCGCGGCGGGTGCATGGCGGCGAAGTTCTTCACCGGGCTGCCCGCCGACGGACCGGATCCGGAATGCGTCCAGGGCTACGGCGAGGCTGCGCTGGCCGATGCCGGGCGGATGATCCCGCGTTCGTCGGTGGACCACTCCCGGCGCATTGCGCCGAGCCGACCCGGCTCGCGTAAGTCGGGCCCGATTCCGCTGACGCTGTCGGTATCTCGGCCCGCGTCCGAACGCCTGTCACCGGATCGACGCCCTTCGCGGGCCTGTGACGAGAGTCCGCTGAACTGATGTCGGGCCGGTAGCCAGCCATGCGCTATCTCGTTGATCGACGATGGCTATCGAGTGGCAAATCAATGATTGCTCTTGTGTTGCCAGCTGTCTTCGGCGGGTCGCTTGCGACCCGCCGAAGAACCGATTCGGCGGGAGTTCTCGCGCCGCACGGGCGGATTCGTGCGGAATTCCGTCCTTTTTTCCGGACTGATGGTGCCAATGCGCGAATCACCGCCTAGCATGCCAGGAATGCGCCATGATCGCCTGCCCGACGGATTCGGGGTGCGGATCGATCCACGGGTACGCGCATACTCCGGGGGACGCATCCTGATCGGGGGTTCACCCGCCCGATTGCTGCGACTTGCCCCGGAGGCCGCCGAGATGATCGGCGACGGGTACCTCGAGGTCACCGGCCCGAAGTCCGCCGTTGTTGCCAGACGGCTGCTCGACTCCGGCGTCGGTAATCCGCGTCCCCGGTTGCTGCCGTCCCTGGACGATGTGACCGTGATCGTGCCCCTACACAACAATGCCGACGGCCTTGCCCGATTGCTCGCGGTATTGCGCGGACACAATGTGATCGTCGTAGACGACGGTTCGGATCAGCCGGTCGAGATCCCGCGCAACCGCGGCACCCGCTGCCGGGTGACCGTGCTGCGCCACGACCGCAGACAGGGCCCGGCCGCCGCGCGCAATGCCGGCTTGCGGGCCGCGACAACCGACTTCGTCGCCTTCCTGGACTCCGATGTGGTCCCACGCAGCGGCTGGCTCGAGGTGATGCTCGGACACTTCAGCGATCCGGAGGTCGCGCTGGTCGCGCCACGGATCGTTGCGCTGGATCCGGAGTCGAACGCGCTCGCGCGCTATGAACACACCCGCTCCTCGCTCGATCTCGGACGGCGCGAATCGGCCGTGCAGTCGCGCGGACTGGTCTCCTATGTGCCGAGCGCGGCCATGCTGGTGCGCCGCAGGGCGCTGCTCGCGCAGGACGGGTTCGACGAGACGATGCAGGTGGCCGAGGACGTCGATCTGTGCTGGCGGCTCGAGCAGGCGGGCTGGCGACTGCGCTATGAGCCGGCGGCGCACGTCGCGCACGATCATCGAATCTCGTTCCGCGCCTGGTTCGGTCGCAAGCTGTTCTATGGCACCGGTGCCGCTCCACTCGGCGAGCGGCACACGGGCATGGTTACGCCGCTGTCGGTGCCGTTCTGGACGGTCGTCGCGACCATGCTGTTCGCCACGCTGACGAAGTGGGGATTACTGGGCGGACTCATCACCTTGGTGACCGCGCTGGCCCGACTACGCCGGGTGTTCATCGGACTGGACAACCCGACCCGGATCGCTGCGATCTATCTGGCACGCGGCTATTTCGCGGGTATCTGGCGACTGGCCTCGGCAATGTGTCGGCACTATTGGCCGGTCACCATGTTGGCGATGATTCTGTCCCGGCGGGTCCGGCGCATCGCGGTCACCATGGCGGTCGCGGATGGTCTGGCCGACTGGTTCACCCATCGTGACGCGGGCGGGCTCGACCCGTTCCGCTACGTGGCCTACAAGCGGATGGACGATCTCGCCTACGGAACGGGCCTGTGGCTCGGCGCATTCCGCGCGCGCAGCCTGGAATCGCTCAAGCCGAGTACGCCCCGGAGCTGAATCGAACGTGTAATGGCTGTACCACCCGATGAGCTGATGTAGATGATCGACACACTGATCATCGGTGGTGGTACGGCCGGGTGTGTACTGGCGGCCCGACTGAGCGCGGATCCGGACCATCGGGTGCGGCTGTTGGAAGCGGGTCCGGTGTCGACCGATTCGGCGACGCTGCTCGATGCGACTCGGATGCCGATCGGACCCGAATCACCGTGGGTGTGGCGGTATCCCGTGACATTGGCTGGTGCGGTTACCGGGAATATCGTGCGCGGCAAGGTGATCGGCGGATCGGGTGCGGTCAACGGCGGCTACTTCGTGCGGGCGACGGCCGCGGATTTCGCCGCGTGGAGCAAGGAACTCGACGGCTGGTCCTTCGATGCGGTCCTGCCCGCCTATCGCCGACTCGAGCGCGACCATGATTTCGGCGATCAGCCGGGACACGGCGCGACGGGCCCGATACCGGTGCGTCGTGCCACTGCGCCTGCACCCCTGAGCTGCGAATTCGCCTCGGCCTGCACGGCACTCGGCCTTGCGCTGATACCTGATCTGAACGCACTGCCCGACGCGGATTCGGCCGATGGTTTCGGGCCGGTGCCGTGCAATATCGAGCACGGCAGGCGGGTCGACACCGGATCGGCCTATCTTGCGCCCGCCCTCGCGCGCCCGAATCTCACGGTGACCGCTGCGACGCTGGTGACCCGCATCCGTTTCCACGGCACGCGCGCCATCGGGGTGGACTACGTGCACGACGGCAAGGCGGGCGCGCTCGATGCGGGTCGGATCGTGTTGTGTGCGGGCGCAATCGAATCCGCCGCGCTGCTGCTGCGCTCGGGTATCGGCGATCCAGAACAGCTTCGGGCGCTGGATATTCCGGTGGTGCGTCCCGCGCCCGTCGGCGCAGGGTTCAGCGATCATCCGGAGATCGGCATCGACTACCGCTTCGAGCCGTCGGACCCGACTGCCGAGGGCATCCCGCTGGAATATGTGCTGGAACTCGAGGATGTCGAAATCCGTCCGTACGCCGTAACGTTTACCCCGTATACCCGACGTTTGGGTGTGGCGCTCATGCGCCCACGTTCCCAAGGCGTGCTCCGACTCCGCTCCGCCGATCCGACTGTGCCGCCGCACATCGATTACCGCTACTTATCGGAGGCCGCGGATCGGGTTCGATTACAGGAAGGGGTTGGCACGGCGCGCGAGATATTGCATGCGATACCGATGGTGCGCACGCCGGAATCGATACCGGACGACGGGTGGCAGTACGCGAATCTGGCTACTTCGCAACATCTGTCGGGCACCTGCCGAATGGGCCGTGCCGATGATGAGCGTGCGGTGGTCGATGAGCAATGCCGCGTGCACGGCACGACCGGTTTGTCCGTGGTGGATCTTTCCGTTGTTCCGGTGCCGCTGAGTCGCGGTCCGCAGGCGACGACTGTACTGATTGCCGAACGCGCCGCCGAATACCTCAGCCAGTGATCTGGAAGATGGGTAGGTCACATTTGTACGAGGTCTGAACGTGGTGTGAGCTGGCGGACAAACGAAGGCAACCGCCCTTACCCGGGTTATGAGCGCCGGTACAGTTCGGGGCGGAAAGAAAGGCAAATGGTCAGCAATCTTGCAGGTGGGCGGCCCCCACGGCACAGCGTCGAACCCGGCACTCAGCTCGGCGCACTGGAAGCCTATGCCGCACAAGCACACGGATATCTTAGCGCGGGTGGCGAGCAGCTGTCGCAGCTTGCCGGTCTGCTGCGACCCGTTGTGCTCGAATCCTGGTTGCGCAGTGTGCGCGGCGGCGTCGATCCGATGGATCCGCTCGACGGGCGCGGGCTGCGCGGTGCGGATCTGCAGCGCTACCGCGACGCGCACCCGATTGCCACATTGATGCCGCTGATCGACAAATTGCTCGTACAGGACACGGCCAGAACGAGTTTGATCGTCGCGGTCGCCGATCAGTTCGGCCGCGTGCTGTGGGTGCACGGCAATCCCGATCAGATCGATGCCGCGGCCGAAATCGGGCTGCGCGCGGGCGATGATCTGAGCGAACGGCGCATCGGCACGAATGCCGTGGGCCTCGTGGTTCGCACCGGCCGGGCCGCGTGGATCCATGGGCCCGAACACTTTCTGCACCGGATGCATCAGATCACCGGTGCCGCAGCGCCGGTGCACGATCCCGACGGCAGGTTGGTCGGGGTGCTGATGATCGCCGGGGGCGTGCGGGTGGCCAAGCCGGAGATTCTGGCATTGGTGAAGGCGACCTCGACTGCCGCCGAAATGGATCTGCTGCTCACCGCGATGCGCGCGGGTCAGCGCGGGGCGGGGAGTTCGACCGGTGAAGTCGCGGCGGCTCGATTGGGTCTGGATGTACTCGGGTTGGGACAGCCACTACTGACCGTCGCCGGTGATCGAGTTCCGTTGTCGCAGCGGCACGCAGAGATACTGCTGCTGCTCGCCGAACATCCGGAGGGACTGGGCGCGGATCATCTCGCACTGCTGCTCGATGACACGGACCTGGATAACGGCACCATCCGCGCCGCCATGTCGCGGTTGCGCGCGGTGGTCGGGCCGGACGTATTCGGTTCGCGCCCTTATCGGTTGCGGGTGCATATCGCAACCGATATCGAGGCGCTGGGTGCGGCGCTCGATTCCGGCGATGTCGATACCGCATTACGGCTGTACGCGGGTCCGGTGCTACCGCGCTCGACGGCGCCGGGAATTATTGATATCCGCGATGAACTTCGGGTCCGGCTGCGTGCCGCGGTGCTCGGTTCCGGTGAGGCCGCGGTGCTGCGTCGGTGGACCGCATGTGCGGAGGGGCGCGACGATGCCGCGTCCTGGGTCGCCTATCGGGCGACCATAGATCGCGATTCGCCGCTTTATGCGCAGATCGAGGCCAAGATTCGGGTGCTCGATCGGCGGCTGGGCGCCGATGCAACGCGGATGCAACGTTCGCGCTCATAGTCTGCAGATCCGAAAGTGCTGTGGCTCACATTCGCGATCGAATTGTGGTCGCGAACACAGCTTTGCCCAGCTGCGTCGGCCCAGTTGAGCGCGCTGGACGGCCGACCAACTTTTTTTAGTGCAAAAAGTTCCTTTTTATTAACGAAGCGCCTAGTCTTCGCAATGCGGATCACATCCGTGTGATGTAGCTGACACCGCCGCGGCGCCCGCACCGCGGCAGCGACGTTGGAGGAGCGATCAAGAGCTAGGCGCGAGCGGGGCGCAATCTGTTTCGATCCCGCGCGGGTGTCGTCCTGCCCCGCGCATTCGCCGAATCGTCTTGTGGTGGCGTCGAAGCCATGTGACAACACTGAACAGCGTTGCCGCAGCGGCTTATTCGTGCTGCCCGAAATCGTTCGGCCAGCTGTTTTACGCCGAACAAGGAGGCTCTGGTGCACGGTACGGAGTTGGGTGGGGCGCGACCGGACGGGGCCCCGCGCCCGGCGAGTGACTGCTTACCGGAGGCTTCGGACAACCAGCCGTTTCCGCTCGCACCGGCGCAGCTGGGGGTCTGGTATGCGCAGTTGCTCGATCCCGACGTGCCGATCAATGTGGCCCAATACGTCGATGTGCCGGGCGTGCTGGATCCCGCGATCCTGCAGGAAATGACGGTCATCGCGGCGCGGGAATACGAATCGGTGCTGGTGCGCCTCGGTGAATCCGACGGCATGCCGTACCAGTGCGTCGATCCCGCGAATTCCGTCGATATCCAGGTGATCGACCTGCGCGAATATGCCGATCCGGTGGCCGCGGCACACGAATGGATGCGCGCGGATGCGAGCGCGCCGGTCGATATGCTGACCGATCCGCTGTTCGCCGGTGCCGTGCTGCACGTCGCTGACCAGCGGTGTTTCTGGTATCTGCGGGCGCATCACATCGTGCTCGACGGATTCGGCGCGCTGACCAATACCCAGCGGGTGGCGCAGCTGTATACCGCCAGCGTGCTCGGCAACGACCCGCAGGCGGTCCAGTCGGGTGCGCTGACCGAGTTGGTCGACAGTGAACGCGCCTACCGGGATAGCTCTCGCTTCGAAACCGACCGTGCGCACTGGGCTGAACGGGTCGCCGGGCTCGACGCTGCGACCAGCCTGGACGGGCGGAGCGCACCGCGTTCGGCGACCAATCTGATCGCGCGCCGGGTATTGCCGGACGCGCTGATCGAACGGATGAATTCGCTTGCTGCGAACCAAGATTCGACGATCGCGGTGGTGCTGCTCGCGGCCTTCGCCGGATATCTCGGGCGGTTCACCGATCGGGACGAGGCGGTACTGAGTCTGCCGGTGACGGCGCGCACCACCGCGCTCATGCGGCAGTCGGCCGGAATGCTGTCGAATATCGTGCCGCTGCGGCTCGCGGTCGACGGCACCTGGGGGGATCTGCTGCGGGCCACCCGCGTGGAGGTGGCGGGTGCGCTGCGGCACCAGCGGTATCGGCACGAGGACATCCGCCGCGACACCGAGCACGACGGGCGGCCAGCGCGCCGTGCGCTGTTCGGTCCGCTGGCCAACATCATGCTGTTCGGCAGCGAGTTGACGCTGGGCGATGCGGTCGGCCGGTACCACGTACTGTCCACCGGGCCGGTGGAGGATATGAGCCTCAATGTCTATTACGGCGAGCGCGACAGCGTGCACGTCGATTTCGAGGCGAATCCGAATCTCTATGCGGCCGATGACATCGCGCGCCATCAGACGCGGTTCGTGCGGTATCTGGAGCGGTTGCTGGCCACCGAGGTCGATACGCCGATGTCGGCGGTGGCCGTGGCGACCGAACTGGAACTCGAGGTCAGCACCCGGATCTGGAATGCGACCGGCTTCGATGTGCCCGCGGCGCTCGCCGGTGCGCCGACACTGGTTTCGATGTTCGAGGCGCAAGTCGCGCGGACGCCGGATACGGTCGCGGTGCAGTTCGCGGGTGTGCCGGACCTGACGTATCGAGAACTCGCGGCGCGCAGTAATCGGCTGGCACGGCATTTGATAGACCTCGGCGTCGGACCCGAGACGCTGATCGCGCTCAACATCCGTCGGTCGCCGGAGCTGGTGATCGCGATGTATGGCGTGCTTGCCGCGGGGGCGGCGTATGTGCCGCTGGATCCGGATCATCCGGCCGAGCGGACCGCGCACATTCTGGCGACCGCGCGACCGGCATGCGTGCTGACGACTGAGGCCACCGACCTTGCCGGAGTGCCGGTGATCCGTCTCGATGGGCTGGATCTCGCCGACTATGCGGATGGTCCGGTCTGGGATCGGGAACGTACCGCCGCGCTGCGGCCGAGTCAGCCCGCGTACGTGATCTTCACCTCGGGGTCGACCGGGCGGCCGAAGGGGGTGGTCGTCACCCACGATGCGATCGTGAACCGGCTGGTGTGGATGCAACAGCAGTATCGGCTGTCGGCCGATGATGTTGTACTGCAGAAGACGCCCGCTACCTTCGATGTGTCGGTGTGGGAGTTCTTCTGGCCGTTGCAGATCGGGGCGCGGCTGGTGCTCGCCGAGCACGACGGTCATCGCGATCCGGCCTATCTGCGGGCGGTGATCACCGAATATAATGTGACAACAGCACATTTCGTGCCGTCGATGCTGGAAGTGTTTCTGGCACAGTCGGAGTGCACCGGACATGCGGCACTGAGAAGGGTCTTCGCGTCCGGAGAGGCGCTGCCCGCCGCGCTGGCACAGCGGCTGCGGGTGCTGACCGGTGTGCGGCTGCACAACCTGTACGGTCCCACGGAGGCGGCGGTCGACGTCACCTTCCATGAAGTGACCGATACCGATACCCTCGCGGTGCCGATCGGCGCGCCGGTCTTCAATACCCGGCTCTATGTGCTCGATTCGCGGCTGCGGCCGGTACCGGTCGGGGCTGCGGGTGAGCTGTATCTGTCGGGGGTACAGCTCGCCCGTGGCTATATCGGCCGCCCCGGGCTCACCGCCGATCGGTTCGTCGCGGATCCATTCGGGTCGGCTACCCGGATGTATCGCACCGGTGATCTGGTGCGCTGGACTACGCACGGTGAGCTGGAGTACCTGGGCCGCACCGATTTTCAGGTGAAGTTGCGCGGGCTGCGGATCGAACTCGGTGAGATCGAAGCCGTGCTCGGAACCGTCGATTCGGTGGTGCGCGCGGTGGTCGTGGTGCGCGATGACGCCGGGGTGGGCGAACAGTTGGTCGGCTATGTGGTCGAGTCCGAGCCCGGCACCGTGTCTGCTGGCCAACTGCGCACCGCGGCGTTGCGCGCGTTGCCCGCGTATATGGTGCCTGCCGCGTTCGTGGTGATGGACGCGCTGCCGGTGAATGCCTCCGGCAAATTGGATCGTGTCGCGCTGCCCACGCCTGAGCGGGTCGAATACACCGCGGTCACCACGCCGGTAGAAGCTGTGGTCGCGCGGGTATTCGGGGCGGTACTCGGACACGATCACCTCGGGCGCGATGACGATTTCTTCGCCCTCGGCGGCAATAGTTTGGTGGCCACCCAGGTCGCGGCGCGTTTGGGCGCCGAACTGGGCTGTCGGCTCGGGGTTCGCGAATTGTTCACCGCTACCACGGTGTCCGCACTCGCCGAACTCATCGAGCGGGCGGGTGGATCCAGTGGCGTGCCGGTGCTCGCGCAGCTGCGGGCGCGACACCGGCCGCCGCTGGTTCCGCTATCTCCGGCGCAGCAGCGGATCTGGTTCCTCAATCGGTTCGAGACTTCCAGTGCCGGTTACAACATGCCGTTCGTGGCGCGGTTGCGCGGTTCGGTCGATATTTCGGCGCTGCGGCTGGCCTTGGCCGATCTGGTCGATCGGCATGAGGTGCTGCGCACGATCTTTCCCGCGGTGTCGGACGGCGTGGCGGCCCAGCAGGTCGTGCTGTCCACGGACGAGGTTGTCGTCGTGGGGGAGCCGGAATCGATCGGTGTGGCCGAACTGGACGACGAGCTGGCTCGGTTCGCGGCGCTCGGATTCGACCTGGGGCGCGAAATACCCATTCGGGCACGGATCTTCCTGGTCGATGACGAGAGCTGTGCGCTGGCACTGGTGCTGCATCACATTGCCGCGGACGGCTTTTCGCTGCGGGTATTGGCACGAGATGTGATGTCCGCGTACGGATTCCGGCATTCGGGTGTTGTGCCGGAATGGTTACCGCTGTCAGTGCAGTACGTGGATTACAGTCTCTGGCAGCATGAATTGCTCGGCTCCGCGTCCGATCCGAACGCTGCGCTGGCCCGGCAACTGGAGTTCTGGACCGCCACGCTCGCCGGTGCGCCCGATCTGATCGAGCTGCCCGCCGATCGGTCCCGGCCCGCCGTCGCATCCGGACGCGGTGCGGTCTTCGGATTCGAAATTCCGAGCGAGGTGCACGCCGGAGTCGTGCAACTCGCTCGTGCCCAGGGTGTTTCGAACTTCATGGTGTTGCATGCCACGCTCGCCGTGCTGCTTTCGCGGCTGTCGGGCAGCGACGACATCGTGATCGGCACGCCGGTGGCCGGACGTGGTGAACGGGCGCTGGACGATCTCATCGGCATGTTCGTCAACACCCTGGTGTTGCGAACCGTAGTCGATACCGCCGCGCCCTTCTCGGCGCTGCTCGCGAGGGTGCGCGAGACCGATCTCGCCGCCTTCGGTCATGCCGAATTGCCATTCGAGCAGCTGGTCGATGCCATTAACCCACCGCGCTCGCAGGCGCGGCATCCGATGTTCCAGGTATTGCTCGCTTTCGACAATGCCGCGGACATCGCGTTCGAACTCCCCGATTTGTCGGCCTGCACCAGTAGGCTGGACACCGGAGTGACCAAATTCGATCTCCAGCTCACGGTCACCGAAGGCTTCGCCGGTGCCGGACTCGGGGAAGGTCCGGCATCGGCGGGGGTTCGGGCGGAGTTCACCTACGCCACAGATCTATTCGACAAATCCACTATCGCGGACTACGCGCAGTGGTTGGTTCGGTTGCTACGGGCGATTGTTGTCGATGCCGAGCTAGCGGTGGGGGATCTGCCGCTGCTGGATATGGCGGGACGGCAGCGTGCGATCGAGTGCGGAGTCGCGGAGTCGTCGAGTCGTGTTGCGACACTGCTGGCCTCATTCGAGACGCAGGTACGGCGGACGCCCGAGGCCGTCGCGGTGGTCGACGGGGATAGCGCGCTGACGTATGCGGAGTTCTCGCGGCGGGTGAATCGGCTTGCTCGGCGGCTGATCGCCGCCGGGGTCGGGCCCGAGACGCTGGTCGTGCTCGGTATGCGGCGGTCGGCGGACTTCGTTGTCGCGGCCTATGCGGTATTGACCGCGGGTGGCGGGTATGTGCCGGTGGATCCGGATCAACCAGCGGCGCGGCGGGCACAGGTCGTTTCCTCGGCTCAGCCGGTCTGTGTGCTGACTCGGGCGGGTGACGGGTGGTCGACCGGGCCTTCGGTCCGGGTGGCGGATGCACTGGATTGCTCCGGCTATTCGGATGCGCCCGTGCTGGATTCGGACCGGCTGAGTCCTTTGCGCGCGACGAATACGGCGTACGTCATCTTCACCTCCGGATCCACCGGCGCGCCGAAAGGTGTTGCGGTGCAGCATGCCTCGGTGGTCAATCAGATCGACTGGATTGCCGACGAATACGGCATCGGCGCGGACGATGTGGTTCTGTTCAAGACTCCGTCGACCTTCGATGTGTCGGTGTGGGAGCTGTTCGCGCCATTGGCGCGCGGTGGGCGCGTGGTCGTCGCCGCGCATGACGGGCATCGGGACAGTGCTTATCTTGCGGCGACCATCGCGGCGCACCGCGTGACGATGACCTCGTTCGTGCCATCGATGCTGTCGGTATTCGCCGATGCCACCGGTATTGCCGAGATCGCCTCGTTGCGTGCGGTTTTCGTAGCGGGTGAGGCGATGACCGGTGAAGCCGCGGCGAGCTTTGCCGCGGTGTGCCGAGCCGAACTGCACAACTTATACGGCCCAACTGAATTCACGGTGCACGCCACTTATGCGGCCGTCGATGCCGGCATGTCAGGGCCGGTGCCGATCGGTCGGCCGGTTCGTTCGAGTCAGTTGCTGGTGCTCGACGCCCGGTTGCGGCCGGTGCCGGACCTGGTCGTCGGCGAGCTATATCTCTCCGGCGTTCAGGTGGCGCGCGGGTACCACGGGCGGACGGAATTGACCGCCGAGCGGTTCGTGGCCGATCCGTATGGCCCGGCCGGTGCCCGGATGTATCGGACCGGTGATCTGGTGCGACGCAATCGGGCCGGGGATCTGGAATACCTGGGGCGCGGTGACTTTCAAGTCAAGCTGCGGGGGCAGCGGATCGAGCTCGGTGAGATCGAGGCGGTGCTCGTCGCTAACGACGATGTGCGTTCCGCGGCTGTGCGGGTATTTTCGCATGCCGCGGGTGAGCTGCTGGTCGCCTATGTGGTCGCTGCAATTCCGGAGACAGAACTGGCCGAGGTGCTCCGGGAGCGGCTGCGCGCTGTGCTGCCCTCCTACATGGTGCCGACGGCCTATGTCGGACTGGCGGAAATGCCGCTGACCAGCTCGGGCAAGTTGGATCGCAAGGCATTGCCGGATCCGGTGCCGACCGCCGGAAAATTTCGTGCGCCTGTCACCCCTACCGAGCATGCGGTTGCCGAGGTATTCGCGGCGGTGCTCGGTCTCGATCGGGTCGGGCTGGACGATGACTTCTTCGCGCTCGGCGGAAACTCCCTGGTGGCCACGCAGATTGCGGCGCGGATCGGGACGGTGGTCGATGCCGATATTCCGGTGCGGCTGTTGTTCGAGCATTCGACGGTGGTCGCCTTGGCCGCGCATCTGCCCGGTTCAGGGTCTGCGCGACGGGCGTTGGTCGCCCAGACCCGCCCCGATGTGGTGCCGCTTTCCTATGCGCAGCAGCGGATGTGGTTCCTCAATCAGTTCGATGCCGCCTCGGTTGCGAATAATCTGACTGCTGCGGTGCGACTGATCGGCGCGCTCGATCTCGGTGCGTTGACCGATGCGGTTGCCGATGTCATCGCCAGGCATGAGGCGCTGCGCACGAGGTATCCAGCGGTTGACGGTGTTCCGCGTCAGGAAGTGCTGCCGGTGGATGCGGTTTCGCTGGCGCCGGAACCGGTTGATGCCACGGAATTGGCTGATCGGATTCGAGCGTTGGCGGCGATGCCTTTCGCGATCGACCGTGAGGCGCCGGTTCGGCTCACGCTGCTGCGCACTGGGACCGAGCATGTGCTGGTTGTATCCATCCATCACATCAGTGCGGACGGTTGGTCCATCGCGCCGCTAACTCGGGATCTGATGGTCGCGTATGCCGCACGTCGCGTGGGTTCGGAGCCGAACTGGGTGCCGCTGCCGGTGCAGTACGCCGATTACACACTGTGGCAGCGGGAAACGCTCGGTGCGCAGGAGGATCCGGAATCTCTGATCGCCGAACAGATCCGGTATTGGTCGAACGAATTGGCCGATCTGCCGGATGTGTTGACACTGCCGGGGGATCGGCCCCGTCCGGCGGTCGCGTCGGGGCGTGGTGCGCGCTATGCCTTCACTATCGATGCCGCGACCCATCATCGGCTGCGTGATGTGGCCGAGGGCGCGAACGCCTCCCTGTTCATGGTGCTGCATGCGGCATTCGCCACGCTGTTGGCGAAACTCGCTGGGCAGCAGGATATTGCGATCGGGACTCCGGTCGCCGGGCGCGGTGCGGCCGCGCTGGACGGGCTCGTCGGCATGTTCGTCAACACCCTTGTGCTGCGGACCGATGTGCGGCCCGAACTGACTTTCGCCGAGCTGATCGCGGCGGTTCGCGACGGTGATCTGCGCGCCCTCGCACATGCCGATGTGCCGTTCGAGCGGCTCGTGGAGGTTTTGCATCCGGAGCGTTCCGCGGCACGGCATCCGCTGTTCCAGGTCATGCTCGACTTCCAGAACACCGCGCAGACCAGCCTGGAGTTGGCCGGTCTAGCCGCCTCGATGCTCGATATCGATACGCGAACAGCGAAATTCGATCTGCAACTGACGCTGTCGGCGGACGCAGCCGATATGGCAGCAACTTTCGAGTACGCCACCGACCTGTTCGATGCGCGGACGGTCGCTTCGTTCGCGACTCGACTGCAGCGCGTGCTCGATGCGGTCGCCGATCCACACGTGCGGATCGGTGATATCGATCTGCTCGCCGACGATGAGCGCGCGCTGATCCTCGACGCCTGGAATGCGACAACACATCCGGTGGATGTCGATGCAACGTTGGTATCGCTGTTCGAGGCGCAGGTCGCGCGGACTCCGGATGCCCCTGCGGTCACCTTCGAGGGCGAGTCGCTGGCCCACCCGTCGCCCGACCACCACCCCCCATCGAGTCGCTCCGTGACGCTGGCCCACCCGTCGCCCGACCACCACCCCCCATCGAGTCGCTCCGCGACGCTGACGTATGCGGAATTCGCGGGTCGGGTGAATCGGCTCGCGCGGCTGCTGGTGTCCATCGGGGTTGGTCCGGAGACCACGGTGGCCATCGGTATGCGGCGGTCGGTGGATCTGGTCGTGGCGATTTACGCGGTGCTCACGGCGGGCGGTGCGTATGTTCCGGTGGATCCGGAGCATCCGGCCGAGCGTGTCGGCCATTCGCTGCGGATGGCGCGCCCGGGGTGTGTGCTGACCCGCTCGGAGGATGGGCTGGATCTAGGCACCGACCGTGCGTGGGCGGTGCTCGACGTGGATCTGTTCGACACCTCCGATTACTCGGATGCGCCCCTAACCGACGACGATCGGCTCGGCCCCTTGGTGCCGGGCAACACCGCGTACGTGATCTTCACCTCCGGATCGACGGGGCGGCCGAAGGGGGTCGCGGTTTCGCATGCGGCGATCGTCAATCGTCTGGTGTGGATGCGCGAAACCTACGCGCTGACCGGTGCTGATGTGGTGCTGCAGAAGACGCCCGCCACCTTCGATGTGTCGGTTTGGGAGTTCTTCTGGCCATTGCAGGTCGGGGCGCGGTTGGTGGTGGCGCGGCCGGATGGGCATCGTGATCCGGCGTATCTGGCGCGGGTTATTCGTCGCGAGCGGGTCAGCGTCGCGCATTTCGTGCCGTCGATGTTGGTGGTGTTCGTCGCGGAACCGGCTGTGGCTGAGTGTGATTCGCTGCGGATGGTATTCGTGTCAGGGGAGGCATTGGCCCCCAAGCCTGCTCATAGATTGCGTGAGCTGACCGGTGCGGCAGTACACAATCTGTACGGTCCGACCGAGGCAGCGGTGGATGTCACCGGCCACGAGGTCACCGATGCGGATGTGGATACCGTGCCGATTGGTGGGCCGGTATTCAACACCCAGGTCTATGTGCTCGATGCGCGGTTGCGTCCGGTGCCGGTGGGGGTTGCGGGCGAGTTGTATCTGGCCGGTGCGCAATTGGCGCGCGGATATATCGGACGACCGGATCTGACGAGTGATCGGTTCGTTGCGAATCCGTTCGGCGATGGTGCGCGGATGTATCGCACCGGGGATCTCGTGACCTGGCGTGCGGATGGGGTGCTCGAGTATTCGGGTCGCACGGATTTCCAGGTCAAGCTGCGTGGTCTGCGGATCGAGCTCGGTGATATCGAAAGCGCGCTGACCGCGATGGATTCGATTGCGCAGGCGGTGGTTGTGCTGCGGGATGAGCAGCAACTGGTCGCATACGTCGTCGCGGAAACGCAGGTCGATTCCGATGCCCTGAAATCTGCTCTGAGCATGCAACTGCCCGCGTATATGGTGCCGGCGGCGTTTGTCGTACTCGATGACTTTCCGCTGAATGCCTCCGGAAAGTTGGATCGGAAGGCCTTGCCGGCGCCCGTATTCGAGGCTGCTGTTTTCCGCGCCCCTGTCACGGCGACCCAGGAAATCGTTGCGCGGACCTTCGCTGAAGTGCTGAATGTCGAACTGGTCGGGCTGGACGACGACTTCTTCGCCCTCGGTGGAAACTCACTGAATGCCACGCAGGTCGTGGCCCGTTTGGGCGCGGCGCTGGATATGCGGCTGCCGGTGCGAATGCTGTTCGAGGCAGCCACGGTTGTGGCATTGGCGACCGCGACCGAGGCGCATGAGGGGCGCGGATATGTCGCGTTGAGCCCGCGCTCGCGCCCAGCGCGGATTCCGCTTTCACCGGCTCAGCAGCGTATGTGGTTCCTCAACCGATTCCTTGCCGACGATTCGGGCGATGCCGTGGACAACATTCCGGTGGCGCTGCGGCTCACCGGCGATCTCGATGTGGCGGCATTGTCCGCCGCGCTGGCGGATGTGGTCGCTCGGCACGAGACGCTACGGACGATCTACCCGGAAAGCCTCGATGGCGCGGTGCAAGTGATCATCCCCGCGGCGCAGGCTATTGCGGCTTTGCGGCCCGAGCTTGTCACCGAGGCGGAACTCGAACCGAACCTTTCCGCATTCGCGGCGACCACCTTCGATCTGACCACGACGGTGCCACTGCGGGCCCGACTGTTCACGGCTGGCAACGAACACGTGCTTGCGCTTGTGCTGCACCATATTTCGGCGGACGGCTTCTCGCTCGGACCGCTCGCCAGCGATCTCATGACCGCCTACGCCGCGCGCCGTGCCGGCACCGCGCCCGCATGGCCGGCATTGCCCGTGCAATACGCCGACTACACACTCTGGCAGGCCGAGACGCTGGGCGATGAAGCCGATCCGGAGTCGCAGGCGCACCGGCAGCTCGCCTTCTGGCGGTGTGCGCTGGCGGGTCTGCCCGAACAGTTGGAGCTGCCCACCGATCGGCCGCGACCTGCAGTCTCGTCATATCGCGGCGACACCCACCGGCTCCGCATCGACTCCGATCTGCACAGTGAACTGCGCGAACTGGCCCGCAAGCGGGAAACGACGCTGTTCAGCACAGTGCATGCGGCGCTCGCGGTGTTGTTGTCCCGATTGTCGGTCAGTGCGGACATCGCAATCGGCACGCCGGTCGCCGGTCGCGGTGACGCAGCGCTCGATGGGCTGGTCGGGATGTTCGTCAACACCCTGGTACTGCGCACTCACATCGACACCAGGGCGCGCTTCGAGACGGTGCTGGATACCGTTCGCGCACAGGATATCGAGGCGCTGTCGCATGCGGATGTGCCGTTCGAGCGGCTGGTCGAGGTCATTGCGCCGGCGCGGGCGCAGAATCGGAATCCGCTGTTCCAGGTGGCGTTGACCTTTCAGAACTTCAAGCTTGCGTCGCTCGAACTACCCGATCTCGTGGTGCGCCCGGTCGAATTCGATGCGGCGGCAGCCAAATTCGATCTGCAGTTCACGGTGGTCGAATCCGATGACGCCGGTGGCCGTGCCGATGGCATGGACATCGAGATCACCTATGCGACCGACCTTTTCGATGCGGGCACAATCGCGATTTTGGGTCGTCGGTTCACGCAGGTGCTGGCCGCCATCGCCGCGGATGCCACGGTGGTGGTCGGGGATATTCAACTGCTCAGCGCTGAGGAACAGCACCGCGCGCTGCACGAATGGTCCACTCCGACAAGGGCTTATGTCACCGCGACGGTCACGCTCGCCGAGAGGTTCGCGCTGGCCGTCGCGATCGATCCGACGGCCGTCGCGGTCCGCGCAGACGCCCGATCGTTGACCTATGCCGAACTCGACGCCTGGTCGAATCGGCTGGCGCGGCGGCTCATCGCGGCCGGGGTCGGACCCGACGCGCTGGTGGCGGTGGCGCTGCCGCGGTCGGTGGAACTCGTCGTCGCATTGGTCGCGGTGATCAAGGCGGGTGGCGGATATCTGCCGATCGATCCGAATTATCCGGCCGATCGGATCGAATACGTACTCGATGATGCCCGCCCGATCTGTGCGATAACCAGCGCCGGAACCGGATTGGCACCCGGCTGGTTCGGCGGGCCGGTAATCGATATCGCGGCCGGGAATCAGCGTTCGACCGCTATCAGCCAGGCGGAGCGACGTAGGCCGCTGAATCCGGCGCATACGGCTTACGTCATCTATACCTCCGGATCCACCGGGCAACCGAAGGGCGTGGTCGTCCCGCACCGCAATGTGTTGCGCCTGCTGGATAACACCCAGTGCCACTTCGAGTTCGGACCCTCGGATGTCTGGACGCTGTTCCACTCCTACGCCTTCGACTTCTCGGTCTGGGAGCTATGGGGTGCACTGCTGCATGGTGGCACGCTCGTGGTGGTCGACTACTACACCTCGCGCTCACCGGAGCAGTTCCTGGAACTGCTTGCCGAGGAACGGGTGACGGTGTTGAACCAGACACCGTCGGCCTTCTATCAACTGATTGCCCCGCCGCCCGCCGAACTCAGCTTGCGCTATGTGATTTTCGGCGGCGAGGCGCTGGAACCGCAGCGGCTCGGCGCCTGGTTCGCCAGGTATCCGCGCTCGCCGCGACTGGTGAATATGTACGGCATCACCGAGACCACCGTGCATGTGTCCTACCGGCCGATCGAGGTCGGTACCGGTTCGGCGAGTGTGATCGGTGGGGCCATACCCGGATTGGTCGTGCGGGTGCTCGATGCGCGGCTGCGGCCGGTGCCGGTCGGCGTGCCCGGCGAGATCTACGTTTCGGGTGGTCAGTTGGCCCGCGGCTATCTCGGACGGCCCGCGCTCACCGCGAGCCGGTTCGTTGCCGATCCGTACGCCGGGGACGGTGCCCTGGCGTATCGGACCGGTGACCTCGCACGGTGGACCGTCGACGGTGAGTTGGAGTATCTGGGCCGGGCCGACCAGCAGGTGAACCTGCGCGGGTTCCGCATCGAGTTGGGAGAGATCGAGGCAGCGCTACTGGACGCGAGCGCAACGGTGCGCGAGGTGGCGGTGGTCGTGCGCAGCGATCTGGTGGATGAGCCGCGCATTGTCGCCTATGTGGTCGGCTTCGCTGGGATCGATGCCGCTGACCTGCGACAACAACTCGCGCGGCGGTTACCCGAGCATATGGTGCCAGCCGCGATCGTGGGGGTGCAACGAATTCCCTTGACCGTCAACGGGAAGCTGGATCGGGCCGCGCTGCCCGCACCGGAGTTCGAGGCGTCGACCTACCGCAAGCCGGGGACGGTCGTCGAGGAGATTGTCGCGGGCGTCTTCGCGGATGTGCTCGGGATGGCCGAGGGCGGTCTGGTCGGTGCGGATGACGACTTCTTCGCCCTCGGCGGTTCTTCCCTGCTGGCCGCCAAGGCCGCGGCCCGCATCGGCGCGGCGCTCGGGCGCACCGTTGGGGTGCGTGCGCTGTTCGAATCGCCGCGGGTCGCCGACCTCGCCGCAGCGGTCGGCACGAGCGATCCGGCTGCGCCCAGGCCCGCACTGGTGGCGGGGGCACGTCCGGGCCGGATTCCGCTTTCCCCGGCACAGCAGCGGATGTGGTTGCTCAACCGGTTCGATCAGCACTCGATTGCCTACAACATTCCGGTGGCGCTGCGGCTCACCGGCGCATTGGATATCGCGGCGCTACAAGCCGCGGTCGCGGATCTGATCGGTCGCCACGAGTCGCTGCGGACTCGATACCCGGAGATCGACGGTGCGGCGACTCAGCTGATCGTGCCCGTCGCGCAGGCGATTCCGTCGCTGTATCCGATCGATATTGCCGAAGACACCCTGTCGGAACGCGTTCGGGAGCTGGCCGCCACTACCTTCGACGTGACCGTCGATATCCCGGTCCGGATGCGGCTGTTCCGGATCGGGGGGCGCGCGGAGTTCGTATTGGCGGCGGTGCTGCATCACATTGCCGCCGACGGATCCTCGCTCGCGCCGTTTGTCCGTGATCTGATGTTGGCTTACCGCGCACGCTTGGATGACAGCGCACCCGGTTGGACGCCGCCCACCATGCAGTACGCGGATTACGCACTGTGGCAGCGTGAACTGCTCGGCAGCGAGGACGATCCCGAATCGCTGTCGGCACAGCAGATCGCGTACTGGACCCGGACGCTTGATGGACTGCCTGATCAGCTGTCCCTGCCGACCGATTACCCGCGGCCCGCCCGGCAGAGTTTGCGTGGCGCGAAGGTGGAGTTCGCAATCGACGCGCGATTGCACAGCGCGCTCGTCGCGCTCGGACGACGCAGTGGCGCAACGCTGTTCATGGTTGCGCATGCCGCATTCGCCGCGCTGCTCGCTCGGCTGTCCGGCAGTTCGGATATCGCGGTCGGGACGCCGATCGCGGGTCGCGGCGATGCGGAACTCGACCATGTGATCGGCATGTTCGTGAACACGCTGGTGTTGCGGACTCGGGTCGATGGCGCAGACAGTTTCGATGCGCTGCTCGGGCGGGCCAGGGCGGCCGATATTGCCGCATTCTCGCATGCGGATGTGCCGTTCGAGCGCCTGGTCGAGGTGCTGAACCCGGAACGATCGACAGCGCGGCATCCGCTGTTCCAGGTCGGACTTTCGTTCCAGAATCACGAGCGCGGTGAACTGAAGCTGCCGGGGCTCGAAGTGAGTGAGCTCGAATTCGACAGTGGGGTAGCGCAATTCGATCTGCACTTGTTCGCTGTCGATCACTATGGTGCGGATGGCGCGCCTGAGGGTATCGATATCGCGCTCGGCTACGCAACGGACCTGTTCGAGCGCACCAGTGCCCAGCGGTTCAGTGAGCAGCTTTTGCGGCTGCTGGAAATTGTTGTCGCTCAGTCGGATACGGCTGTCGGTGCGTTGGATCTGCTGGGCGCGGAGCGTGCGCGGTTGCTCGAAGAGTGGAATCGGACCGCGCATTCGGTTGCTTCGGCGACGTTGGCGGATCTCATCGACGCCCAGGTGGCGCTGTCCCCTGAGGGCGTTGCGTTGATCGATGCGGCCACCGAATCAGTGCTCACCTATGCCGAATTCGACGCTGCGGTCAACAGGTTGGCGCGCAAGTTGATCGCGGACGGGGTCGGGCCGGAGGCGACCGTCGTGCTCGCCATGCGGCGCTCGGTCGAGTTGGTCGTCGCCATGTACGCGGTGGTACGTGCCGGGGGCGCCTATGTGCCCATCGCCCCGGACCATCCGGCTGACCGGATCGCGTATGTCTTCGAGACTGCCGCGCCCGTGTGTGTGCTCACTACCTCACGCGATGGCTTGCCAATCGAAACACCGCTTTCCGCGATGGAAGTGGATCACCTCGACCTGACGAACTACGCCGCAACTCCGATCGCGGACGACGAACGTGCCCGACCGTTGCGGCCCGAGCATCCGGCATATGTGATCTTCACATCCGGGTCGACCGGACTACCCAAGGGCGTCACCGTTTCGCATGCGGCGATCGTCAACCAATTGGCCTGGCTGCGTGACCGATTCGCGCTCGGGCCGAGCGAGTGCGCGCTGCTCGAGACTCCGGCGACCTTCGACCTGTCGGTGTGGGAGTTCTGGTCGGTCCTGACGACCGGCGGTCGCCTGGTGGTGACCGAGCCCGGCACTGAGCGCGACCCCGACCGACTGCTGGACCTGATCGAACGATATGGGGTGACGGTGCTGCACGCCGTACCGTCACTGGTCGGCATGCTGCTCGCGGTATCGGATGCGCCGCTGCCGAATTCACTGCGGCAGGTGCTCGCCATCGGTGAGGCGCTGCCTTTGGCCACCGCGATCGAATTCCGCCGTCGGGCCGGCGTGCGACTGTTCAACCTGTACGGCCCGACCGAGGCGGCCGTATCGATCACGGCCTTCGAAGTCGACGCGGACCCGATCCATCTCGTCCCGATCGGCGCACCCGTCTGGAACAGTCGGGTCTACGTGCTCGATGCACGGTTGCAGCCGGTGCCGGTGGGTGTGCCCGGCGAGTTGTATCTGGCCGGTGCGCAATTGGCGCGCGGCTATCAACGCAGGCCCGCGCTGACCGCCGACCGTTTCGTCGCGAATCCCTTCGCCATGGGTGCCACGATGTACCGGACCGGCGACATCGTCCGCTGGCGTTCGGAGGGCGTGCTGGAATACCTGGAGCGGGCGGACTTCCAGGTCAAGATCGGCGGCTTCCGGATCGAGCTCGGCGAGGTGGAGGCCGCGCTGCTGCGGCTGCCCGAGGTGCGGGCCGCGGTCGCGGTGGCGCGCGATGACGATCACGCCGGAGCTCGGCTCGTCGCCTATGTCGCGGTGCCGGACTCGACGGCGGATTTGGCCGGTGCGTTGCGTACTGCGGTGGCTACCGAGCTGCCCACCTACATGCTGCCCGCCGCGATTGTGGTGCTGGAGTCGTTGCCGCTCAATGCCAATGGCAAGGTCGATCGGGCCGCATTGCCCGAGCCGGTATTCGCCACGGCTGCTTTCCGCGCGCCGACCAGTGAGTTGGAGCGATTGGTCGCGGCCACCTTTGTCGAGGTAATCGGGGCGGCCGAGAAATCGGTCGGGCTGGATACCGATTTCTTCGCGCTCGGGGGCAATTCGCTGCTGGCGACCCGGCTTGCGGCGCAGCTGGGTTCCGCACTCGGAGTGCGGGCCCCGGTGGCCGCGGTCTTCGACGCGCCGACTGTCGGGTTGCTCGCCGCGCGACTGGCCGAACTCGGCGACGCCAGGCCCGCGCTTACCCGACGTCGCGGTACCACACCCGCCCCGCTATCGCTGGCACAGCAGCGGATGTGGGTGGTCAATCGGCTGGCTCCCGATTCCTCGGCCTACAACATCCCCGCAGCGCTGCGTCTGACCGGTGCACTGGATATCGCTGTCCTGCGCGCGGCCATCCAGGACGTGATCGAACGCCACGAAACCCTGCGTACCCGGTACCCGGATGCCGAACCCGAGCCGGTGCAGCAAGTGCTGGACGTTGCCGATGTCGACCTGCAACCGATCCTGTTGGCACAGGATGAAATCGACGCACGCATCGCTGAATTCGTCGCCGCCGGTTTCGATATCACCGCAGCACCACCGGTCCGCGCCGTATTGTTCCGCACCGACCACGATGAGCACGTGCTTGTCGTGGTGCTGCACCACATCAGCGCCGACGGCTATTCGGTCGCACCGATGACGCGGGATCTCATGCGTGCCTACGTCAGCCGGACCGCGGGCAATGCGCCCGACTGGGAGCCGTTGTCGATCCAGTACGCCGATTACAGCGTGTGGCAACGCGCGGTGCTCGGCTCCGACCACGATCCGAGCAGTCTGCTGTCACGGCAACTCGGCTATTGGACGACGGAATTGGCGGGCCTGCCCGAGGTACTTCCATTGCCGACCGATAGACCGCGTCCGGCGCGCCGGGATATGCGTGGTGCCACCGTTGGTTTCGAGGTCGACGCAGTACTTGCCGGGCGGATGGAAGCGGTCGCCCGCGCGCACGGCACTACGTTGTTCACCCTGATCCACAGTGCGTTCGCGGTCCTGCTCGCCAAGCTGTCGGGCACACCCGATATCGCCATCGGCGCACCGGTCGCGGGACGCGGCGAACGCGCGCTCGACGATCTGATCGGCATGTTCGTCAATACCGTTGTGCTGCGCACCGAGATCGATGCGCGCGCCCGCTTCGCGGATCTGCTTCGGCAGGCCAGGGATCGCGATATCGCGGCGCTGTCACATGCCGACGTGCCGTTCGAGCGGGTTGTCGATGCTGTGGGCCGGACCAGGTCCAGTTCCTATACGCCGCTGTTCCAGGTGATGTTCACCTTCCAGAACATGCCGTCCGGCCGAGTGGCGCTGCCCGGGCTCGGGGTCGAGGTGCTCGATCTGGCGCTGGTCGAGGCCAAATACGATCTGCAGCTCACCGGCATCGAGTTGTTCGATGCCGCCGGCGACCTGGCCGGATTGGATATGCGATTCGGTTACGCGACCGACATTTTCGATGCCGCGACGGTCCGACTGTTCGCCGAGCGGCTACTTTGCATATTCGAGGTAATCGCGCAAGACCCCGCCACCATCATCCGCGCCATAGACATTCGCGGTGAACAGCCACGTGACGAACAGGCGTCCCTGCCCACGCTGATCACCGCCGCCGCCGAAATCAGTTCCGGTGCCGTCGCTTTCACTCACGACGTACATACGGTGACCTTCGGCGAATTGGCCGCCAAACTCGCGACGGTCGCCAAGGCCATGGGCGCGACCGCGAAACCGGAAGCGCTCATCAATGTTGCCCTCGCCGGGCTGGTACCCGGCCTTTTGGTCGCCCTCGGCGGCAGTGGTCTCGCCACAGTCCTGCGGACCCTGCGCACCGAGGCGCGGGCCGTACTCGCCAACTCTGGTTCGGAAATCGATTCGGAAGGAATCAGCTGATGTCCCAGGCAGAATCGGTCGCATCCAGCAAACTCGGCAATCGTATTGCCGCCTACGATCATTCGGCACTGCGCCGAGCGTACGGACTCGACGATTTACCCATTCTGATCGATAAGGTCGCCGAATTGGACCCGGAGCGGGTCGCCTTGCGGTACGACCGGACCACCATCACCTACGGTGTGCTGGCCACCGAGATCATGGTGCTGGACGAGGCGATGGGTGGCGGTCTCGGTGCTGACGCACTGGTATCGGTCGTCGTCTCGAGTCAACTGCCCGCCCTGCTGGAGTCCGGAGACGGTGCACTCGGCACTGTGCTGGAGCAACTGCTCGATGATGCGTTGGCGGCGGCGGCCCATGTGCTGCCGTCGATATTCGCACCGATCGAGACCCTGGTCAGCGAATTCGAGGAGCAAGTGCGCCGGACGCCGGACGCGATTGCCCTCGAATACGCGGGTGCGACGCCGGCCCACCCGTCGCCCGACCACCACCCCTCATCGAGTCGCTACGCGACGCTGACGTATGCGGAGTTCGACGGCCGGGTGAACGCCCTTGCCCGGCGGCTGGTCGACCTGGGTGTCGGCCCGGACAGCCTGGTGGGGCTTGCCGTGCGGCGCTCGTTCGACCTGCTGGTCGGCATGTACGCGATCCTCAAGGCGGGCGGTGCGTATGTGCCGATCGATCCGGAGCATCCAGCCGAACGCATCGGTTACGTGCTCGAGGTCGCCGCACCGGTCCTGGTTCTCACCACGACCCACGATCAGCCGGAACTCGGACCGAATATCCCGGTACTGCGAATCGACGAGTTCGACACTGTAGCGGAAGAAGCGTCGATCGATGACCGGGCGCGGCTGTCGGCGGACAATACTGCCTACGTCATATTCACCTCCGGATCGACCGGCCGCCCGAAAGGTGTTGCGGTATCACATCGTTCGATCATGGCCAACCTGCGGTGGCGACAGCGGCTGTATCGACTACGCGGCAATGATGTGGTGCTGCAGAAGACGCCGTTCACCTTCGACGTCTCGGTGTGGGAGTTCTTCTGGCCGTTGCAGGTCGGTGCGCGGCTGGTGATCGCGGCACCGGATGGTCATCGTGATCCGGCATATCTGGCGCGCACGATCGCCGAACGTGGTGTCACCGTCGCGCATTTCGTGCCCTCGATGCTCGCGGTATTCGTGGCCGAACCGGAGATCGAAAGTGCGGCACGGACGCTACGTCGGGTATTCGCCTCCGGCGAGGCGCTACCCGCGGCTACCGCGGCCGCCTTCCGCGATATCAGTGGCGCGACACTGCACAACCTGTACGGCCCCACCGAGGCCGCCGTCGATGTCACCGCGCACGAAGTCACCGCCGCCGACAGCACGACCGTGCCCATCGGCGCGCCCGCCGATGACACCGAATTGCTGGTATTGGACGACAATCTGCGGCCGGTGGCCAGTGGCGTCGTCGGTGAGCTGTATCTCGCCGGTGTGCAGTTGGCCCGCGGCTATGTGGCCCGTCCGGGCCTGACTGCCGACCGCTTCGTGGCCAATCCCGAGGGCGCACCTGGTGACCGCATGTATCGCACCGGTGACCTGGTCCGCTGGCGCACCGATGGTGACGGCGGCCCGGACGAACTGGAATATCTGGGTCGCATCGACTTCCAGGTCAAGCTGCGTGGGCTGCGGATCGAACTCGGCGAGGTCGAGGCGGCGCTGCTGCGCAATGAGCACGTCGCGCAGGCCGCGGTGCTGCTGCATCGGCATGCGGGCGGCGATCACCTGGTCGGATACGTGGTGGCCGACCGCGGCGTCACCGTCGATCCGGCCAGCGTGCTGGAATCCACGCGCCGGCACCTACCGGACTACATGGTGCCGTCACTGGTGGTCGTCCTCGACGAAATGCCGATCAATGCCAATGGGAAGCTCGATCGGCGCGCACTGCCGCAACCGGTATTCGGATCGGCCGCATACCGGGAACCATCGACCGAGACGGAGGTGGCCGTCGCCGAGATCTTCGGCGAACTGCTGCAGACGGATCGGGTGGGCGCCGACGACGATTTCTTCGCGCTCGGCGGCAACTCGCTCATTGCCACCCGCGCCATTGCCCGAATCGGGGCCGCGCTCGGCATTACCGTCGACGTCCGCGATTTTTTCGACCGCCCGACGGTAGCGGCACTGGCCGGGCTGGCACGGACCGGAGCCGCACGACCGGCCCTCACGGCAGCCGCACGACCGCGGCACATTCCGCTGTCTCCGGCGCAGCGGCGCATGTGGTTTCTCAACCGGTTCGGCACGCACACCGAATCCGCGTACGTCTTCGATACCGCCGCTGTGGACAATATCCCGGTCGCACTTCGGCTACGCGGTGCACTCGAAGTCACCGCGCTGTCCGCGGCGATCACCGATCTCGTTGTCAGGCACGAGATTCTGCGCACGGTGTACCCGCAGACCGCCGACGGTCCGGCTCAGGTGGTGCGTCCGGTGCATGCCGTGTTCGACCTGTCGCCGAGCGATATGCCCGAGACCGAACTCGCCGCCGCTGTATTGGCCAGCGCGGTACAGGGATTCGATGTCGCCGAGGAGATCCCGGTCCGGGTGCGGTTGCTGCGCAGCGGACCCGAGGACCACACGTTGGTCCTGGTGGTGCACCATATCGCCGCCGACGGTGTCTCGATGGGCCCGCTGATGCGTGATCTCGTCACCGCCTATGCGGCCCGTCGCGCCGGACGCCGACCGGACTGGCCGCCACTGCCGGTGCAGTACGCGGACTACGCGCTGTGGCAGCGGCAGGTGCTCGGCGACGAGGCCGATCCGGAATCGGTGGCCGCCCGCCAGCTCGGGTTCTGGGCCGCTGAATTGGCCGATCTGCCCGCACAGCTGGATCTGCCCACCGATCGGCCCCGGCCCGCGGTCGCGTCCTACCGCGGGGCGACTCATGAGTTCGCCATCGACGCCGAGCTACGTGAAGCGATCGACCGGGTTGCCGCCCGCAGCCGCGCCACGCCCTTCATGGTGCTCCATGCCGCACTCGCGGTCCTGCTCGCGCGGCTGTCGGGCATCTGCGATATCGCCATCGGCACACCGGTCGCCGGCCGTGGCGATCGTGCCCTGGACGATCTCGTCGGCATGTTCGTCAATACGCTTGTGCTGCGTACCGAGGTGCGGTGCGAGCTGAGTTTCGCCGACCTCATCGCCTATGCGCGTGAGCGCGATCTGAATGCCTTCGCGCACAGCGATATTCCTTTCGAGCGGCTGGTCGAGGTGGTGAATCCGGCGCGTTCCCAGGGCAGGCATCCGCTGTTTCAGGTCGCGCTGTTCATGCAGAACATCGGGCCGGTCGCATTGACGATGCCCAGCCTGGACGCGGAGCTGGTCGATTTCGATCCCGGCTTCGCCAAATTCGATCTGCAGCTGACACTTTCCGATACCGACTGTGGCTGCCGCGCCGAATTCACCTACGCCACTGACTTGTTCGACACCGCGACCGTGCGTGAGTTCGGTGTCAAGTTTCTCCGGGTGCTGCGCGCGGCGACCGCCGATCCGGATATCGCGGTCGGCGATATCGAACTCCTCGACGCGGGCGAACTCGATTACGTCACGGCCAGCTGGAATGCCAGCGGGCACAAGGTCGCCGATCGGTTTCTGCACGAAGGCCTCGACAGCCAAGTGCGCCGCACACCGAATGTCGTTGCCCTGGTTTCCGAGACCACCGAACTCACCTACACCGAACTGTCCGAGCAAGCCAATCGCCTCGCGCGCCTGCTGATCAGCACCGGCGTCGGCCCGGAATCGCTGGTGGTGCTCGCGATGCCGCGCTCGATCGAGTTGGTGGTCGCGATGTACGCGGTGCTGCGCGCCGGTGGCGCCTACGTGCCGGTGGATCCCGAGCATCCGGCCGAACGCATCTGGCACATCCTCGATACCGCTCGGCCGCATTCGGTCCTCAGCACCCGCGGTACCGGTTTCATTCTCCCCGCGACCGTGCCCCCGAGCGTGCACCTGCACCATATCGACGAACTGGACCTATCCGAGTACTCGGCGGCGAAGATCGCCGATCGCGAGCGCCGTGCGTTGCTGCGGCCCGAGCACCCCGCCTATGTAATCTTCACCTCCGGATCGACGGGCCGACCGAAGGGCGTATCGGTCGAGCACCGCGCCATTGCCAACCAACTCGCCTGGATGCACGCCGAATATCGGCCGCGCGTCGGCGATGTCTATCTGCAGAAGACCGCGACCACCTTCGACGTTTCGCTGTGGGGCTACTTCCTGCCGCTGCGCGCGGGCGCGACCCTGCTACTCGCCGCCCCCGATGGCCACCGCGATCCGCGCTACCTCGCGGAAACCATTGCCAGCCATGGCGTCACACTGACCGACTTCGTGCCATCGATGCTCGCGGTATTCGCCGCCCATGCCGATGCGAGCGAACTCGATTCGCTGCGCGATGTTTTCGTCATCGGGGAGGCGTTGCCGCCGGAGACCGTCGCGGCATTCCATGCGGTGAGCGATGCCGCGCTGCACAACTTGTACGGCCCGACCGAGGCGGCGGTATCCATCACCTATCGCGAGGTCACGGTCGACGACGAGCTGGTGCCGATCGGCGAGCCGGAGTGGAATTCCCAGGTCTATGTGCTGGATGCGCGACTGCATCCGGTGCCGATCGGGGTATCCGGCGAATTGTATTTGGCCGGTGACCAGCTGGCTCGCGGCTATCACGGCCGGGTCGACCTGACCGCGGATCGTTTCGTGGCCAACCCTTTCGGCAGAGCGGGTGCGCGGATGTATCGCACCGGGGATCTGGTGCGCTGGAGCGCCGATGGGGAACTCGTCTACCTGGGCCGGATGGACTTCCAGGTGAAGTTCCGTGGCCAACGCATCGAGCTCGCCGAGATCGAGTCCGCGCTACTCGCGGTGCCGGAGGTGAGTCAGGCCGCGGTGCGGCTGATCGATGGCGACTATCTCGCGGGATACGTGATTCGTACGCCAGGCAGTGCTTTGGATCTGGATGCCGTCAAGGCCGGGCTTGCCCGGCGTCTGCCCGGATATATGGTGCCGACCACGCTGGTCGAGCTGACCGAATTCCCGCTCAACACCAGCGGCAAGCTGGACCGCACGGCGCTGCCGGTGCCGGTGCTGCGGCAGCAGAGTTTCCGTGCACCGACCAATGCGGCACAACGGCTGGTCGCCGCGGTATTCGCCGAGGTACTGCGGGTGGAACGCATCGGCCTCGACGACGACTTCTTCGCGCTCGGCGGCAGTTCGCTGGACGCCACCCAGGTCACCGCGCGGACAGGGGAGGCCATCGGCACGCGCATCCCGGTACGCGCGCTATTCGATGCCTCCACGGTCGAGGGATTCGCCGCCGCCGTCGACGCACGCAGCAGGGCGGGTGCGCCCGCACGGCCGCTGGTGCGCCGCGAGCGTCCTGCGCGCATTCCGCTCTCGCCCGCCCAGCAGCGGCTGTGGTTTCTCAACCGGATCGAAACCCAGGACGGCGGCGCGAGCGTTTACAACCTCCCGGTCGTGCTCCGGCTCACCGGCCGACTCGATGTCAGCGCGCTCGAGCGTGCGGTACTCGATGTGCTGTCCAGACACGAATCTCTGCGCACCATCTACCCGGACAGCGAATCCGGTCCATGCCAGTCGATTCTTCGCCCAGCAGATATCGGCCTGACCCTCAATCCGGTACCAGTCGAACGTGCCGATCTGACCGCTGCCATTACCGCGATCACGACCGCCGGATTCGATGTGACAACCGAACTCCCGTCGCGCATAGCGTTATTGAGCGTCGATCGGGTCGACGACCGGCGCGGCATCTCCGGTGACGAATACGTGCTGGTCTTCGTCGTCCACCATATCGCCGCCGACGCGCTATCGATGACGCCGCTGATCACCGATCTGGTGCACGCCTATCTCGCCAGATTGACGAGCCGGAGGCCGGATTGGCGCGAGCTGCCGGTGCAATACGCGGATTACAGTCTCTGGCATCGCGAACTGCTCGGCTCCGAGGAGCAGCCGGGCGATCCGGCATATCAGCAGTTGCGATTCTGGCGCGCCGCCCTCGACGGCATGCCGACCCAGCTCGCACTACCGACCGACCGGCCCCGTCCAGCGCTGCCCTCCAATCGCGGTGCCGCAGTGGATTTCGAGATCGAGCCGGAGTTGGCCGCCGCCCTTCGGGTACTCGCACATCGCAGCGACGCAACTCTTTTCATGGTGCTGCACGCGGCCTTCGCGGCGACGATCGCCAGGCTGAGCGGCACCGGTGACGTGGCGATCGGCTCACCCGTCGGCGGTCGCGGCGAACGTCAACTCGACGCGCTCATCGGCATGTTCGTGAACACCGTGGTACTGCGGACCCCGATCGATGCCGCGGCCACCTTCGCCGAACTCCTTGCGGGCGTGCGTGCTCGCGATCTCGCGGCCTTCGCCAATGCCGATCTGCCGTTCGAGCGGCTTGTCGACGCCATGGCGGGGGACCGGAGCACCGGCGCGCACCCGCTGTTTCAGGTGATGTTCAGCTTCGGTACGGCACCGCGGATCGTCGCGGGCAGTCGGGCACTCGAGGTGCCGTGGCTGGCGGTGGAACCACTCGAATCACCTGATCCCACGGCGAAATTCGATCTGCACATGGTTGTGAACGAACGTGCTGGTGATCACGGGCTCACCGGGAGTCTGCGCTATGCCACCGATCTATTCGATGCGTCGACCGTGGCCGCGTTCGTCACCCGCTTCCGGCGCCTACTCGCCACCGTGTCGGGCGCGCCACAGATCCGGATCGGCGATATCGAGCTATTGGCCGCCGACGAGCGGTCTCTGTTGGACCGCTGGAATGAAACCGGACACGCAATTGACGAAACCGCGACGCTTGCTTCGTTATTCGACGCGCAGGTCACTCGTACCCCACAAGCACCGGCGCTTACCTTCGAGGGCACAACGCTGTCCTATGCCGAATTCGCCGGACGGGTGAACCGGCTGGCGCGATGGCTCATCGAACAGGGCGTCGGACCGGATTCCCTTGTCGCACTGGGTATGCGCCGTTCCGTCGATCTGGTGGTCGGCACGTATGCGATTACCGTGGCGGGCGGTGGCTATGTACCACTGGATCCGGATCATCCGGCCCAACGCACCGGCCACATCCTCGATACCGCTGCTGTGCTCTGCGTGCTGACCGCAGGCATGGATTTGGATATCGCGGCCACGCAGGTCCGTATCGATCGGCTCGACCTTTCCCAGTATTCGGCCGCGCCGATTACCGACGCCGATCGGCGCGCGCCGCTGCGGGCAGCCAATACCGCCTATGTCATCTTCACCTCGGGCTCCACCGGTCGGCCCAAGGGGGTCGCGATGAGCCACCGCGGCATTGTGAACCGGTTGTTGTGGATGCAGTCGGCGCATGTCGCGCTCGACGGCACCGATGCGCTGCTGCAGAAGACGCCGGTGACCTTCGATGTTTCGGTGCCGGAATTCTTCTGGCCGTTGCAGGTCGGTGCCCGGCTGGTGCTGGCTCGTGCGGATGGTCATCAGGATCCGGTGTATCTGGCGGAGCTGATTCGGCGCGAGTCGATTACGATCGCGCACTTCGTGCCGTCCATGCTGGCGGTCTTCGTCGCGGAGGATATCGACGTGCCCACCCTGCGGCACGTGTTCTGCTCGGGTGAGGCGCTGCCCGTGACAATCGCGCAGCGAGCGCGGGCTGTCACCGGCGCGTGTGTGCACAACATGTATGGGCCCACGGAGACGGCAGTCGAGGTCAGCGCATACGAGGTGACGGATGCCGATAGCGGTGCGCTGCCGATGGGCGGGCCGATCTGGAATACCCGTGCGTATGTGCTGGATGCGCGGTTGCGTCAGGTGCCTGTCGGTGTGCCCGGGGAGCTGTATCTGGCCGGAGCGCAGTTGGCTCGCGGCTACCTCGGTCGGGCCGATCTGACCGGTGAGCGATTCGTGGCCGATCCATTCGGTCCGGCTGGTACCCGGATGTATCGCACCGGCGACCTGGTCGTCTGGCGGGAGCGGGGTGTGCTGGAATTCCTCGGCCGCACCGACTTCCAGGTGAAGGTCCGCGGCCTGCGGATCGAACTCGGTGAGATCGAATCGGCATTGCTGTCGGTTGCCGGAATCGCTCAGGCCGTCGTCCTGGTTCGAGACGATCACGGTGGCCGACTGGTCGCCTACCTGATGGCGGACGGTGAACTCGATACCGACGGCGTTCGAGCCGTGCTCGCGCGTCGACTGCCCGCCTATATGGTTCCGTCGGTATTTGTCGTGTTGGATGAATTCCCGATCACTGCCTCCGGCAAGCTGGACCGAAAAGCCTTGCCCGCACCGGCTTTTACCGATATCGAATACCGTGCGCCGAGCGATCTCGCGGAAACCCTTGTCGCCGAGACATTCACCGTGCTGCTCGGCGTCGACCCGGTCGGCACGGATGACGACTTCTTCGCCCTCGGCGGCAATTCCCTCATCGCCACGCAACTCGCGGCCCGGCTGGCCAAAGCGACCGGCGCGGACGTACCCGTGCGCACCATCTTCGACGCCTCGACCGTGCGCGAGTTGGCGCGTCGAATCACGGTCGAACAGGAGTCGACACCTCCGGCCTTGCCGCCATTGACGGTTCAGGATCGCACCGAGCCGATTCCGCTGTCGATCGCCCAGCAGCGCATGTGGTTCCTGAACCGATTCGACGCCACGAGCGGTGGATACAATATTCCGTTCGCGCTGCGCCTCACCGGGGTGCTGAATGTGCCCGCGCTGGAACGTGCGATCGCCGATGTAATAGCCAAGCACGAGACACTGCGCACCATCTATCCCGAACACGACGGGGCCGCAACACAGGTCGTACTGCCCGCACGGACCAGGTTGGTGGAACTCGTCGCTCGTGCGGTGTCGACAGCGGAGTTGCCCGAACTCATCGCCACGGCGGCCCAGACCGGATTCGATGTCACGACCGAAGTTCCGCTGCGCGTCCGACTTCTGCGGCTCGACGACGGTGACTCCGGCATCAGGTCCCGTCAGCAGGTGTACGTACTGCTGTTCGTGGTGCACCACATCGCCGCCGACGGCTGGTCGTTCGCGCCGCTGACCAGGGATCTGGCTACTGCCTACGTCGCCCGCTGCGCGGATGTCGCGCCTTCGTGGAGTCCGCTGACCGTGCAGTACGCGGACTTCGCGATCTGGCAGCGCAATGCATTGGGCCGCGCCGACGACAAGAGTTCGCTGCTGGCCCATCAGCTGCGGTACTGGACCGGTCGGCTCGCGGGCGTTCCCGAGGTGTTGACGCTGCCCGCGGACCGGTCGCGGCCCGCGATCGCCTCCAACCGAGGTGGTGCCATTACCGGGCATCTGGATCGGGTATTGCACCAGGGCATCCAGCAGTTGGCGGCCGCGCATCGTGTGACCTCGTTCATGGTGCTGCACGCCGCGCTCGCGGTACTGCTGAGTCGCCTGAGCGCGAGCGACGATATCGTCGTCGGTACGCCGGTCGCCGGTCGCGGCGACGAAGCCCTGGACGAACTCGTCGGCATGTTCGTCAATACCTTGGTGCTGCGGACCGAGGTTCGCGCCGACGCTACGCTCGGTGAGCTCTTGGCCACGGTCCGCACAGCGGATCTGGCCGCCTTCGAGCACGCCGCCGTGCCCTTCGAACAGCTCGTCGATGTGGTGAATCCCGTTCGCTCGCAGGCACATGCGCCGCTGTATCAGGTGGCGATGACCTTGCAGAACCAGTCCAAGCCGGATTTCCAACTGCACCGTTTGAATATTGCCGCGCTCGATATCGGCCCCGCGCCGATCCAGCTGGATCTGGACTGGACCCTGACCGACCGCTACGACGGCGACGGTGCGGCTGACGGCATTGATGTGCATTTGCACTACGCGCTGGACCTTTTCGACAAGGCAACCGTTGACGGGTTCCTGGCGGGGTTCGAGCGGGTATTGCGCGCCATGGTCCATGACGTGCGCACTCTCGTCGGCAATGTCGAGCTGATGTCGGTGGCCGAACGCGGACTGCTGCTGTCGGATCGCAATGCCACCGCCCGGCTACTGCCTTCCGAGACCCTCGACGATCTGCTGTCGGCCCGCGTGGCTGCGACACCCGATGCGGTTGCGGTGATCTTCGAAGGCAACTCGGTGACCTACGCGGAACTCGAAGCCAGGGTGAACCACATTGCGCGCTGGCTCATTTCGGTGGGCGTCGGCGCGGAAGCCATCGTCGGTCTCGCCGCGCTGCGATCGATCGACATGCTCGTGGCCATATTCGCGATCGTGCGCGCGGGCGGAGCCTACCTGCCATTGGATCCGACCCACCCGGCCGACCGGATCGCGCAGGTGATCGACAGTGCCGCACCGGCTCTGGTGTTGACCGTAGGCGGCGCGGAACTGCCCGACGTCGGTGACGTCCGCGTGGTCGATCTCACCGACCTCAGCGGTTTCGACGCCCCGCCGATCGCTAGAGCACCGCTACACCGCGAGAACACGGCGTATGTGCTGTTCACCTCCGGCTCGACCGGGCGGCCGAAGGGCGTCGCGGTGACCCACCGCGCCATCATGAATCAGCTGCGCTGGCTCGAATTCCGCTACGGCGTCACCGCGGCCGACCGCATCCTGCAGCGTGCCCCGCTGACCTTCGATGTCTCGGTGTGGGAGTGCTTCCTGCCGATCGCCGTCGGTGCGCCGCTGGTAATCGCCCGCCCGAGTGGCCATCTCGACCTCGCGTATTTTGCCGGGCTGCTACGCGAACACGGCATCACCATCGCCGAATACGTGCCGTCGGTACTCGCGGCACTCATCGGTGAGGGGATGGGTGATGCGCTGCGCTCCTTTCGCCATCTGCACTGCGGTGGTGAGGCGCTCACCCCGGACCTGCTCGCGGCAATCCGCGCACATGTCGGTGGCGCGGTGCACAACGCTTACGGCCCGACCGAGGCGGCGATATCGGCGATCTATCACGAATTCACCGACGCCGACGGCGGTGATGTCGCCATCGGACGTCCGTGCTGGAACACCCGCGCCTATGTCCTGGACACACGGCTGCGGCCGGTTCCGATCGGTGTCACGGGTGAGCTGTATCTCGCTGGCGACCAACTGGCCCGCGGCTACCACGGACGCGCCGGACTGACCGCCGAGCGCTTCGTGGCCGATCCGTTCGGTGTGCCCGGGCGGTTGATGTATCGCACCGGCGACCTGGTGCGCTGGAACCGCGTCGGCGACTTGATCTACCTGGGCCGCAACGACTTCCAGATCAAGCTGCGTGGTCAGCGCATCGAACTCGGGGAGATCGAGTCAGTCCTGGCCGCGGTCGCGGGCGTGACGAATGCCGCGGTGATATCGACCCGCGACACCTCCGGCTACGACTGCCTGGTCGGCTACATCAGTGGGGCGGAATTGTCTCCGGATTCGGTACTCACGCAGGTGCGTGAGCATCTGCCCGGATACATGGTGCCCGCGCACCTGGTTGTGCTCGACGAGATGCCGCTCACCACGGTCGGCAAACTCGATCGCGCGGCGCTGCCAGCGGTCGAAGTCGCCGGTGCGGCAACGAAATTCCGTGCACCGCAGGAAGGCACCGAATCGGTGCTCGCCGCATTGATGGCCGATCTGATCGCCGGGCCGCGGATCGGCGCGGATGACGATTTCTTTGTGCGCGGTGGCAATTCACTATTGGCCATGCGGCTGGTCGCACGGGCGAACGCTGCCTTCGGTAGTGCGCTGAGCGTGCGTGAGATCTTCGAAGCACCGACCGTTGCCGAATTGGCTCTGCGGGTGACGTGCGCTGATGTCGTGCGGCCGGCGCTGGTGGCACGGGATCGTCCGGACCGTATTCGGTTGTCACTGGCGCAAACTCGGATGTGGCTGCTGAACCGGCTCGATCCGGATTCGGCCGTATACAACATTCCGATCACTATTCGCCTGACCGGTACGTTGGACGAAGCCGCCTTGCGCGCCGCGCTGGGCGACGTCGTCGCTCGGCACGAGTCGCTGCGCACCGTGTTCCCTGCGGACCACCTCGGTCCCGCGCAGGTGGTGACCGAATCGCTCGAATTGGAGCTGCGACGGGTCGAGATCACCGAATCCGATCTTGCCGCAGGGGTTGTCGGCTTCGCGGGCGTCGGGTTCGATCTGCGCAGTCGGATACCGGTGCGTGCCGAGCTGTTCCGGGTCGCTCCCAACGATCATGTGCTGGTCGTTGTGGTGCACCATATCGGCGCCGACGGTGTCTCAACGGGTCCGCTAGCGCGGGATCTGATGGTGGCATACAGCGCGCGCACCGAAGGTGTAGCACCGCAGTGGCAGCCACTGCCGGTCCAGTACGCGGACTTCACACTGTGGCAGCACGAGGTGCTCGGCTCGGCCGACGATCCGGACTCCGTACTGGCCCGCCAGATCGAGCATTGGCGCACCGAACTCGACGGACTCGCCCCGGTGCTGGAATTGCCCACCGATCGGCCGCGCCCCGCCGTGGCATCCGGTCGTGGAGCCGCGGTCGAGTTCGCCATCACCTCGGAGCTGACGGCCGCGATCGCCGGTCTGGCACGCGAACACGGGGTGTCGTCGTTCATGGTGGTGCACGCCGCCTACGCGGCATTGCTGGCCCGCCTGGCCCGGGTGGACGATATCGCGATCGGCACCCCCGTCGCGGGCCGGGCCGAGGCGGCGCTGGACGATCTGGTCGGCATGTTCGTCAACACCCTGGTGTTGCGCACCGAGGTGGCGGCCGAGGCGACCTTCGCCGAATTGCTCCGGCAGGTTCGTGCCACCGACGTACGGGCCTTCGCGCATGCCGACTTGCCGTTCGAGCGGCTGGTCGATGAGCTGAATCCGATTCGTTCACAGGCTCATTCGCCGATTGTGCAGACATTGCTCACCTTCGAGCACCGCGACGATACGGTGCTGCGCCTACCAGGCCTCGAGGTAGCCGCATATCCGATCGATAACCAGGTCGCGCAGTTCGACCTCGCGCTGGAACTCGCTGAGGGCGACGGTACCGCGATGCGTGCGGCCATGCGCTACGCGACGGATTTGTTCGACCGGGCGACGATCGAATCGTTCGCGGCGCGCTTCGTGCGCCTTCTCGCGGCGGTCGTGGCCGATCCCGCCATACGTGTCGGCGATATCGAGCTGCTGGATCGCAACGAGCTGTCCCTGCTCGATCTATGGAACGACACCTCGTTCGCGTTAGACGGCTCGCAGACTCTCGTTTCGCTGTTCGAAGAACAGGTGCTGCGGACGCCCGACGCAATCGCGGTGACATTCGAGGGGCGCAGTCCGGTCCACCCGTCGCCCGACCCCCACCTCTCATCGAGTCGCTACGCGACGCTGACATATGCCGAGTTCGCAAGCCGGGTACATCGGCTTGCGCGATGGCTGGTCGGTCATGGCGTAGGCCCGGATTCGGTGGTCGCGCTCGGCATGCGGCGCTCGCTCGACTTGGTGGTCGGAATGTACGCGATCACTGTTGCCGGTGGGGCGTACCTGCCGCTGGATCCCGACCATCCGGCCGACCGGATCGCTTATGTACTCGAGACAGCGCGGCCGATGTGGGTGCTGACCTCCGGTGCTGATCTGGAAACTGTCGCAGCAGGGCAGGTTCGAATCGATCGTCTGGAGCTGACGAGATATTCGCCCGCGCCGCTGACCACGATGGATCGGCTCGGTGTGCTGTTGCCCGGCCACACCGCGTATGTCATCTTCACCTCCGGTTCGACCGGCCGTCCGAAGGGCGTCGCGGTATCGCATGCCGCGATTGTCAACCGGCTGGTGTGGATGCAGACCCACTACGAGCTCCACGCCGACGACGCGATATTGCAGAAGACCCCGGTGACCTTCGATGTCTCGGTCTGGGAGTTCTTCTGGCCGTTGTGGATCGGCGCGCGGCTGGTACTCGCGCGGCCAGATGGTCATCGAGATCCGGCCTATTTGGCGCGCTTGATCGTCGATGAAGCAATCACGGTCGCGCATTTCGTGCCCTCGATGCTCGCGGTCTTCCTTGCGCAACCGCATGCGCGCGAATGTGTCACGCTGCGAGCGCTATTCGCTTCAGGTGAGGCGTTGCCTGCGTCAACCGCGCGGCGGGCCCGTGAGCTGACCGGTGCCCGCGTGCACAATCTGTACGGGCCGACCGAGGCAGCGGTCGATGTCACCTTCCACGAGGTGACCGATGCCGATGTGGAGTCGGTGCCGATCGGCAAGCCGGTATTCAATACCCGATTGCTGGTGCTGGATGCACGGATGCGCCTGGTGCCGGTGGGTGTGGCCGGTGAGTTGTACCTTGCGGGTGAGCAGTTGGCACTCGGCTATGTGCGTCGTCCGGAGCTGACGGCTGAACGTTTCGTCGCGAATCCGCTCCGCGGCGTGGGGGAGCGGATGTACCGCACCGGTGATCTTGTCCGCTGGAATACGAACGGTGAGCTGGAGTACCTGGCCCGCACCGACTTCCAGGTAAAGCTGCGCGGGTTGCGCATCGAACTCGGCGAGATCGAATCCGCGCTCACCGCACAGGATGTCGTCGATCAGGCCGTCGTTGTGGTGCGTACCGACGAGCGGCTCGGCGATCAGTTGGTGGCCTATCTGGTGGCCGACCCCTCGGTCGATATCGATGCCGTGCGCGCCGAACTGGATGCCGTACTACCTGCATATATGGTGCCGTCGGCCTTCGTCGTGCTGGACGCCTTCCCGCTCAATGCCGCCGGCAAGCTCGATCGCACGGCGCTGCCCACACCCGTCTTCGAGACCGTCACCTACCGTGCCCCCACTACCGAGACCGAACAAGCCGTCGCCGAGATCATGGGTGAACTGCTCGACATCGAAGGAATCGGTGCCGACGACAACTTCTTCGCACTCGGCGCAAACTCACTGATCGCCACTCAATTGGCCGCGCGGCTCGGTGCTGCACTGGATGCCGAAGTCCCCGTGCGGATGGTGTTCGAGGCACCGACAGTCGCTGGAATGGCGACCCGCGCTGCTCGGCTGACCGGCACCGGAGCTCGCCCGGAGCTCACCGCGCGTCAACGCCCGGACCTGATTCCGCTCTCGCCGGCACAGCAACGAATGTGGTTTCTCAACCGCTTCGATCCCGGCGAAACGGTCAACAATATTCCGGTCGCGATCCGGCTCACCGGTGATATCGACACCGATGCGCTCGCCGCCGCGTTGGCCGACGTGGTCGCCAGGCATGAAACCCTGCGCACCGTATACCCGGATGTCGATGGCGTCGGCTACCAGCGGATTCTGGACGCGGCGCACGTGCCCGAAATCGTCGCGCTGGATTCATCGGCCCTCGTGGACCTGGTTGCCACGCCTTTCGATGTCACCACTGAAATACCGCTGCGCGTCGGTCTGGCCACGCTGTCGGATCGCGAATACCTACTCGCCGTCGTGGTACATCACATCGCGGCGGATGGCTTCTCGATGGCCCCACTGGCCGACGATATCGCCACCGCATACGCGGCACGTGCCGCCGATGTCGAACCGACGTGGACGGACCTCCGGGTGCAGTACGCGGATTACGCCCTGTGGCAACGGGAGATCCTCGGAGCCGAGGACGATCCGGAATCGTTGGCCGCACGGCAACTGCGTTATTGGAGCCGCGTACTGGGCGGGATGCCCGCTCAGCTCGATCTGCCCTCGGATCGGCCACGTCCCGCCATTGCCAGCCACGCCGCCGCGAGCACCACCATCGGACTCGACGCCGCGATACGCGACGGCATTGCCACCATCGCCGTGCGATATGACGTCAGCCCGTTCATGGTCGTCCACGCCGCACTGGCCGTCTTGCTCGCTCGACTGTCCGGCATGGCCGACATCGCCATCGGCACGCCGATCGCGGGCCGCGGTGCCGCCGAGCTCGACGATCTCGTCGGAATGTTCGTCAACACGCTGGTGCTGCGCACCGAGGTGGCGGGCTCGGACTCCTTCGCCGCCGTGCTGCGCCGCGTCCGCGATGGTGACCTGGACGCCTTCGCCAATGCCGATGTGCCGTTCGAGCGGCTGGTGGAGGTGTTGGATCCGCCGCGATCGCAGGCACGGCATTCGCTGTTCCAAATCGCGCTGTTCTTCCAGAATCTCGCACCCGTAACGGTGGAGCTGGCGGGTATCGCCATCGCTGAATACGAGATCGACTACGACACGACACGTTTCGATCTGCAACTGACTGTCGGCGACGATGCATTGCGCTTCACCTATGCCACCGACCTCTTCGACGAGTCGACCATCGTGACCTTCGCCGCGCGCTTCGTCCGGCTGCTCGGTGCGGTGATCGGCGATCCCGAACAGGTGGTCGGCGATATCGATCTATTCGCGACCGGTGAGCTGGAACGGGTGGTGACCGCGTGGAACGACTCCGCGCACACCGCATTCGTCGCGGAAATGCTGCTCGACGAATTCGAGCAGCAGGCTGCCGCGACACCGGACGACGTTGCCTTGGTCTTCGACGCGACCACCATGACCTATGGCGAATTGGACCGCAGAACCAACCGGCTTGCCCGGCATCTGATCGCGACCGGTGTCGGTCCGGAGTCATTGGTGGCATTGGCGATTCGACGTTCGAGCGATCTGGCGGTCGCGATATACGCGGTGCTCAAGGCGGGTGGCGCCTATGTCCCGATCGACCCGGACCATCCGGCACAGCGCATCGCCCACATCATCGACACCGCCGCACCTATCGCACTGCTCACCACCGAGCGTGATCGTCAGGACTTCGGATATGCCGGTGCGACAGTGTGTGTCGATACCATCGCGCTGGCTCACCATGCCGACGATCCGATCGCGGCGAACGAGCGGAGCGCGCCGATCCATCCGCAGAACCCGGCCTACGTGATCTTCACCTCTGGCTCGACCGGAAAACCCAAGGGCGTCAGTGTTTCCCACGCCGCGATCGTGAACCAGATGACCTGGATGCAGTCGGAATACCGGCTGACCGCCGACGATGTTTACCTGCAGAAGACGGCGACCACCTTCGATGTCTCGCTGTGGGGTTACTTCCTGCCGCTGCGCATCGGTGCGACGCTGGTGCTGGCCACCCCGGACGGCCACCGCGAACCTGGATACCTCGCCGAGGTGATCGCCGAATACGGCATAACCGTCACCGATTTCGTGCCGTCGATGTTGAGTGAGTTCGCGGGACAGGTCGAAACGGCCGATCTCGACACATTGCGCACGGTATTCATCATCGGAGAGGCACTGCCCGCCGAGACCGTCCGGGCCTTCGGCGCACTGAGTTCCGCGCGCCTGCACAACCTGTACGGCCCGACCGAGGCCGCGGTGAGCATCACTTACCGCGATGTCACGGGCGAAATCGAGCGCACCGTCATGCCGATCGGCAATCCGGAATGGAACAGCCGGGTATACGTGCTGGATTCCCGGCTGCGACCGACGCTGCCCGGCGTCGCGGGGGAGTTATATCTCGCGGGCACCCAACTCGCCCGTGGCTATCACGGCAGGCCTGATTTGACGGCGGATCGCTTCGTGGCGAACCCATTCGGACCTGCGGGTGAGCGCATGTACCGCACCGGCGATTTGGTTCGCTGGGATACCAGTGGCGTGACCCCGGAACTCGTGTACCTGGGCCGCACCGACTTCCAAGTGAAGTTCCGCGGCCAGCGCATCGAGCTCAGCGAGATCGAGGGCGTACTCGCGGCCGTGCCCGGTGTTTCGCAGGCCGCCGCCAGCATGGTCGCCACGCATACCGGCGATCAACTCGTCGGCTACGTCGTCAGTGATGCACAGGGTGAAAGCGACCTGCGCGCGACAGTTTTGGCGGCCGCGATGGATGCTTTGCCGTCATACATGGTTCCGTCGGCGATTGTCGTGCTGGCCGCCTTCCCGCTCAATACCTCCGGCAAATTGGACCGAAAGGCACTGCCGGAGCCGGTATTCGACCGCGTCGCCTATCGTGCGCCGGTCACTCCGGCCGAAAGGTTGGTGGCCGAGGCATTCGAGGCGGTACTGGCACGGTCGCCGATCGGTGCCGACGACAACTTCTTCGACCTGGGCGGCAATTCACTGATCGCCACCCGGGTCCTGGCGCGGCTCGGCGAGCGGATCGGTCGTGTGCCTGTGCGGTTGCTGTTCGAGGCCCCCACCGTGCATGCCTTTGCGGCACGCCTGGCCGCCCAAGCGGGCGACCAGGTCGTACCGCTGATCGCCGGTCCACGCCCCGAGCGCGTTCCGCTGGCACCGGTGCAGCGCGGCATGTGGTTCCTCAACCGGCTCGACCCGGACTCGGCGGCCCACAATATCCCGGTCGCGGTGCGCATCGGCGGCGAGTTGGACGAGGCGGCACTGTGTGCCGCGTTCACGGATGTGATCGCGCGTCACGAGGCGCTGCGCACGGTGTACCCGGCCGATGCGAATGGCATCGGGCACCAGGTGATCCTGCCTGCCGAACCGGCACCGGTATCCCTGGTGGTCGAGACCCCCAGCTCGGTGGACGAGCGCATAGCCGAATTCCTCAGTGCTGGTTTCGATGTCACCACTGAGGTGCCGGTGCGCGCGATTCTGCTGCGGGAAAACGCGGCGAGCCATGTGCTCGTCGCCGCGCTGCACCACATCGCGGCGGACGGCCATTCGATGCGGCCGCTGCTGCGAGACCTGTTGTCGGCCTACCTGTCCCGGGTTGTCGGCGGGCCCCCGGTCTGGCCGGAACTCGCCGCACAGTACGCCGATTACGCGCTCTGGCAGACGGCCGAGCTGGATTCGGTCGCGGCCGAACAGCTCACGTACTGGACCGAAGCGCTGCGGGATCTGCCGGAAGAACTGGCATTACCCACCGATCGGCCACGTCCCGCCATCGCGTCCGAGCGTGGCGGCACGGTGCGTGCCCGCATTGGCAGTGGGGTCGGTATCCACGAAATCGCCGCGGCCCACAATGCAACACCTTTCATGGTGGTGCACGCAGCACTTGCGGTATTGCTGTCCCGGCTGTCGGGTTCCGCCGATATCGCCATCGGCACCCCGATAGCGGGTCGCGGCGCGGCGGCATTGGACGACCTGGTCGGCATGTTCGTGAACACCTTGGTGCTGCGCACCCATCCGGATCCGGCCTGCTCGTTCATCGATCTGCTCGACGAGACCAGAACAAACGATCTGGCCGCATTCGCCCATGCGACGGTCCCGTTCGAGCGCGTCGTCGATGAACTGGGCATCGCACGATCGCAGTCCAAACACCCGCTGTTCACCGTCGCGCTGAGCTATCTGAATGCCGGTGCGGCAGAGTTCACGCTGGCGGGCTTGGAACTGACTGCTGTCGAATTCGACGAGCCGGTGGCGCGCTTCGATCTCCAGTTCACCGTGGCGGCAGAACTCGACGCCGAAGGCCACCTGCCGATCGAACTCGACTACGCGACAGATCTTTTCGACGAGGCTACCGCCGCCGGGCTGCTGCGCCGGTTCGGTCGTGTCCTCGGCGCACTCACCGCGGATCCGTCCGCGCCGATCGGCACCATCGATGTGCTCACTCCGGCCGAACGTACCGAACTGCTCGGCAGGCGCGGCGATGAACCGGTTCCGCCGCGCACCCTCGCGGAGCTGATGGCCGCGGCCGTCGCGATGAATCCCGATGCGCTAGCGCTGATTTCGGATGGCCATGAATTGACCTATCGCGCACTGGACGAGCACTCGTCCCGCCTGGCCAGAATGCTGATCGGACACGGTATCGGTGCCGAAGACTTCGTCGCCGTGGCCATCCCGCGTTCCGCCGAATCCATCCTCGTGGTCTGGGCGGTGGCCAAGACCGGAGCCGCCTTCGTACCCGTAGACCCGACCTACCCGGCAGATCGAATCGCCCACATGCTGTCGGATTCCGGTGCCACGGTCGGTCTTACGCTCACCGCATGGCGCTCGGTATTGCCCGCAACCGCCGAATGGCTGGCACTCGACGCACCTGCCACGGCGGCCCGCATACGGCATTCGAGCGCGGCACCTCTCGCGCCCGATGAGCTGACGCGTCCCGTGCGCGTGGCCAATCCCGCGTGGATGATCTACACCTCCGGTTCCACCGGCACCCCGAAGGGCGTAGTTGCCACCCACGGCGGACTCGCGGGAGTGGCGCGTGCGCAGCGGGATCGCTACCAGGTCAACGCGACATCCCGCGTCCTGCATGTGGCTTCGCCCAGTTTCGACGCCTCCATGCTCGAACTCTTGCTCGCCCTACCCGCAGGCGCCGCACTGGTGATCGCACCCGCAGGTGTCTACGGTGGCGCGGAATTGACCGCGCTCATCCGGAATCGGCGGGTGACCCACGCCTTCATCACCCCGGCCGTGCTGCGGACGCTGGATTCGAACGAACTGCCCGAACTCACCCACCTGACCGTCGGTGGCGAGTCGTACGGCCCGGATGTGGTGCGACGCTGGGGAACAGGGCGGGCATTCCACAACACCTACGGCCCGACCGAGACCACGATCATCACCAATATCAGCGCACCGCTGCGGCCCGGTGAATTCGATCTGGGCAGCACCATTCACGGCATGTCCGCGGTGGTGCTCGATACCCGATTGCAACCCGTCCCGGATGAGGTGACCGGCGAACTGTACTTGCGCGGACCAGGCCTGGCGCGCGGTTACCACGCGCGGCCGGGACTTTCGGCGGATCGTTTTGTCGCCGATCCCTACGGGGTGGCGGGCGGGCGGCTCTACCGGACCGGTGATCTGGTGCGCTGGACCGTATCCGGCGCTATCCAGTACGTCGGAAGGGCCGACCATCAGGTGAAGGTGCGCGGTCTGCGTATCGAACTCGGTGAGATCGACGCGGTCCTCTCGGCCCATGAGAGCGTCGAATTCGCCGTGACCATCGGGCAAACCGATGCCACGGGCTCGGTTTCGCTGGTCGCGTATGTCGTCGCGAACGGAGCGATCGACACCGCTGAGCTCACGGCCTTCGCGGCGCGCTCACTGGCCGCCTATATGGTGCCCGCCGCCATCATGGTGCTCGACGAAATCCCGCTGACCCCGGTCGGCAAGGTGGACCGCAAGGCACTGCCCGCACCAGAGTTCCGTACCGCGACCTTCCGCGCGCCCGAGACGGCCGCCGAGCGAATCGTGGCCGAGGTCTTCGCCGAGGTGCTCGGCCTGGCCGTCGTCGGCCTCGATGACGATTTCTTCGCTATCGGCGGAAATTCGTTGACGGCAACACAATTGGTCGCGCGGTTGGGCGCTCGATCGGACACGACGGTCGGGGTGCGACTCGTCTTCGAGAACTCGACCGTATCGGCCTTGGCCGCTGCCCTCGACACCACTGCGACGCGTGCACGTGCGGCCTTGACTCGACGCACCGACACCGATCCGATACCGCTCTCGCTGGCACAGCAGCGCATGTGGTTCCTCAACCGCCTCGACCGTCAGTCGACCGCATACAACATCCCACTGGCAGTGCGGCTCATCGGTGATCTCGATATCGCCGCACTCAATGCGGCCATCACCGACGTGGTCGAACGCCATGAGGTGCTGCGCACGGTATACCCGCAGCACGAAAGCGGCCCGGTACAGGTGGTATTGCCGATGGCCGATGCGGGCGCGCCGGTGCTCGCCCCGATTCCGGTGCCCGTCGACGATCTGACCTCGGCGGTCGCAGATTTCGTAGCCGGCGGATTCGATGTGACCGGCTCGGTTCCCTTGCGCGCCAGGTTGTTCTGTCCGGTGGCAGGTCCGACAGGCCTCGGCGAATATGTGCTGGTAGTGGTCGTCCACCACATCGCAGCGGACGGCTCGTCATTGGTTCCGCTGGCACGTGACGTGATGACCGCCTACGCCGCACGTCGGCACGGCATGCCGCCGGAATGGATCCCACTGCCGGTGCAATACGCGGATTACAGCCGCTGGCAACGGGATCTGCTCGGGAGCGAGAACGATCCGGATTCGCTGATCTCCCAGCAACTCGGATTCTGGATCGAAGCCCTCACGGGCCTGTCCGCACAACTCACCCTCCCGACTGACCGCCCGAGACCTGCCATGGTCTCCACCCGCGGCCGCCATGTCGATTTCAGCATCGACGCCGACCTGCAGGCGAGGCTGGCGGAGTTGGGCCGGAACAGCGGAGCGACACTGTTCATGGTCGTGCACGCCGCTTTCGCGGTGTTGCTGGCCCGCCTTTCCGGCACCGCCGATATCGCCGTCGGTACTCCCGTCGCGGGTCGTGGTGCGGCCGAACTCGACGATGTCGTCGGTATGTTCGTCAATACCTTGGTGCTGCGTACCCAGGTGGACGCGGCCACCGGCTTCATCGAACTCCTGGATGGGGTACGCGCCGCGGATGTCGCCGCCTTCTCCAATGCCGACGTACCCTTCGAGCGGCTGGTCGAGGTGCTGAATCCGGAGCGCTCGACCGCGCGGCATCCGCTGTTCCAGGTCGGCTTCTCCTTCCACAACCAGGCCGAGGCGGAATTCGTAATGGACGGATTGACTGCCACCGCAGTCGATTTCGACTCCGAGGTCGCGCAATTCGACCTGCATCTGGTCGTCACAGATCGCTACCACCCGGATGGGAATGCGGCAGGCATGGCCGCATCGGTCACCTACGCGACCGCGCTGTTCGACGAAGCCACGGTCGCCGGCTTCGCCGGTCGACTGCAGCGTCTGCTGTCCGCCATCTGTGCCGAACCACAGTTGCCGGTCGGTGATCTGCCGCTACTGGACACCGCCGAACGCGATCGGATGCTGTTGTCCTGGAACCGGATCGAACACGAATTCGCTCCGGCCACCCTCATTGCCGCCTTCGAAGCACAGGTCGTCGAGACGCCCGATGCGGTGGCAATCGTCGATGACGCCGTAACTGTCACCTATGGCCAATTGGCCGCGCGGGTGAATCGGCTCGCCCGTGCCCTCATCGGCCGTGGCATCGGCCCGGATTCGCTGGTGGCTCTGGCCATTGCGCGCAGTGTCGACCTACTCGTCGCCATGTACGCGGTGGTGACGGCGGGCGGTGCGTATGTTCCGCTCGATCCGACCCACCCGCTCGACCGGACCACGAGCGTACTCGCCGCCGCCGACCCGGCACTGGTGCTGACCTCGGCGCAACGGCCGGTGCTGCCCGAATCGATGGCGGACCACCATTCGGTGCTGGATATCTCGGTTGCCGCAGGCGTTCTCGACAACAGTCCGATTCGTGCTGAGGAGCGGCTGTCCACACTCACTCCAGCGCACACGGCATATGTCATCTTCACCTCGGGGTCGACGGGAACGCCCAAGGGCGTCGCCGTCACGCACTCGGCGGTCGCGCACCAATTGGATTGGCTGCAAACGGAATACGAACTGCACGCCGATGACGCGGCGCTACTGATGACCTCGGCGGCCTTCGATCTCTCGGTCTGGGAGTTCTGGTGGGCCTTGCGCACCGGTGCGCGAGTAGTACTGGCACCGCAAGGCGCACAACGTGACCCGGCCGGCGTGGTGGATCTGATCCGACGCGCCTCGGTCACCACGCTGACGCTGGTGCCATCGCTGCTGGCCATGTTGGCCGAGGTCAGCGGTGATCAGCGACTGCCGAGATCGCTGCGGCGACTACTCGTCATCGGCGAGGCACTGCCCGCCGCGACCGTCGACCGGATCGGCGCCCGCACCGCCGCCCGCATCGACAACCTGTACGGGCCCACCGAGGCAGCGGTCTCGGTGACCCGATTCCGCACCGAGGCCGGTATCCGCCAGACGGTGGTCCCGATCGGCACACCGGAACCCGGAAACCAGGTCTATGTGCTCGACGACCGACTGCATCCGGTGCCGGCGGGAGTGACCGGTGAGCTGTACCTGAGCGGCGCGCAGCTGGCCCGCGGCTACCACGGCAGGTCCGACCTGAGCGCGGAGCGGTTCGTGGCCAACCCATTCGGCGCATATGGCACCCGGATGTATCGAACCGGCGATATGGTCCGCTGGGGTGCGGACGGCAACCTCGAGTACGTCCAGCGCCGCGACTTTCAGGTGAAGATACGCGGCTACCGAATCGAACTCGCCGAAATCGAGCATGCGCTGCGCGCACGTCCGGCGGTCGCCGAGGCCGTCGTCATCGCCCATCGCGGCGACCTGCTGGTCGGGTATTTCACCGCCACCGAGGCGATCGATCCGAATGCGCTGCGATCCGCCCTGACCGAGACGCTGCCGAGCTACATGGTTCCGTCCGTGCTGATCCAACTGAATGCCCTGCCACTCAACACCAACGGCAAGCTCGACCGGACCGCACTCCCGGAGCCCGAGTTGGGCATACGGGAATTCCGCGCTCCGGAAACAGAGTTGGAGCTGCTGGTCTGCGCCGTCTTCGCCGAAGCGCTGGCGGTCGAGCGAATCGGCATGGACGACAACTTCTTCGAACGCGGCGGCAATTCTCTGCTGGCCACGCGACTGGCGACCCAGCTGAGTATCGCACTCGCCGAACAGATCCCGGTGGTGTGGCTGTTCGCCGCGCCGACACCTGCGGACTTGATCACCCAACTGGAACTGCACCACTGCGGCCGCGGCCGCGTCGACGCGCAAGCCGCCTTCGATGTCCTACTGCCCTTGCGCCCCGGCGGATCTCGCGAACCAGTGTTCTGCATCCACCCCGTCGGCGGTGTCGCGTGGTCGTTCGCGGGTCTGGCCGCACATATTGATTCCGAACGCGGCATCTACGGCATCCAGTCGCCGGTGCTGAATTCGGTGGCGGCGCTGCCGGATTCCATCGAGAACTGGGCGGGACACTATGTCCGCGAAATCCGCGCGGTACAGCCCGAGGGCCCCTACCATCTGCTCGGCTGGTCACTCGGCGGTGTACTCGCACATGCCGTCGCGAACCAATTGCGGGACCAGGGCCAACATGTCGCGCTGCTGGCCATGATGGACAGCCCGCTGCACACAACGGTGGACGGTACGGCAAGCGTTCCGGTGGCGGATCTGCTCGGCGGTCTGCTCGGCGAACAAGCCGAGGATATCGACACCGAACTCGATCGCACCCAGCTCGCCCGCCGTATCGCAGAACTCCCGGAACCGTTCGCATCCTTCGGATTCGACCGGCTCGACCGTCTGCTGGACGCGGGCACGCACGCACTGGAGCTCATCACCCGCTACCGCCCACGGCCCTATAAAGGCAATCTCGTCTACTTCACCGCCGCACTCGACGACCCGACCGGGGCCACCGGCGCGGCCAGCTGGTCCGACGCAGTCGACGGCACCGTGCACAACCACGCCGTCCAGGCCACGCACTGGCGCATGACCTCCGAATCCGCCCTCGCCCGCATCGGCCACGTCCTGACCAATGTCATGGCGCACGCCGAGCGGGCCTGAACGCTCCCACCAGGAAGGCCGATCAATGACCAACCCCTTCGACGACGATGACGCCCAGTTCTACGTCCTGATCAATGCCGAGGGCCAGCACTCCCTGTGGCCGATCTTCGCCGCCGTCCCCGGCGGCTGGACGGTCGCCTACGGCGCGGCCGCGCGCCGGTCCTGCCTGCAATACGTCGAATCCCACTGGCTGGATATGCGTCCGAATTCGCTGATTACCGCGATGCAACCCGATGCCAACTGAATAGGTAGGGCGCGCCGGTTCGTACATCCCCCCTGCCGACCGGTGCGCCCTGCCCCCTCATGCCCGGGTGCGTGCAGTATCGACGACCATCCGGGCCTGCTCGCGCCAATCAGCGACGGCACGACCTCGGAAACCTGACAGCGCGGTATCGAATTGTTTGGCGCGCTTGGTGACAGTGAGGCCGACGTAGGTGTGGCCATTGGTGATCGCGCAGGTCGCCACCGCGCACGCCTCGTCCACCTCGCCCGAGGCGAGCAGGGCGGTGGCGTGTTCGAAGCGGACCAGCGCGGGTTCCATGGTCTCGCTGGGGTCGTAGAGTCCGATAGCTCGCTCGGATGCCAGGGCGGTCTGCTCGGCGCGGCCCAAGCGGGAGTAGCCGATGGCCTGATAGAAAGCGAGCTTCTCCGGGCGGAAGGAAAAGATGCCGATCGAGAGTTGTTCCGCGGGCATATTTTCCAGCGCCTGCTCCGATCTGGAGATGCAGCTGACGAAGCCGTCGAAATTGCCGAGGCTGGCGTGCGCGCGGGCCGCCATTCCCCACAGCCAGGCCGCCGCCGGACCGTGGCCCGGATTTTCTTCGAGACGCGGGCCGAGTAGGTTCAAAACTTCCTTTGGATTATCGCTATAGGTCGGTAAATACGCCAATCCTGCCAGTGCGATGTCCTCGGAATAGCGATCTCCGATGTCCTGGGCGGCATGAATTGCGGTGGTGTACCACAATCGGGCCTGACCGAAATGTCCCTCATTGAACAGAATTTCACCGACCACATTCGCCAGGCGCCCGGCGGTACGGACCAGTCGGATTTGATGATGGGTCGCCTGTCGCTCCGCGAGACAGCCGCGGACCGCCCGGAATTGGTCGAGCGTGCTATGCAGCAACTCGTGCGGCGGGACCTGCACCACGCGGGCGCCGAGCGCCTCGACGGATTGCTCGAGCAGGCCGAGCCGCCGTTCGCTCATCGAACCCGCATCCAGGGTGGCGAGCATCTTCTCCGGTTCGCTCGCGACCATCTCAGCCGCCTGACCGGCCACGCCAGCGCCGATGCAGGCCAATAACAATCGCCTTCTCACGTCGTCATCCTCGACTTCCTTGTCGAGCCCGATGTCCCTACCGAGCTGTATCCGATCGAGCGCCACGCTCGTATCTTCGGTATCGCGGGCCGCCGTCGGGCCCGCGATCGCGCGCTCGAATCGCGCGACGACAACCGAATCGGCCTCCGATAGCACTCGATCGAGCAAACGCCTGCTTGCGGCATGCATCCGGGTTGTCCGGCCGTTCTCCCACAAGATCACGGTGCGCGGGGTGACGCCCACCAGGCGCGCGAACTCATAGCGACTTCGCTTCATCGCCACGCGAAGAGCGAGTACGTCTTCGCCGGTCCAGTCGACCTCAACCATAGGTCCCGCTCCCTTGTACCAGGCTGATTCAATCGAAAATTACTCGCATTTATCGCATTCGGCTCTGTTATCCACCGAATCGCAACGTGCACGCTGAAGCGGTACCCGGCACCGGTTTTGTGCCCCAAACCCTTTCGGGGGTGCCGGCTCTGACGGAGCCCGACGCACGGTCCCGACGCTGTCGGCGATCCACAGCGTTGACGGCGGGTTCCGGTGGGGCCGCCGGTGCTGGGTGCACTTATCTCTTCGGTGGAGGTGAACAATGGACGTTTTGCATTCGGATATACGGGAATTGTGGCTCGTGCAGAGCCGCGACTGCAATCAAGAGCCGGTGGGACTGACCTATGACCGAGCGCGCTTCATTCTGTCCGTGCACGCCGGGCACGGTGCCCACTGCCGACAGTATCTGGCCGCCTCCGCATACTGCTTCCGGTACGCCGCCGATAAGTAGCCACTACCTTGACGAGGGGCTTGGTGCGGCGCTCGGTTACACAGCGCCGCAACGGGTTCGAGTGCTCAGTGCTGCGTCCGCTCGGCGAAAACGTTGCGTGCCACGGTGATTCCGTTGAGGGCGGCCGGGAAACCGGCATAACCCGCCATCTGCGTGATGATTTCGACGACCTCGGTCTCGGTGCCGCCGACATTCAGCAGGCCGTGGATGTGCACGCCCAGTTGCGGCGCCGCGGTGCCGAGTGCGGTGCACATTGCGACAGTGACCATTTCACGGGTCTTCAGGTCCAGGCCGGGACGCGAGTAGATATCGCCGAAGCAGTACTCGATGATGTAGCGCCCCAGATCCGGTGCGATATCGCGCAGGGATGCGATGACCTGTTCGCCCGCGTGCCCGTCGATCTCGGCGAGTTTGGCGCTCCCGCGCTCGAACCGGTCACCCGTCGGTGCCGGCGCCGGGTCGGCCGGTGTGGGGAGATCGGTACGGGCGTCGAACACTTCGCGCGCCGCACCGAGCCCGTTCAGCGCGGCAGGGAACCCCGCATACACGCTGACATGGATCAGCGTCTCCACGATTTCCTCCCGCGTGCACCCCACATTCAGCGCCCCGTCGATGTGGAACCGCAACTGCGGGGCGGCATTTCCCATCGCAGCCAGCGCCGACACCGTCGCCAACTGCCGCTGCCGCAACGTCAGCCCCGGCCGCGACAGTATGTCGCCATACCCGAATTCGACGGTCAGCCGCCCCAGGTCCGGTGCGATATCCGCGAGACTGTCCAGCACCGCGGGCCGCTCCTGCCCACCGACCTGCCGAAGCAGTTCCAGTCCGCGCTCGAAACGATCATTGCTGCTAGAGGCCTGTGTGTTGGTCATGCCCGAACTCTAAAAGTTGGAGTGTGCTCCAACGCAAGCTTTGACCCGTAGCGACTGTGCTGTGCCTCGGGATCGTGACGCACCGCGGTGTGAAGCCCTAGCTCGGCAAGGCTGTCGCACAGCTGGCGACCTGCTCGCACAAGTCGCAACCTAATTCTTCCTGCGCAAACGCGTGGACCTGGCCAATGGCCACGTCGGCTACAACGACGCGCCCTGGGGCCTGACCTCGATCAGCGAGGCCCAATTCTGGCGACGGCCGCTGACCACCTACGGTGACGGTGCGGTCCAGGACGTGCTGTCCGCCATCATCTCCGAATGGGAAGAGCCGGGCACCTTCAACCGCAAGACCGCCAAGCAGTGCACCCCCGAGGAGATCGCCCGCGAAACCTGGGCGCAGATCAAGGCACACGTCAACGACGACGGCGAGATCCAGCTCGCCGACGATATGCTGCACTCCTGGATGATCGACCCGGCCCTCACCGACGCGGGCACGCCCGAAATCGCCTACGACGACGCCATCTTCATCCAGAACCCGGGCTCGTGGTCCGACCGCCCCGACGCCGCTACCGCGATCGACAACCTCTTCCTCGCAGGCGACTGGATCAAGACCGGTATGAATGTCGCCTGTATGGAGGGCGCGAATGAAGGCGGCCGCCTTGCCGCCAACGCCGTCCTGCACGCCTCCGGCTCGTCGGCCGGGCTGGCCACCGTCACACCTCGCTACACCATGCCCCTCTGGGAGCCACTCAAACTAATCGACCGCGAACTCTACAAAGCGGGCCAGCCCAACATGTTCGACCTCATCGACCGTCGCTACCCGATCCGGTAGCCGACCTTCCATCCACAGCGGAACGTTCGTGTGCGTCGGCGCCCACCTTCTCGGCCACGCTCGCGACGCGCCAACCTCGGCCCACCAGAACAACACCCACTGCAGCGGCCGCGAATGATGTGCTGCACCACAGCGCCGTGGTGGGTGCGACCGTGATGATTCGCCGCCGGTGACGGTCGCTGTGGCGCCCTTTCGTAGGCTCGCGCCATGCGCGTACTTGTCACGGGAGCGGCGGGTTACCTCGGCAGAGCTGTCGTTTCGGCCTTGACCGAGGCCGGGCACGAGGCTGTCGGCATGGTGCGCGCGCAGCGACCGGACATCGTGCATGCCAGCGCGATTCGCATTGCCGACTTGCTCGACCCGATCGCACTTCGACGGGCTGTCGACGGCGTGGATGCGGTGTGTCATCTGGCCGGGCTGACCCGGGTGCGGGAGTCGATGACCGACCCCCTCCGGTACTTCGGAGTCAATACCGTCGGGGCCATCACCCTGCTCGATGCCATGGCGGCCGTCGAGGTGCCCCGGCTCGTATTCGCCTCGACCGGCGCGATCTACGGCGATGTGAGCGGCCGACCGATCACCGAGGATCTGTCCGATAGCCCGCCGCACCCCTACGCAAGCAGCAAGCTGGCGGCCGAATCAGCCGTCGAAGCGCACCATGGCGCCACTGTCGTTCTTCGGCTGACGAATGTGGCGGGCGGTCGCGATCCGGACCCCACCCGACTCATCCCGAGGGTGCTCGGCGCTGCGGCGCGGAATGAACCGTTGGAGGTCAACGGTGACGGCACGACGGTCCGCGACTATGTGCACGTGGCCGATGCCGCGAATGCGTTCGTGGCCGGGCTCGAACACCTGCCACCGCCGGGCGCGACCGAGCGATATGTCATCGGTAGCGGTCGGGGCACGAGCGTCCGCCAGGTGGTTGCCGCTGTCGAAAATGTATCGGGACGACGTGTGGCGCTCACTCATCGCCCCGCGGTGCCGGAGCCGAGTTCGCTGGTCGCTGATCCAGCCAAGGCGCTGCACCAATTAGGTTGGGTACCAAAGCATTCCGATATCGCGGCGATCGTCGACCAGATGTGGCACGCCTACTCCGGCTAAGTCTTGTCTCGAAGTGGCGGGCGTCCGTCGAGCCGAGGCGAATGGTGGTACTGCTCGACTGTCCGCAACCGTGTTTCGACTCGGCTCGACGTCTCGGAGCACGTTCTTGCGGATGTGGCGCAGATCGGCCATCGGTTCGTTGGTGTCGCTGTGGTGGGTGGCCTGGATTGCCGCATTGCTCGTCATCGAGCGCTCCTGCCATCAAACCGGCCCATAGCAGACTGGCCATCGGTTATGTTACTGAAGATTCTCAACGATACGAGCAAAGTATAGCTGGTTGTACTGGGTTCTCTCTTGAGATTCATCGAACTAAGTGTTCTCAAGTTCTTCCGTATCCGAAGGAATTGTGCGTAACATACGCACTCATACCCGACCGATCGCAGCGTGATCGGCCGCACTCGCACCGCAGCGATGCCTCGCCCGGCGCGTGTCCGGCTGTGCCGCTCAGGCGGCGGGGGAAAGGACATAGGCGCATGCTCAAGAAGCTGGATCGAATATTCAGCTACGAGATGAAGGTCTCCGAATTCCTCGGCACCATCATCATTCTCGCCATTCCATACGGGCTCGTCGGACTCATCTGGACGCTGACCCACACCAGCCATTTGCACCGCATGCAAGGCATCGACGTGGTCATATCCTTCCTCGGCTCGATCGTGTGCTGGCCGGTGCTCACCTTCTCGAATGTGTGCATGACCTGATGATGATCTTGGTCTGGCTCATCGACATCTTGGTGATCGGCGTCAAGATCCTCGGGGGGCGCATGAAGGTCAATCCGGTGCTGCGGATCGGGCTCTGGCTCGCAGTGCTCAGCACCGCCGTCGCCGGTATCGCCGTGGTCGGGTATCTCCTCGTCCTGCTGCAGCATCAACTCAGCGAGTCGGCATGAGCACCCGGGCCACTGAAAGTTCCACTGAGCCAACAGATCTAGAGCGGGCCGTGGAGGACCTGAAGGGACTGTGGCAACGGCATCCACAGCGCTCGTTGGAAACCTTGGGTCGCCAGGTTCGGCTCATGCGCGATGCTTTCGTCGAGATGCTGCGCGCGATGTTTGTGCGCCGCTTCCCATTCCACGAGTTCATCAAGCAGTGCGCTTTCATGGCAAGCGTTTCCGCGGCGCCGACGGTATTCGTCGCGATTCCGGTGGCGGTTGTCGTCTCGATCCAGGTCGGTGCGCTGGTGAATCAGGTTGGCGCGACGAGCTTTATCGGCGCGGTCAGTGGTTTGGGCATCATCCGCCAGGGTGCGCCACTTGTCACTTCGCTGATGATCGCGGGTGCGGTCGGTTCGGCCATCTGCGCCGATCTCGGCTCTCGCACCATTCGCGAGGAGATCGACGCGATGATGGTGATGGGTGTCGATCCGGTGCGCCGACTGGTCGCGCCGCGACTGCTGGCCGCGATTCTGGTCAGCATCCTGCTGTGCGGATTCGTGGTCTTCGTCGGCTTCGCCACCGGCTATATGTTCAACGTGTACGCCCAGGGCGGTACGGCGGGTTCGTTCATCAGTACCTTCGCCTCCTTCGCGGTGGCGAACGACCTGGTAATCGCCCTGGTCAAGGCCGCCATCTTCGGTGCGCTCACCGCGATCATCGCCTGCGATATCGGACTGCACACCAAGGGTGGTCCGGGTGGGGTCGCCAACTCTGTGAACGCGGCGGTGGTCAATTCGGCGCTGATGCTGTTCGCGACGAACATCATCATCACCCAGATCTACAACACGCTCTTCCCGGCGAAGGTGATCTGAGATGGGCACCCGATACACCCCGCCCGCGCTGCAGCCGTTTCGCGCGGTGGGAGCGGTGGCCGGCGTGCCGCTGCAGGCCAACCGGAGACTCGGCCACCAGGCGATCACCTTCGGCCAGGCGGTGGCGGCAATTCCGTTCGTGCTCAGGCACTATCGCAAGGAAGTGCTGCGGCTGACCGCCGATGTGGGCTGGGGCAATGGTTCGCTCATTGTCGGCGGCGGCACGGTCGGTGTGGTCATCATCCTGTGCGGATTCGGCGGGATCACTGTCGGCATGGAGTCCTACACCGCGCTGAATCTGCTGACTATGAATCCGCTGACCGGCGCGATCTCCGGTTTCGCGACGACGCGCGAAATCGGCCCGATCCTTGCGACGTTGGCCTTCGCCATCCAGGCGGGCTGCCGATTCACCGCGCAGCTGGGGGCGATGCGGATAGCAGAGGAGATCGACGCGCTGGAATCCATTGCCATCCGGCCACTTCCATATCTGGTCACCACGCGGATGATTGCCGCAACGCTGACCATCGTCCCGCTCTACAGCGTCGGCCTCGCCGTCGCGTACCTGATGACGAAGCTGGCCGTGCTATTCCTCGGCGGCACCTCCGCTGGCACCTACGACCACTACTTCTTCCAGTTCCTCAACGGTATCGATGTCTTGTTCTCGATCGTCAAAGTCGTGGTTTTCGTACTCATTTCGACTTTCATCCAGTGCTACTACGGCTATATCGCCACCGGTGGTCCGGAAGGCGTCGGCCACGCGGCCGGCCGCGCGATCAAGATGGTGATCGTCGTCATGGTGTTCGTGAATCTGTTTCTGACCCTTGCGATCTGGGGTATCGACCCCGGATTCCGGATTTCGGGGTAGGTGGCGATGCTGCTCGATCCAAGTGGACGTGGACCCACCGCACGTCAACTCACGCTCGCCGGAATCGCCATGACCATGGCGGCCGCATTACTGCTGTACCTGCTCGGACTGCGCTATACCGGCTATTTTCAGGACAAGGTCTCGGTCGTCGCCGTGCTCACCAGCACCGGCGATGGGCTGCCGACTCATGCCGATGTGAAGTTCCGCGGCATGGTCGTCGGTACGGTTGCCGGGGTCGATGTAGTCGCCAAGGGTAAACGTCAGGATGCCGCACTAGATCTGAAACCGGCTGTGGCTGGCCTGATTCCGGCGAATGTCACGGCGCGGGTGATCCCCGACAATATCTTCGGCGTCACCGCCATCGAACTCGTCGACAACGGGCACGCCACCGAAACCCTGCGCGCGGGCGCCCGAATTCCCGAGGACACCAGCGAAGGCACTACGCAGTTGCAGACCACGCTCAGTGTGCTGCGCGATGTGCTCGACCATATTCAGCCGGAGAAGCTGGGCCGCGTGCTCGCAACACTCGCCGATGCCCTCGATCCCGCCGCACGGGTGCCGGGTTCCACCATCGAACGCCTCGATACCTGGCTCACCCAGGTGCACGCGATTCCCGGTATCGGCGATCTGCTCGGCAACCTCGGCCGGGCCGTGACGGCGCTGAGCGTTTCGGCGCCAGAGCTGGTCGGTGTGCTGTCGGATTCGGTGACCACCGCACGCACGCTCACCGAGCGGCGCGACAATCTGGTCGCACTGCTGACCAATGCCAGCGGCGCGGTCGACTCGGTCAATTCACTATTCGCGCGGAATCCGGACGCCGGGAAGGACTTGGTCGTCGGGTTGGACGGCCTGTTCGGCGGTCTGGCCAGGGATCCGCAGGCCATCCCGGATACCGCCGCCAACTTCAATGCCGCGCTGCAGCGAGTGCGCACGACCTTCGGATTCGGACCGAGCCGACAGATGGTGTGGAAGATGGATGTCAGCTTCACTCCGTTCCAGCAGTACACGGCCAAGGACTGTCCGCATTACGGCACAATGGCCGGTCCGCGGTGCGGGGGCGGTACGGTGCCGGATGTCGCACCACCGCAGGAGTTTCCGCCGCAGCTGATGCCGCAGCGGTTGGCAGCCGCGGGGCCAGCGCCAGCGCCTGCGGCTCCGGCGCAGGGGTTACCGAGCGTTCCGGGACTGCCGAGCGTTCCGGGGCTGCCGAGCGTTCCGGGACTGCCGAGCGTTCCGGGACTGCCGAGCGTTCCGGGACTGCCGAGCGTTCCGGGGCTGCCGAGCGTTCCGGGCATCACCGCGCCAGCCGCTGCGACGGATCAATCTACCCAGCCGCATTCGGATCTGCGCGGACTCGATGCCGCCGCCGCGATCGTCGGCGGTCGGCCGACCACGGCGCAGTACCTGCTTTTGGCTCCGGTACTGGCCGGTGGTTCGGTGACCGTCTACGACACCGCACCGAACGAAGGGCGGTGAGTACATGAAGTCAGGGAAGGCACTGGTCGGATTCAGTCTGTTCGCCGTGGTCGCGGTGCTGTTGACCTACACGATCTGGTCGACGCTGCAACGTTCGGTAACCGGCGATACCGATTCGTACTCGGCCACCTTCACCGATGTGCTGGGCCTTCGTATCGGCGATGACATCCGGATGGCGGGCGTAAGGGTCGGGCGCGTCGACGCCATAGATTTCGACGGCGACTACAAGGCGCGCGTGGACTTCCGAATCCAGCACAATCAGCGACTGACCACGACGACGAAAGCCCTTGTGCGCTACCATAATCTGATCGGCCAGCGCTATATCGCCCTGGTTCCCGGCAAGGACGAGGGCGCGTGGCTGACTGCCGGATCCGCGATTCCCTTGGAGCGCACCGAACCGTCGTTCGATGTGTCATCGCTGCTGTCGGGTTTCGAACCACTGTTCAGTGTGCTGCAACCGGATCAGGTCAATTCGCTGTCGGAGACCCTGATCCAGGCCTTGCAAGGCAACAATGTCTCGCTGAGTGCCCTGATCACCCAAGCCGCCGAACTCGCCGGCACCTTCGGTCAGCGCGACAGGATTCTCGGCGATGTCATCGGCAATCTCAGCAGTGTGATCGCGGGCCTGGCTCATCGCAGCGGCGAATTGGAAACCCTTATCACGCAGGCGCGTTCGCTGGTGGAATCGCTCTACGCACAGGGTGAATCGCTGAAGTCGTCGGTCGATACGGTGGCGAGATCCACCGATTCGCTGGCGGCTCTGATCAATCAGGTGAAACCGAATCTGGCTCGGGCGCAGAACGATGCGACCAGCGGTGTCGCGCTGCTGATCCTCAACGGCGCGTCCTTGGATCAGGCGGCGGTCGAGCTGCCGACCGTCCTCAATGGTCTCGCCCGATTCACCAGTTACGGCGCGTATGCCAATGCCTATATCTGCTCGTTGGACGTCTCGCTATGGGGCGTGCTGCTGCCACCCGGGCTGTTCTCACAGGTGGGCGGCAATTCTCATTCGGAGGTCTGCCGATGACGGCATTGATGCGCCCGGTGCGCAATCGCCTGTTGTGGCTGGGACTGCTCGCGGCCGGCTCGGTCGTTGTGCTGCTGGTCGGCTCGAGTGCGTTATCGCAGGCGCATTTGGGCGAAAAGACAATTCACGCGGAATTCGCGCAGGCAGCGGGTCTGCGATCGGGAGCATCGGTGGATGTCTCCGGCATCGAGGTCGGCTCCGTTGGTGCCGTACGACTCGACGGTGCGAAGGTCGTCGTGGATCTGAAGGTGCGCAAGGATCTTCGACTCGGCCCGGATGCCTCGGCCGCCATCAAGATGACGACAATTCTCGGCAAGCTGCACATCGAGTTGCTGCCCGGAAATGGAAAAGGACTGCCGGACAATCGAATTCCGCTGAAGCAGACTTCGGTGCCCTACAACCTCGGCAAGGTCATCCGGGATCCGAACTACAAATCGTCCTTCGAGCGCATCGAACGCTTGGATCCGGCGAAGCTGCGGCAGTCACTGGATGTGCTCAGCCAGCAGATGGGTGACTCCCCACAGCTCACCGTCGAGGCGCTGAACAGCATCGGCGCGCTGGCCAAGGTGATCAATGATCGCCGCGACGAGGTGGACACCCTGCTGAAGAGCATGGATCAAGTGGCCCAGCTGGCCTCCGACAACCGCAATAGCGTGCTGCTGCTGCTCACCCGAGGCGAGGCCATCGGCAATGCTGTCGCACTGCGGCAGAATCTGCTCGAGCAATTGCTCGACAATGTCGCGAGCCTGTCGCGGCTGCTGCAGGAGATGGGCCTGGAGAACCAGGATCAACTCGGTCCGCTCATCCACAATCTGAACACCATGTCCGAGGGGCTGGAAAAGAACCGGGACAACCTCGATTCGCTCTACGAGATCATGCCGGTCGCATTGCGGCAGTTCAACAATGCCCTCGGCAATGGCCCCTACGGCGATGTGTGGGCGCCATGGGTATTCCCGGACAACTGGCTCTGCTTCGCCCAAGCTGTACAGGGGTGCAATTGATGAAGATGGGTACTTTGCTGAAATCGGCGGTGCTCGGCCTGGCAGTGATGGTGGCGACCGGTTGTTCGCTGCTGCCCGACAGCCTCACCGCACTGCCCGATCAGTACCTCGGCGAACACCTGCAGATCAGTGCCGATTTCGAGAATGTCGCCGGCCTGTACCCGGGCAATGACGTTGCGGTGCTCGGTGTTCCGGTCGGCCGGGTCGATACCGTGATCCCCAAGGGTAGCTATGTCGAAGTCACCATGTCCATCGATAAGGGCGTGCGCATTCCGGCCGACGCCATGGCGGCGCTGATCTCACCGCAGCTGATCACCAATCGGCATGTGGAACTCGCCCCAGCCTATGAAGGCAATGGTCCGGTGCTGACCGACGGCCAGCACATTCCGCTCGCCCGGACCCGCACCCCGGTCGAACTCGACCGCATCCTGGAAACCTTCGATCAACTCGGCGCGGCCTTGAAGGGCGACAACGAAACCGGACCGATGGCCAGCCGGGTGCTGTTCCCGCTGCTCAATGGCAATGGCGACAAGCTGCGCGAAACGTTGGACGATCTGTCGTCGGCATTCGAGGTCACCCTCGCCAATGGCGACCAGATCTCCAATACCATCGTCAAACTCAATGAGATCACCGAGATAATTGCCCAGAACGACCAGACGGTGCGGGATTTCAGCGGTCGGCTCACCGAACTCGTGCAACTTATGGGGAAGCAGGCGCCGGGTTTGCAGGCGGTGATCACTCAGCTCAACGACTTCGTCACCAATACCTCGACCGTGGTCGGCCAGAACCGCGAACAACTGCTCGGTGCGCTCACCCGATTCACGACATTGACCGCCCAGATGCGGGCCAATGCCCGCGGGCTCACCGAAATCACCGATGTGACGCCGCTGTTCTTCCAGAACTTCTCGAACGCCGTGAGCCGTGAGAACGGGGCGCTGCGCCTGCACGGTCTGCTGGACAAGGCGGTGCTGGACGGTGAAGCGCTTTCGTTGTTCTGTGAGCGCATCCAGCTACGCCTCGACGGCTGCCGCACCGGGAAGATCCAGGACTTCGGCCCTGACTTCGGGTTGACCGCCGCGCTGCTCGGTATCACCAAATGAGGCCGGCACGTGCGGTTTTCGCCGCGACGATTGTTGTTCTCGCCGCTGCGGGATGTGCCGTGACGGTCGATAATGTGCCGCTGCCCAAGCCGGGGATCGGTGGGCCGGGTTATGAGCTGCACGCCGTCTTCGAGGACGCACTCAACCTGCCCGCGAATGCACACGTGAAGATCGGCGGCACCGAAATCGGCATGGTCGCCAAGATCAGCACCACGAACTTTCTCGCCGATGTGGAATTGCGGATCCGGCAGGATATTCAGTTGCCCCGCGGCACCACCGCCGAACTGCGCCAGGCCACCCCGCTCGGTGACATGTTCGTCGCCATGACCCTGCCCGCCGAGCAGGAAAGCGCCGAGATGCTGCGTCCCGGCGACACCATCGCACCCGACCACACCGGCACCGGTGCGTCGGTCGAACAGTTGATGATGTCGATCTCCATGCTGCTCAATGGCGGTGGACTCAATCAGGTTGCTCGGATAGCCACCGAGATGAATTCGATGTTCGCTGGTCGGGCACCGCAGCTCGCACATCTGATCACCGAAATGACCGATGTACTCGCGGCACTCAACGCACGCACCGCCGATGTCGACAGCGTGCTGTCCGGGCTGAATGTGCTCACCGGCGAATTAGCCAGGCGCAAGGTGGAATTGGGTGCCGCTGCGGATACCTTTCCGCCGCTGATCGGATTGGTCGCCGAAAACAACAGAAGTATCGCCGAACTCGTCGCCAAGGTCTCGGTCACCATGTCCGCGCTCGGTGATTTCACCGACACCACCGGCCCGGAGTTCCTGAGCCTGTTCGACAGCATCCAGCGGCTGATGTCCGGCTTCACCCAGATGGGCGACAATCTGGCGGGCACGCTCGACGGTCTGCACGCCATCTATCCCGATGTCATGGCCAGCTACGACGGACCGGTGCTTGCGGTCGCCGCCACGGTCTCCTATCTCGATATCGGTGCCATCACCGACCCGAAGGGCAGCCGCTGGCCGGAAATCGGCGATGTACCGGCGTTTGTCGGCAGTCTGGCCGAGGTGATCCAGAAGGTCATCGGTCGGTTGCAGGGCGGTGCACGATGAATATTCCACTGTGGCACCGGCTGGTTCGGCATCGGATCGCGGTGGCCAATATCGGGCTGATCGTCGTGCTGATTCTCGGCATGTCCTATCTCGGTGCGGCCGTACTGCGGATCAACCCGCTGCCGAGCACCTACCGGGTCCGGGTCGAGCTGAAGGGTTCCGGTGGACTCGCGGCGAACAATGACGTCACTTTCCGAGGCAGTCGGGTCGGCAAGGTAGTCGACGTTCGGGTATCCGGTGACGGTGTGGCCGCCATCGCCGAAATCAACGACACCGCACGGATTCCGGTGGGCGGCACCGTCGCTGTCGGCAGACTCTCGGCGGCCGGCGAGCAGTACCTCGACTTCCGACCCGACTCCGATAGCGGTCCGTATCTGTCCGACGGTTCGATCGTCGACCGGTCGGCGACGAGCACACCGGTGACGGTGCAAGCGGTGCTCACGAATATGAGTGGGCTGATCGGCGGAATGAATCCGACGCGACTCAATGTGATCATCGATGAACTCGACAAGGCGCTGGCCGGTGGTCCGGATCGGTTGCGCAATATGGTCGCCGGAATCAGCCGGGCAATGTCGGGCCTGACCGATCTGCTGCCGCAGACCCAGCGGCTGATCCAGAACCTTCAGGTGATCGCCGAAACCACCACCCACGCCCAACCGGATCTGACCACGCTCACCACCGGCTCGAGCGCACTGTTCCAGCAGCTGACCGTGGCCGATCAGGAAGTGCGCGAATTCCTCGAACTCGGGCCGGACCAATTGGCCACCCTCGGCGGCATCGTGCACGACACGCAGGACCCGATGACCAATCTGATCACCAACTTCGTCGCCATCACCAAGGCGGCCAAGCTGCGTCAACCGGCCATCGAAGCGCTGTTCCCGGCATTGCGCGAGGGTTCGCAGGCCATCGGAATTCCGGCGCACGACAACGCCTTCAACACAATGGTCGATCCGTGGCCGCGGCCGACCTGTGATTACGACACGATCCCCGTGGTGCCGACCGACAAGACCGTCGATACCAGGGTGCGGCTCTACAACTACTGCGTCACCACCAATCCCGCACTGCAGGTACGCGGTTCGGCGAATGCGCCGCGCCCGAATGTGCCGGACAACGGTTCCGGTCCGCCACCCGGCGTCACCGGCAATGAACTCTCCCGACCCGCACCTGGCAGATAGGAACGAGAAGCTATGAGCGAGCCAACGATCGATACAGCCGATAACGAAATCGAGAATGCGCAGGCCGAGGTGCCGGAGGCTACCGTCTCGCTCGGCAAGGATATCGACGCGGATGCGGCGTCGAATGTTGACGCCACGCCAGATGTGGGTTCGAAAGTGCCTGCAGCCAAACGGTTCGGATTTCTCCGCACGCCCAACAATCGCACCGCGATCGGCTACCGCGCTGCCGCCGCACTACTGCTCGTCGCCGCAGTAGCCTCCACGGTGTTCTACTACCTCCAGAACAAGGACAACAGGGCCATTGTCACCGCCCGCGAGGACGCCCGCCTCGCTGCCTGCCAATACGCCCCTGTACTCGCCGACTACGACGCCAAGAATCTCGACAAATACTTCGCCGCAGTGCTCGACGGCGCCACCGGTGACTGGAAGAAGCAATTCGACAGCACCAGCAAAGAATTGCGTGATGTGCTCACCCAGGGCGAGGTGATCTCGAAGGTCAACGACGTCCAGTGCGCAATCAAATCCGGCGACACGAATTCCGCCGAGGCGATCGTGGTAATCGGCCAAACCATCACCAGCATGGGCACCCAGGGCAAGCCGGCCCCCGGTCAACTGTCCATGGTAATGCGCCTGGAAAAGGTGGACGGGCGCTGGCTGGTCAACAAGGTGAACTCACCCCTTGCCACGCCGCCACGCTCCTAACCCGGGTATGGCGGGAGGCCCGACGCCGAAACCATACCGATCGTTCAGTACCTGGTCGATCCGGCGACTGCGCGCCCCACCTGGGCAAATCAGACCGACCTGGACAGCCGGGGCGGTCGAGGTTGTCGATACCATGGCGGCATGAGTGTCGACAATCGCCGTACGGCGCGCAAGGCGGTCAGCGGCGACTCGGCACCGCGGGAGATTCGGCGTAGGCCGAAGAATCGGCGGGCCCAGATCGCGGCGGCGTCGGCGGCCGCGTTCGGCGCGCTGGGCTATCACGGTGTGAGCATGGAGGACATCGCGTCCGGGCTCGGGATCAGTTCGGCGGCGCTGTATCGGCACTATCCGAGCAAGTACGCGCTGTTCCGGGAGGAGTTACTGCGGGTGGGCCGGGCCATGACGGAGTCGGTCGAGCTGCCGGAGGCGGCGGGCCGGGGGATGGCAGCCGACGGAGTCGGCGGGGTGGGTGAACGCTGGACGTCGGAGCGACGGCTGCGTCAGGTCCTCGACGCCCTGATCGCGGTCACGATCGAGAATCGGCCGACGGTCACCCTGGTGCGGTGGGAGGGTCGCTATCTCGAGCCGGAGGATCTGACGGTCCTCACCGACCAGCAGCTCGCCGTCGTCGGCGCGATCGGTGTGCAATTGGCCGCATTGCGACCGGAGCTCGCCGAGGACGAGCTGCGGGTGCTGCGCGCCGCCCTGCTCAGCGTGATCACCAGCATCGCCGATCACCATGCCAGTCTGCCCGCTAAATCCCTTGCCCGACTGCTGAATTCGGCCTGCTGGTCGATTGTGCCCGCCGAGCTGCCAGCGCTGGAAGCCGATGCCGAACTGCCGGTGGCAGCGGAGATTCCGGATTCGTTCAAACATGAGCTGTTGCTGCGCAAGGCCGTCGAACTTTTCCATGATCGCGGCTACCCGAATGTCAGCGTCGAGGAAATCGCCACTGCCGCAGGACTTTCCGCCGCTTCGGCGGTGTATCGGTTCTATCGCGGCAAGAGTGATCTGCTCGCGGCCGCGTTCCGACGCGCCGCCGACCGGGTTTCCGGTGCGATCGGCCCGGCGGTAGCGGCGGCGGGCGACGCCGAAGAGGCACTGACCACATTGATCGAACAGTACATCGAGGGCTCGTTCTCCGAGCGCGCGTTGACCTTCGTGTATTACACAGAGTTCCAGCATGTTCCGAGCGATGAGCGCACGGTGCTGCGGAATATCCAGCGGCTCAGCGTCGAAGAGTGGGCGCGGCTGCTGCGTGATGTCCGACCGGAGCTTTCACCCGCCGAGGCTCGCTTCCTGATCCACGCCGCCTTCGCGTTGGTGGTCGATTTGGGGCGCAACTTCAGTGCCGAACCGATCGCTTCCCCGGCCCGGGTTCGATTGCTCATGCAGATGGTTCTGTTCGGCCGCCCGGCCCGCTCGTAGTCCGCGCCCCGCGTCAGCTCGATATGCTGCCCGCCGCTTTTGCCGAGTATGTTAGTGAGTATTCTACACATGTTTCGCGGAGTGACACCATGTAAGAGCATATTTTTGTGATCCTCTATTCAATACGATTTCAGCACTGGGAAGAGACGCCGAGCAAGCGTCCGGTTGGGCTAACATCGCGGGATGGATGCCGAGGATCGTCGCGCGCCGGAGGACGCGACCGCAGGCCGCGCCGCGCAATCGCGGGAGGTGCGCCGCCGCCCGCGCAACCGACGGGCGCAGATCGCCGCCGCCTCTGCCGAGGCCTTCGGCGCATTCGGCTACCACGGCGTGAGCATGGAGGATATAGCCTCGCGCCTCGATATCAGCTCTACCGCACTGTATCGGCACTATCCGAGCAAATACGCCCTGTTCCGCGAGGAGGCGCTGCGGCTGGCCGGGCTGAGCACCGAGGCCGTGCGCCTGCCCGAACAACTGCGTGACCGGCCGGCCGCCGAACGCCTCGACCACATCCTCGATGCCCTGATCACGGCCTCCATCGCGAATCGCCGCAGCGCCGCACTGCTGCGCTGGCAGAACCGGTATCTGGAGGATCCCGATCGCCAGACCCTCATCGATCACCTGATCACCACCGATGCAGTGGCCCGCGAACTGCTGGCCGAGACCCGACCCGAACTGCCCGACGGGGATCGGGCGGTGCTCTCGGCCGCCGCGATGAGCGTGATCGGCAGCATCTCCGATCACCATGTCGCAGTGCCGGTGCGCGCGCTGGCGGCACTGCTGCGCTCGGCCTGTCATGCGGTGACCGCCTGTGATCTGCCCACACCCGGCGACGACACCGAATCCCTTGGCGTGAAGGAGGTTCCGTTCACCTTCAAACACGAGCTGTTGTTGGTGCGGGCCATCGAGCTCTTTCATGAGCACGGGTATCCCAATGTGAGCGTGGAGGATATCGCCAATGCCGCGGGCATGCCCGCCTCGTCAGCGGTGTACCGCTTCTACCGCAGCAAGGGCGACCTACTCGCAGCCGCGTTTCGCCGTGCGGCGGACCGGGTTTCGGCGGCCATCGGACCTGCCATCGCCGCATCGGATACCCCGGAACAGGCACTGAGCACTCTGATCGAGCTGTACGTGCAGGGCTCGTTCGCCGAGCGCGAGCTGACCTTCGTGTACTACGCGGAGATCAGCAATGTGCCGCCGGAGGTTCGCACCGTACTGCGAAATATCCAGCGGCTCAACGTAGAAGAGTGGGCCAAGCTGCTCATCGGAGTCCGGCCGGAGCTATCCGCGGCCGAGGCGCGTGTGCTGGTGCACGCCGCACTGGCACTGGTGGTCGACCTCGGGCAGTGGCTCGGACCGGAAAACCCGCTGTGCTCGCAGCAGCGAGTTGCGCACCTCATGCGGGTCATCCTCTTCGGCCGCTAGGTTTGCGACAACGCGTCCACGACCGGGCGTTGCGATCGTCCGCCGGTTCAGTTCTCGGCAGTAGGACGACGGGCTAATACGGGGAGACCGTCATGGAGGTAGGCGATGCGGTTGCTGTCCGTAGCTTTTAAGGCAGCGCTGAACGACAATGCCCCTGATTGCTCGAAAGCAACCGGGGGCTGTGGTCTATGTCGGACTTGTCAGAGTCCGAGAGTCGCGAGCATCCAGTCGGTTGCCGCTTCGCGGTCGTTCCCGGGAATAGCGCGGGTGGCGTAGTGCGGCTTGCTGACCCAACGGCGAGAACCCGGGCCGGTCATCGGTCGCACGACCCAGCGGCCGAACTCTCGGCGAACGCCTTGGTACCCGCCGCCCGCGTCCTGCGGATGTAGCTTCCGCCGACGCGGCAATTCCAGCGACAGCGCACGCACCAAACCGGCTACCCGCTCGCGCGTGCTGACTGGGCCGATGTACTCGGCGTAACGGCGTCCATTCGGCAGATCCATGTCATCCCCTTCTATCCGCATTCGGCCGCTGTGACGACCCGTGAATCGGAGACGGTTTCGATTGGCCCGAATTGTTTGCCCTGGATGGTACCGCTCGCCGACGAGACGATCCGCCAGTATCCGGCCGAACAAGGCGCGCTGGCCGTGTAGGTCTGGCGGGTCCACGGTACAAGGCTGGTTCGGATGTGCTCACCCACGGAATCCCAGCCACCAGACGAATTGCGGCGCTGCAAGCTCAGGTAGTAGTTATGCGTAAGACCAGGATCGCCATCGGCAGGGAGATCGCATTTTGCCCAGCCGTAGCCTTCGATCTTGGGCGGCAAAACCGTCGGTGTGGTCCAAGGGCTGAAGCCGTTGTCACATATGGTCTTCTTCGCCTCTGTGACCCATGGTTGGCTCGGATCGGCGCTCGCGACGTCGCCGGAAATCAGCGTCGCACCGAGCAATGCGGCGATGACGCTTAGTCGAGAAATGTTGTACTGCAAGGACTTTCCCCTATCGCGCCAACTTCTCTATCGATAACGCTGGTCGGCTGGATCGTGATTGCATCGGCTTTGTCTAGGTCGGTGTCCGGGTCCGATATCCAGCCGTCCTCAACCCCGCTCAGCGAGCCGTCCGCAGCCTGGTAGATCGGGTCGCTATCGATCGGAGCAATGGCGAGCTTCTGAATAGTCTCTTCATGGAACTGCGCGAGCAACGCCCGTACCGAAGGAGCTATCTCCCGTGAACGAGACGGAACGAGATCGGACGGCATTTTCACGCCCCCAATGGATTTGGAAGATCCCTTGTACTGAGCAGCACGGCCCAGTAGTCATCGCGCAGGATGTTCCACAGGTCTTCGTGCTCTGGAAGCATCTCCCGGGCATCGGCCAAATCCGGATACCCGTCGAACATGATCGTTCCGGGTTGCGCTCCGTAGAGCGGTGTCTTAGACGGCACTCGGTAAGCGGTGAAATGCTCAGTAGGAAACTGCACACGCAGGACACGCGGCATACGCGCTACCAACTGCCACACCGCGACCTTGTGACCGTCCTCGGTTTGCGCGGTCCGCAACTCAACTCGACGCATCACGCCTCCCTGTTGGTGCGCCCGGTGCCGGGGACTCCGAACCCCGGCACCGGGACGATTCATCAGGGTCGGTCTGGTAACTCCACTGATTGACCGCAACGACGAACAGTTCGATCACTTCGGCGGAAGGCGGTTGCCACCAGCCTTGACGCTCGGGCCGTGGTAGGCCGACGAACGGGTTTCGCTGCGGCAGAACACAATCAGGCTGTGACCGTCGTTTGTTCAACACGGGTGCTCTCCTCCGCTCGGCCGCATCCTTGGTAGGCACCCCGTGACCGGCTGGCGTCACATGTCACGGGGCCGACTCCGACGCTACGAACGACTGACCGGCGGACACCAGAATTGTGCCAATACTTGCCAATGTCTGTGCGATTTGGGTGCATGCTGTCATGGGAGAAGGGAACATGGTCGAATGTGCTGCAAAGAGCAGCACACTTATAGACAGGAGTTGCGGCCATGCGCTTGCGTTACCTCGGCAAGGGTGGATCGAATCATGACGGCTGTCCGACGCTGTTCGCCACCGACGAAGGCTCGTACGTCGTCCTCGGATGGCGGACCGATCAGGCGGAAACTGTGGAGATCCCGCACCTTTTGGTCGGGTTCGCTGAACCTCGCACATACATCGGGGCACCGATGAGGGATACCGGACGCGGCACCTTCACTCTGTCCGGCCGACTGGTCACCGACCAGGAGACGCTGGATCAGATGACCATGGAAGACTACGAAACAGCTATCGAGGTTCCGAAGGCAGAAAGGATCTATTTTGGAATTCCGGCCGACTCGTGAAATTCTGACGGAATCCAGACACGAAGCATTCCATTTGGAGGTCCGGGACTCGTACGGAGTGCCATCGGAAGACGAGCCTTTCCAAAAGTTCTTGACCAATGAGCCATTCGATTATCGGAAATGGTACGAGGGCTGGTCTAATTTCGTTCAGGAACTTGTGACACGCGGGGTATCGTTCAAACGGGTTCGCGTAGTCACTGTTCCGCACAGCGACTACCAGCGCTGGTCGCTCACGATGGCAGCGTTCAACGTGGAAGCTGGCGAGGAGATTCGTTATCTTCCCCGTCATCTTGCCGGGGAAGTGCCAAAAGATGATTGGTGGTTGGTCGACTACCAAACTGTGGCATTCAACCTTTCCGATATGGACGGCCGCGCGGTTGGCGGGTCGGCGGTAACCGACGATCCGGCGATTGTCTCGTACTGTCGGGGTGTCCGGGATCGACTCTGGAATTCGGCGACGCCGTACGACGAGTATGCGCGGGTGATTTCTATCCAGTGACCAGCTCAGTTCAGGAAGCGCGGGAAGCTCTCGGTAAACGTCTACGGGAAATTCGGCGACGCGCCGGAATGTCCGGCCGGGAGCTCGCCCGCCTCGAGGGCTGGCACGAGTCGAAGGTCAGCAAGTACGAGTACGCGCGACTGCATGTGTCAGATATCGTCGTCCGCGCTTACTGCCGTCACTGTGACGCCAGTGATCAGCTCGAAGACCTCCTGGCCACGCTGCATAACATCGACAGTGCATATGGTGAGTGGCGTCAACTGCTCGGTACAGGCATGAAGCGTCGGCAGCAGCAGACGATGAAGGTCGAATCACAAGCTACGTTCATTCGGAACTGGGAGTCAGCCGTAGTGTCGGGCCTACTCCAAACGGCCGATTACGCAACAGCGATCATGAGAAACGTCATAGCGTTCTATCAGATTCCCGACGATTTGGACGAAGCCGTTTCAAAGCGAATGGAGCGGCAACGTGTCCTTTATCAAAAGGGTAAACGATTCCATATACTGATGGCTGAACAGTCGCTATATACCACCTTCGGGAACGATCAGGTGATGATTGGCCAGCTCGACCGTTTATATTCGGTAATCGGTATGCCTCGAGTGACTCTGGGAATTGTTCCAAACACTGCCGAAGGCTTGGTTGTGGTGGATAACTTCTTTATGTTCGACAACCGAATGGTGAAGGTTGAAGGCCATACGGCAGGCATCACCATTACCCAGCCACGGGAGATTTCCCTCTATGGTCGGGCGTTCGATATTCTCGCTAGGCAATCCGCAACGGGTGAAGCGGCGCGGACACTCATTCGGAAGGCTATCGAAACCCGGTCTGGATAGCCCTCTCCCCAGCCGTATCCGGGTCGGATATTCGACAGCGCAGCCACGGTCAGTTTGCCGGTTCAGTTCCGGGCCGGGCGGACGGCGGCGTACCAGTCGAGCAGGTCCGGATTGTCGACCGCGCTGCGTTCAACGACGCGCGTCGGGTCCGCGCCTTGGAAGAGCTTTTTGATGGGGACCTCGAGTTTCTTGCCGGTGCGGGTGTGCGGAATGCCGGGGGCGACGATGATTTCGTCCGGGACGTGGCGGGGGGAGACCTCGGTGCGGATGGTGGTGTTGATGCGGGTTTTCAGGTCTTCGGTGAGGGCGGTGCCCGGGGTGAGGGTGACGAATAGGGGCATCCAGTAGCCGCCGTCGGGTTGTTCGGCGCCGATGACGAGGGCCTCGGTGATTTCGGGGAGGCGCTCGACGGATTGGTAGATATCGGCGCTACCCATGCGGATGCCGTGGCGGTTGAGGGTGGAATCGGAGCGGCCGTGCACCACGATGCTGCCCCGTTCGGTGATGGTGATCCAGTCGCCGTGTCGCCAGATGCCGGGGAACATGTCGAAATACGCGTCGTGGTAACGGATTCCGTCCGGATCGTTCCAGAAGCGTACCGGCATAGACGGCATCGGCTTGGTGATGACGAGTTCGCCGACCTCGTCACGAACCGACTTGCCGTCGGCGTCGAAGGCCTCCAGCGCGACACCCAGGTAGGGCGCGGAAAGCTCGCCCGGCCAGGTCGGTACGGTCCGCGCGCCGCCGATGAAGGCGGAGACCACATCGGTGCCGCCGCTGATCGAGGCAACCTGCACGTGGTCACCGACATTGTCGCTCAACCACATCGCCGATGCGGGTGGCAGTGACGAACCGGTGATGCCGACCTGCCGCAGCGCGGTGAGGTCGTGGTCGGTGCGCGGCACCGAACCCGCCTTGATGCAGGCGAGCACGTAGCCCGGACTGGTGCCGAGTACGGTCGCGCCGACCTGGGATGCGATGTGCCACAGTGCATCCGGGGTCGGATAGGTGGGGCTGCCGTCGTAGCAGACAATGGTCGCACCGACCAGCAGTCCGGCGACCTGGAAGTTCCACATCATCCAGCTCGGGCTGGTGTACCAGAAGAAAGTGTCGTTGGGTCCGATATCCGCTTGCAGCGCAACGGCTTTGAGATGCTCCAGTACGACTCCACCATGCCCGTGCACGATGCCCTTGGGCAGTCCGGTGGTGCCGGAGGAAAACACGATCCACAGCGGATGGTCGAAATCGACCGTCTCGGTTTCGATGACAACGGCCTCGGTATTGGCGGCCGCCTCGGTCCAGGCCAGTGCGTCCGGAACCGGCAGGCCCAGCTGGGAGACGGCGACCGTGGTCTGCACGGTGTCGAGTCCCGCCCGCAAGGCCGCGATATCGTCGCGCTTGTCATGCGTTTTACCGCCGAACCGGTAGCCGTCGGCGGTGATCAGCACGGTTGGTTCGAGCTGGCCGAGCCGGTCCAGCGCCGCCTTGGGCGAATAGTCCTGACCGCAGGCGCTCCACACCGCACCGATGCTCGCGGTGGCCAGAAAGGCGATCACCGCCTCCGGAATATTCGGTAGGTATCCGGCCACCCGATCACCCGGCCGCACGCCGAGCGAGCGCAGTGTGCGCGCGAATGCGGCTGTGCTGTCGATTAATTCGCTCCAGGACACCTCCCGCGCCGGAGCATCCTCGGTCACTGCGATGATGGCGGGCCGATCGGTGCGAAATTGTCGTACGACCTGATCGACATAATTCAGCCGAGTGCCCGGAAACCACTGCGCGCCAGGCATTTCGGTGCTTTCCAGCACCTCGCCCGCGATCGGACCGAGCTCGAAGTAATCCCACAGTGCACCCCAGAAGCCGGGCAGATCGTCGACCGACCACTGCCACAGCGACCGGTAATCCGGCGCGGAATGTCCGGTGCGGGCAGCCACGAACCCGGCGAAGTCGGTGATGCTCGCCTCCGCGATATCAGATTCGGTCGGCATCCATTGTGGTTGCACCGCATTACCTCCTGGCTGAGTTTCGAAAAATCAGGTGTGGTTCGCGCGCCGCACGATCTGCTCGGCATGGCGCAGCACCGGGGCATCGACCATACGGCCCTCGAATGCGAAAACGCCCCGATGGTTCGGGACTTCGTCGAGTACCCTTCGAGCCCAGTCGATTTCGTCATCGGACGGGGCGTAGGCCGCCCGGATGACCGGCACCTGGCTCGGATGGATCGCCACCTTGGCGTCGAAGCCGCTCGCGACCGCGTCCACCGCTTCGGCGCGCAGCCCGTCGAGATCGCGGATGTTCAGATACACCGAGTCCAGCGCGAACTTGCCGTACGCCTTGGCCGCGAGCAGCGTCGTCGACCGAACATGGCGTGCCACATCGCGATAACTGTCATCGGCATGCCGACTGGAGTTGCCGCCGAGCCCGGCGACCAGATCCTCCGCACCCCACATGGCCCCGATCGCATTGCGCGCCGATACCGCTTGTCCGACAGCCATGGCGCCGAGCGGCGATTCGACCAGCGCGATCACCTCGTAGTCGGAGAGTGAGTCGAGTTGTTCGGCGGATTCGGCTTTCGGCAGCATGATCCGTCGATACTGGGTCCGCGCCAATGCCGCGAGATCCGATTCGTGTTCATCGGTGCCGACGGCATTGATCCGCACCACGGTGGTCTCGGGGTCCAGCTCGGTCCCGACGAGTGCCTTGCGCGCGGCGGCTTTATCCCCGGCCGCGACCCCGTCCTCGAGATCGAGGATCACCACATCGGCCGCCGCGGCGGCCTTTTCGTAGCGTTCGGGGCGGTCGGCCGGGCAGAACAGCCAGGCCGGTCCGGGGATTTGCCAACTCATGCGGGCTCCTTGCGCACCAATGTCTTGCGTACCGCAGTCGCCACGATATCGCCATGCTGGTTGCGAGCGGTGTGCGCGAAGGTGAGGATGCCCTCGCCCGGACGGCTCTTGGATTCGCGCTTATCGGTGACCACCGTCTCGGCATACATGGTGTCGCCGTGGAACAGCGGCTTCGGGAAGGCGACTTCGGAGAAGCCCAGATTGGCGACGATCGTGCCCTGGGTCAGCTGCGCGACCGAGAGGCCGATCAGGGTGGAGAGGGTGAACATCGAATTCACCAGGCGCTGGTGGAACGGCGGCAGCTGAGCGCTGAAGGCCGCGTCCAGGTGTAGTGCCTGGGTGTTCATGGTCAGCGTGGTGAACAGAACGTTATCGGCCTCGGTGATGGTCCGGCCCGGTCGATGCTCGTACACCACACCGATCTCGAACTCCTCGAACCACAGGCCGCGCTGCACCACCCGGCGTGGGGCGTCCGTCTCCGTCACAGGCCCAGCTCCCGTCCGATCAGCATCAGCTGTACCTCCGTTGTGCCCTCGCCGATCTCCAGGATCTTGCTGTCGCGATAGTGCCTGGCCACAGCGTATTCGTTCATGAAGCCGTAGCCGCCGAAGATCTGGGTGGCATCGCGGGCGTTGTCCATTGCCGCCTCGCTGGCCACCAGCTTCGCGATGGAGGCTTCCTTCTTGAACGGTTTACCCGCCAGCATGAGTGCGGCGGCGTCGTAATAGGCGGTGCGCGCGGCGTGGGCGCGCGCCTCCATGCGGGCGATTTTGAAGGCGATGGCCTGGTTGCGGCCGATGGCCTGACCGAAGGACTCGCGCTCCTTGGCATAGCGCACGCTCTCGTCCACGCAGCCCTGGGCCGCGCCGACCGACAGCGCCGCGATGGCAATGCGGCCCTCGTCGAGAATGCGCAGGAAGTTGGCGTAGCCGCGACCGCGCTCGCCGAGCAGATTCTCCTCCGGCACCCGCACGTCGGTGAAGCTCAACGGATGCGTATCCGAGGCATTCCAGCCGACCTTGTTGTAGGCCGGTTCAGCCACGAAGCCGGGGGTGTCGGTGGGCACGAGGATGGTCGAGATCTCCTTCTTGCCGCCCGACTGTCCGGTCACCGCGGTCACCGTCACCAGTTTGGTGATATCGGTGCCGGAGTTGGTGATGAACTGCTTGCTGCCATTGATGACCCATTCGCCGCTATCGGCGACCGCGGTGGTCCTGGTGCCACCCGCATCGCTGCCTGCACCGGGTTCGGTGAGTCCGAAGGCGGCCAGATTACGGCCACTCGTCAGCTGCGGCAGCCATTCCTGCTTCTGCTTATCGTTGCCGAAGCGATAGATAGGCATGGCGCCCAGCGAGACACCGGCCTCGAGCGTGATCGCGACACTCTGATCGACCTTGCCGAGTTCCTCGAGCGCCAGGCACAGCGCGAAATAGTCGCCGCCCATACCGCCGTACTCCTCAGGGAACGGCAGGCCGAACAGGCCCATATCGGCCATACCCGCGACGACCTGGTACGGAAACGTATGGTTCGCATCGTGTTCGGCGGCTACGGGCGCGACTACCGACTTGGCGAAATCGCGCACCGTCAGTGCTAGGTCGCGATAGTCCTCGGGCAGTGTGCCGGTGGACAGAAAGTCACTCATGCGGAAATTCCTTCTCGCTCAGCGTTCGGGTTCGGTGGAGGCCGCGGCGATGCGCACCAGCGGCTGGTCGAGGCGGACCTGAACCCCCGGTTCGACCAGGACTTCAACGGTGCCCGCGACCGGCGCGGTGAGCGTGTGCTCCATCTTCATGGCCTCGACCACGACGACCGGGGTCCCCACGGCGACGGTGGCGCCGTTGGCGACCGGTACCGCGATCACCGAACCCGGCATGGGACTGCGGATTTCGGCGTCGCCGACATGTTCGGCGCCACCGCGGACATTCACCTCGGCAACCTCGCGCAATACCGCGACACCGGAGGGGCCGGCCACCCAGAGCTGTCCGTCGTGCTCCGCGACACGGTAATCCCGGCGCACACCGTCCAGCGTCAGGACCAGCCTGCCGTCGGTGAAATCAGCAGTGAGCGAAACTGGTTCGCCGCTGTTGAGGTGCACGTCGGCCGCGTCGGGCGAGCCGGTCAGGTAGACGTGCTCGGTGCGGTCACCGCTGGCGAGCCTGATGGTGGTCGGCGCGGGCGTGCCGATGCGCCACCCGGACGGGATATCCCACGGATCGCTCACCGCCGCAGGCCAGCGCCGCAGCCAGTGATAGGCGGCGCCAGCCATGAACTCCTCGTCCCCGACGGTGGCGGGCCGGAAGTCGCCGACACGACGATCCAGCAGACCGGTATCGAGCTTCCCCGCGGCCACATCCTGGTCGGCCAGTAGGAAGCGCAGGAACTCGATATTGCTGGTGACCCCGAGCAGAACGGTATCGCTCAGTGCTCGATCGAGTTTCGCGAGCGCGGTATGGCGATCGGCGGCGTGCACGATGACCTTCGACAACATCGGATCGTAATCGCTGCCGACGACGGTGCCGATGCGTAGGCCCGAATCCACCCGCACACCAGCGCCTTCGGGCTCGGACAAGTCGAGCACCGTGCCGCCGGTGGGTAGGAAGCCGCGACCGGGATCCTCGGCATAAACGCGCGCCTCGATCGCATGTCCGACCAGCCGCAGCTCATCCTGGTCCACCGCGAGCTTCTGCCCGGCCGCGACGCGTACCTGGCACTCCACCAGATCGATCCCGGTGACCAGCTCGGTGACCGGATGTTCCACCTGCAGACGGGTATTCATCTCCATGAAGAAGAACTCGTCCGGCCGATCGGCGGAGACGATGAATTCGACCGTGCCCGCACCGACATAGTCGACGCTGCGTGCGGTATTGCAGGCTGCCGCGCCGATGCGCGCCCTGGTCGCGGCATCCAGCAGTGGCGACGGCGCCTCTTCGATGACCTTCTGGTGCCGCCGCTGCAGGCTGCATTCGCGTTCACCGAGGTGGATCACGTGGCCGAATTGGTCAGCAAGGATCTGCACCTCGATATGGCGTGGCCGGGTGACGAATCGCTCCAGGAACAGGGTGTCGTCACCGAATGCCGCGGCTGCTTCGCGTCGGGCGCTGGCCAGCGCGGCGGGCAATGCCGACGGCTCCTCGACCAGTCGCATACCCTTACCGCCACCACCGGCGGATGGCTTGACCAGTACCGGATAGCCGATATCGGTTGCGGCGTCGATCAATTCGGCATCGCTGAGGCCAGGACGGGCGATACCGGGGACCACGGGCACATCGAACGCGGCGACGGTGTTCTTCGCCGCGATCTTGTCGCCCATGATCTCGATCGCCTTGGCGGGCGGCCCGAGGAACACAATGCCCGCCTCGGCCAGCGCGGACGCGAAGGCGGCATTCTCGGAAAGGAATCCGTAGCCCGGATGCACGGCCTTGGCGCCGGTGCGCACCGCCGCGGCGACCACCTTCTTGATATCGAGATAACTTTCCCGGGCCGGAGCCGGACCCAGGCGCACTGCGATATCCGCCTCGCGCACGTGCCTGGCCTGCGCGTCCGCGTCGCTGTAGACCGCGACCGAGCGAATGCCCATGGCGCGCAAGGTGCGGATGACCCGCACCGCGATCTCGCCGCGGTTGGCGACGAGCACGATGTCGAAATCGACGGGATGGGATTTGTTCATCATCGCGATCACATCCGGAAGACGCCGTAGGAAACGGGTTCGAGCGGTGCCTGCGCACACACCGAAAGGGCAAGTCCGAGTACGGTTCTGGTGTCGGCCGGGTCGATGACGCCGTCGTCCCAGAGCCGCGCGGTCGAGTAGTACGGATTGCCCTGATGTTCGTACTGTTCCCGAATCGGCGCCTTGAATGCCTCCTCGTCCGTGGCCGACCACGGCTGTCCGCTGCTGTCGAGTTGATCCCCGCGCACCGTCGACAGCACCGAGGCGGCCTGCTCACCACCCATTACCGAAATCCGCGCATTGGGCCACATCCACAGGAAACGCGGTGAATACGCGCGCCCGCACATCGAATAGTTGCCCGCGCCATAGGATCCGCCGATCACCACCGTGAGTTTCGGCACCCGCGCACACGCGACCGCGGTGACCATCTTGGCGCCGTGCTTGGCGATACCGCCCGCTTCGTAATCGCGCCCGACCATGAAACCGGTGATGTTCTGCAGAAACAGCAGCGGAATCTTGCGCTTATCGCACAGTTCGATGAAATGCGCGCCCTTCATGGCGGATTCGCTGAACAGCACGCCGTTATTGGCGATGATGCCGACCGGATGGCCATGGATGCGGGCGAATCCAGTGACGAGCGTCTTGCCGTATTCGGCCTTGAATTCGTGGAATCCGTCGCCACCGTCGACCAGCCGATGGATGACCTCGCGAACGTCGTACGGCGTGCGCGGATCGACCGGGACAACGTCGTACAGTTCTGACTCCGGCTTCGCGGTCGCGACAGTCGGCGTCACCTCCCACGGGCTGGCCGGGCGCGGGCCGAGCGTGGCCACAATGCGGCGCACAATGCGCAGCGCGTCCTGATCGTCCTCGGCCAGATGATCGGTGACTCCCGAAGTGCGCGAATGCAATTCGCCACCGCCCAGTTCCTCGGCGGTAACCACTTCCCCGGTCGCGGCCTTCACCAGCGGCGGTCCGCCGAGGAAAATCGTGCCCTGATTGCGCACGATCACCGCCTCGTCGCTCATCGCGGGCACGTACGCACCACCGGCGGTGCAGGAACCGAGTACCGCGGCGATCTGCGGAATTCCCTTGGCGCTCATGGTCGCCTGGTTGTAGAAGATGCGCCCGAAATGCTCCCGGTCCGGGAACACTTCGTCCTGGCGCGGCAGGAACGCACCGCCTGAGTCGACGAGATACACACAGGGCAACTGGTTCTGCAATGCGACCTCTTGGGCGCGCAGATGCTTCTTCACCGTCATCGGGTAGTAGGTGCCGCCCTTGACCGTGGCGTCATTGGCCACGATCACACATTCCCGCCCGGAAATCCGCCCGATGCCGGTGATGATCCCGGAGCCGGGGCATTCGTCGTCGTACATGCCGGTCGCGGCCAGCGGCGAGAGCTCGAGGAACGGGCTGCCCGGATCGAGCAGCTGATCCACCCGCTGCCGGGGCAGCAGCTTGCCGCGGGCCACATGTCGCTCGCGCGCCTTCGCGGGCCCGCCGAGCGCCGCAGCGGCCAGCCGGGCGCGTAGATCCTCCAGTAGCGCCCCATGTGCCGTGCGGTTGTCGACCCCGACCTGTTCGGTCACCGTCATCACGCCGTCCTGCCATCCAGTTAGTCGCCGATAACTGGAATTCAGGTTAATGTTGATTAACCGAGATGTCCAGGTGTGCTGAAAGGAGGGCGTGTGACCAGCACCGACCCCGGCACGCTCACCCGCAGGGAAAAACTGAAGATGCAGCGCAGGGAGCAGTTGCTCGATGCGGGTGCCCGGCTCATCGCCGATCGTGGGTTCCTCGGCATGCGCCTGGACGACCTCGGCGCGGCCGTCGGGATCAGCGGCCCGGCGGTCTACCGGCACTTCCCGAATAAGGAGGCGCTGCTGGTCGAACTGCTTATCGGGGTCAGTCAGCGGCTGCTCGCGGGTGGGAAGGCGGTGGTGGCGCGGACCGGGTCGGCGCGGGAGGCGCTGGACGGGCTTGTCGATTTCCATCTGGACTTCGCGCTCGGCGAGCCCGAACTCATCCGGATCCAGGACCGCGACCTCGAGAACGTGCCGGTCGGGCCCAGACGAGAACTGCGGCGCACCCAGCGTCAGTATGTCGAGATCTGGGTGACGGTGCTGCGGGAGTTGCATCCGGAACTGCCGGAGGAGACCGCGCGGGTGCAGGCCCATGCGGGCTTCGGCTTGATGAACTCCACGCCGCACAGCGCGACCAATGCCACCGCCACCCGGGCCCGGCCGGTCCTGCGACAGATGGCGCTGTCCGCATTGGGCTAGGCCCGCCGGAATCACCGGGCGGTCCACCCGCCGTCCATGGTGTAGGACGCGCCGGTGACCATGCCCGCGTTGGGTGAGACGAGCCAACCCACCAGTGACGCAACCTCTTGCGGCTCGACCAGCCGCTTGATCGCACTCTCGGTGAGCAGCACCCGCTCCAGCACCTGCTGCTCGTCGATGCCATGTGCCTTGGCTTGATCGGCAATCTGCTTGTCCACCAACGGCGTTCGAACATATCCGGGATTGACGCAATTGCTCGTGACGCCGTGACGGCCGCCCTCGAGCGCCGTCACCTTGGACAGGCCCTCCAGAGCATGCTTGGCCGTCACGTACGCGACCTTGTATTCGGACGCGCGCAATCCATGTACCGAGGACAGATTGATGATCCGGCCGAAACCTCGCTGGTACATCCGCGGCAGTGCCGCGCGGATGAGCAGGAACGGCGCTTCGACCATGAGCGTCATCAGGTTCCGGAATCGCTCCGGCGGGAAGTCCTCGATCGGGTTGATGCTCTGTACACCGGCGTTGTTCACCAGGATGTCCACGTCCAGGGTGAGATTTTCCAGTGCCGCGACGTCGAGAAGATCTATGGCCCAGGCTTTTCCGTCGATATCGCTCGCGAGTGCCTTCGCGGCCACGTCATCGATATCGGCGATGGTGACGATGGCGCCGCGCGCGGCGAGTTCTCTGGCGCAGGCGGCGCCGATGCCGCTGGCGCCGCCGGTGATCAGGGCGGAACGTCCGGTCAGATCACTCATGCCTGCGCCTCGCTGGCGCTCGGCTCCGGCATGACGGTTTCGGCCGGTGTATGTGCCGATTGCGCGGCAAGGTTTTCCGCGTCGGCGGTGTCGATGCTCTCCAGTGTTATGCCCTTCGTTTCGCGGGCGAACAGGACGGCGATCGCGGTAATCGCCGCGGCCGCAGCCAAATACAGGGCGATCGGTACCGCCGACCCATAGGTATTGAGCAGGCGCACGGCGATGATCGGGGCGAGCGATCCAGCTACGATCGAGGTGACCTGATAGCCGAGGGAGACACCGGAATACCGCATCCGGGTGGGGAACATCTCGGCCATGATCGCGGGCTGGCCCGCATACATGAAGGCGTGGAATACCAGGCCGATAATGATCGCGGACATGATGATCGCGTTATGGCCGCTGTCCATCATGGGGAAGGCGAAGAAGCCCCAGGTGCCCGCGGTGAGCGCGCCGGCCAGGTACACCGGCCGTCGGCCGAAGCGATCGGAAAGGCTGCCCGCCAACGGAATCATGACCAAGTGCACGGCATGTGCGGCCAGCAGCCACCAGAGGATGACCTTGGTATCGACGTGCACGTGCACCTTGAGATAGGTGATGGTGAACGTGACCACCAGGTAGTAGAGGATATTCTCGCCGAATCGCAGCCCCATGGCGGTGAACACACCGCGCGGGTAGCGCCGCAGCACCTCGACGACACTGAGCGAATTGGCCTTGATCTGTTCGATTTCCTGCTGTGCCGCAACGAAAATGGGTGCGTCGGTGACCTTGGTGCGAATGTAGTAGCCGACCAGCACGACCACCGCGGACAGCCAGAACGCCACACGCCAGCCCCAGCTGAGGAAGGCGGCGTCGGACAGCGTCGAGGTCAGCGCCAGTAGTGCGACCGTCGCCAACATATTGCCCACCGGCACCCCGGCCTGCGGCCAGCTAGCCCAGAAGCCGCGCCTGGAGTTCGGACTGTGTTCGGCCACGAGCAGTACCGCGCCACCCCATTCGCCGCCGACCGCGAAGCCCTGAATGAATCGCAGGACGACGAGCAATGTCGGTGCCCAGTAACCGATTTGGGCGAAGGTCGGTAGACAGCCCATGAGGAAGGTCGCGCTTCCGACGAGCACCAGACTGAACTGCAGCAGCTTCTTGCGGCCGTATTTGTCACCGAAATGTCCGAAGACGACACCGCCCAAGGGGCGTGCGGCGAAACCGACGGCGTAGGTGATGAAGGCGGCGAGGATCGCGTCGAGATCGCTGGTGTCCTTGGCGAAGAACACCTTGCTGAAGACGAGCGTCGCGGCCGTGCCGTAGAGGAAGAACTCGTACCACTCGACGACGGTGCCCGCCATGGACGCGGCCACCACCCGCCTCAGCCCGGCCGGTACCCCGCCGGGATCGTTTCCCGTCGGCCGCATCGCATCGCGCACACTCATCGAACATCTCCTTCATGACCGGGGCCACATCTGGCAAGCAGATGTGACGGCCCCCACATTTCGTGGTCAGCACGAGTATTCGTGCACATATCTTCGGCCGCAATAACCAGTTGTGCAGTGCGCATCTGCAAGAATGCAGATATGAGTTCGGCCGCACCGGGTGCCAGCCGCCCCAGCGCGGATGATCTGCTGGTTCTGCTCGCCGTGGGGCGCTCCGGGCGCTTCGTGTCGGCGGCCGAGGAGCTGGGGATCAACCACACCACCATCTCGCGCCGCATTGCCGCACTGGAGCAGACGCTGGGTGGGCGGGTACTGACCCGGGTGACCGGCGGTTGGGAGTTGACCGATCTCGGGCGCGAGGCGTTGGCGGCGGCCGAGGCAGTGGAATCGGCGGTCAAGTCCCTGGCTACCGATGCCGACGGCATGCGGGTGCTGGAGGGTGTGGTTCGGATTTCGGCGACCGACGGGTTCAGTGCCTATATGGCGGCACCGGCCGCCGCGGAGGTGCAGCGGCGGCATCCGAAGATCTCGGTCGAGATCGTGGCGGCGACTCGGCGTGCCTCCCAGCAGCGGTCCGGTCTGGATATCGAAGTTGTGGTGGGTGAGCCGCAAGTGCACCGCGCAAGGGCTATTCGGTTGGCCGATTACTGTCTCGGTCTCTATGGTTCCCGCGACTATCTCCGTGAACACGGAACACCGACGGCCATAGGGGATCTCGCGCGCCACTCGTTGGTCTACTTCATCGATTCCATGTTGCAGGTGGACGAGTTGGACCTGGCTTCCAGCTTCCGACCCGCCATGCGTGAATCCGTCACTTCCACAAATGTTTTCGTGCACGTCGAAGCAACCCGCGCAGCTGCGGGCCTCGGTTTGCTGCCATGCTTTATGGCCGATCGCCACGACGACTTGATCCGAGTGCTTCGAAAGGAAGTCTCCATTCGCCTCACCTATTGGCTCGTCACTCGCACCGAGACATTGCGCAGGCCCGAGGTGGCGGCGGTCGTCGAGGCGATACAGGTTCGGGTGCGGGATCAGCGGAATGTGCTGCTCGGCTTATCGGCGTAATCGGTTGACAGCCTTCGTGATGTCGTCAAGGGTCGGGTATCCGTGCGGTCCGGCAGGGGCGGGCTCGCGCGGAAAATCCCGGCGGACGTGCAGGTTTCAGGCGGCGTGGCCGTTGGCCCGGTCGAGGGAGAGGGTGCCGTCGACCATGCGGTAGACAGCGTTCATCTGATGTAGGTGGGTGTGGTCGTGGGTTACCAGGAGGGTGGCGGCTTCGTGGGTGCGGGACACGGTAAGGATCAGGTCGATTATGGCGGTGCCGCGTTCGGTGTCGAGGGCGCTGGTTGGTTCGTCGATGACCAGGAGGGCCGGGTCGTTCATCAGGGCACGAGCTATGTTGACGCGTTGGCGTTGGCCGCCGGAGAGTTGCGCGGGGCGTTTGGAGTGTTGGTCGGCCAGGCCTACGGCGTCGAGTAATTCCATTGCCTTGGTGCGGGTTCCGCGGCGTCGGATGGGAGAGGTGAAAAAATGCTGGCCGAGGTGGGACATGGCCTCTAGTTGTTCGACGGCGGTCAGCGCGGGGATGAGGTTGGGGTGTTGGAAGACGATGCCGATGGACGAGCGGCGTAGGGCGGCGGCCTTGCGGCGCGTCAATGTGGCGAAATCCACGGTGCCGTAACGTGTTTCGAGGGTCACCTCGCCAGAGTCGGGGCGGATCAGGGTGGAGACTACCGCGAGGAGGCTGGATTTCCCGGAGCCGGAGGGGCCGGTGATCGCGGCGATGGTGCCGCCGGTGACATGCAGGTTCACGTTGTTCAGTGCGGTGAGGCGGCCTGCGCCGTCCGGGTAGGTGAGGGTTGTTTCGTTGACGGTGAGAGCGGTTTTCGTCATGGTCGCGGTGGTCATGCGGGTCTCCGGAGGTCAGCGGGTCGCACCGAGTGCGGTCAGCGGGTCGATGGTGAACAGGAAGCGCAGGGCGATGGCCGCGCCGACCAGGCCGAGGAAAATCAGGACCGCCGCAGGGAACAGGGTTGTCGAAGGGCTGAGTACGAATGGCAGTCCCTCGCCCATGAATGTTGCTGCGGTGACCGTGATTCCGAGTCCGACCGCGACACCGGCGATCAGTACGATCGCCGCTTGGGCGAGGGCGTCGCGGACCAACGATCCGGATGTCGCGCCGAGTGCCTTCAGGGTCGCGATATCGGGCATGCGCTGCACCGTCCACACGGTGAAGAATGCGCCGATCACCAGCGCCGAGATGGCGAACAGCAGCACCGTCATCAGTGTCAGCGAACCGTTTTCGGCTTTGTAGGAACCCAACGCCGACAGCGATTCGGAGACACTGGTCGAGGTCGTATGCGCAGATGCGTTGGCGGAGGCGGTATTCGGGATGCCGGATACCGCGAGCACCGTGGCGGCGCCGCCGCGGGGACTCACCGATTGCCAGTCGGCGAGTGTCATCCAGGCGACGGGGGTGTGGCTGTACCAATCGTCGCCCTGGACCGCGGCCACGCGGAAGGTGCCCGCGCCGAACGTGACGGTGTCACCGGTGATGGCATCGAGGTCCTCGGCCGCGCCGGAGCTGAGCACGACAGTGCCGGAATCGGTTGCGACGCGGTTGCCGAATGCGGTTGCGGTGGTCCCGAACAGCGCGACCTGGGCGGGTTTCCTTGCACCCTGACCCGATACCGCGCCCTGCGCCCGGCTGATGCCGATCGGGTCAACGGAACCCGCGGCCGCCTGCCAGACCTCGACCTGTTGCTCGGTCAGTGCGGAGGTGTCGAAGGAGGGATCCGCGCCGTTATCGGCGAAGACAATGGCATCGGCATGGATCGCCTCGATGGCCGAGATGTTCTGGTGCGCGAGTCCGGTGGTGAGACCGCTGAGGAAACTCACCAGCAGCGCCACCAGGGTGACGACCAGCGTGATGAGCAGAAAACGGCCGCGTGCGGCCCGCAGATCCCGGAGTGCGACGAACATGCCACCACCCTGCCGCGCTCCGAGGTCACCGCCATCGCGCATGCGGAGGTATGCGGCCCGATCGAAGGTTGTTCGGTGTTTTACGCCTTTCGATGGATGCCGCCCGGATAGCCGCACATAAGCTGACAACGTGCATTCGTCGCCGCTCACCCCCGTCTTCACCGCGCTGCGGTTGGGGCTGCATGTGCTGGTGACGACGCTGGCCGTGGTGGTCGCGGCGCGTGCACTGCTGCCGGGTGCCGGACATCCGCTCGGCGTCCTCACGCTGACCGCGGCGTTCTCGGCCGTGTACTTCGCCGGTGCGCTGGTCGGCCGCCACCCGGCGGGGATCCGCATTTGGTTGGCGGCGCTGACGGTGCTGTGGCTCGCACTTGTGGTGCTCGCACCCGATGCCGGATACCTCGCATTCGGTGTGTTCTTCCTCTACCTGCACCTGCTACCACGGCCGTGGAGTCTGCTTGCGGTCGGTGCGGCCACCGTGGTGGCGGTGATCGGTTTCGGGGTGCACCGCGGCTGGTCGGTTGCGGGTGCGATCGGGCCGATTATCGGCGCGGCCGTGGCGGTGGGGATCGGGCTCGGCTACGAGGCGCTGTTCGGTGAATCCGCCGAACGTCAGCGCCTGATCGACGAATTGCTCAGTACCCGAGCAACTCTCGTGGAACAGGAGCGCACGGCGGGCAAGTTGGCCGAGCGTGAGCGGCTGGCGCAGGAGATCCACGACACCGTCGCGCAGGGGTTGAGCAGCATCCAACTACTGCTGCACGCCGCGGAGCAGTCGGCACCGGAGCATCCTGCGCTGCAACAGATTCGCCTCGCCCGCGAGACCGCGGCGGAGAACCTAGCCGAAACCCGAAGGCTGATAGCGGAATTGACCCCCGCCGCGCTGGAGGGGCAGAGCCTCGCGCAGGCGCTCGAGCGCATCTGTCAACGCGCCGAGACTCCCGGACTGCTTGCCCAGATGGTCGTCGAGGGCACGCCGGAGCGCCTGCCGATGCCCGTCGAGGCGGCACTGGTTCGGATCGCGCAGGGGGCGGTCTCGAATGTGGTGCGCCACGCGGACGCGAGCCGGATGCGATTGACCCTGACCTATGCCGACACCGATGTGTACCTCGACGTGGTCGATGATGGCATGGGCATCGATCCATCGGTGCTCGACCGCGCACCGACGGGGACCTTCGGTCTGGCCGCCATGCGCAGTCGCGTCGAACAGCAGGGCGGCACAATGGCGGTCGAGTCGGAACCCGGCCACACCGCGGTCACCGTCTCGTTTCCGCTGGAGGCCGTATCAGCGGAATACCGCTCGGTCACAGACCTGTCGGCAGCGGCATCGAGTCCCGCGAAATCCGCGCCCGTGCCGAGCGACCCCGACTTGTCCGCGGCGGTTCAGGCCGCGGCTGAATCCGCGTCCGCGCCGAGTGAATCCGTCCCGCCCGCAGCGGTCCGGACTGCGGCGGAATCCGGGCTTTCGCCGAGCGGGCCCAGCACGCCCGCAGTGATACAGACTGCGGCCGAATCCGCGTCGCCGCCGAGCGGGCCCAGCACGCCCGCAGTGATACAGACTGCGGCCGAACCCGCGTCGCCGCCGAGTGACACCGACCCGCCCGCAGCGGGCATACCAAATGCGACGGACCAGGAGCACCCCACGTGATCCGCCTCCTCCTGGCCGACGACCACGCCATCGTGCGCGCGGGCCTGCGCGCACTACTCGAGAGCAATCCCGACATCACCGTCCTCGGTGACACGCAGACTGCGGAGGCCGCCGTCGCGTTCTGCGCGACCACCCCGGTCGATCTGGTGCTCATGGATCTCAGCTTCGGACCCGGCCGCTCCGGCGTCGACGCGACCGCCGAACTACGTGCGCTCGAAAAGCCGCCCAATGTCCTGGTCGTCACCAACTATGACACCGACGCCGATATTCTCAGCGCCATCGAGGCGGGGGCCTGCGGCTACATCCTCAAGGACACCCCGCCGGTGCAACTGCTCGCGGCGGTGCGGTCAGCGGCCGCGGGGGAGAGTGTGCTGTCGCCTGCGGTGGCCTCCAAACTGATGATCCGCGTGCGCCGCGCCGATACCACCCTGAGCCCGCGCGAAATCGAGGTGCTGCGCCTGGTCGCCAACGGCAGCTCGAACCGAGAGATCGCCAAGGATCTGTTCCTCAGCGAAACCACCGTCAAATCCCACCTCGTCCACATCTACGCCAAACTCGGCGTGCGCTCCCGGACCTCCGCGGTCGCCCGCGCCCGCGAACAAGGCGCCATCTAGCGAGCGATCAAGATCAGGTGGAACTGGCGGCGGCAGCGCCGGAGGCGGTTTGCGGCCACAGTTTCCACGTGATCATCTGTCCGGTGCTGTGGGGGTTCTAGGGTTGGGGCATGGCCTCACTTTCGGATCCCAAAGTGCGCGACTTTCTGACCCATGCCAATCGAACCGGAAAGGTGGCATTCGTGGCCGCCGACGGACGGCCGGTGGTCACCCCGGTGTGGTTCGTCCTCGAGGGGGACGAACTGGTCTTCAATACCGGCAAGGCCACGGCCAAGGGCAGGGCCTTCGCCCGCGATCCACGCATCGCGGTGGTGGTCGACCTCGAGCAAGAGCCGTATTCCTCCATTCAGATCCAAGGCACCGTGACACTGTCCGAGGATCCCGACGAACTGCTGCGCACCGCCACCGAGATCGCCGGCCGCTATATGGGCGCGGATCGCGCCGAAGAATTCGGCAAGCGCAACGGCGTCCCGGGCGAACTAGTGGTTCGGGTGCACCCGGACAAGGTGATCGCCCACTTCGACGCGACGGCCTAGCCCTAGACTCTCCCGCATGACCGTGCACTTCATCGGGGCCGGGCCGGGCGCGGCGGACCTGCTGACCGTTCGCGCGGTAGAGCTGCTGCGCACCGCCCCGGTCTGCCTCTACGCGGGCACCTATCTGGACCCCGAGGTGCTCGCGCACTGCGCCCCCGATACCGAACTGATCGACACCCAACACCTGGACATCGACCAGATCACCGAGCATCTGGTGCGCGCGCACCGCTGCGGTAAGGACGTCGCCCGCCTCTGCTCCGGCGACCCCTCCATATATTCGGCCCTCACCGAACAAACCCGCCGCCTCGACGCGGCGGACGTGCCATGGGACATCACCCCCGGCGTCCCCGCCTATGCCGCCGCGGCCGCCATGCTCGGCACCGAGTTGACCGTCCCCGAAGTGGTCCAGTCGGTGGTACTCACCCGCACCCGGGCCCGCTCGACCGTCATGCCCGAAACCGAGGCACTCACGAACTTCGCCCGGACCCAGGCCACGCTGGTGCTGCATCTGGCCATTACCCGGATCCGCCCCCTGGCCGCCGAGCTGATTGCGGACTACGGCGCCGATTGCCCGACCGCCGTGGTCTATCGAGCCAGCCAACCCGATCAATTGGTCTTGCGCGGAACTCTCACCGATATCGCCGACCAGGTCGAATCCGCGGGGCTGCGCCAAGCCGCCGTCATCCTCGTGGGCCGCGCCCTCACTCCGAATCTGTCCTGCGCCCAGTCCCATCTCTATGACCCCGCCCGCGATCGTCACCGACCTTCGCAAGCAGTGTGAGATCGGTGACAGGTTCCCAGCAAACTTGCGATGATCCCGCTGCCTGGGGTGATGTTTTCCAGCTATGGGAGCTGATTGGTCGGGCGGCGAGGACGACGGTAGATTGTTTCGGTGATCTGCATTGAACTTCCCGGCGGAGCCGGTCGGTGGGTGGCGGGCATGGTCGCGCCCATGTAACAAGGTCGGCCTGGCGGGCAGATAGTGCCAATGAACATTTTTTGCTTGATTGATGAGAACTGAACGCGGGAACACAGACGCCACGCTGGCATAGGTGCGCGTCCACGTCCCGGTGTTCATCGGGGAGCGCTCGTGTGGTGTTCCGGAAGCGAGGTTACGGTTGGACCGGCGGGATTTCGGCGGAAACGGCGAAACTGGTGGCGAACGGGCGCACGCTGCTTCGAGGGAGTCGAGTGAGCCGTTTCCGCTGTCCCCGGCGCAGCTGGGCATCTGGTACGCCCAGCACGTCGACCCGCAGGTGCCGATCAACATCGCGCAGTATGTCGACCTGTACGGCGACCTCGACCTTAAGGTCCTGCGCGAGGCGCTGATCAGCTCCGGGCAGGAGCGCGGCTCCGGCATGCTCTGCATCACCGAGATCGACGGCCAGCCGTATCAGTGGATCGACTACACGATTCCGGACCGGGACAAGGTCTACTACGTCGACTTCCGCGGCGAGGCCGATCCCGAGGCCGCCGCCATGGCGTGGATGCGCGCCGAGTACAGCGCCCCGCTGAACCTGCTCGAGGATCGGCTGCTGCGCTTCGCGGGCCTGCAGGTGGGCGATCACCACTGGTACCTGTACCTGCGCGCGCACCACATCGTGCTGGACGGCTTCGGCGCGGTGACCAACCTTTCCAGGGTGGCCGAGTGGTATACCGCCCTGTTGAACGGCACCGAGCCCGCACCGGCCAATGCCGCGCACCTGCGCACGCTCCTCGAGCAGGAGATGACCTACCGGGACAGCTCCCGGTTCCAGTCGGACAAGAAGTACTGGGCCGAGCGGGTCGCCGGTGTGGAGGACGGCACCAGCCTTGCGGGCCGGTCCGCGGGGCCGGCGCCGATCAACACGCTCAGCAGTGTGCTGCTCTCGGACGAGCGGAACGCGGTGCTGGAAGCGGCTGTGGCGCGCCATGATTCGTCGCCAGCCGGGTTGCTGCTCGCCGCGTTCGCCGGATATCTGGCGCAGTGGACCAGTTCCGAGGACGTGATCCTGAGCCTGCCGGTGACCGCGCGGACCACCGCCGTGATGCGCCGCTCCGGCGGCGTCTCGTCCAATATCGTGCCGCTGCGGCTGCGGATCGGGCACGAGACCACCGTGGCCGACGTGCTCAAGCAGGTCCAGGTCGAGGTGACCGGCGCACTGCGCCACCAGCGCTACCGGCATGAGGACATCCGCCGCGATGCGGCCGGTGACGGAGTGGTGACCAGGGAGTTCTTCGGTCCTTGGATCAACATCATGCTGTTCCAGGACAAGATCAGCATGGGCTCCATGGTCGGCACCATGGTGGTGCTGTCCACCGGCAGCATCGAGGATCTCGGCGTCAACTTCTATCAGTCCGAGGGCGGTTCGCGCGCGCGCATCGACTTCGAGACGAACCCGAACCTGTACTCCGAGGCGGAGACGCGGCGTCAGCACGAACGCTTCCTCGAATTCTTCGACCGCTTCCTGCGGGCAGAGGCGGATGCGCCGGTATGGGGCCTCGAGCTGACCACGGCGGCGGAGCGGGAGCTGACCGTCGCGGAGTGGAACGACTCCGAGCAGGACGTCCCGGAAACCACCCTGGCAGCTCTGCTGGATGCGCAGATTCAGTTGACCCCGGACAACGTTGCCCTCGATTTCGAGGACGCCACGCTGACCTATGCGGAATTCGCCGCGCGGGTCAACCGGCTGGCACGCTTCCTGATCGACGACGGTGTCGGCCCGGAATCGCTTGTCGCACTTGGTATGCGACGTTCGCTCGATCTCGTCGTCGGCATGCACGCGGTACTCAAGGCCGGCGGCGCGTATGTGCCGATCGATCCGGATCATCCGGCCGAGCGCACCGCCTACATCCTCGAGTCCGCGGCACCGGTCTGTGTGCTGACGGTCTCCAGTGACGAACTCGAGCTGCCGGAATCGGTGCGCCGGGTGGAAATCGACACCCTCGACGTATCGGCGTACGACGCTGCGCCAGTGACGGATTCGCAGCGGCTCGCACCGCTGCGTCCGGAAAACACCGCATATGTGATCTACACCTCGGGTTCGACCGGCCGCCCGAAAGGTGTTGCGGTAACCCATCATGCGATCGTCAACCAGCAGCTGTGGATGCTGGACGAGTACCGCCTGAGCGCCGACGATGTGTACCTGCAGAAGACCGCGACCACCTTCGACGTATCGCTGTGGGGTTACTTCCTGCCGCTGCTGGTCGGCGCGAAACTTGTTGTCGCGACCCCGGACGGGCACCGCGATCCGCTGTATGTCGCCGAGATGATCGAGCGGCACGGGGTCACCGTCACCGACTTCGTGCCGTCCATGCTGACGGTCTTCGTCGCCCATGCTACCGCCGCCCAATGTGCCACGCTGCGTGCGGTTTTCGTGATCGGTGAGGCGCTGCCGCCGGAAACCGCCGCGAAATTCAGGGAGATCACCACTGATTTCTCCGGTCGCTCCGCAGGCTCCGCTCCCGCCGGTCTGCACAACCTCTACGGCCCCACCGAGGCCGCGGTTTCGGTCACCTACTGGGAGGCCACTGCCGCCGACACGGTCACGGTGCCGATCGGTATTCCGGAGTGGAATGTCCAGGTCTACGTGCTGGATTCGCGGCTGCGCCCGGCAGCGGTCGGTGCACCGGGTGAGCTGTATCTGGGTGGACGTCAGCTGGCGCGCGGTTACCGCGGTCGCCCGGATCTGACCTCGGATCGGTTCGTCGCCAACCCGTTCGGTACCGATGGCGAGCGCATGTACCGCACCGGTGACCTGGTGCGCTGGAATGTCGCGGGCACCCTGGAATACATCGGCCGCACCGACTTCCAGGTCAAATTCCGCGGTCAGCGCATCGAGCTCGGTGAGATCGAAACCGATCTGCTCGCCCACCCTGCCGTCAGCCAGGCCGCGGTGCTTGTGGTCGATACCGCGACCGGTCAGCAGCTGGTCGCCTATGTCGTACCCGCGCCGGGGCAGTCGATCGAACCGATCGAGCTCACCCGGTTCGTCGCGGAAAAGCTGCCGAGCTACATGGTGCCCGCGGCGATCATGGTGCTGGACGCGTTCCCGCTCAACACCTCTGGCAAGCTGGATCGCAAGGCTCTGCCGGAGCCGGTATTCAGTGCGGACGCGGCCGTCTTCCGCGCGCCGCGCACCCCGGCCGAGCAGATCGTGGCGGCCATCTTCGCCGACGTGCTCAGCCAGGAACGTATCGGCATCGACGACAACTTCTTCGATCTGGGCGGCAACTCGCTGGTCGCCACCCAGGTGGTGACGCGGATCGGCGCAGCATTCGGCACCCGCATCGGGGTGCGCGCACTGTTCGAGACCCCGACCGTGGCCGGTCTGGCCGCACGCGCCGAATCGGCGCCGCCCACCGAGCGGCCACGTCCGGCCCTGGTAGCCCAGCAGCTGCCCGAGCAGGTGCCGCTGTCGCTGGCACAGCAGCGGATGTGGTTCATCAACCAATTCGACTCCACGCTGCCGACCTACAACCTGCCGTTCGTGGTGCGGCTCGGCGGTCGCGTCGATCTCGACGCGATGCGGGCCGCGCTCACCGATGTGCTGACCCGTCAGGAATCGCTGCGCACCATTTTCCCCAACTCGGGCGACGGTGCCTATCAGCAGGTGCTGCCGATCGAAGAGGTCGACCTCAGTATCACCGTGCAGCCAATCGAGGCGGCCGAACTCCTCGACGTGCTGACCGAATTCGCCTCCGCCGGCTTCGATGTCTCGACCGAACTGCCCATCCGGGTGCGCCTGTATCAGATCACCGGTGCGTCCTCCGATGACACCGCCGACTACGCGCTCGCATTCGTCGTGCATCACATCGCGGCGGACGGCGTCTCGTTCGGCCCGCTCGCGCGCGATGTCACGACCGCGTATCTAGCCCGCGCAGCCGGGGAAGCGCCGGCTTGGGCACCCCTGCCGGTGCAGTACCGCGACTACACCCTGTGGCAGCGCGAATTGCTCGGCGCCGAAAGCGATCCCGACTCCATGGCCGCCCGCGAGATCGCCTACTGGCGTGACGCGCTGGCCGGGCTGCCGGATCAGCTGGACCTGCCCACCGATCGGCAGCGTCCGCCGGTGCAGAGCTTCCGCGGCGCACAGTTCAATTTCGATATCGATGCCGAACTGCACACCCGGCTGAACGGATTGGCCCGTGCCGAGGGCACGACCCCGTTCATGGTGCTGCACGCCGCGCTCGCGGTGCTGCTGGCCCGACTGTCCGGCACCACCGATATCGCCATCGGCACCCCCATCGCCGGACGTGGCGAACAGGCCCTCGACGACCTGATCGGCATGTTCGCCAACACGCTCGTGCTGCGCTCGGACGTCGATCCGGGTCGGTCCTTCACCGAATTCCTTGCGCGCACCAGGGAAATCGACCTCGCGGCGTTCGCATACAGCGACGTTCCGTTCGAACGTCTCGTCGAGGTGGTCAACCCGACTCGGTCGCAGGCGCGGCATCCGCTGTTCCAGGTGATGCTGTCGTTCCAGGAGATGTCGCACGGCACGCTGGAACTGCCGGGACTGTCGGTGTCGGCCGCCGAGGTCGAAGTCAATATCGCCAAATTCGATCTGCTCTGGACGCTGACCGAACATCGCGGCAATCAGGGCGAGCCCGCGGGCGTTTCGGTTGCCGTCTCCTACGCCACCGACCTGTTCGACCACGCGACGGTGTCCTCGTTCGCTGATCGACTGGTGCGGATTCTGCGCGGTGTCACCGTGGATCCGGCGGCGATCGTCGGCGATATCGATCTGCTCGACGAACGCGAGATCGAGCTGGCCCGCGACGGCTGGCACGGCGAGCCGCGTGCGATCGAGGCGGCCGGGACGGTCAGCGATCTGTTCACCCGCCAGGTGGCCGCGACACCGGATGCGATCGCCGTGGTCGACCGCTCCGTCGACGGCTTCACCCCCGCCATCGGCACATCGTTGGCCCACCCGTCGCCCGACCACCTCCCATCGGGTCGTTCCGCGACGCTGACGTATTCGGACTTCGGGTCTCGGGTGCACGCGCTCGCGCGCTGGTTGATCCAGGCCGGTGTCGGTCCGGATGTCCCGGTCGCGCTCGGTCTGCGGCGCTCGCTCGAACTGATGATCGCGATCCATGCGGTGCTCGAGGCCGGTGGCACCTATGTGCCGCTCGATCTCGATCAGCCTGTCGAACGCATCGCCCATGTGCTCGATACCGCGGCCCCGGCCTATGTGCTGACCACGTCGCGGGATCGATTCACGCCGGAGGGCTTCGAGTCCCTCGTTATCGACGAGCTCGATCTTTCCGGGATCTCCGATGCTCCGGTGACCGATGCCGAGCGCGTATCACCATTGCGCCCAGAGCATTTGGCGTACGCGATCTTCACCTCGGGCTCCACCGGTCGCCCGAAGGGCGTCGGCGTATCGCATGCCGCGCTGGTGCACCAGATGCGCTGGCTCATCAGCGAATTCGGTATCGGCGCGGACGACGTGGCGCTGTACAAGACCCCGGCGACCTTCGACGCGTCGGTGTGGGAGCCGTTGGCTCCCTTACTGACCGGTGGCCGGACCGTCATCGCCACCCACGACGGCTACCGCGACACCCAATATCTGACTGAGGTCATCGCTGCCGAACAGGTCACCATCACCTCGTTCGTGCCGTCATTGCTGACCGTATTCGCCGGCACCGTCGATCCGGCGGCACTGAGCTCGGTGCGCATGCTGCTGGTCGGCGGTGAGGCCTTCACCGGTGAGGCGGTGGAGGCGTTCCGAAAGCTCGGTCGTCCCGATATCACCCTGATCAACCTTTACGGCCCAACGGAATTCACCGTCAATGCCACCCACGCGGTTGTCGGCGAGGTTGTGCGCGGTGCGGTGCCGATCGGTGCACCGGTCTGGAACACCCAGGCCTACGTGCTGGACGCGCGGCTGCATCCGGTGCCGCCGGGTGTCGCGGGTGAGCTGTACCTGTCGGGTCCCCAGCTGGCGCGCGGCTATCTCACCCGTGCGGATATGACGGCCGACCGTTTCGTCGCAAACCCGTTCGGCCCCAGCGGTTCTCGCATGTACCGCACCGGTGACCTGGTGACCCGCGATGCGGCGGGGCAGATCGTCTACAGCGGTCGCACCGACTTCCAGGTGAAACTGCGCGGTGTCCGGATCGAGCTCGGCGAGATCGAAGCCGCCTTGCGCGCGCATCCTTCGGTTGCGCAGGCGGTCGCGCTGGTCCGTTCCGACAGCAGGCTCGGCGACCAGTTGGTCGCCTATGTAGTGCCGACCGAGGCCGAGCCGGAGGCCGGATTCGATGTCGCGCTGCGTACGCATCTGTCCGCCATGGTGCCCACTTATATGGTGCCCGCGGCGTTCGTGACGCTCGAGGCGATGCCGCTCAATGCGAACGGCAAGCTCGATCGGCGCGCGCTGCCCAAGCCGGTCTTCGAGGTGCACACCTTCCGTGCGCCGAGCACGCCGATCGAGGAGATCGTCGCCCAGATCTTCGGTGAGGTGCTCGACCTGCCCCGGGTCGGCGTGGACGACGACTTCTTCGACCTCGGCGGCAACTCGCTGATCGCCACCCAGGTCGCCTCGCGCATCGGCACCGCACTCGATACCCGGGTGCCGGTGCGGATGGTGTTCGAGGCGTCCACGGTGGCCGCGCTGGCGGCTCGGGTGGAATCGCATGCCGGTGCGGGTGCCCGCAGTGCGCTGGTCGCCCGGGAACGTCCGGAGGCAGTGCCGCTCTCGCTCGCGCAGCAGCGCATGTGGTTCCTCAACCGCTTCGATACCGCATCGGCGGTCAACAACATTCCGGTCGCCATCCGGCTCTCCGGTGATCTCGATGTCGCCGCACTGCAGGTCGCGGTCATCGACGTGATCGACCGGCACGAATCGCTGCGCACCGTCTTCCCGGAGACCAAGAGCGGTCCCGTTCAGGTCGTGCTCGACGCGGCGCAGATCGTGCCCGATCTGACCCCGTACCGGGTCACCGAGGAGACTCTGGTCGAGCATCTGATCGACCTGGCCTCCATGGCATTCGATGTCACCGACGAAGTGCCTTTGCATGCAAGGCTTTTCGAGATCAGCGAGTCCGAGTTCGTACTCGGTATGGTGGTGCACCACATTTCGGCCGACGGCTGGTCGATGGGGCCGCTGGCGCGTGACGTCATGGTGGCGTACGCGGCGCGCACCTCGTGGGAGTCGCCCGCCTGGTCCGCGCTGCCGGTGCAGTACGCGGACTACGCGCTGTGGCAGCGCGAGGTGCTCGGCTCCGAGGATGATCCGAATTCGCTGATCTCCAGCCAGATCCGGTACTGGACCGAACAACTCGCCGATCTGCCCGACGAACTGGTGCTGCCGTCGGATCGCCCGCGTCCGGCGATCGCCTCCTACCGTGGCGGTACCTACGCGTTCGTGATCTCCGCCGAGACCCAGCGTGCGCTCATCGATCTGGGTCGCAAGCACAACTCGTCGCTGTTCATGGTCATGCACAGTGCGCTCGCGGTGCTGCTGGCACGGGCCAGCGGTACCGGCGATATCGCCATCGGCACCCCGGCCGCCGGTCGTGGTGAGGCCGCGCTGGACGACCTGATCGGCATGTTCGTCAATACGCTCGTATTGCGCACCGATGTCGCGGGCTCGGCGAGTTTCGCCGATCTGCTCGCCCTGGCCAGGGAAACGGACCTGCAGGCATTCGCCCATGCGGATCTGCCGTTCGAGCGTCTGGTCGAAATTCTCAACCCGGCCCGCTCGCAGGCGCGCAACCCGCTGTTCCAGGTGATGCTGGCGTTCCAGAACGTCAAGCAGGCAAACCTCGAACTGCCCGGACTGTCGGTCAACGGCATCGATTACGACGCGCGACTGGCCAAATTCGATCTGCAGCTCACCCTGCAGGAGACTCAGGAATCGGGCGAGGCCGCCGGTATGTCGGCCGAAATCTCTTATGCCCTCGATCTTTTCGACGAGGACACGGTGGCCGCCTTCGCGCGTCGCCTGGATCGGATCCTGGCGGCCATCATCGCCGATCCGACCGTGCCGGTCGGCGACATCCAACTGCTCGACGATCAGGAAACCGCGCTGGCGGTAGTCGGTTGGAACGACACCAGTCACGATTTGCTGCCGCGTCGTCAGCCCGGCCGTGCCCCGCGTCGTTCCGGCGTTCGCCGAAGTGGCGGGCTCACCCTGGTGGGCGAGTTCGCCGCGCAGGCCGCGGCCACGCCGGATGCGGTCGCGATCGTGGATCCTGCGACGGGTGATTCGCTGGACCCGTCGACCGACCTGCACCCCTCATCGAGTGGCTCCGCGACGCTGACGTATGCCGAATTCGGTGCCCGCGTGCACCGGTTGGCGCGGCGGTTGATCGAGGCCGGTGTCGGCCCGGAAAAGCTTGTCGCCCTCGGCCTGCGGCGTTCGGTCGACCTCGTGGTCGCGGCGTATGCGGTGCAGGAGGCGGGCGGCGGCTATGTGCCGTTGGACCTGGATCAGCCCACCGAGCGGATCAGTTATGTACTCGAGTCGGCGGCACCGGTCTGCGTGCTGACGAACTCGCGGGACAACTTCGAAAGCGGTGGGCTGCCAACGCTTTCCATCGATGACCTGGATCTGTCCGAGTACTCGGATGCGCCGGTCACCGATGCGGAGCGGATCGCGCCGCTGCGGGCGGAGAACACCGCGTATGTGATCTTCACGTCCGGTTCGACCGGTCGCCCGAAGGGTGTGGCGGTACCGCACGCGGCTGTCGTCAACCAGATCCGTTGGATCACCGGTGAATACGGCATCGGTGCCGATGACGTCGTGTTGTTCAAGACCCCCGCCACGTTCGACGTGTCGGTGTGGGAACTGTTCGGCCCGTTGAGTACCGGTGGCCGGATTGTCGTCGCGAGCCCGGACGGGCACCGCGACCCGCAGTACCTCGCGGAAGTCATTGCGGCCGAACGGGTTACGATGACTTCCTTCGTGCCCTCGATGCTGACCGTCTTCGCGGGCAGTGTGGACGCTGCCGGTGGTGCGGCACTGGAATCGTTGCGCACATTGCTGGTCGCGGGTGAGGCCTTCACCGGTGACACCGTCGCCGCGATTCGCAAGGTCAGCTCCGCCGAGCTCTACAACCTCTACGGCCCGACCGAATTCGCGGTGCACGCGACGCACGGCCCGGTGGCGCAGGGGCTGATCGGCGCGGTGCCGATCGGTCTGCCGGTGTGGAATGCCCAGGCGTATGTGCTCGATGCCCGACTGCATCCGGTCGCACCAGGTGTCGCGGGTGAGTTGTATCTGGCCGGTGCGCAGCTGGCGCGCGGCTACTTCGGGCGTACCGATCTGACCGCGGATCGCTTCGTGGCCAACCCGTTCGGCGCCTCCGGATCCCGGATGTACCGCACCGGTGACCTCGTAACCCGCAATGCCGACGGTGCGATCGTGTACCTCGGCCGCACCGACTTCCAGGTGAAGCTGCGCGGTCTGCGTATCGAGCTCGGCGAGATCGAAACCGCGCTCACCGCACACGATTCGGTGGCACAGGCGGTCGCGCTGGTTCGCACGGACGCGCGGACCGGTGATCAGTTGGTGGCGTATGTGGTGCCCGCCAATGGCGGCACGGTCGATCTCGACGAGCTGCGCGCGCACCTGAGCGAGCAGCTGCCGTCGTACATGGTCCCCGCCGCGATCGTGGTGCTCGACGCCATGCCGTTGAATCCCAACGGCAAGCTGGATCGCCGCGCGCTGCCCGAACCCGTCTTCGAGGCCAAGGAATTCCGCGCACCGTCGACCCCGATCGAAGAGATCGTCGTCGACATCTTCAGCGATGTGCTCAGCCATGAGCGCATCGGCATCGACGACAACTTCTTCGATCTGGGCGGCAATTCGCTGGTCGCCACCCAGGTGGTGGCGCGGCTGGGCGCGGCACTGGATACCCAGGTGCCGGTGCGACTGCTGTTCGAGGCGCCGACCGTCGCCGCACTCGCCGCGCGCATGGAGGCCAGTGCCGGGGCCGGTGCCCGCCAGGCGCTGACCGTGCGCCCGCGGCCGGAGTACCCGCCGCTGTCGCTCGCGCAGCAGCGGATGTGGTTCCTCAACCGCTTCGACGCCGATTCGGCCGCCGACAATATTCCGGCGGCGGTGCGCCTGCAGGGGCATCTGGATCTGCCCGCGCTGCGCGGCGCCATTGCCGATGTGATCACCCGGCACGAATCGCTGCGCACGATCTACCCGTCCCATGAGGGCGTGGCCTACCAGCAGGTGCTTGCGGCCGCGCAGGCGATTCCGGAGCTGGAGATCATCCCGGTCGCCGAAAGCGAATTGGGCAGTGCCCTTTACGAATTCATCGGTCGCGGTTTCGATATCACCACCGAATCCGTGCTGCGAATTCGGCTCTACCAGGTCGAGCGTGCGCCGCTGAGCAGTAAGAAGTGGCGCGACAACACGCAGCACCATGTGCTCGCAGTCGTGGTGCATCACATCGCGGCCGACGGCTTCTCGATGCGTCCGCTGGTCCGCGATCTGATGTCGGCCTATATCGCGCGCAGTTCGGAATCCGCGCCGGTCTGGCCGCCGCTGGCGGTGCAGTACGTGGATTACGCACTGTGGCAACGCGAAACGCTCGGCTCCGAGGACGATCCGACCTCACTGATCTCCGAACAGCTCGGCTACTGGCGGGAAACCCTGGCCGGACTGCCCGAGGAACTGCGTCTTTCGCCCAAGCCACGGCCGGTCGTCGCTTCGTATCAGGCGCGCACGCACCGATTCCAGCTGCCCGGTGCGCTCGTGGAGGCACTGAACCGCCTCGCGCACGAGCACAACACCACGCTGTTCATGGTGGTGCACAGCGCATTCGCGACCCTGCTCGCGCGGCTCAGTGGTTCGGATGACATCGCCATCGGCATCCCGGTTGCCGGTCGTGGTGAGCAGGTTCTCGACGACCTGGTCGGCATGTTCGTCAACACCTTGGTGCTGCGCACCCAGGTCGATCCGACCGAAGCGTTCACCGATCTGCTCGCCCAGGTGCGCGAACGCGATCTGCAGGCTTTCGCGCACGCCGATGTGCCGTTCGAGCGGTTGGTCGAGGTGCTCAACCCGGCCCGCTCGCAGGCGCGGCATCCGCTGTTCCAGGTGATGCTGTCGTTCCAGAACCTCGGGCGCACCTCGCTGGAGCTGCCCGGGCTCGCGGTTTCCGAGCTCGGCATCGATCCGCCGACGGCCAAGGTCGACCTGCAGCTCACGCTGAGCGAGGGTGCGGAATCGGAGATGGCCGCCGAACTCGTCTATGCCACAGATCTTTTCGACGATCGGTTCGCGGAGGTGTTCGCCGAGCGGTTCGTCCGGGTGCTGCGCGGTATCACCGCCGCACCGGCGATCGTGGTCGGCGATATCGACCTGCTCGACGACACCGAGCGGGCCCAGGTGCTCGGCCGGTGGAACGAGACCGAATTCCCGGTGGACGCGGCGCTCACCTCACCGGTCGGCGATGCGGCCGCGACGCTGGTTTCGCTGTTCGAGGCGCAGGTACTGCGCACGCCGAACGCGTACGCGGTCAGCTACGAGGGGACGACTCTGTCCTATGCCGAGTTCGCAGCCCGGGTGCACCGGCTGGCGCGCTGGCTGAAGCAGAACGGCGTCGGCCCGGAATCCTATGTGGCTCTTGGTATGCGGCGCTCGATCGAGTTGGTCGTCGGCATGTACGCGATCAATGCCGCCGGTGGTGCCTACGTGCCGCTGGATCCGGATCATCCGGCCGAGCGCATCGATTACATCCTGGAGACCGCGCGACCGGTCTGCGTGCTGACCGCGGGCACCGATCTGGAGACCACGGTGTCACGCCAGGTCCGCATCGATGAACTCGACCTGTCGGAGTTCTCGGATGAACCACTGACCGACGCGGATCGGCATCGTCCGCTGCGTCCGGGCAATACCGCGTACGTGATCTTCACCTCGGGTTCGACCGGTCGGCCGAAGGGTGTCGCGGTCTCGCACGCCGCGATCGTCAACCGCCTGGTGTGGATGCACGCCGAATACGGTCTGTCCGCCGAAGATGTTGTGCTGCAGAAGACTCCGGCGACCTTCGACGTGTCGGTGTGGGAGTTTTTCTGGCCGTTGCAGGTCGGCGCCCGCCTGGTCGTCGCCAAGCCGGACGGCCACCGCGATCCGGCCTATATGGCGCACCTGATCGTCGACGAGCAGGTCACCACGGTGCACTTCGTGCCGTCCATGCTCTCGGTATTCGTCGCCGAGGACCGCGCGGCCGAATGCACCAGTCTGCGTAATGTTTTCGCCTCCGGTGAGGCGCTGCCCGCCGTGGCCGCGCAGCGCCTGCGCCAGCTGACCGGCGCGCGACTGCACAACCTGTACGGCCCGACCGAGGCCGCGGTCGACGTCACCTTCCACGAGGTGACCGATGCCGATATCAGCTCGGTGCCGATCGGTGCCCCGGTGTTCAACACCCAGGTCTACGTGCTGGATTCGCGGTTGCGTCCGGTGCCGGCGGGCGTCCCGGGTGAGCTGTATCTGGCGGGTGCGCAGTTGGCGCACGGCTATGTCGGCCGCCCGGACCTGACCACCGATCGTTTCATCGCGAACCCGTTCGGTGACGCGGCGCGCATGTACCGCACCGGTGACCTCGTCATGTGGACACCGCGCGGTGAACTGGAGTACCTGGGTCGCACCGACTTCCAGGTGAAGCTGCGCGGTCTGCGTATCGAACTCGGCGAGATCGAATCGGCGCTCACCGCACAGGACGCGGTGGCGCAGGCGGTCGTGCTGGTGCACTCCGATGAGCGGACCGGCGATCAGCTGGTCGCCTACCTGGTCGCGAATCCGGACCGGGCCGTCGATATCGAGACCGTCAAGAACACCCTCGGTGTGCAGTTGCCCGCCTACATGGTGCCCGCGGCCTACGTGGTGCTCGACGAGTTCCCGCTCAATGCCTCCGGCAAGCTGGATCGCAAGGCGCTGCCCGCACCGACGTTCGCGGCCAAGGTATTCCGCGCGCCCACCACCCCGGTGGAGGAGATCGTCGCGGGCACCTTCGCGGAAGTACTCGGTCTGCAGGGCGTCGGACACGGCGTCGGCCTGGACGACGACTTCTTCGAACTCGGCGGCAACTCGCTGATCGCCACCCAGGTGGCGGCACGCCTAGGTGCGGCACTGGATACTCAGATCCCGGTGCGCGCGCTGTTCGAGGCCCCGAATGTCGCGGCACTGGCCGCGCTGGTGGAATCGGCCGCCGGTGAAGGTGGTCGGGCACCGCTGACTCCGCAGCCGCGCCCCGAGCTGGTCCCGCTATCGCTGGCCCAGCAGCGGATGTGGTTCCTCAACCGCTTCGACAACCGCACCGCCGTCAACAACATTCCGGTTGCCGTGCGGCTCACCGGCGAGGTCGATATCGCCGCGCTGAATGCCGCCATCGGCGATGTGTTGGCCAGGCACGAGGCGCTGCGCACCATCTACCCGGAGGTCGAAGGCACCGGTTACCAGCACGTTCTGCACACCGATGAGGTGCGCTTCGAGCTGGCCGCCGAGGCGATCGCCCCCGGCGCGGTGCCCGCGCGCATCGTCGAGCTGGCGAGTGTGCACTTCGATGTGACCAGTGAGGTGCCGTTCCGGGCCAACCTGCTCAGCATTGATGAGCACACCCACGTCGCGGTGCTCGTCATGCACCACATCAGTGGTGACGGTTTCTCGCTGCGGCCGCTGCTGCGCGACGTGGTGCTGGCCTACACCGAGCGCAGCCGCGGTGAGGTGCCCACCTGGGCGCCGCTGGATGTCCAGTACGCCGACTACGCGCTGTGGCAGCGCGCGGTGCTCGGCAGCGAGGACGATCCGGAATCCGTCGCGGCACAGCAGCTCGCGTACTGGACCGAGCAGCTGGCCGATCTGCCCGATCAGATCGAACTTCCCGCCGACCGCTCGCGGCCCGAAATCGCCTCCAATGCCGGTGGCACCCATGGCTTCTCGATCGATGCCGAATTGCACGCCGCACTGGCCGAACTCGCCCGCGCCCGTGGCGTCACGCTGTTCATGGTCATGCACGCGGCACTTGCGGCTTGGGCGGCCCGGCTGTCCAACAGCACCGATATCGCCATCGGCACCCCGATCGCGGGCCGCGGTGAACGCGCGCTCGACGATCTGGTCGGCATGTTCGTCAATACGCTGGTGCTGCGCAATGAGGTCGAGCCGAGCGCCAAGTTCAGTGATCTGCTCGCGCAGGTGCGCCGCACCGATCTGGCGGCCTTCGCCAATGCCGATGTGCCGTTCGAGCGGCTGGTCGACGTGATCAGCCCGGCCCGGTCGCAGGCGCATCACCCGCTGTTCCAGGTGGCGCTGACCTTCGAGGCCGCCTCGGCCGCGGATATGGGCACCGTCGCGCTGCCCGGTGTCGAGCTGTCGGTGGTCGAATTCGATCCCGGCACAGCCAAATTCGATGTGCAGCTGACCGTCGGCGAGACCGCCGACGGTGCGCTGGGCCTGTCGTGGAATTACGCCACCGAGCTGTTCGATCCGGAGACGGTGGCGTCCTTCGCCGATCGCCTTGTCCGGATTCTGCAGAGTGTGGTCGAGGATCCCGAGATCGTCATCGGCGATATCGATCTGCTCGGTGAGGCCGAGCGGCTCAATGTGTCGCAGCGCTGGGTGTCGTCCGGATTCGACAGTCTGGCGCGCACGGAGGGCGCCGGGAGCGCCGCAAGACGACACAGCGCGGCGCGATTCAACGCACCCGGTACCACCCTGGTCGACCTGTTCGAGCAGGCGGTGGCCGCGCATCCGGACAATACGGCGGCCAAATTCGGCATCGAATCGCTGACCTACGCGGAGCTGGATCGGCGCGCGAATGTGTTGGCGCGCAGGCTGATCGCCGACGGCGCCGGCCCCGAGTCGCTGGTCGCGGTGATCCTGCCGCGCTCGCTGGATCTCGTGGTTGCGCTGCTCGCGGTGGTGAAGACCGGTGCGGGCTACGTGCCGGTCGATCCGACCTACCCGGCCGACCGCATCGCCTACGTACTCGCGGATTCGCGTCCGACCAGCGTGGTCCTCGATTCCACGGTCCAGGTGACGGTGCCCGCCGAGCTGCCGACCGTGGTGCTCGACGGGTTCGCGGTGGAGACCGGCAATGTCGAGGATGCCGACGACGCCCCGATCACCGACGCCGACCGGCTCGCGGCGCTGACGCCGGACAATGTCGCGTACGTGATCTACACCTCCGGCTCGACCGGACGCCCGAAGGGTGTGGCGGTCGCGCACCGGAATGTGGTGCGGCTGTTCGCCAATACCGATCGCGACTTCGGCTTCGGCCCCGGCGATGTGTGGACGCTGTTCCACTCCTACGCCTTCGACTTCTCGGTGTGGGAGCTGTGGGGTCCGCTGCTGTTCGGCGGCACCCTGGTGGTCGTCGACTACTACACCTCGCGCTCGCCCGAACAGTTCCTGGAACTGCTGCGGGTGGAACAGGTCACGGTGCTCAACCAGACGCCGTCCGCGTTCTACCAATTGGCCGAGGCGGATCGCAATGCCGCACCGGATGCCAACCCGCTGGCCTTGCGCTACGTGGTGTTCGGTGGTGAAGCCCTCGAACTGCGCAGGCTTTCGGATTGGGTTGCCCGACACGGCGACGGTGCCGGTGGGCGCTCCGCAGGCTCCGCGCCTGCCGCTCCGCTGCTGGTCAACATGTACGGCATCACCGAGACCACGGTGCACGTGTCCTACCGCGCGCTGGACGCCGCGACCATCGCGGCCGCCTCCGGCAGTGTGGTCGGTCGTGCCATCGCGGGTCTGCGCGTGTACGTCCTCGATAACCGGCTGCGGCCGGTTCCGGTCGGCGTCGCGGGCGAAATGTATGTCGCGGGACCGCAGTTGGCCCGTGGCTACCTCGGCCGCTCGGACCTGACCACCACCCGCTTCGTCGCGAACCCGCTCGCCGACGCGGAGGCCGCGGGCACGCGCCTGTACCGCTCCGGCGACCTCGCGCGCTGGAACCGCTTCGGCGAACTCGAATATCTCGGCCGCGCCGACGATCAGGTCAAGGTGCGCGGCTTCCGCATCGAACTCGGCGAGATCGAATCCGCCATTCTGGCCCAGCCGGGCATTGCCCAGGCCGCGGTCATCGTGCGCGAGGATCAGCCGGGCGATCAGCGGATCGTGGCCTATGTGGTCGCCGAACCCGAGGTGATCCCGGACCTCGATGTGGTGCGCAGTGGTGCGGCGCAACGACTTCCGTCCTATATGGTGCCCGCGGCACTGGTGCGGCTCGAGTGGATTCCGTTGACCGTCAACGGCAAGCTGGACCGTCGCGCGCTGCCCGCGCCCGCGGTGCAGGCCAAGGCCTTCCGTGCCCCGGTGACACCGGTCCAGGAAACCGTCGCCGCGGTCTTCGCCGATGTGCTCGACCTGCCGAGGGTCGGTGTCGACGACGACTTCTTCGATCTCGGCGGCAACTCGCTGATCGCGACCAGGGTGGTCGCCCGGATCGGCGCGGCGCTCGGCACCACCGTCCCGGTGCGTGCGCTGTTCGAGGCCTCCACCGTGGAAGCGCTCGCGGCCCGGGTGGAATCGCATGCCGATGGCGCCGCGCGCGCCCGGCTGGTCGCCCGCCCGCGCAAGGCCGACGAACTCGTGCCGCTGTCGTTCGCACAGCAGCGCATGTGGTTCCTGAACAAGTACGACACCACATCCGCGGCCTACAACCTCCCGGTCGCCATCCGGTTGACCGGTGCGCTCGATATCGAGGCGCTGCGACTGGCGGTGGCCGATGTGGTGCGCAGGCACGAATCGCTGCGCACCCGCTATCCGGAGCACGGCGGCACCCCGGTCCAGGTGATCGTGCCCGCCGACGCGATCGCGCTCGACCTGCAACCGGTTTCGGTCGATCCGGCCGAGCTGACCGCGGTGGTGACCGAATTCGTGACCGCCGGATTCGATGTGTCCGAACAGGCTCCCCTGCGGACCAGGCTCTTCTCCGCCGGTGCCGATGAGCATGTGTTCGTCGTCGTGGTGCACCACATCGCGGCCGACGGCTTCTCCATCGGCCCGCTGACCCGCGACGTGATGCTCGCCTACACCGCGCGCGCCCAGGACGCCGCGCCCGGCTGGGCGCCGCTGCCGGTGCAGTACGCGGACTTCGCCATCTGGCAGCGCGAGGTCCTCGGCAGCGAGGACGATCCGAATTCGCTGATGGCGCGTCAGGTGGCGCACTGGCAGCGCGCACTCGACGGCGTCCCGGACGAACTGCCGTTGCCCACCGACCGGCCGCGCCCCGCGATCGCCTCGCATCGCGGTGCGACCCTGCAAACCGAACTGCCCGCCGAACTCATCGCGGCGCTGGAAGATATCGCTCGCCGACGCGGTGCCTCGCTGTTCATGGTCATGCACAGCGCGCTCTCCGTGCTGCTGGCCCGGCTGTCGGGCACCGACGATATCGCCGTCGGCTCGCCGATCGCGGGACGCGGTGAGCAAGCACTCGACGACCTCGTCGGCATGTTCGTCAACACCCTCGTGCTGCGCGCCGGCATCGATCAGTCGGAGCCGTTCACGGCGCTGTTGGACCGGGTGCGCTCGACCGACCTGGATGCCTTCGGCAATGCCGACGTGCCGTTCGAACGGCTGGTGGAACTGCTCGCGCCGGAACGTTCGCAGGCGCGCAACCCGCTGTTCCAGGTGATGCTCGCATTCCAGAACCTGGAGCGCACCGCACTCGAATTACCGGGTCTTTCGGTGTCCGCACTGGACCTCGAAGAGAATGTGGCCCGCTTCGACCTGCAGTTCACGCTGTCGGAAACCGGTTCCGGCGGAATGACTTTGGCGCTCACCTACGCCACCGAGCTGTTCGACGTGTCGAGCGCCGAGCTGATCACGCAGCGTTGGCGGCGAGTGCTGGAGGCCATCGCCGCCGACCCGACCGCCCCGGTCGGTGTCATCGATGTGCTCGACGCGCAGGAGCGGGCCGAGCTGATCGCCCGCACCGGTGCGCCCGCGGTGCCCGCGCGCACCCTGCCCGAGCTGCTGGCCGAGGCCGCCGCGATGGATCCGAAGGCGACCGCGGTGGTGTTCCAGGGGACACGTGTGTCCTATGGCGACCTCGATGAGCGGTCGAACCGGTTGGCGCGCTTGCTCATTGCCGAGGGCATCGGTACCGAGGATCTGGTCGCCGTCGGCGTGCCGCGGTCCGCGGATTCGGTCTTCGCAGCCTGGGCGGTGTCGAAGGCGGGTGCGGCATTCGTGCCCGTCGACCCGAACTACCCGGCCGAGCGCATCGCCCACATGGTCACGGATTCCGGTTCCCCGGTCGGCCTGACGGTCGCGGCGGTTCGCGATGGCCTGCCGGATTCGGTGCGCTGGCTGGTGCTCGACGAGCTCGACCTGGACGGATTCGACGGCGGTCCGGTCACCGACGCCGACCGGGTCCGCCCGCTGCGGCCGGCGCATCCGGCCTACGTCATCTACACCTCGGGCTCCACCGGTGTGCCCAAGGGCGTGGTGGTCACCCATGCCGGACTCGCGAACTTCAGCGTCGAGCAGATCGTGCGCTACGACCTCGATTCCGGTTCGCGCGCACTGCATTTCGCCTCGCCGAGCTTCGACGCCTCGATCCTGGAGCTGCTGCTCGCGGTCGGCGCGGGCGGCGCGCTGGTGGTGACCCCGCCCGGCGTGTACGGCGGTGAGGAACTGTCCGAGCTGATCCGCACCGAGCGGGTCACCCACGCGTTCATCACACCCGCCGCGCTGGCCACCTTCGATCCGACCGGCCTGGACTCGCTGCGCGTACTGGTCGCCGGTGGCGAGGCGGTTCCGGCGGATCTGGTCGCGAAATGGGCGGTGCCGCTGGAGAACGGGTCCATCCGCAGCTTCCACAATGGTTACGGTCCGACCGAGACCACCATCATGACCAATATCAGCGAGCCGCTGGTGGCCGGTGACACGGTGGTGATCGGTGCGCCGATCCGCGGCATGCAGTCGTTGATCCTGGACGCCCAGCTCCGGCCGGTGCCGGTGGGTGTCGCGGGTGAGCTGTATCTGTCGGGCATCCAGTTGGCGCGCGGTTATCACGCCCGCGCCGGGCTGAGCGCCGAACGCTTCGTGGCCAACCCGTATGTCGCGGGTGCGCGCATGTACCGAACCGGTGACGTGGTCCGCTGGACGCGCACCGGTGAGGTCGAATATGTGGGCCGCTCCGACTTCCAGGTCAAGGTGCGCGGCTTCCGCATCGAACTCGGTGAGATCGACGTGGCGCTGGCCTCGCACCAGAGCGTCGATTTCGCGGTCACCGTCGGCCACAAGGGTGCCGCGGGCGCGACCTCGCTCGTGTCGTATGTGGTTGCGGTACCGGGTCATTCGATCGATGTCGCCGAGCTGACCGCGCACGTCGAGGAACGCCTGCCCGCGTACATGGTGCCGTCCTCGGTGATGGTGATCGACCATATTCCGCTGACCCCGGTCGGCAAGCTGGACCGTAAGGCGCTGCCGGAGCCGGTCTTCGCGACCGAGGTGGTCTTCCGCGCACCGCGTACGCCGATCGAGCACACCATTGCCGAGGTCTTCGCCGAGGTGCTCGGTGTCGAGCGTGTCGGTGTCGACGATTCGTTCTTCGCACTCGGCGGCGACAGCATCGTGTCCATCCAGCTGGTTTCGCGGGCCAAGGCGCGCGGTGTGGTCTTCACCCCGCGGAATGTCTTCGAGCAGCGCACCGTGGCCGGACTCGCCGCGGTCGCCGAGACCGCCGACAGCACCGAAACCGCCGTCGAGGCGCTGGCCGAGCTGCCCGGTGGCGGCATCGGCACCATGCCGCTGACCCCGGTGGTCCGGTTCATGGCGCAGCGGCAGGGTTCGTTCGGCCGGTTCAACCAGACCATGGCACTCGAATTGCCGGTCGGTATCGATCGCGCTGGCATCGCGAAAACCGCTGCCGCCGTGGTCGACCGCCACGACATGCTGCGGGCGCGGCTGTACCGCGAGGATGACGACTGGATCCTCGAGACCGCCGAGCCGGGCACCATCGATGTGGACGCGCTGATCGATCACACCGAATTCGATGCGAATATCGACGATGCCGGACTGTTCGAAATCGCTTCCGCCGCATTGGATACCGCGCTGGATCGACTCGATCCGGCTGCGGGCGTGGTGATTCGGTTCGTCTGGCTGGACCCCTCGGACGGCAGCCGCGGCGGCCGCCTCATCGTGGCCGCCCATCACCTCGTGGTGGACGGTGTTTCCTGGCGCATCCTGGTGCCGGACTTCGTCGCCGCGTGGGGTCAACTCACCGCGGGTCAGGAGCCGCAGCTCGTCGCGCCCGCGACCTCGATGCGCGCCTGGGCGGACGCGCTGCGTCGCGAGGCCGAAAGCGCGGGGCGGGTGGCCGAACTCGACTACTGGCGTTCGGTGGTCGCTACGGCGGATCCGCTGCTGACCGAGCGTGCGCTGGATCCGACCGTGGATACCTCGGGTGCCATCGAAAAACTGCAGGTCGAGGTGTCCGCCGAGGTCACCAAGGCGCTGCTGACCACCGTGCCCGCGCTGTTCCACGGCGGCGTCAACGACGGTCTGCTCACCGCGCTCGCTCTGGCGACCGCGAAGTGGCGCGCGGGTCGCAGCACCGCCCGCACCGACGATGCGTTGCTGATCCGCCTGGAGGGCCACGGCCGCGAAGAGGGCATCGTGCCCGGCGCGGATCTCTCGCGCACCGTCGGCTGGTTCACCGCGATCTTCCCGGTCCGCTTCGATCTGTCCGGCATCGATATCGATGCCGCGCTGGCCGGTGGTCCGGCGCTCGGCAAGGCCGTCAAGGCGGTCAAGGAGCAGTTGCTCGCGGTGCCGGACAAGGGCATCGGCTACGGCCTGCTGCGCTACATGAACGAGGCAACCGCCTCGGAACTGCCCGTCGAACAGCCGGGCCAGGTGAGCTTCAACTACCTGGGCCGCGTCTCCGAGGGCGATGTGCCCGAGGCGCTGCGCGGCTTCGGCTGGATCCCGGCCGCCGAACTCGGTGCGCTCGGTGGCGCCTACGACGCGGATATGCCCGCGATGGCGCCGCTGGATATCAATGCCATCGTGGTCGGCGACAAGCTGACCGCCAATATCGGCTACCCGAGCACCCTGCTCGATGCCGCGCAGGTCCGCGAATTCGGCGAACTGTGGACCACCGCACTGGAAGCGGTTGCCCGGCACGCCAATTCGAATGGCGCGGGCGGGCACACCCCGTCCGACTTCACCCTGGTGCGCTCGGCGCGGGGCGGCGGGGGGCGGGAACTGACACAGCGCGATATCGACAACTGGGAGCAGCGCTACCCGGCACTGGCCGATATCTGGCCGCTGTCCGCACTGCAGGCCGGTCTGCTGTTCCACGCGCGCCTGGCCGCCACCTCGGTGGACGTCTACACCGCGCAGGCCGTACTGACGCTCACCGGCCGGGTGGATCCGATCCGATTGCGTTCGGCCGCACAGGCTCTGGTGGATCGCTACGAGAACCTGCGCACCGCATTCGTCACCGATAACGACGGCAACCCGGTGCAGGTCGTCCTCGACAGCGTCCGCGTCGCCTGGGCCGAGCACGACCGGACCGAATCCGGTGACGCCGCCGATCTCATCGCCGCCGACCGCATGCAGCGCTTCGATCTGACCGAGCCGCCGCTGATCCGCTTCACGCTGATCCAAACCGCCCGGGCGGGAGCGGCAGCCCGCGTAACCACGGAGGGACCCGCGGCTGCCCCATCGGATACCGACAGTTGGCAGTTCGTGGTCTCCAACCACCACATCCTGCTCGACGGCTGGTCCATGCCGCTGCTCATGCGGGATCTGCTGGTGCTCTACGCGGCGCACGCCGATGCCAATGTGCTGCCCGCGGTGCGCTCCTACCGGCACTTCCTGGAATGGACCGGGCAGCAGGATCATGCGGCCTCGGTGGCCGCGTGGACCACCGCGCTGCGCGGTGTCAGCGAACCGACGCTGCTGTCGCGTCCGGACGCGAGCCGCGAGATCACCGCGCTGTCCGGCGAATACTTCTTCGAGCTGGACGAGCAGGCGACCGCGCGACTCACCGCACTCGCCGCTTCGCTCGGCGTTACGCCGAATACCGTGCTGCAGGTCGCCTGGGGCATTCTGATCGGCCGGATGACCAGCCGTGATGATGTGCTGTTCGGCACCACGGTGTCCGGCCGTCCGGCACAGCTGTCCGGCGTCGAATCGATGGTCGGTCTGTTCATCAATACCGTTCCGGTGCGGGTGCGCTTCGATCCGTCGGAATCGGTGGAGCAGTTGCTCACCCGGACCCAGGGCGAGCAGGCGGATCTGCTCGATCACCACTACGTCGGCTTGGCCGATATCCAGTCCGCCGCCGGAATCGGCGGTCTGTTCGACACGCTGGTGGTCTTCGAGTCCTACCCGGTGGATGCCGAGGGCATACGGGCGCAGGCCGCCGATATCGACGGCATGGCTGTGGTCGATATGCAGGCCGCCGACGCCACGCATTATCCGCTGACCCTGATCGCGCAGCTGGACTCCCAGCTGCGGGTTCGCGCGGGCTACCTGCGCGACCTTTTCGATGAGCAGACAGTGCGCCGCATCGCCGATCGCCTGGTGCGGGTGCTCACCGCGATCACCACCGAACCCGCTGCAGCGGTGGGCGATATCGAACTGCTCGATACCGCCGAGCGCGAACTCGTGGTGTCGGGTTGGAACGACACCGCACACGACGTCGACGCTGTGCTGTCGGCTCGCTCCGCAGGCTCCGCTCACGGGCTGTCGGCTCGCTCCGCAGGCTCCGCTCACGGGGCCACGCTGGTCTCGATGTTCGAGGCCCAGCTCGCCGCGACTCCGGACGCGACCGCGCTGACGTTCGAGGGGACAAGTCTGACCTATGCCGAGTTCGGCGCCCGGGTCTACGGCTTGGCGCGCTGGCTCATCGAACGCGGTGTCGGCCCGGAATCGTATGTGGCCCTCGGTATGCGGCGCTCGATCGATCTGGTGGTCGGCATGTACGCGGTGGCCGTGGCCGGTGGCGCGTATGTGCCGCTGGATCCGGATCATCCGGCCGAGCGCACGGAATACATTCTCGCCACCGCCGATCCGGTCTGCGTGCTGACTTCCGGTGACGATCTGAAGATCGATACCGCCCAGGTGCGCATAGATCTGCTCGACCTGTTCGGGTTGTCGGACGAGCCGGTGACCGAGGCGGAACGGCGTGCGCCGCTGCGCCCGTCGAATACCGCGTACGTGATCTTCACCTCGGGTTCGACCGGACGTCCGAAGGGTGTGGCGGTCAGCCATGCCGCGATCGTGAACCGTCTGGTGTGGATGCAGTCGGCCTACGGGCTGACCAGCACCGATGCCGTCCTGCAGAAGACGCCCGCCACCTTCGACGTTTCGGTGTGGGAGTTCTTCTGGCCGTTGCATATCGGTGCGCGGCTGGTCATCGCGAAGCCGGACGGGCACCGCGATCCGGCCTACCTCGCCGAGATCGTTACCGCGGAGCGGGTCACCGTGACCCACTTCGTGCCGTCCATGCTGTCGGTCTTCGTGGCCGATGCGGCCGCGGCACGGTGTGATTCGCTGCGACTGGTTTTCGCCTCCGGTGAGGCGCTGCCGCCCAAGCCCGCGCATCGCCTGCGCGAGCTCACCGGTGCGGCGCTGCACAACCTGTACGGTCCGACCGAGGCTGCCGTCGACGTCACCTTCCACGAGGTGGTCGCGACCGATACCGACACCGTGCCGATCGGTGCGCCGGTCTTCAATACCCAGGTCTACGTGCTGGATTCGCGACTGCGGCCGGTTCCGGTCGGTGTCGCGGGTGAGCTGTATCTGGCGGGCACCCAGTTGGCCCGCGGCTATGTCGCGCGCCCGGACCTGACCAGTGATCGGTTCGTCGCGAACCCGTTCGCCGCCGACGGCGCGCGCATGTACCGCACCGGCGACCTGGTGGCCTGGACGGCCGACGGCGAGCTGGACTACCTGGGCCGCACCGACTTCCAGGTGAAGCTGCGCGGTCTGCGCATCGAACTCGGCGAGATCGAGCAGGCGCTCACCGCGCTGGACGAGATCGCCCAGGCCGTCGTCGTGGTGCGCAGTGATCAGCACACCGGCGACCAGCTCGTCGCGTATGTCATCGCGACGCCGAACCTGCGGCTCGATATCGAGACGGTGCGCGAGGACCTGGCACGGCAGTTGCCCGCGTACATGGTCCCGTCGGTGGTCATCGTGCTCGACGCCTTCCCGCTCAACGCCTCCGGCAAGCTGGATCGCAAGGCACTGCCCGCACCGGTGTTCGAGGCCGCGGTATTCCGCGCGCCGACCACGCCGGTCGAGGAGATCATCGCGGCCACCTACGCCGATGTGCTCGGCCTGGAACGCGTCGGCCTCGACGACGACTTCTTCGCACTCGGCGGCAACTCGCTGAGCGCCACCCAGGTCGCCGCCCGGCTCTCGGCCGCATTGGATACCGATCTCGGTGTCCGTGAACTGTTCGAGGCCTCCACGGTGGCCGCGCTCGCGGCCCGCGCGGAGTCCCGGGCCGGTGCCGGTGGGCGCACGGCCCTGGTGCCGCAGCAGCGCCCCGAGCGGGTGCCGCTGTCGCTGGCCCAGCAGCGCATGTGGTTCCTCAACCGCTTCGATCCGGAATCGGCCGTGGACAATATCCCGGCCGCGGTGCGGCTGTCGGGTCTGCTCGACCGGCAGGCACTGCAGATCGCGGTGGCCGATGTGCTGGCCCGCCACGAATCGCTGCGCACCTACTACCCGGAATACGACGGCACCGCCTACCAGCAGACCGTCTCCACCGCCCGGGTGATCCCGGATCTGACGCCGATCGATGTGACCGAGGCCGAACTGCCGCAGCGCGTTGCGGAGGTCATCCTGACCGGCTTCGATGTCACCGTCGAAGTCCCGTTCCGGGCCAAGCTGTTCGAGATCAGCCCGACCGAACATGTGCTCGCCCTGGTGGTGCACCACATTTCGGCCGACGGCTTCTCTATGGGCCCGCTCACCCGCGACGTGATGACGGCCTACGCCGCCCGCGTCGAGGGCGGCGAGCCCTCGTGGCGTCCGCTCGAGGTGCAGTACGCCGACTTCGCGCTGTGGCAGCGCGCGGTGCTCGGCGCCGAATCCGATCCGGAATCGGTGATCTCGGCGCAGATCGAGTTCTGGTCCAGGACTCTGCGCGGGCTGCCTGAACAGCTCGACCTGCCCGTCGACCGGCCGCGTCCGGCGGTGGCATCGGGCCGCGGTGCCACGCACGTGTTCGAGATCGATGCCGAAACCCATGGCAAGCTCACCGAACTCGCGCGCACCAGGGGTACGACACTGTTCATGGTCGCGCACACCGCGCTGGCCGTGCTGCTGTCGCGGCTGTCCGGTGAGGAAGACATCGCCATCGGTACGCCGATCGCCGGACGTGGTGAGCGCGCGCTCGATGATCTGATCGGCATGTTCGTCAACACCCTGGTGCTGCGGACACCGATCGACGGCGAGGCCACCTTCACCGAGTTGCTGCGCACCGTGCGCGCCATCGATATCGGCGCGTTCGGACATGCCGACCTGCCGTTCGAGCGGTTGGTGGAGATCCTGAACCCGGTCCGCTCGCAGGCGCGCCATCCGCTGTTCCAGGTGATGCTGTCGTTCCAGAACACCGGCCAGAACAGCCTGGAACTGCCCGGACTCACGGTCAGCGGTGTCGAGCTGCCGATCGATGTGGCCAAATTCGATCTGCAGCTGGTGCTTTCGGAGCAGACCACGACCCCGATCAGCACCTCGAACGGTGCCGGTGCCACCACGGTCGCTCCGTCGGGTATCGCGGCCGAATTGATCTACGCCACCGACCTTTTCGACGCGAACACCATGGCGGCGTTCGGGCAGCGGTTCAACCGGCTGCTGCAAGCCGTCGCGGCCGAACCGGATCGGGCCATCGGCGATATCGATCTGCTCGATGCATCCGAAGCCGAACTGGCACTGCGTGGTTGGAACGACACCGAGCGCGACCTCGGTACGGTCGGCACGCTGGTCGACGAATTCGCCAGGCAGGCCGCTGCGACGCCGGATGCGGTCGCGATCGCGGATCCGGCGACGGGTGATTCGCTCACGTATGCCGAATTCGGTGCTCGTGTGCACCGGTTGGCGCGTCGCCTCATCGCGGATGGGGTCGGCCCGGAGAGCCTGGTGGCCCTCGGTCTTCGGCGTTCCGTCGACCTCGTGGTCGCGGCGTACGCCGTGCAGGAGGCCGGTGGTGGTTATGTGCCGCTCGACCTCGATCAGCCCGCGGAGCGGATCGGCTACGTGCTCGATTCCGCCGCGCCGGTGTGTGTACTGACCACCTCGCGTGACGACTTCGACGGCACCGGCCTGCCCACACTCGTCATCGATGACCTGGATCTGTCCGAGTACTCGGACCAGCCGGTCACCGATGCGGAGCGGAATGCGCCGTTGCGGCCGAGCAACCCGGCGTACGTCATCTTCACCTCGGGTTCGACCGGTCGGCCGAAGGGTGTGGCCGTGCCGCACGCTGCCGTCGTCAACCAGATCCGTTGGATCACCGGTGAATACGGCATCAGTGCCGATGACGTCGTGCTGTTCAAGACCCCTGCCACCTTCGACGTGTCGGTGTGGGAACTGTTCGGCCCGTTGAGCACCGGTGGCCGAATCGTGGTGGCCGGCCCGGACGGCCATCGTGATCCGCAGTACCTGGCCGACGTGATCGCGGCCGAACGGGTCACCATGACCTCGTTCGTGCCCTCGATGCTGAGCGTCTTCGCGAGCAGTGTCGACGCGGCCGTCGGCAGTGCGGCCCTGGCATCGCTGCGCGCACTCCTCATCGCCGGTGAGGCATTCACCGCCGATGCCGCGACCGCCATTCGCCGGGTCAGCTCGGCCGAGCTCTACAACCTGTACGGCCCGACCGAATTCACCGTGCACGCGACCCACGGCCCGGTGGCCGAGAAGGTCGAAGGCGCGGTGCCGATCGGCCTGCCGGTGTGGAATTCGCAGGCGTACGTCCTGGATTCGCGCCTGCACCCGGTAGCGCCGGGTGTCGCGGGTGAGTTGTATCTGGCCGGTGCGCAGCTGGCGCGCGGCTACTTCGGCCGCACGGATCTCACCGCGGACCGCTTCGTAGCCAACCCGTTCGGCGCACCGGGCGCTCGCATGTACCGCACCGGCGACCTGGTCACCCGCAATGCCGACGGTGCGATCGTGTACCTCGGCCGCACCGACTTCCAGGTGAAGCTGCGCGGTCTGCGTATCGAGCTCGGCGAGATCGAAACCGCGCTCACCGCACACGATTCGGTGGCGCAGGCGGTCGCGCTGGTGCGTTCGGATGCCAGGACCGGCGATCAGCTGGTCGGCTACGTGGTACCCGCGAACGGCGCCACCGTCGACATCGACGCGCTGCGCAGGCACCTGACCGCGCTACTGCCGTCCTACATGGTTCCGGCGGCGCTCATGGTGCTCGACGCCATGCCGCTGAACCCCAACGGCAAGCTCGACCGCCGCGCACTGCCCGAACCCGCCTTCGAGGCCAAGGAATTCCGCGCACCGTCGACCCCGATCGAAGAGATCGTGGCCGACACCTTCGCCGAGGTGCTCGGTCTGTCGAGCGCGGACGGCGCGCGTCCGGTCGGTCTCGACGACGACTTCTTCGACCTCGGCGGCAACTCGCTGATCGCCACCCAGGTGGTGGCCCGCCTCGGCGCCGCACTCGACACCCGCATTCCGGTGCGGCTGCTGTTCGAGGCGCCGAATGTGGCCGCGCTCGCCGCGCGGATGGAGGGTCAGCAGGGCACCGGCGGACGTCGGGAACTGACGGCCGGACCACGGCCGGAACAGATTCCGCTCTCGCTGGCCCAGCAGCGGATGTGGTTCCTCAACCGCTTCGACAACCAGACCGCCGTCAACAACATCCCGCTGGCGGTGCGGCTCACCGGCGCACTCGACACCGATGCGCTGCGCATGGCCGTCGCCGATGTGATGGACCGGCACGAGGTGCTGCGCACCGTCTACCCGGAGACCGCCAACGGTCAGGGTGTACAGGTCGTGCTGCCCACCGGTCAGGTCCACCTCGACCTGACGCCGGTCGTGGTGTCGGAGGCCGATATTCGTGATCGCATCAGCGAGTCGGTGCTGACCGGCTTCGACGTCACTGCCGCGGTTCCGGTGCGCGCCAAGCTGTTCCGGCTCGAGGCGCCAGCGGGAGCGGAGCCTGCGCAGCGACCAGGAATTGCGGGAGCGGAGCCTGCGCAGCGACCAGGAAATGCGGGAGCGGAGCCTGCGCAGCGACCAGAAAGTACAGACGGCTCGTCGACTGAAACCCACGTGCTGGTCTTCGTGGTGCACCACATCTCCGGTGACGGCTGGTCGGCGCGTCCGCTGGCCCGCGATGTGATGGTCGCCTACGCGGCCCGCAGCCGTGGCGAATCGCCCGCCTGGGCGCCGCTGCCGGTGCAGTACGCCGACTTCGCGCTCTGGCAGCGCGACACCCTCGGCTCCGAGGACGATCCGGAATCGCTGATCGCCCAGCAGGTCGCGTACTGGTCGCGGAATCTGGCCGGACTGCCCGATCAGCTGGATCTGCCCTCGGATCGTTCGCGTCCGGCCGTAGCGTCCAACCGCGGCGATGTCTACGAATTCGGCATCGACGCGCAGTTGCTGACCGAGCTCAACGCACTGGCCCGCGCGAACGGCGCGAGCTTGTTCATGGTGGTGCACGCGGCCTTCGCGGCACTGCTCGCGCGCCTGTCCGGCAGCGACGATATCGCCATCGGCACTGCGGTCGCGGGGCGCGGCGAGGCCGTGCTCGACGATGCGATCGGCATGTTCGTCAATACGCTCGTGCTGCGCACGCCGATCGATTCCGGTGCGTCCTTCGCCGACTTGGTCGCGCGGGCACGGGAAGCCGATCTGGCTGCCTTCGGCCACGCCGACCTGCCGTTCGAGCGCCTGGTCGACATCCTCAACCCGGCCCGTTCGCAGGCGCGGCATCCGCTGTTCCAGGTGATGCTGTCGTTCCAGAACACCGGTGAGGCATCGTTCGCGCTGCCCGGTCTCGAAGTGGCCGGTGTGCCGCTCGACGTGGTGACCGCGAAGTTCGATTTGCACCTGAACCTCGCCGACCGGCTCGACGCGGCCGGGAATGCGGATGGCATGACCGCCGAATTCGCCTACGCCACCGATATGTTCGACGCGAAGACGATCGCCGGTGTCGCCCAGCGCCTCGTCCGCCTGCTGCATGCGGTGGTCGCGGATCCGGCCGTCGCGGTCGGTGATGTCGATCTGCTCGATGCCACTGAACGCGCCAAGGTGCTCGAAAAGTGGAACGAGACGGCCTATGTCGTCGATGCCCAGGCCACCCTGGTCTCGATGTTCGAGGAGCAGGCGGCGCGGAGCCCGAAGTCGATCGCGCTGAGCTTCGATGGGACCACCATCTCCTACGGCGAATTCACCGCGCGGGTGAATCGCCTTGCCCGGTACCTGGTTTCGCTGGGTGTCGGACCCGATTCGATGGTCGCGCTCGGCATGCGCCGATCCTTCGAGCTGGTGATCGGCATGTACGCGGTGAGCGTGGCAGGCGGCGCGTATGTGCCGCTGGATCCCGATCATCCAGTCGACCGCACCCGGTATGTGCTCGACACCGCGCAGCCGGTCTGCGTGCTGACCACCGCCGCCGACGAGTTCGACGCGGGCTCGACGCCGACGCTCGAGATCGAGGCGCTGGATCTCTCGGCATACTCCGACGAACCGCTGATCGATGCCGAACGCCTTGCGCCGCTGCGGCCTTCGAATACCGCGTACGTGATCTTCACCTCGGGTTCGACCGGTCGTCCGAAGGGTGTGGCGGTCAGCCATGCCGCGATCGTCAACCGTCTGGTCTGGATGCAGGCCGAATACGGGCTGGATCGCGGCGATGTGGTGCTGCAGAAGACGCCGGCGACCTTCGATGTGTCGGTATGGGAATTCTGGTGGCCGCTGCAGGTCGGCGCGCGCCTGGTCATCGCGAAGCCGGACGGCCATCGCGATCCGGCCTACCTGGTCCAGACCATCGCGCAGGAGCAGGTCACCACAGTGCACTTCGTGCCGTCCATGCTGTCGGTCTTCGTGGCCGACGATCGGGCGGGCGAATGCTTCGACCTGCGCAATGTATTCGCCTCCGGTGAGGCGCTGCCGGCGGTGACCGCACAGCGGTTGCGCGAGCTGACCGGTGTCTGGCTGCACAACCTGTACGGCCCGACCGAGGCCGCCGTCGACGTCACCTATCACGAGGTGACCGATGCCGATACGGTCTCGGTCCCGATCGGTGCGCCGGTATTCAACACCCAGGTGTACGTGCTGGATTCGCGGCTGCACCCGGTTCCGGTCGGCGTCGCGGGTGAGCTGTACCTCGCGGGCACCCAGTTGGCGCGCGGCTATGTGGCCCGTCCGGATCTGACCGCGGATCGCTTCGTGGCCAACCCGTTCGGCACCGGCGAGCGCATGTACCGCACCGGTGACCTCGTCACCTGGACGGCCAACGGTGAGCTGGAGTACCTGGGCCGCACCGACTTCCAGGTGAAGCTGCGCGGTCTGCGCATCGAACTCGGCGAGATCGAGTCGGCGCTCACCGCGCTGGAACCGATCGCGCAGGCCGCCGTTGTGGTCCGCTCCGACGACCGCCTCGGCGATCAGTTGGTCGGGTATGTGATCGCGGCGGCGGATCGTGCGATCGACATCGACCAGGTGCGCGCCGAACTCGCGGGCGAGCTGCCCGCGTACATGGTGCCGACGGCCTTCGTCGTACTGGATGCGTTCCCGCTCAATGCTTCCGGCAAGCTGGATCGCAAGGCACTGCCCGCACCGGTATTCGAGGCGAAGGTGTTCCGCGCACCGTCCACTCCGATCGAGGAGATTGTGGCGGGCGTGTTCAGCGACGTGCTCGGTGTCGCGCGCGTCGGTTTGGACGACGACTTCTTCGAACTCGGCGGCAACTCGCTGCTGGCCACCCAGGTGACCGCGCGCATCGGCGCGGCACTGGATACCCAGCTCGCGGTCCGCGACCTGTTCGAGGCGTCGACCGTCGCCGCGCTGGCGGCCAAGGCCGAACACAATGCCGGATCCGGCCGCAGCCGGCCGCGACTGGTCGCGGGGGAGCGCCCGGCCCGAGTGCCGCTCTCACCCGCGCAGCAGCGGTACTGGTTCCTCAACCAGTTCGATACCACCACCTCGGCCGTGGACAATATCCCGCTCGCCGTGCGGTTGTCCGGTGCGCTGGATGTGGCGGCGCTGGAGCTGGCGCTCGGCGATGTGTTCGCCAGGCACGAGGTGCTGCGGACCACCTACCCGAGTTCGGCCAGTGGCCCGCACCAGGTGATCCTGCCCGCCGATCAGGCCGTGCCGGAGCTGACCGTCACCGATATCTCGGAATCGGACCTGGTCGCCGCGGTGATCGAATTCGCGCTCACCACCTTCGATGTCACCGTGCAGGTGCCGCTGAAGGTCGGGCTGTTCCGGCTCGCCGAACAGGAGCACGTGCTGGCGTTCACGGTGCACCATGTCGCGGCCGACGGTTCGTCGATGGGGCCGCTGGCTCGCGATGTCATGGCAGCGTATGTGGCACGGGCCCAGGGTGAGATCCCGCAGTGGCAGCCGCTGCCGGTGCAGTACGCCGACTACGCGCTGTGGCAGCGTGCGGTGCTCGGCTCCGAGGAGGATCCGGAATCGCTTGCGGCACAGCAGGTCGCCTACTGGCAATCCGCGCTCGCGGGTATGCCCGATCAGCTGGAACTGCCCGCCGACCGGCCGCGCCCGCGCGCGCAGTCGTTCCAGGGCAAGGCGATTCGCTTCGAGATCGAACCGGACAAGCACGCCAAGCTGCACGAGCTGGCGCGGGCAAATCACGCCTCACTGTTCATGGTTGTGCACGCGGCGCTGGCCGTATTGCTTTCGCGCCTGTCGGGTACCGACGACATCGCGGTCGGCACCCCGATCGCGGGTCGCGGTGAACGCGAACTCGACGACCTGATCGGTATGTTCGTCAACACCTTGGTGTTCCGGACGATCATCGAGCCCGGTGATACCTTCGCCGACCTGCTCGCCGACGTGCGCGAGCGGGACCTGGAGGCATTCGCCAACGCCGATGTGCCGTTCGAGCGGCTGGTCGAGGTGCTCAACCCGGAGCGTTCGACGGCGCGCAATCCGCTGTTCCAGATCGGACTTTCGTTCCAGAACCTGGCCGAGACCACCTTCACGCTGCCCGGCCTGTCGGTGAGCGCGGTGAACTTCGATTCGCAGCTGGCCAAGACCGATCTGCACGTCACGCTGTATGACCGCTACGCCGAGGACGGTACGCCCGCCCAGATCGTCGCCGAATTCGGCTACGCCATCGACCTGTTCGACGAGGCGACGGTGCAGGGCTTCGCCGACCGCTTCGTATTGGTGCTCGATGCCGTACTGGCCGACGCCGACGTGCGGGTCGGCGAGATCGATCTGCTCTCGCCCACAGAGAACACGCGAATTCTGCGCGCCTGGAACGACACCGCGCACTCACTCGACATCGACTCCTCGACCACGCTGGCGTCGCTGCTGGACGCCACGGTGGCGTCGAGCCCGGATGCGGTGGCGCTGGTAGCCGAGGACACGACGCTCACCTACGCCGAGTTGGACACCAAGGCCAACCGCCTGGCGCGCCACTTGATTACGCTCGGTGTCGGCTCGGAGGACCGAGTGGCGCTGGCCATTCGGCGTTCGGTGGATCTCGTGATCGCGATGTACGCGGTGGCGAAATCGGGTGCGGCGTATGTGCCGATCGATCCCGATCAGCCCACCGAGCGCACCGACTACATCCTGCGCACCGCGGCACCGGTCTGCGTGCTGAGCACCGGTCGCGATGATTTCGGCAGCACCGTGGCCGAAGTGGTGTCGATCGACGAGCTGGATCTATCCGGCGTCGCGGACGGTCCGATTTCCGACGGTGACCGGCTGCGGCCGCTGGCGGCGGCGAATACGGCGTACGTGATCTTCACGTCGGGTTCGACCGGCCAGCCGAAGGGCGTCGCGGTGCCGCATGCGGCGATCGTGAACCAGTTGCTGTGGAAGACAGCCGAATTCGGCCTCGGTGCGGATGACGCGGTGCTGCTCAAGACCGCGGCCACCTTCGACCTGTCGGTCTGGGAGTTCTGGTCGGCCGCGGTCTGCGGTGGCCGGTTGGTCATCGCCGATGCCGATGGTCACCGCGATCCCGCTTACCTCAACGAGCTCATGCGGGCCACCGGCGTTACGACGCTGCACGTGGTGCCGTCGATGCTGGACGCGCTGCTCACCGAATCCGGTCGCCGTCTGCCGCAGTCGCTGCGGCGGGTGCTGGCGATCGGTGAGGCGCTGCCCGCGACGACCGCGCAGCGATTCCGGCGGGACAACGCGGCCGAGCTGTTCAACCTGTACGGCCCCACCGAGGCCGCGGTATCGATCACCGCGCACACCGTCACCGATGCCGACACGGTTTCGGTGCCGATCGGTGGTCCGGAGTGGAACAGCCAGGTGTACGTGCTGGATTCGCGGATGCGTCCGGTTCCGGTCGGTGTCTCCGGTGAGCTGTACCTGGCCGGTGCGCAGTTGGCGCGTGGTTACTTCGGGCGCGTTGACCTGACCGCGGATCGTTTCGTGGCCAACCCGTTCGGCACCGGCGAGCGCATGTACCGCACCGGTGACCTGGTGGCCTGGAACAGCGAGGGCGGGCTGGAGTATCGCGGCCGCACCGACTTCCAGGTGAAGATCCGCGGTTTCCGGATCGAGCTCGGTGAGATCGAGGCGGCGCTGCTGCGTCAGCCCGAGGTTTCGGCCACGGCGGTGCTCGCGCACACCGACCCGAATCTGGGTGACCGGCTGGTCGCTTACGTGGTGCCCGAATCCGATGAGATCGACAACGTGCGCCTGCAATCGGCGCTGGCCGCCGAGCTGCCGTCCTACATGGTGCCGTCGGTCTTCCTCACCCTCGATGCGCTGCCGTTGAACGCCAACGGCAAGCTCGATCGAAAGGCGTTGCCGGAGCCCACCTTCGAGAAGGCGGTGTTCCGCGCGCCGGTCACCCCGATCGAGGAGATCGTCGCCAACACCTTCGCCGAGGTGCTGCACCTCGGATCCGGCGAGCAGGCACAGCGGCTGGGCCTGGATGACGACTTCTTCGCGTGGGGCGGTAATTCGCTGCTCGCGACCCAGGTCGCGGCCCGCCTCGGCGCGGCGCTGAACACCCGCGTCCCGGTGCGACTGCTGTTCGAGGCGCCGACCGTCGGCGCACTCGCCATCCGGGTGGAACAGCAGGCCGACGGGCGCGGACGGCATGCGCTGGTCGCCGGTCCACGGCCGGAACATATTCCGCTGTCGCTGGCGCAGCAGCGGATGTGGTTCCTCAACCGCTTCGACACCCAGTCCGCCGCGTACAACGTTCCGATCGCGGTGCGGCTGACCGGCGCGCTCGATGTGGCCGCACTGCGCGCCGCCATCGCGGATCTGGTGCGCAGGCACGAGGTCCTGCGCACCATCTACCCCGAGACCGAGTCGGGTGCGGTACAGCTGATTCTGCCGGTAGGACAGGCGATTCCGGAGCTGGACATCCGGACGGTCACCCCGGATCAGGTCGAATCCGCCGTAGTCGAGCTGATTTCGGCGCCATTCGACGTCACCGCCGAGGTGCCGGTCCGGGTGCGGTTGTTCGAGATCGACACCGAAAGTTCGGCTCCGGAGTACGTGATCGCGATGGTCGTGCACCATATCGCCGGTGACGGTTCCTCGATGGGACCGCTGACGCGCGATCTGATGACGGCGTACGCGGCGCGCTCGGCCGGTGTCGCACCCAACTGGGCGCCGCTGGAGGTCCAATACGCGGATTACAGCATCTGGCAGCGTGAACTGCTCGGCAGCGAGGACGATCCGGATTCGCTGATGTCCAAGCAGGTCGCCTACTGGCGCGGCGCGCTGGCGGATCTGCCGGAGCAGCTGGATCTGCCCGCGGATCGTCCGCGGCCCGCGGTGCAGTCCTTCGCGGGTGGCACCGTCGAGGTGCGCATCGACGCCGATACCCATCGTGGTCTCAGCGGCGTGGCGCAGGCCGAGGGTGCGACGCTGTTCATGATCGTGCACACGGCACTGGCCGTGCTGTTGTCTCGACTGTCCGGCACCGACGACATCGCGATCGGTACGCCGATGGCGGGTCGGGGTGAGGCGGCGCTGAACGATCTGATCGGCACGTTCATCAACACGTTGGTGTTCCGTACCCGGCTGGATTCGGCCGAGCCGTTCGCGGATCTGCTCAGGCGGCAGCGCGAAACGGATATCCAGGCGTTCGCCAATGCCGATGTGCCGTTCGAGCGGTTGGTCGAGGTGCTGAACCCGGCACGGTCGCAGGCGCGGCATCCGCTGTTCCAGGTGGGTTTGTCGTTCCAGAACCTGGCCCAGACCTCCTTGGAATTGCCGGATCTCACGGTCTCGGGCGTGGAGTTCGATACCCACATCTCTCAGTTCGACCTGCACCTGATCCTTTCCGACCTGTACGACGAGTCCGGAGCTCCTGCCGGCATCGCCGGCGTATTCACCTACGCCACCGACCTGTTCGACCGGAGCACGGTCGAAGGGTTCGCGGACCGGTTCACCAGGCTGCTCGGCGAGATCATCACCGCGCCGCGCGCGGCAGTCGGTGACCTGGAGCTGCTCACCGCGGTGGAGCGGGAACGGATGCTGGGTGGCTGGAACGCCACCGCGCATCCGGTGCAGCCCGAGCTGTTGCTCGACGGGTACCGGCGCGCCGCAGCGGCGCATCCGGATGCCGTCGCGGTGGTGTTCGAAGGCGCCGAGCTGACTTATCGGGAATTCGACGACCGGGTGAATAGCCTTGCCCGCCTGTTGATTTCGCGGGGTGTGGGTGCCGAGTCGCTGGTCGGCCTTGCCGTTCGGCGGTCGTTGGATCTGGTCGTCGGCATGTACGCGATCGTCGCGGCCGGTGGCGCGTATGTGCCGCTGGATCCGGATCATCCGGCGGAGCGGATCGCGCACATCCTGGATACCGCCCAGCCCGCGTGCGTGGTCACCACCGCGGCCGACGCGGTGCCGGTTCCCGCGGATATCCCGGTGCTCGAGCTGGATTCGCTGGAGCTGGACGGGTTCTCCTCCGCACCGATCGAACCCGGTGAGCTGCTGCGCCCGGTCACCCGGGACAACCCGGCTTACGTCATCTTCACCTCGGGTTCGACCGGTCGTCCGAAGGGCGTCGCGGTGTCGCACGGGGCGATCAACAATCAGATCGAGTGGATGCTCGCGGAGTACCCGCTCGGCCCCGATGACGTGTACCTGCAGAAGACCGCGACCACGTTCGACGTGTCGCTGTGGGGCTACTTCATGCCGCTGCGCGCCGGCGCGCAGCTGGTGGTCGCCACCCACGACGGCCATCGCGACCCGGCCTACGTGGCGGATGCGATTGCCGCGCAAGGGGTTACGGTCACCGACTTCGTGCCGTCCATGCTGACGGTGTTCGCCGCACAGTTGGCAGCGGGCTCGCTGCCGACGCTGCGGGACGTGTTCGTGATCGGTGAGGCGCTGCCGCCGGAAACGGTGACGGCGTGGCGGTCCGTTTCGGATGCGGTGCTGCACAACCTGTACGGGCCGACGGAGGCCGCGGTGTCGGTGACCTACTGGCCCGCGCGTGAGACGGATGCGCGCACCGTGCCGATCGGTCTGCCGCAGTGGAACACCCAGGTGTTCGTGCTGGATTCGCGGTTGCGGCCGGTGCCCGCCGGTGTGGCCGGTGAGCTGTATCTGGCCGGTGATCAGCTGGCCCGCGGTTACGTCGCGCGCCCGGATCTGACCTCGGATCGCTTCGTGGCCAACCCGTTCACGACCGGTGCGCGGATGTACCGCACCGGTGACCTGGTTGTCTGGCGCGAAGTCGCGGGCGCGGGTCATCGCCTGGAATACCTGGGGCGCACCGACTTCCAGGTGAAGTTCCGCGGCCAGCGGATCGAGCTCGGCGAGATCGAGACGGCGCTGCTGGCCCATGCCGCGGTGAGCCAGGCGGTGGCACTGGTGGCGGCGTCGGCACTGGGCGACCAGTTGGTCGCGTACGTGGTTCCCGCGCCGGGGCAGTCGATCGACCAGCGGGTGCTGCTGGCCGAGGTATCGGATGTGCTTCCGGGCTATATGGTTCCGGCGGCCATCGTGGTGCTCGACGCCTTCCCACTGAACTCCAGCGGCAAGCTCGACCGCAAGGCGCTGCCCGAACCGACGTTCACCACTCGCGAATTCCGTGCCCCGGCAACGCCGGTGGAGGAGATCGTGGCGGGCGTCTTCGGCGATGTGCTCGGTATCGAGCGCGTGGGTGTCGACGACGACTTCTTCGCCCTCGGCGGCAACTCGCTGGTGGCCACCCAGGTGGTCGGTCGCCTGAGTGCCGCGATCGGCGGCCGAGTGCCGGTGCGTGCGCTGTTCGAGGCGCCGACCGTGGCGGCCCTGGCGGTGAAGCTGGAGCAGCTGTCCGGTGTTGGCGAGCGGCGGCCACTGGTCGCCGGTCCGCGGCCGGATCCGGTGCCGTTGTCGCTGGCACAGCAGCGGATGTGGTTCCTGAACCGCTTCGACACCGAGTCGGCGGCCTACAACCTGCCCATCGCGGTCCGGTTGACCGGTGCGCTGGATGTCGACGCGCTGCGTGCGGCCATGGCGGATCTGGTCGGCAGGCACGAGATTCTGCGGACGGTGTACCCGGAGACCGCGGGAGCCCCGGCACAGGTGATTCTGCCGGTGGCGCAGGCTGTTCCGGCGCTGGAGCTGCGGCCGCTCGCGGCCGCGGAGCTGGAATCCACGGTGATCGCGGTGATGGCGGCGCCGTTCGACGTCACCGCCGAGGTGCCGGTGCGGGTGGAGCTGTTCCAGGTGACCGACGCACCGACCGCTGTGTCCTCGGGTCGCTCCGCAGGCTCCGCTCCTGTGTCCTCGGGTCGCTCCGCAGGCTCCGCTCCTGTGTCCTCGGGTCGCTCCGCAGGCTCCGCTCCCGCCCCGAACGAGTACGTGCTCGTGCTCGTGGTGCACCACATCGCAGGTGACGGTTCGTCGATGGGCCCGCTGACCCGGGATCTGATGACGGCATACGCGGCCCGCTCGGTCGGCGAGTCACCCACGTGGACGCCGCTGCCGGTGCAGTACGCGGACTACTCCATCTGGCAGCGCGAGCTGCTCGGCAGCGAGGACGATCCGGAGTCGTTGGCGGCCAAGCAGATCGCCTACTGGCAGTCGGCATTGGCGGATGTGCCGGATCAGCTGGATCTGCCCTCGGATCGCCCGCGGCCCGCCGTGCAGTCCTTCACGGGCGGCAAGGTGGAGCTGAGCATCGACGCCCAAACGCATCGTGAGCTCGTCGCTTTGGCCCGGGCCGAGGGTGCGACGCTGTTCATGGTCGTGCACACGGCGTTCGCGGTACTGCTCTCGCGGCTGTCGGGCACCGATGACATCGCGATCGGTACACCGATGGCGGGCCGCGGTGAGGCCGTGCTCGACGATCTGATCGGCATGTTCGTCAACACCTTGGTGTTCCGTACCCAGTTGGATCGCGGCGAGCCGTTCACCGAGCTGCTCGGGCGTCAGCGCGAAACGGATATCCAGGCGTTCGCCCATGCGGACGTGCCGTTCGAGCGGTTGGTCGAGGTGCTGAACCCGGTGCGGTCGCAGGCGCGCCATCCGCTGTTCCAGGTGGGTCTGTCGTTCCAGAACCTGGCGCGGACCACGCTGGAACTGCCCGGACTCACGGTCGCCGGATTCGATATCGACACCCAGCTCTCGCAGTTCGATCTGCACCTGATCGTCGCGGACAGCTACGACGAGGACGGCACGCCGTCGGGTATCGGTGGGTACTTCACCTACGCCAACGACCTGTTCGACCCGGATACCGTTCGTGGCTTCGCCGATCGCTTCGCACGCGTTCTCGCCGAGATCATCGCGGCGCCGCGCGCGGCTGTCGGCGATCTCGAGATCATGGCCGCGGACGAGCGTCGCGAACTGGTCTCCGGCTGGAATGCGACAGCGCAGCAGGTGGATTCGTCCGCGACGCTGGCCTCGCTGCTGGATCGAACCGTGGCGGCCACGCCGGATGCGGTGGCGCTGGTCGGTGACGATGGCACCGCCCTCAGCTACGGCGAGCTGGGCTCTCGGGTGAACGGACTTGCCCGGCACCTGATTTCGCTGGGTGTCGGACCGGAGGCACGGGTGGCGCTCGCACTGCGCCGCTCGGTGGACCTGGTGGTCGCGATGTACGCGGTGACCCAGGCCGGTGGCGCGTATGTGCCGCTGGATCCGGATCAGACCGGTGAGCGGACCGACTACATTCTCGAGACCGCTCGGCCACTGTGTGTGGTGACCAACGCCGACACCGATTTCCAGACCTCGGTGACCGACGTCGTTCGGATGGACGCACTCGCGGACCTCCAGGACGCGCCGATCGCCGACGCGGAACGGATCGCGCCACTGCGCGCGGCGAATACGGCGTACGTGATCTTCACCTCGGGTTCGACCGGTCGCCCCAAGGGTGTCGCGGTGCCGCATGCGGCGATCGTCAACCAGTTGCTGTGGAAGACGAGCGAATTCGGTCTCGGTGCAGAGGACGCGGTGCTGCTCAAGACCGCGGCCACCTTCGACTTGTCGGTGTGGGAGTTCTGGTCGGCGGCGGTTTCGGGTGGCCGACTGGTCATCGCGTCGGCCGACGGACATCGCGATCCGACCTACCTCAATACGCTGATGCGCGATACCGCCGTCACCACTTTGCATGTGGTGCCGTCGATGTTGGATGCCCTGCTGATCGAATCGGACGGACAGCTGCCCGATTCGTTGCGCCGGGTGCTCGCCATCGGTGAGGCGCTGCCCGCCGCGACGGCGCAGCGGTTCCGGGAGTCGAACGGGGCCACCCTGTTCAACCTCTACGGCCCGACCGAGGCCGCGGTCTCGATCACCAACCACGAGGTGACCGATGTCGATACCGTCTCGGTGTCGATCGGTGCCCCGGAGTGGAACAGCCAGGTGTACGTGCTGGATTCGCGGTTGCGTCCGGTGCCGGTGGGTGTTTCGGGTGAGTTGTATTTGGCCGGTGCGCAATTGGCGCGCGGCTACTTCGGGCGTGTCGATCTGACCGCGGAGCGGTTCGTGGCCGACCCGTTCGAATCCGGTGCTCGGATGTACCGCACCGGTGACCTGGTGGCCTGGAATGCCGCCGGTGAGCTGGAGTATCGCGGTCGCACCGACTTCCAGGTCAAGATCCGTGGTTTCCGCATCGAACTCGGCGAGATCGAGGCGGCGCTGCTGCGACAGACCTCGATCAGCTCGGCCGCGGTGCTCGCGCATACCGATCCGGCACTCGGTGACCGCCTGGTCGCCTATGTGGTCCCGACCACCGGCGAACTCGATAAGAGTGCGGTCCAGTCGGCGTTGGCTGCGGAGCTGCCCTCGTACATGGTGCCGAGCGCCTTCCTCGAGCTGGAAGCTCTGCCGCTCAATGCGAATGGCAAGCTCGATCGAAAGGCCCTGCCGCAGCCCACCTTCGAACAGGCCGCATTCCGCGCGCCGGTCACCCCGGTGGAGCAGATCGTGGCCGGTGTGTTCGCCGATGTACTCGGCATCGAACGGATCGGTGCCGACGACGACTTCTTCGCACTCGGCGGTAACAGCATCCTGTCGATCCAGCTGGTATCGCGGGCGAAGACGCTCGGTGTGGTGTTCTCCGTGCGCGACGTCTTCGAACAGCGCAGCGTCGCCGGACTCGCAGCCATCGCGACCTCGGCCGCGGATCTGCGGCAGGCGACCATGGCCGAGCTGCCCGGTGGTGGCATAGGTGAGATCCCGCTGCCGCCGAGCATCGCCGCGGTGCTGGCGAACGGCACGGCCTACCAGCGCTTCTCCTACGAGACGGCGGTGGCGCTGCCGAGCGAACTCGACGGGGATCGGCTGCGTGCGGCGATCGCCGCACTGGTCGACCGGCACGATGCGTTGCGCACTCGTTTGCGCCGGGTCGAGGAGGTCTGGGAATTCGAAGCGCTCGAGCGCGGTGGGATCGATATCGATGCCCTTGTGCACGAGGTCGCCTTCGATACCGACCTCGACGACGACTACGGCTATGACGAGCTCATGCGGCGCGCCGACAACGAACGCGCGGCCGCCGCGGATCGCCTCGATCCGGCCAACGGCGTGATGGCGCAGTTCGTGCGCTGCACCGCCGACCGTCTCGACGGCGGCAACTTCATGCTGATCGTGGTCCACGGCTTCGCTGCCGATCCGAAGTCCCTCGACATCCTGACCGGCGATCTGCTCGACCTGATCGCCGACGACCAGGTCGCCCTGCCGGAGGTCGGTACCTCGCTGCGGCGTTGGGCCTACGGCCTGACCGAGCAAGCGAATGGCCGCGCCGCCGAACGGCCATTCTGGCAGGAGGTTTCGGCCACGCCCGAGCCGCTGCTCGGCGCGCGGGCCTTCGATCCGGCGCTGGATACCGTCGCCACCACGCGACGGGTGCGCATCGAGGTGCCGGCGGATATCTCCGAGGTACTGCTCACCACGGTGCCTGCGCGGTTCCACGGTCGCGTGCCGGACGGGCTGCTGTCGGCGTTGGCCATGGCGCTGGTGCGCTGGCGTGGCGAAGAGCAAGGATCGGATGTGCTGATCCGGCTCGACGGTGACGGTCGTGCGGCGGTCCGCGGTGCCGAATTGTCGCGCACCGTGGGCGCTTTCACCTCCGTCTACCCGGCCCGGCTCGGGCTGGGCGGGATCGATCTGGCCGAGGCGTTCGACGGCGGCGACGCCGCGGGTGCGCTCATCAAGTCGGTGAAGGAACAGCTGCTCGCGGTGCCGGATCAGGGCGTCGGCTACGGTCTGCTGCTCAGGGCGATGGCAGTCGGCGGAGCCGACGGGGTGGGTGAACAACTGCCGCTGGCGGGTCAGGTCGGCTTCCGGTACCAGGAAGCGGCGATCAAGGCCGAGCGGGATGCCACCATGCCCGCGACCGGAGCGCTCGATGTCGCCGTGACAGTCGGCGATGAGGACGATGGTCCGCGGCTGCTTGCCACCTTCGAGTTCCCGGTCGGGCTGCTGTCCCCGGAGCAGGTGCAGGAGTTGGCGGAGCTGTGGGTTGCCGCGCTCACCGCGCTGGCCGAGCACGCGCAGCGGCCGAATGCCGGTGGCCATACGCCGTCGGATCTGCCGCTGGTGCAGGTCGGTCAGGCCGATATCGAACTGTGGGAACAGACCTACCCGGGCCTCGACGATGTCTGGCCGGTCTCGCCGCTGCAGTCCGGCCTGCTCTTCCACGCGCTGATGACCACGGCCAGCGTGGACGTCTACACCATCCAGGCGGTGGTGCAGCTGGCCGGAACGGTGGATGTGGCACGGCTGAACGCGGCCGCGCAGGCGATCCTGGATCGGTACCCGAATCTGCGCACCGCATTCGTCACCGACTCCACCGGACAGGTGCGGCAGGTCGTGCTCGATCGGGTCGAAGTGCCTTGGCGCGTGGTGGATCTCACCGAACTGCCGGAGGCGGGGCGGGCCGAGGAACTGCGTCGCCGGGTCGAGGCCGACCACGCCGAGCGCTTCGATATGACCACCCCGCCGCTGGTGCGCTACACGCTGTTGCGTACCGCCGCCGAGGAATGGTCGCTGGCGATCACCACGCACCACGTGCTGCTCGACGGTTGGTCGATGCCGCTGCTGATGCGGGATCTGCTGGTGCTCTACGCGACGCGCGGCGACCAGTCGGCACTGCCGCAGGTCTCCTCCTACCGTGACTTCCTGGACTGGCTCGCCACCCGCGATCAGGACGCGTCGTTGCGGGTCTGGGCCGATGCCTTCGACGGTGCGACCGAACCGACCGAATTGGCCGCGCCCGCACGGACGGTCGAGACCTACGAGACCGCCAAGCTGATCACCCAGATCGACGCCGACCGCACCCGTCAGCTGACCAAGCACTGCGCCGAACTCGGCATCACGGTCAACACCCTGGTGCAGGCGGCCTGGGGCATCCTGGTCGGCAGGCTCACCGGCCGCGCCGATGTGGTGTTCGGCGCCACGGTGTCTGGTCGGCCCGCCGAGCTGACCGGCGTGGAGTCGATGGTCGGTCTGTTCATCAATACGCTCCCGGTGCGGGTGCGCATCGATGACCGCGCGACGATCGACGATCAGCTGAAGCGGTTGCAGCGTGACCAGGCCGAGCTGCTCGATCACCACTACGTCGGCCTGTCCGATATCCAGCGGGCCGCCGGAATCGCCTCGCACTTCGACACGCTGTTGGTGTTCGAGTCGTACCCGATCGATCGGGAGGCGATCGCCGCGGCGAGTTCGATCGACGGCATGGCGGTGACCGATGTCGGTGTGGAGAGTGCGACGCACTATCCACTCACCCTGCAGGTGACCGCGGAGTCCACTCTCGAATTCACCCTCGAGTACCTCATCAGCCGGTTCAGCGCCGATGAGGTGGAAACCTTGTCCACCAGGCTGATTCGGGTGTTGGACGCGCTGATCGGCGATCCGGCCGGGCTGGTCGGTGATATCGATATCCTCGATACCGATGAGCGGGCCCGCCTGCTCGTCGAATCCGGTATCGCGGCAACGGCTCCCGCACCGGAACCGGTGGGCCGGGTCGGTGCGCGCACGGTGTCGAAGGTGCTCGCCGAGGTGGTCGAGGCGGATCCCGAGGCGCCGGCGCTGCTGGCGGACGGCGACGAAATCGCCTACCACGTCCTGGATCGCCGTTCCTCGCAGCTGGCCCGGGTGCTCATCGCACACGGTGCCGGACCGGGCGATGTGGTGGCCCTGGCGCTGCCGCGTTCGGTCGATGCGGTGGTCGCGGTCTGGGCCATCCAGAAGGCCGGTGCCGCCTGCCTGTTCGCCGGTGACCTGACCGCCGCCGAAATGGCCACCGCCGGAGCTGTTTTCGGTATCACCATGGAACCAACCGACGGCTCGATCAACTGGCTGGTCCCGAGCGATCCGACGGTCCGAGCTGAACTGGCCGCCGCCCCATCGCACCCGGTCTCCTACGCCGATCGGGTCCGCCCGCTCGCCGAGGAACACCCGGCCTTCGTAGTCCTCACGGCCGACGGCACCCCCCGCGCCTTCAGCCAAACCGAGGCACTCGAACAGGCCGAACAGGTCCGCTCGGAATACGACATCGACTACGAATCGACAACCTTCACCACCGCCATCTCCGGCCGAGCCGCACTCCTCGAGTTCCTGACCGCAGCAATATCCGGTGCACTGTCAGTGCTGCCCGGCGCGGACGAGATCGCGGCAGACCTGGCCGACGGAGAGGTCACCCACTGGTTCGTCACCGTGGGCGAGTCGACCGAGGCGGCGGACGAGGACGTGCGGATCGTGATCGTCGAGTAACCGGGACCGCTCTGCGCGGTACACGAAGGCAAGGGCCCCGAACCTCGAACAGTCGAAGGTACGGGGCTTTTGCACGTGCATAGCGTCGGGATAGTCCAAAGCGTCAGGCGCACGGTGCGTTCGGTCGCGGCGGGGAAAGAACTGCCGAGCCGGATGTGGCTCAGCTCCATGCGGGCTGCCATGGCTATTTTCCCCCACGGATGATGCGACCCGCGGACTTGTGACCGCCGCAAGGCCACGCACTTACACCTGGATATGCATCAAGGGTTGATGCTGGGTCGGATCATGAACAGCGGGAAGCGCCGCCGCGAGATCAGAAGGGGCGCCGGAATCACCGGACGGAACCTCGCCGCTTTGGCGGGCTAGACTCGTACGGGACCGAGCGGACGTCGTTCGCTCCCGTTCGATGAGGTTGGAGGTGGTTCCATTGGCAATGCCCGCTCCTCGGTCCGACCATTGGACGGCCGCGGACCTCGATCACATTCCCGAAGACGGATTACGGTACGAGGTGCTGAATGGCCAGCTCGTCGTGAACGCTGCTCCTAAGCCGCGGCATCAGTGGCTGATCAAATGGCTGGTGCGCGCTCTCGACGACGCACTGCCTCCCGGATACGTAGTGCTGGAAGGCGTGGGAGTGCTGATCGGCGACGACGAGCCCATTCCCGACCTCATGGTGGCGGCTGGCGCGATCGACTGGGACGACCGCGGGGTCGCCGCCGAACAGGTGAAGCTGGTCGTCGAAGTTGTCTCCAAATCGACGACTATGCAGGATCGCATGGTCAAGCCCGTGCTCTATGCCGCAGCCGAAATTCCAAACTACTGGCGCGTCGAGATCAACCCGTTCAAAGGCCAGCTCACTGACGAAAAGTTGCCGGTCCTGTTCGCACATGCCCTCGGGCCGGAGGGCACCTACGAACGGACGCACCGGGTGGCGGCTGGGGAGTCCGTCACCCTGCGCAGTCCCTTCGAATTCACCGTGGATCCGGCGTCACTGATGCCCTGAGCCGCCTTTATCGTTCGGCGATGGCATGCTCCTCGGCGAAGACCTTGCGGCAGACCGGGGCACAGAAGGCGTAGTCGGTGCCGTCGTGGGTCAGGGTGATCTGGGCGGTGGCCCATTCGATAGTCATGCCGCAGACCGGATCGATCGTGTAACCCTTCGGTGCTTCGGGTCGCACGCCGGAGTCCCGGAAGTCCTGTGTCATCAGCCGGGTGATGTCGGTGGCGGTCATGGAGCGGCCCAGCGCACCGATCGCGTGTTCGCGGACGCCGACGATCTGCACGATGCAATGCGGACGACGCAGGAGCCGGTCCGGATCCGCTTCGGTATCGGCGATCGCACGGGTGACTATCGGGATGATGTGGTCGCCGAATTCGCGGTTGTTGCTCCATGATCCGGGAACCGTGATCCGCACGACATAGCGCGGTTCGACCGTGATGTCCGGGCCGCCGGTAGCCCAGACCTGCGGCTTGTGCACTACTACATGCGTCAATTCGCGTGCCATATCGAGCACCGAGTCCGGCGCGGATTCGCCGGTGGTCAGCTCGTGTAGCACCCGGTCGGCCAGCTGTTGCTGCCGTTCGACGCTCATCGTTTCCTCGGAGACGAACAATTCGACGGTCATCATGATTAGGATTCCTTCGGCAGGTTCATCGACGCGTCGGCGGGGACCAGGGCTAGAAGTTCGTCGACCGACCACTGATCGTCGGCGTGCTTGCCGAGTTTGCTTGCCAGGATGCGGCCATCGGAGGCTATGAGGAAGTCGCCGGGCAGACCGAGGCGTCCACCCTCGGGTTTGCCCGGGGGAGCGGGCTTTTGCTTGCGCAGTACGGCTACCGTCGCCTGGGTCGCGGCGCGGACGATGGTCGGCCAGGCGCGCGGGTCGAGCAGGGCGCGCGGTGCCGATTCGATGCCGAACTCGCGGTACAGGATTCGCTCGGGATCGGCGACCAGGTCGAATGGCAGATCGCCCGCATAGGTGCGCAATTCGGCTGCGCTGGAATGGAATACGACGACCTCACGGATGTTTGCGGCCAAGATTTCGGCGTGCCGTACGGCGAACGAGCGCAGGTGCAGATTGCACACCGGACAGCCCGCGAAACGTCGAAACTGCAGGTGTATCAGGCAATCCGGATCGGGGACCGGAATCTCGGCGTCGGCAATGGTGAGCAGCGTCCGGTCGGTCACGGTGCGCGGCAATGGCATGGGGACTCCTTCTCGTAGGTGTACAAGGTACGCCTACAGCCAGTATGCGCGTACCTTGTACGCTGTCAACCCGTGCCCCGCCCTCGCTCGCTGACCAGCCCCGCCATCGCGGCCGCCGCCGTCGCGGTGCTCGACCGCGATGGCCTGTCCGGCCTCACCATGCGCGCGGTCGCGAAGGAACTCCGCATCGCCACCATGGGCCTCTACCGCTATGTCGCCGACCGCGACGAACTCGAGCTGCTGGTCGTAGACCATCTCCTGGCCGATATCGACCTCGCGCCACCGACCGCCCCGGACTGGCGCGACCGCGTCGCGGCCCTACTCGACCGCATGCGCACGACGGTATCCGCCCATCCGGCAACAGTCCCGCTGGTTGTGCGCCACCGCCAGTCCGCCCCCAACAGCCTGCGCTGGATCGAGGCGATGCTGACCATCCTCACCGATGCGGGCTTCACCGGCACCGGCCGAGTCCTGGCCCAACGCACTCTCATCGCCTTCCTACTCGGCCACCTCCAGAACGAGCACTACGGCCCACTCTCCGGCGCAGGCACCGACGCCATGACCCGCCTCCCCCCAAGCGACTATCCACTCCTCGTCCAAACCGCCACCGACGCCCAAAATATCGACCCCAACACCGAATTCCACCTCGGCATCGAAATCGTCCTCCGCGGTCTGTCCCCCTGAGCCCCGGTGACTACCGCCAGAGCTGTTGCCGCGCATCGATTCGCGCGCCGCGCACGTTTTCGCCCGGCGAATTCGTGCGCGGCGCGAGAAAATGTGCGCGGCGTCATTGGGCGGCGCTAGTTGGTGAGGCCGGGGATGGATATGGTTGTTCCCATGATGTGGTGACCTGCGTCGTTCAGGTGCAGGCCGTCGCCGCTGTCCAGGTCGGGGTGGATGAAGTCGGGGTCATTCGGGTCTTCGACGGCGGCGGCGACGTCGAACACGGCATCGAAAACGCGGGTGGTGCGCAGCCATTCGTTGACCGCGCGGCGTACTACTCGGCCCTCTTCGACATTGAGGTCCGGATAGATGACACCGGCGAAGGGGCCGATGGTGTTGGCGTACACCGCGAGTCCGGCCGCATGCGCGCGCCCGGCCAATTGCCGGAAACCGGCGATGAGTGCATCGGCCGATGACGTGCGGTTGTCGAGGATCAGATCGTTGATACCGAAGTTCAGGACAACATGGGTGACTCCGGGAACCCCGAGCACGTCGCGGTCGAAACGGGCCAGACCATGTTCGCCGATCTGGTCGGTCAGCAAACGGGTCCCGCCGATGCCCTGATTGAGAACCCAACCGCTGGTGAGACGTTCGTTGAGGACGTCGACGGAACGATGGTTCGCGCCGGGTGTGGACCCGACGCCTTCGAACCAGGAGTCGCCGAACGCGACGATGATCGGCCCATCTGTCGGGGTGAGCACGTCGACACCGGTCACATAGAAGCGTGAGGTCGTCTCCTCGGCTCCGGATAGCGCGAGTGCGGTGACCTGATCGCCGGCGGCCACGAAACCGGATTCCATCGGCAGGTGCGAAAAGGGTGCCAGGCCGGTCTCTTTCGGCAAGTAGATACTCAGCACCAGATCGGTACCGGCAGTCGTCGCGAAATCGACTGGGTCACTGACGATATCGGCTCCAGCTGGAATGGAAACTGCAGCCTCGCCGTCGAAGCGCAGCTCGGTATCGCTCTCCGCGACGATCTCGGCCCCGGACTTGCGCACCGCGATCCGTGCCGCACCGATGGTCACCGGTGTCGAACCATAGCGGTTCGTCAGCCGCACCCGCAGCTGCTCGCCGGCCCCGACCAGGTGCAGCACCTGACGCACTGTCTCATCGGCGAAGCCGCGCGGCTCGGCCAAACGAATCCGCTCGGCGGGGTCGACCAGCGTAGAACGGAAGCCAGCGACCCAGCGCGAAGAGGTAGTCATCGGAATCTCCATTTAGTTGCGGTGAGGAATATTGCGATGACAACAATCTAGCGCATATGTTCCGCATGTCAACTATCCCCATCGCAACTATCTCGGCTAAGCTCGCCACCGTGGACGCAGAACTCTTCGACGACCCCAGGCTCACCACCATGGGCCTGCTCTACGAGGCGTACGACGGCCTGACCCGCAAGTTGGAACCGACCTGGAAGAAACACGGTCTGTCCGGCCTCGATGTCAACGCACTCATGCGCTTGAGCCGCTCACCGGACCGTCGCCTGCGGATGACCGACCTCGCCGCCCAGACCAACCTGTCCACCAGCGGCGTCACCCGACTGGTCGACCGCCTGCAGCGCAACGGCCTCGCGCGCCGCGAACTCGACTCGGTGGACCGCCGCAGTTCCTACGCCGTGCTCACCGCCGCCGGTGCGACCCGCTTGGCGCGCGTACTCCCCGACTACCTCGAGGTCATCGAGCGCTGGTTCACCGGTCTGCTGCCGCCCGACCAACTCGATGCCTTCGTTACCAGCCTGCGCGCCATCCGTGATCAGGTGAACCCGGAGGCCACTGCGCGCGAGGCCGACTAAATGTCGGCCTCGGTTGTTATGTTGCGCGACATGACGACCACGACGCATATAAACCCCGAGACCTTGCCGAACAATCCGGCGTTTACCCAGGTGGTGCGGGTTTCGGCGGCCACGGACACCATCTACGTGGGCGGACAGAACGGTATCGATGCGAACGGCCGGTTGGCGGGCCCGGACCTCGCGGAAGCCCGGCAGGCATTCGCGAATCTGGTGACATGCCTCGAAGCCGCGGGCGCAGCATCGAACAAGTCGTGAAGTGGACGATCCTGATCGTCGACGGCCAGCCGCTGCAGGACGGATTCGCGGCATTCGGCGAGGTGTGGCGTCGACGGCCGAATCCGCCCGCCATCACCGTCGCCAAGGTGGCCGCGCTCGCCGTGCCAGGCGCGGTTGTCGAGATCGAGGCCGTCGCTGCCGTTCCGGTGTGATCGCTAGTCGATCGCCGCGGCGAGACGATTGGTGAGTTCGCGTACGTGGGCGATCAGCTCGGGAGGTTCGTGGATTCGGCAGGCGAAGCCGAAAGTCGCTATGTAGACGGCGAGTTCGTCCAGGGAGTTGGAACCCGTGCGTAGGAGGCAGCTTCGATCGTCGATGGCCTCGATGACGCCGACGGTCGGGGCAATGCGTTCGGCTGCGACCTTGGCCGGCACATACAGTGTCACGCGGGCGGCATAGCGATAGGGGGAAGTTGTTGTGCCGCTGGTTATGTAGTGCGCCAGGTCGGTCTCGGGTGGCTCGCGCGGGGTGAAGCGGGGGCCGGTGGGAACGCGGGGTTGTAGGCGGTCGACGCGATAGGTGCGCCAGTCCGCGCGTTCGATATCCCAGGCGATGAGATACCAGTGCCGACCGGTGTGCGCCAAACGATGCGGTTCGACGGTACGCAATGATGTTGTCCCGCCGTGTGTTCGGTAGTCGAAGCGCAGGCGGTGATTGTCGCGGATGGCACCGGCGACCGCGGTCAGCACATCGGGATCGACGGTCGGGCCGGCGGAAGGCACTGTGACAGTGACCGATTGGAGCAGACTGACCCTATGCCGCAGCCGCGACGGCAGCACCTGCTCCAGTTTGGTGAGCGCGCGCAACGAACTGTCCTCGATGCCCGCGATGGTGCCACCCGCCGCGGTACGCAGCCCGACGGCAACGGCCACCGCCTCATCATCGTCGAGCAGCAGCGGCGGCAGTTTCGCACCCGCCCCGAGGCGGTACCCCGCGACACCGGCGGTTGCGTCGACCGGATAGCCGAGGTTGCGCAACTTGTCGATATCGCGGCGCACTGTGCGCACATCGACCTCGAGGCGTTCGGCGAGTTCGGTACCGGTCCAGTCCCGAGGCGTCTGCAGTAGCGACAGCAATCGCAGCAGGCGCGCGGAGGTTTCCAACATGACGAAAAGTCTGCCCCCAAGCTAGGGCAGAGTCTGTCCTAAGCGGGTCATAGCGTGGTTTTCATGAGCACAGAGATTACTCCGTTCCGCATCGAAATCCCGCAGCAGCAGCTCGATGACCTGCGCAATCGTCTCGACAATGCGCGCTGGCCCGCACCGCTGCCCGGCGACGGCTGGGATACCGGCGTGCCGACTACCTGGCTGCGCGAACTGGTCGACTACTGGCGCACCGGCTACGACTGGCGCGCCGCCGAGGCCCAGCTCAACGCCTATCCGCAATTCACCACCGAGATCGACGGACAGCGCATCCACTTCCTGCACGTCCGCTCACCCGAGTCCAATGCCCTGCCCCTGCTGATGACACACGGCTGGCCAGGTTCGGTCGTCGAATTCCTCGACGTGATCGAACCGCTCACCGACCCGCGTGCCCACGGCGGCGATCCCCGCGATGCCTTCCATCTGGTCATTCCATCGCTGCCCGGATTCGGCTTCTCCGGACCCGTCAGCGAAGTGGGCTGGACCAGCGCGAAGATCGGCGACACCTGGGCCGAACTCATGCGCCGACTCGGCTACGAGCGCTATGGCACACAGGGCGGCGATATCGGCGCTGCGGTGAGTCCGGAGGTGGCCCGGAGCGCGCCGAAAAATGTGATTGGCGTCCACACCAATGGCGGCCCGGATCCGATTGCGACCCATCAGCTTTCCCAGGACGAGTTGGCCAGCTTGACCGATCTCGAGCGCGACCGGATCGACCGCATCCAGGCATTCCTGCGGGAGGAGATCGGCTATATCGCGATTCAATCCACCCGACCGCAGACCGTGGCCTACGGACTGGTCGATTCGCCGATCGGTCAGCTCTCCTGGATCATGGACAAATTCCGGGAATGGACCTATCCGCGAAACATGGACCCGGACAAGATCATCGACCGCGACCGGCTGCTGACCAATGTGATGCTGTACTGGCTCAACGGCACTGCGGGTTCGGCCGCATTCGTCGGCTACGCGCAGCGCGCCGGCTGGGGTACGAGTAAATCGAATTCCGGAGTGCCCACTGCGGCAATCGTTTTCGCTCAGGACGTCGGAATTCGGCGCTATTGCGAGACCCAGCACACAATGACCCGCTGGGTCGATGTGGATCGCGGCGGACATTTCGCGGCCCTGGAGGAGCCCGTGCTGCTGCTGAACGACATCCGCGAGTTCTTCCGCGACCTGCGCTGAAAACCTGGGCCTGTTCCGGCATGTCGTGGCCGGAGCAGGCTCACAATCAAAGGCAGCAGGACGGTGGCAATGCAGAGGTGAGCGCCATGAGCGAGCCGAGACGGATTACTCAGCAATATCGGGAAGAGTTCTGGCGACGCTGCGGCTGGTCGCCGGATTTGCCCGAGGTGGAACGACGCCATATCGAGGACCTCTGGGATGACGAGTCCATCGATATGGCGGAGCTGTTCGGCTGGTAATGCGCGATCAGGCGGTGAGTTCACCCGCCTGCAGCCAGGAGTCGCGTTCGGCGGCAAAGGCTTCGGCCTGTATCGCGCGGAAGCGGTCGATGGATTCGGCATTGTCGGACAGGAACTTCCGATAGTCGGCGAGTGCGAACGCGCCGTCCTCGACCTGCACCTGTACCTTGCCCGCCGCGAAATCGGCGCGCAGGTCCAGGAGTTCATCGGCTTCGACCGGATGCCAGCGGATCCGGTCGAAATAGCGCAGCAGCCAAGGCGATTCGTCGCTCGCATCACCGGGGTGGCGGTGATTCCAGACTTGGGTTGTGCGGCCGACGAATTGGTAACCGCCGGGACCTTCCATTCCGTAGATGCACAGGTACGCGCCGCCGATACCGACGGCATTTTCGGGGGTCCAGGTGCGGGCCGGGTTGTACTTCGTGGTGACCAGCCGGTGGCGCGGATCGGTCGGGGTCGCGACCGGTGCGCCGAGGTAGACGTCGCCGAGACCGAGGACCAGGTATTCGGCCCCGAAGACGGTCTCGTAGACCTCCTGTACCGAAGCCAAACCGTTCATGCGCCGGATGAATTCGATATTCCACGGGCACCAGGGTGCGTCCGCGCGCACCCCGTGCATATAGCGGGTGATCGCCTCCCGCGTGGCTGGATCGTCCCAGGACAGCGGCAGGTGCACGGTGCGGCTCGGCACTACGAGCTGATCGGCGGCGGGGATGTGCTGTTCGGCTTCGGTCAGCAGATCGAGCAGGACGGGGACCGGCATCACCGTCGGATCGACTCGGACCTGCAGCGAACGGACACCGGGCGTCAGTTCCGTCACGCCGCGCACATCGGCCCCGAGTAGATGCTGATGCAACGCGTGTACACGGGCGCGCAGACCGAGATCCAGCGTCATGGCGCCGTATTCGACGAGGACGCCGTCGTCTCCCTGACGGCGGTAGGTCACCCCGGTCTCGTCGTCGACATCGGCGCGACGCAGTACACCGTCATCGCCGTCGCCGCCGGGGGAGAGCACGGTGGGCCAGGCGGCGCGTCTGGCTGTACCGAGTTCGCGAAGGGAGGCGGCGCGGGCGCTGCGGATCGGGACGAAGCGCACGATGTCGCCGGGGGCGAGTTGGCCGAGCTTCCACCGGTCGGCCGCGACCACCGTCACCGGGCAGACGAAGCCACCGAGGCTGGGGCCGTCGGGGCCGAGTAGGATGGGTGTATCGCCGGTAAAGTCCAGTGCTCCAACCGAATACGGAGTATCGTGGATATTGGAGGGGTGTAGTCCCGCCTCGCCGCCATCGGTTCTGGCCCATTCGGGTTTCGGGCCGATCAGTCGCACTCCGGTGCGATCGGAATTGAAATGCACTTCGTAGTCGGTGCCGATAATCGTGTCGAAGTCTTTGCGGGTGAAGAACTCCGGCGCGCCGTGCGGGCCTTCGGTGACAGCCAATTCCCACCGCCGCGTCAGGACCGGCTGCTCCTCCATCGGCACCGCGGCCGCCACTCGGCCCCGATGTGCGCCGAGCGGGAGCATTTCACCGGCACGCAACGCATTCCCCGCGCTGCCGCCGAATCTGCCGAGCGTGAATGTGGCTGCGCTGCCCAGATATTTGGGCAGCTGAATACCCCCCGCGATCAGCACGTAGCAGCGCATGCCCGGTCCACGCACCGAACCGATGTCCAGCGTTGCTTCCGCCGGAACCAGCACCGTTCGCCACTGCTGGACACCGATCCCGTTCACGGTGACATCGGTCGGTGCGCCGGTGACGCACACCCATGTCGGCGCGGAAAATTTCAGCGCGGGACCGTCGAGTGTGCATTCGAGGCCCGCAGCGCCCTCGGGATTGCCGAGCACGCGGTTGCCGAGCCGGAACGACAGATCGTCCATCGGGCCCGAAGGCGGAACTCCGACGTGCCAATATCCGATACGGCCCGGCCAATCCTGCACCGTGGTAAGCATTCCCGGCCGAATCACCTGCGCTGCCTGCTCTGGACATGCGGCACGCGCAGTGTCGGCCGCGTTTATCACACCCACGTGGCCCACGACTTCGCCATGTTCAACCGCTAGGTCGGCAACGGTCATCGGGTCACCACCATCCGAACGGGAGTCGGATCGAATCCGTTGCAGGGGTTATTGATCTGCGGGCAATTCGACACCAGCACCAACGTGTCGATCTCGGCGCGCAACGTGACTTTCTTTCCTGGAGCAGATAATCCGTCGACAATGCCGAGGGTGCCGTCGGCCTCGACCGGGACATTCATGAACCAGTTGATATTCGACACCAGATCACGTTTGCCCAGGCCCCATTTCAGCGCCTCGGTGAGGAAGTTCTCCACACAGGCGTGTTGATGGCGGGTGTGATGGCCGTAGCGCAGCGTATTGGACTCCTGGGAGCAGGCGCCCGCGATGGTGTCATGGTTGCCGACCTCGTCGGCTAGCACGGTCATGAGCGCGGTGCCGGCATCGGTGCGCAGCACGCTTCCGGTGCCGAGGAAGATATTGCGTTGTGCGGTAATGGTGGCCTGCGCGCTGTAGCGGTCGGTGTGGTCGGCAGCCGAATACAGCAGACAGTCCACCGCCTGATTGCCGTGCAGGTCGATGATTTCGAGTTGTTCGCCCGCGCCGACCACGGTCGACCACGGCGCGCATGCCGGCACGGTTTCGTCGAGCACAATGGTGCGGGTCGGTGCCGAGATCATGCCCCTACCTCCACAGTCGCGGCCGTCCAGGCCTGTTCGGTGTTTTCGACCGCTCGCAGATATTCCGGGTCGGAATTGTGCTGCACGGCAAGCTCGTCCGGTGCGGCCCAGGCGACGATGTCGAGATCTGATGCGGGCCGATCATCGAGCGGGTGTGTGGTGTCAGTGACGAGCAGGATCACCGGCAGATGGATGAGCAGGTCGACCGAGGAACCCGCCGCGGCGCTGCCGGTGGCGCTCAGCGCACCATCGGATTCGACGCGGACGCCGCGGAAGAAGGACACGGTCGGCGCAATATCCCGTGGCTCGAGACCCTGTTTTGCGCCCGCGAGTCGCAGCAGTGCACGGCCTTCGGGCGTCGGGCCGCACAGGGCGTCGTGCTGGCCGGACGTGTCGGCGACAATGGTGGCCAGCACCCGGCCCTGATCCGACAGCAGTGGATGTCCGATACCCAGATATGCCTGCCACGGCACTTTCACGGTATCGGCCACATTGAGCCGCTCCCACGGTGCGTCGGCACGCAGCAACAACACGTGCGGGCATGCGGCTCCGGCGGGATCGCGCAAACGCAGTCTGGTCCCGCGACCGAGTACGACATTCGCGTAACCACCGGCCGGAATGCGTTGAGCGAAGGTTATTCTCGCCGCCGCGACGTCATCGGGTAACTCCGGTCCGGCGATGGTCGCGGTGGCTGCTTGGGATCTCGCGTGCGCGCGAGCCCCGAGAGCGGAGGCGGTGCTGGTCATCGGTGGTTCCTAAGATCGTAGGTGTCTGGGTGCCGGTGCTTTGGATGCCGAGGGTGGCGGGGGTGTGCCTGATCGGTGGTCGCCTGTGGTGGGTCTCGAAGGACTGGCTTCCACACTGTTCTGGACGCTTCGCTTGCTGATCGACAGCTGTCGTCGTTCATGGTTTGTCGGCGGGGATGTCCACGTGCTCGAACCGGTGTCAGATGCGGTGCGTTGCGAGTGTTGGCCGGTGGTGGGGCGCGCGGTCAGCAGGTGCGCCACTCGGCGGGTCGGTGTGCGGTGGTGGTGTCGAGACCACCACCGCACACCTCATCAGGCGGGTTGGACCGCGGGTTCGAGGCTTTCAGTGCTCGGCTTCGCATTGACGATTCGATGCACGACAACACCGACGGCGACCACGATCACCACGAAAAGCGGTGCGGCCCAAAGCATCCACCAGCTGCCACCATTCGGCGTATAGACCTCGGCACGCGGCCAGGCCAGGTTCACCGCCATCGCGATGCCCCAGATGACGGCTAGCGCGTTGATCGGGATTCCGAAGCGCCCCAAGCTGAACAACCCGGCGTCACCGCTGTCCCAGCCCCTGATCCGCCGTATCAGCAGCGGTACGGTGACCAGCAGATATGCCAGATAGAGCGTCACGATGCAGACACTGGCCAAGGTCGCGAAGATCGCCGCATTGCCGAGATTGAGCACCAGCAGACCGATACCGAGTACGCCGATGATCACCGCGGGCAGCACCGGTGTGCCGAAGCGTGGATGCACCACGGCCAGCCGACGGGCGAAGGGCAGCTTGCCGTCGCGCGCCATCGAGAACATCAGTCGCGAGCCAGCCGTCTGAATTGCCAAGGTGCACACTGTAATCGCCACCGCGACACACCCGAGCAGCACCTTACCCGCCGGGCTGTCCAGCTTCGAGGTGAGCACATAGGCCAGGCCCTCGGTGCCCAATGAACCGTCGTCCAGACTCGGTGCCGCCATCAGCGCACCGAGCAGCAGCAGTCCACCGCCGAGTGCGGAGACAGCCAGCGCGGTCAGAATGGTGCGCGGCGCGACCCGGCGCGGATTCTTCGTTTCCTCGGAAAGCTCTCCGGCGGAATCGAATCCGACCATTACATAGGCCGCCATCAGGCCGGAGACGAGGAACGCGGCCCAATACGATCCGGGCGCGGCCTGATCGGTTTGCAGCACCACGCCCGGCCCGCGCTCGGTGTGGGTGAAGAACAGCGCGATGATGGCCAGCACGCCGATGATCTCCACGGTGACGCCGATCGAATTGATGCGCGCCATCAGGTCGATACCGATCACATTGATCACCGTGGTGAGCACCAGCAGGATGCTGCCGAGCAGTACCGCATTGGTGGCGCCGGAGGTCGAGGTGAGCGCGGTGTCCTCGCCGACGACCTGAAATCCGCTCCAGATCGATGGCAGCACTACCTGCAGCGCGATCGCCGCCGCGGCGGCAGTCACAATCTGCGCGATGACCATCATCCACCCGGCGAACCAGCCGATGACCTCGCCGCCGAGCCGACGCGACCACTGGTAGATACAGCCCGAAATCGGGTAGCGCGCGGCCAGTTCGGCGAAATTCAGCGCGACCAGGAACTGTCCGACGAACACGATCGGCCAGGTCCAGAAGAACGCGGCCGCACCGAACGAATAGCCGAAACCGAAGAACTGGAAGATCGTGGTGAGGATGGAGACGAAGGAGAATCCGGCCGCGAATGAGGCATAGCGGCCGAGTTTGCGGTGCAGCACCGGCTGATAGCCGAAGCCGGCCAGGTCGGCATTGTCCTGGCTGTCGGGCTGTGGGAGGACGGGGGCGGGGGAATCGACTTTGGTGGCCATGGGGTTTCCCTAAGTTTGTAGGTGTCTGGGGTTGGTGCCCTGGATGCCCAGGGCGGTGGGGTGTAGCTGATGGGGTTTTGTCTCTGTTGAGGCTCCGAA
>NZ_JBITIJ010000017.1:0-162926 GCF_044458825.1 Nocardia sp. NPDC050412
CCCTTTCGGCCTCGGGTAAGTCAGTGGACCCACAGACCTCCTTCCAGTCTGTCCCGGCTGCGCCGGGGATATGACGATGCGCATCGTGGCGCACCATGTTCATGCCGCTGTGCGCGTTCATGCCGACGAGCGTGCGTCCGGCTGACCCGGTTCGAAAGGGTCAGCCGGACGGTGTTGGAGGAAGGTTGCTATCCGAACTTGACGAACGTCGGGAACGGCGCGGCGTATTCGTCCGTCTGCCGAGACCCGAGGAACCTGCTGGGCGAAGTACAACCACTGTTCGTATACAGCCCGGTGTCGGTGTCATTGTTTGCCTGCCGCGCCCCACCAGAAATGGCCAGGCATCCCATTGGTTGGGCGTGGAACCGAGGTAGGTTTCATGCCCGGTATCGGCGCGGAGCTAGCCACCACCGCATACACCGCGACCGTAGCCGGGAAAGTCCGCTTCTGGCTTTTATCGCTCGCGCCGAGCGCAGGGCTGCGGTCTGAATACGTTGCCGTCGAGCCGATCTGACGTAGGCCCGTAAAGGATTCAGATCGCCGACCCGGCAAACTTCAGCAAGCGGCCACGCGACGCCGTTCAGACCAACCCAGCAGGGTGAACCATGGGCGTTCCAGTCTGTGCTGTTCGGTAAGTGACGGCGGTGTCAGATGTTCAGGGGCAGGTGGACGGAGCCGTAGACCAGCGCTGGTTATCGTTGCTGCACCAGCAGGCTTTTGCCTGGCCGTTGATAGTTTGGCACTTGCCGATCTGGTAGCCGTTGCATTTGCATCGTGCTTCGCACCGACGGGGATCGGAGCAATCATCCACCGCCGAGACCCCTTGGGCTGGTCCTCGAGTTTGTGCGCGGGCGGAGGCGAACTCCGGAAACACGGAGGTCAGAGCGGCCAGGAGCGCGCCCCCGACCGTGCCGTATCCGGCGTGGCGGAGGACAGTCCTGCGGGGGTGGGTCATAACACTCTCCTTTCGATTCCTGCGGCGAGACGGGGCACGTGGCGACGAGCGAGTCCGCTGCGGGCGGGGTCTTCAGATCTTTCAGCCGCACGGCGAGAAATTCGAAGAGTCGGCGCAGCTTGATCGAGGACCGTAGCGGCAGCATTGCTCTCCGTTGCACAGGAAGGCGTCGCTCCATTTGCCGCCTTGACCGGGGGAAGTCACCGCAGAACACCAGCCGCAGTACACCCCGCCTTTCGTTCCTGGCGCGCATTTGCAGCCGTTCGAGTCGCAGGCGGCGTTGGCGATTTCGGGGAAGATCGCGGTTATCGCCGACATGGTGGCGGCCAGCGCGGCGGTGACTCCGAGGCGTCGGAGCAGATCTCGGCGGGTGGTCACCGGTAGGCCTGCCGAGTCGAATTCAATTGTGGGAAAGGCAGATCGGCCGGTTCGGTAGGGGCATGGGCGTGCGGGTGCGCCGACGGGTCCTGCACCGGTTCAGGCGTGCGGTGTCGGTAGGCCAGCAGGCTCAGCGCTGCGGCGAGAGCGCCGATGATGGTGATCTGGACTGCCGGGGCGAACTCGGTGATGGCCGGGCCGGTCATCCCGCGTGCGGCGGTCCAGACCACCGCGGCGATGAGCACCAGGTTGCGTGCCACGACCGGCCACGAGATCAGCGTTCCTACCTTGCCCAGGCACCCGCACGAGACCTGCTGTCCACGAAGCAGCGCGATCGTCACCGCGAGGGTCATCATCGCCAGCACTGCCGCGGCGGCGAGTGCGCCGCCGCGATCGAAGGCTCCGAGCGCCAACATGGCCCCCACCACCACCTCGGTCGCCGGGAGCAGCCATGCGGTCGCGCGCAGCACCTGATGAGGAAGCAACTGATAAGAGTCCAGCCACTCCACCCGCCACGACACCGAAGTAGCGGCCTTCGCGGACCCGGCGAGGATGAGCAAGCCACCCACACCTATGCGGACTACCAACTCGATAACGGGGCCGATCATCGACGCCACCACCTGCTCGATGACAACGAACTCTCACGTCCAGCGCGCCGCTTCGCGAGGACCACTGATGAGCTGCGCACATGCCTCCAATCCACGTCCATCGACATCTGGAGAACAAAGCCCCCAGCTATGAACGATCTGGGATGAAACACCACGGTCAGCCCGCTGTTGAGCACAGGGCCGGAAAGGACAACCCGAGGCTAGCGGAATCCATGCCGCCTGCCAGCGGATTTCGGGTCCGACTCACCGGCCCGGCACCAGCCTTGGGCACCGGGGCCACCCGGCCTGGCCGGCGGCCACGGCAACCAGCGTCCGTGCGACGACAGGCGGTCAGCGCTCGAGCCGTGCGGCGAGGGTGGTAGGCCGGGGCCGTTGAGTTCGCCGATCACGGCGGGGCGTCCGGCCATGGCCATGAGCAATGCTTCGCTGGTGCCCGCGACCGCGGTGCCGTTGCCTGTCGACCAGTCCAGCTCGGTGGCCTGCAACCGCAGACCGCGGATGCGCCAGGGCAGCCCGAGTCTGGGATTGCATGCCCGCCGCCGAGCGGCGGCCGGCGGGTCAGTGTTCGAAGTAGTCTTCAGTACTGATGTGCGGATTCGGTTCTGATTGAAGGGGACCTTGTACAGGCCGATCGCGCACAGGCTCTGTCCTGGTTTTGAACAATGTGGCGAGCAGTACCAGGGTGGTCACGATCACGGTGTGCGCGGTAAGCATCACCAACATCGGGAGGGCGAAGCCCTCGTTGGTGAGAATGCCGTGGTCTCCTACACAGTAGAGGGTGTAGTTGGTGGAGGTGCCTTCGGAGTCGTGGAAGGTGTCGGAGACGACCATGGGTTCGGTGGCCGGGGATGAACAGAACAGGGGCGCGGTGAGTTTCGCTTCGCCAGGCCAGATGGCGACGGGCACGACGAGGCTGAAGGCACCGACGAGGAGGCCGGTCGAGAGGGTTGTCACTACACGGGGCATCGGCTATACCTGCTGGGCTCGGAGGAAGACGCCGGTGCGGTCGAATTCGGCGACCACCTCCGAGCGGGCAGAGACCACGTTGGCGACGATGCGGATGTCGCGGCCGAAGCGGCTCACCACGATGGCGGTGACCTGTCCGTCGGGGATTTCGCTGCGCGTGCGGGCGGTATCGACTATGTCTTCGATACGCGAGAGGCCGGGCACCTCGCTGATCGTGAAGTTCTCGCCGTCCAGGTCGTCGAAGGAGGAAACCCGCACGGGGCGTGGGGCACTCAGGTCTCCGAGGGTGAAGGAGTAGTCGTCCATCACGCGGGACAGACCGTGCGGCCGGACGCGCAGGCGGACAGTGGGTTCGCGGGCGGTGAAATCGCTTCCGGCGAGGAAGTTGGTCACCTGGGCAGGCTGGTTGTTCAGGACGAGCCGAAACTGGGTGGAGTTCGGTGCCGTGAGGAGGATAACGTTCACATCCGGGTCGCTGGCGTCGATGCGCTGGGCCAGCGCGGCGATCGCGGCCTGCGGCAGGGCGCTCACCAGACCGCCGCCGCGCGTTCGAATCTGGTCCTCGAAATCCGCGCGGTCCACCGCCCCGATACATCCGCTGGTACTGCCGAGCACTGCCAGGCACAGCAGGACACGGAACCAGTTGCCACGGTGCATGTCCCGAATGCTATGCGTTGCAAACCGATTGCGCAGGGGTCGCTCCTCGAACGAATTTGCTCGTCGGTGTGCTGTCCTGCTGATACATCAACGGCCTATGGAGCAGTTTCTGGTTACCGGTAGCGCGGAGCATCCGGGTGAAGGGCTGGAATACGGAAGTACCCACCCGCGGCGATGACGGTATGTCCGTCGATGGCCGGTCGAGCCAGCAGCACTCCAGCGTCGAGACAGGTGAGCTCCAGGCGGGTGCCCGGTCGCCAGTCGAGGGCGGCGAAGCCGAGCTTGTCGAGGACGCGGCCCCCGTCGCCGAGGGTGCAGATCCCGTAGACGACATCACCGTCGGCAGGGCGCACCGTCCGGGATGTCGGGAGGTGGCCGTGGATGAGTTCTTGCAGCGGGGAATGGGGCGGGATGACGGCCGCGATCATCGGCGATAACCTGCGCCCGCAAACTTCCGCGAGGGGGCAGATGTGACGCAATTTGGCAGATCTGTCAGGAATCTGTGCGCGAGAGGGGAATCGATCATGGAGCCGCAACAATATTGGTGCAGATGTGTGCACGAGTACTTCTATTGTGCGTCGCTAGAGCGTAGTACAGAATCTGTGATCACGTGGAGACGCCGGCATTCTGTTGAGCTGCAATACTTTTCGGCATTCCAGTGGAGGTAGCTGAGCGGAAGAGGTTGATGTCGGGTTCTGTTGGTTGGATCGGTTTCGGGTTGTTGTCTGGTTCAAATGTTTTGTGGCCGGGGTTGAATCGTTGGTCGAGGCCTGCGCCGGATACCGGCGTAGGCCGAAGTCAGCCGCAGCCGTAGGTACGCGGACATCGAGCGCTGTGTCATCGGTTCGCTCCGTTCACGGCCGGATGTCCCGAACTGCAGCCCTGACAGCGCGACGCAGTCCGTCACGCCAGTGTGGTAGTGGTGTAAGGCTGCAGTCGATCCACGATGAATTCGACAGAACGGCATTCCGGGGTCGGGTTGCGGCATCTCGGAAATCCGATGTCCGGCAGGGCCGTAACAGGTCCGCATCGAGTCCCGCCGCTTCGATAATCGCATGAGCGAATCGGTATTTGGATGCGGCGCCGCCTCCGGTCGCGTGGAGCAGTCGCGGTGGATTCGGGTGGGCGACGAGGTCGAACAGAGCGGATACGAGATCGTCGACGTAGGTTGGGGACGCGATCTGGTCGGTGACGACCGCGACGTGCTCGCCCCGGGAGCATCTCCGCACGAGTGCGGCCGGGAAATCCCTGTCGGTCCCCGAGTACAGCCACATGGTGCGGACGATCCGCACATCGGGCAATGCTGCTCGGGCGGCCTCCTCACCTGCCAACTTGGATCTTCCGTACACGCTCAACGGGGCGGTCGGTGACCAGGTCTCCCATGGACTCGACGCCGACCCGTCGAAGACGTACGCGGTCGAGATGTGCAGCAGTCGCGCTCCCTTGTTCGCGCAGGCTCGGGCCAGTAGTCCCGGGCCGACCCCGTTGACCGCGAACGCCTTATCAGCTTCGGTCTCGGCGGCGTCTACGCCGGTGTATGCCGCGCAGTTGATGACCACATCGCCGGGGCCGACGGTGTCGTGCAGCGCCGTTGCATCGGTGATGTCGAGTTCTTTCGATCCGAACCCGAGCACCTGTCGATCGGCACGATGAAACGGGCTCGTCGCCCTCGTTATCCCGCTGCCGAGCAGTCCGTCCGCACCGGTGACCACCAGCCTGTTCACCGCTTGTCCTCGGGCGAGGTCGCCACGAGCCGGACCCGGGAGCGTTGGTAGCCGGAAACGTACTCTCGGACCGAGGCGATCATGTAGTCGGTCATCTCGTCGGTTATGCCCGGGTATACGCCGACCCAGAAGGTGTTGTCGGCGACGTAGTCGCTGGCCGCCAAGCTTCCGGAAATCCGGCACTCGATATTCGAGTACGCCGGATGGCGCAGGAGATTTCCGGCGAAGAGGCCACGGGTCGCTATTTTGCGGCCTTCGAGGAAATTGACGATGTCGATACGGCCGAAAGGCGCGTCCGGCAGCACCGTCAGGGCAAATCCGAACCAGCTCGGATCGCTCTGGGATGTTGGTTCCGGCAGGCGGAGATGGTCGATCCCGTCCAGGCCTTCGCGAAGCCGACGCCAGTTATGACGCCGACGGGCGCAGAAATCGTCTAGTCTGGCCAGCTGGGAGAGCCCGAGCGCAGCCTGGATATCTGTTGTTTTCAGGTTGTAGCCGATATGCGAATATATGTACTTGTGGTCGTATCCGTAGGGAAGCCCGCCAAGCTGTTGATTGAATCTCTTTCCGCATTTATTGCTTTCGCCCGGCTCGCACCAGCAGTCGCGTCCCCAATCGCGCAGAGACTTCACGACGCGAGCTGTTGTCAGGTTGTTGGTCAGGACGCATCCGCCCTCACCTGTGGTCAAATGGTGTGCCGGGTAGAAGCTGACGGTGGCCAGGTCACCGAATGTGCCGGTAGCGCGTAATTGGTATGTTGATCCGACTGCATCGCAATTGTCTTCGATCAGGAACATGCCGTGCTCCGCGCACAACGCGGAGATCTCTGCCACCGGAAACGGGTTACCGAGCGTATGTGCCAGTACGACGGCACGGGTTCTCGGGCCGATTGCCGCCGCCACGGCTTCCGGTGTGGTGTTGTATGTGGCGGAATCGATATCTACGAACACCGGTTTCAATCCGTTTTGCAGTATCGGATTCACTGTCGTCGGGAATCCGGCCGCAGCCGTGATGACCTCATCCCCGGGGCGCAGCCGGGCATCCTCGAACTCCGGGGCGGTTAATGCGGTTACCGCGAGCAGGTTCGCCGATGATCCGGAGTTGGTGAGTCGAGCCTTGCGGAGTCCGATTTTTCTGGCGAATTCGTTCTCGAATCGATGTGCCAGGATTCCCGCCGCGATACGCATATCCAGTGCGGCCTCGACGACGGCGACGCGGTCGTCGTCATTGAGGCAGGCGCCGGATGATTGGATCTCAGTGACGCCTGCGACGAAGGGATGCTCGGTTTGCGAATTGTGGAACCGTCGGACTATCGTGAGCAGATTGTCTCTATCATTCATTCTATTTTCTCCCGGTGCGAGCCTAGAACGAGATCTCCGAGGTCATCGGCGAATGCAGATTGTGGCGGCAGTGCCCACATATGTCGTTTGAGCGCTCGCGCGGCCTGCAGGTAGGCAGGGTCGTCGAGGGTCCGCTGGCAGGCGGTGAAAACATCCGAGGCGGTGACGGTCATGGGATCGATGTGGATGCCGGTGCCGAGGGTTTCGCAGCGTCGTGCATTTCCGGGATGATCGGCGAAGAAGGGGAGTACGACATGCGGGACTCCGTAGGTTATCGTGTCGCGCATCGAATTCAATCCACCGTGCGTGATGAACAGGTCCACGTTCGCCAATACGAGGGACTGGGGGACGTACGGCAGGACATGGATGTGTGGCGGTAGCAACCGGAATATGTCCTGGTACAGCGACGGCAGCGAGACGACCGCGGTACACCGGAGTTCGGCCAAGGCCGCGAAGACCTCTCCGTAGATTTCGGCCATTCGATCCCTGAACCGCGGTGAGAAGGGTCCGATCGAGCCCAGTGAGAGGTAAACGATCGGCCTATCGCCAGGCATCGACGTGAACACGTCCGGGAGCAGTTGATCATTGTGACGTACCGGTGGTTCGTGCCGGTATCGGACCAGTGGGGTGTCGAGATCGGCGTTATTGAATTCTTTCGGCGTCAAGGAGACCGTGAGATGCCGCAGGATTCCCGGTGTCGACGGTTCTTCCGGAAGCCCGAGTTTGGCCCGCTGAATGGTCAGAGCGGGTCGGATCAGGTCTTCGTGGAGGTTTCGCACAAGCTGCAGCGGGCCGATGTCCACCGTGACGTGTGGTATTCCGAGCACCTCCGCGGCCAGGTAACCGCCGAATTCCGAGCACTCGTGCAGGACGACATCGGGCCGCCACCGTTCGGAGAGGTTCAGTACGTCTTCCGCGATACGCAGGGCGATCCGGTCGCCGAGGAACTCCGTCATGTACATCCGGTCGAACGCGTCTATGTCCCGGTCGAGCAGAAGTCCGAAGATGGCTGCATCGAACTCGCGGTTGGCCCGCCGTATGTTCACGTCCACGGTCTCGACTCCGTAGTTGCTGTGCAGCCAGGCGCCCCACTTCTGGGGTGCCGCAACGCGGACATCGTGGCCATGCCTGCTTATCGCGTCGGCCAGTGTGACCAGTCCACGGAAGTGGGATTCGAACTGGTTGAGGGTCACCAGCACGCGCATGCGATCTGCCCGTAAGAAAGCCATGTCGGCAGCGTGACACATTGGGGCACAAGGCCGTACGGTTTCCGCGGAACAGGCCAGCGACTGTTTCAGCTCGGGAGGTGTCGAGTAATTTGCCCGGTGAAAGCCAGGCTGAGGCAGTGCATGTCGGTACTCCCGCGATCCGCCGCTCGGCTGGATTTCGCCCGCCCTCCCCTTGCGATACGGGTCGAGGTGGAACCCGACAGTCGAGAGCGTCGCGGCCCGGGGACGCACTGGCTGATCTCGAGGGCGCGTTTCGCGAGGCGCTGCTGACCGCGTTCGTCACATGCGGCGATCCGCAAACACAGGTGGCGAGAGCCAGTTTCGGCTGTTTGCTCTCGAGGCGGGCCTCTGCCATGCCGTCGTGGGTGCGCATATCACCGAGATCGGCTTCGAACTCGGCGACCACGACGAGGAGGGCTTTTGGTCTACCAGCTATGCCGCGTCCGACGGCGGCGGGGTCGGCTGGTGTAGTGGCGCCAGCCGCGTCCGGAACCGCCCCCGATTCCCATGAACATCATTACTGCTCCGATGAGGAGGATCACGATCCCTGCGGTGACGAGAAGGGAAATGCCGAGTAGGAACCCGGTGACGAGCAGGGCGGCTCCGAGGATCAACACGGTCATGTCAGCTACCTGGTTTCAGTGAATAAGTTTGGGGCAGAACAACATCGGGTCGGCGTACTGGCGCGGCCCGTGGGGGATGTAGTCGCGAAATCCGATGGCTCCCACGATGGTCAGTGAACCGAGCGCGACGAACGTCGCGTTTATGACCAGATGCATTGGTGAGCACATGTTCGGTGTGCAGGTGGTGATGCCGAGATCGCTGATCGTGTCGTGGCGGAAACTGTAGGCCGTCTTCCATACGGTCGCGGTGACGGTGACGAGTTCGGCGAGCAGATAGGCGAACGCAGGTTCCACTGGCAGTCGTGGGACCACCGACAGCAGGTGATCCACTGGGAGAACATGTTCCAGATTCGATATGCCGACCGACCAAGGCGACGGCAACCGAACGTCCGGAAATGCCGAATACCGCACATCGCCGCCCGGCCGGCCCGCGCCCTCCACAAGTCGCAGACCACGCTGGATCAGCGCCTGCCCACTCACGGACGCGGCCGGATGTTGCCGTGCGCTGTGCTCCACGTCTGTTACAGGACGATCACGTAGTTTCCGTAACGACCGTTCAGGGCGTCCTTTGCGGCGTCGGCGACGATCTGGCGGCTGTCTTGCGAGCATCGGCTGAGAAACGCACGTACGCGAGGCCCGGACCAACCGGCTGCTGCGACCGCCGGCCAATACGGCAAGGACTTATGGTTGAGATCGCGAAAATGGGCCTCGGCGTAGTCGAGGACATCGGCGACTGCGGGGAGCAACACAGCACCGGATTCACGAAATATCGGCCAGATCCCCAATGCTGACCCACTCCGATCGGGGCAGGTTCTAGTCAACGTCGCAACACACGCTAATTCTGAGAGGTTAGCAGCACGGTGAAAAGCTCTGCCGGGCAACGGTCTTGGAGGACTCGTCGAGGTCGGCGATTGAGCTCGTCCTCGACGGCCCGTAGGTGCTCCGGCGAGTGGATACTGAGGTTGGTCCCCTTCGGGAAGTAGTCGCGCAGCAGACCATTGGCGTTCTCGTTCGAACCCCGCTGCCACGGGGAGTGGGAGTCACAGAAGTAGACCGGTGCGCCCAACGATTGCGCGATGGTGATGTGCCGGGCCATCTCGGTGCCCTGGTCCCAGGTGATCGATCGCAGCAACGCCGGCGGCAGATCGCCCATCCTGGCGATCAGCGCCGTATGCAGAGATCGGCTGTCGCGGAAAGGAAGGTGCAATAGCCGAACCATGCGGGTCTGACGCTCGACGAGAGTGCCGATCGACGAGCCCTGGTCCTTGCCGACGATGTAGGGGTCGGACCGGGGCGCGGTGCCAGGATTGCTCCTGGTACGTTTCCCCGGCCCGCCCTCCGCACCGGACGTGCGACTCTCATCGCATCCGGCGCTCCACGGACTGCCACTGCTATGCGGGAACCGTGGTTCCCGCGGTGCCCGACCACGGTGTGGGGATGTTGTTCGCCCGCCACCGATAGCGGGTGACCGCGACGGTGGTGGTGTCGAACATGACGATCCCGTCTGCTGCCGGACGGTTTCCTGGCCTGCCGGTCAGATACCGCCGGTAAAGCTCCGACCACGTGATTCGCTTGTGCCGCTTGAGCAACCATTGAGTGACCCGATGCCAGGCGAAGGCATCGAGATACCCGAACGTCGCTTTCGACACTCCGTGGCGGAAATACGCACACCATCCTCGAAGCACCGGATTAAGGCGTCCGAGGAGGTCAGCGAGGCCGTGATGACGTGCCTTCTTCGTCAGCGCCCGCACCTTCGCCATGATCGAGGCCAGAGCCTTCTTCGACGGATAGGTGTAGACACTCGTCTTGGCGGTTCCCTTCTTCCGGCGCCGCTGGATGCGGAACCCGAGGAAGTCGAACCCCTCGTCCAGGTGGCAGACCCGGGACTTCTCGACCGACAGGCGTAGCCCCAACGGGGCGATCACCTGCGCGACTTCGTCCCATAGCGCTTCCGTGTGTGCTTGGCTTCCTGCCACCATGATCACGAAATCGTCTGCGTAGCGGACGATTCGATAGGTGGCACCGCCGCGTTTGCGGTGCGCCTCGCGCTGATAGGGAGTCGTGTGTGCCTCCCATTTCGCGACGAAATGCGCGTCCAACACCGTCAGAGCGATATTGGCCAGCAGCGGTGAGAGTATGCCGCCTTGGGGTGTGCCTGTGTCGGAGTTGCTGACCGTCCCGGCGCCGGACATGATGCCCGCCTTCAGGAACGCCTTGATCAGGTCAAGGACACGTTTATCGACGATGCGTGTGCGGACCCGCTCCATGATCGCGGAGTGGGCCAGCTCGTCGAAACACGCCGCGATATCGGCCTCGAACACCCAGTGATAATTCCGGGTCCCGAGAGCGTGGATCTCGGCGATCGCGTCCTGAGCACGACGCCTCGGGCGGAAACCGTAGGAAACCGGTTCGAAATCCGCCTCGAAGATCGGCTCCAACACCAGCAACAACGATGCCTGCACCGTGCGGTCCATCGCGGTGGGGATACCGAGTCGCCTGAGCTTGCCGCTTCCCGGTTTGGGAATGAGTCTCTCCCGCACCGGCAGTGGTGTGAAAGTCCGAGCCTTCACCTGCTCTCGGACCTGGCCCAGAAACGCCACGATCTCCTGATCCCCGACGATCGACGCCGGTGCCAGCCGGTCGACACCGGCCGTGCGAGCACCCTTGTTTCCCTGCACCCGTTCCCACGCGACGGTGAGGAAATCCGGGTGATGGACGAGGTTGAATACGTCATCGAAGAGGCGGCCGGAATCGGCGACCGCCCAGTGGTGCAGCTTGCGTTGCATCTGTCGTACCCGCCATGCCGCCCGATCGGGATCGGGCCATGACAGCTCGCCGGTATTCACCAGCGCCTCCTTCTCTGCTCGCTCACTGCGTCAAATCCGCTGGGGCCCTTCGCCATGTACGAGGCTTTCCCTCGCTCGGACTACTACGGCCCCTCCGCCCCGCCGTGCAGCCTTCGACTGACGACGCATCAACCCGAACCGGTGCTCCTGGTTGGAGATCGCCGGCCCGGGAGCCGCACGGCGGTTCCCACGTTCACTGCAAACCGATCGAGGAGTGAGGTGCCCAGCTATGCCCCTGCGATATCGCCACGGCTACGCCGCAGGCATTCACCGTGGCCTCCGGAACCGGCGACCTAAACCGATCCCGGAGTTCCCAACACCCGCGAAAGGTGTTGGTGCGCATCGCAGGCCAGCCCGAATCCACCGGGTTTGGAGCTGGCGGGAGACTTGAGAGGCGTTAGAACACTGGTTCCTCGCGTACACCTTCTCCTCTTGCTTGCCGGGCCCGGACCATCCGGTAGTACTGGCCCGTCCCGTCGTTGTCGGGGCTGCTTGCCACCCTCACCGGCGTCTCCCGACTCGGGCTGCCCCCAGCTTCGCTATGCTGCTGCGACAGCACAACGGCGCAGGTCTCTCACCTCCGCTCGGTAATGCAGCGCCTCGTGGCGCACGAGATCTCCCTCCCAATGCCCCGCTTGCGAGCGGTCTTCGGGTGGGAAGGGACGGTCGCGGAGGGTGAGCATGGGTTGTTCGAATCGCGGGCGTCGACGCTCGGTCCGCTGATGAGCGCGTCGATGATCACGTCCGGTGCGCAGCGGAGATCGACGGTGCGGCGCCAGCCGCGAAGGCCGAAACAGGGGAGATCCGGGCTGGTAGACGGCCTGATAGATGGTCTCGTGACACAGCCACCTCCGCGGATCCCCTGGAAACCGGCTCCGCAGATGCCGGCTGATCTGCTGCGGACTCCACCGCTGCGTCAACAAGTCAGCGACCAAGCGCTGCAGCTCGGGGTCGGTCTCCAGGCGCCGCCGGTGTCGTCGAGCCCGCCGAGTCGTGGCGCGCCGATGCGCCTCGAACGGCCGATATCCCTTGCCCCCGGACGCGTTCCGGCGCAACTCGCGCGAGATCGTGGACGGCGCCCGCCCCAACTGGGTCGCGATCGCACGGATACTCCACCCTGCCTGACGTAGATCAGCGATCTCGATCCGCTCGTCCTGAGACAGGAACCGGCTGTCGATCTGACGCACCGCCAGCCGGTCCAGTGCAGGCACGAACCCGACGACCGCGCCGTTGCGGTAGGTCTTGTAGCCGCGCGACCAGTTGTTACCCGCGGTTCGCGACGCTCCGACCTCTCGAGCCGCGCGCAGGATGCTCCAGCCGCGAGCCCGAAGCTCCATGAACCGTTGGCGTTTGGCCGACTGCGGACGACGACCCGGCCCCTTCTTCACACGACGCGACGACGACAACACAACCTCCAGAACCTAGGGGAAGTGTTGCGACAACCGATAGAAACCGCCCGGCCGAAAACGGACCCACTTGATCGGTCCGGGTGAAATCTGACCCGCCCCTTGGTTGTTCCGGGTGAATTTTGACCCACCCGGTTGTTGGTCAGTCGTTGGTTTTGGCCGCGGGGACGCGGCCGAGGTCTCGGTCCTTGAGTCGGTAACTGTCTCCCTTCATCGAGATGACTTCGGCGTGGTGGACCAGGCGGTCGATCATCGCGGCGGCAACGACGTCGTCGCCGAAGACCTCGCCCCAGCGACCGAAGGGTTTGTTGCTGGTCACGATCAGGCTGGCGCGTTCGTAGCGCGAGGACACCAACTGGAAGAACAGGTTGGCGGCTTCGGCTTCGAAGGGGATGTAGCCGACCTCATCGATAATGATCAGCGGGATCCGGCCGAGTTTGATCAGCTCGTCTTGGAGTTTGCCTGTGTGGTGGGCCTCGGCGCGGCGGGAAACCCATTGCGCGGCAGTGGCGAACGCGACCCGATGCCCGGCCTGGCAGGCGCGGATCCCGATCCCGATCGAGAGGTCGGGTACTTGCACAGGAACGCGATATGGGCGTCGGTCTCGGCGACCGCGTCATGCCATCCATCGCTGCCTGGACCGGCGTGGCGGCCGGGAAACAGCCAGCGGAGTTCCGGTTCGTCGCGGCGCGCATGTTCGTGCGCTGGTCGATCAGTTCGAGGACCAGGCACCTTGCTGGACCAACTGCGCGCCCGCGACGTCCCGATGCTGGACCATGCGGCGCTAGTTCCGCGCGGCCAGGATCTGGGTGAGGTAGTCCGGGGTGCCGTCGATGCGTCGCAGATGCGGGTAACGGAGGCCGTCGTGATAGTTCAGTTCAACGGTCCGTGTCTGATCGAAATCTTTCACCTGCAATCGGATCGGTGCGGGGTCTGGCTTGGCCGCCTCGATTGCGGCTTCCATAGTGGCTTGGGAATAGGGGGCGTCGTTGACCGAAACCACCGTCATCCCGGAGCCGACTTTTGCCTTGAATGCGGGTCCGTCCCATCGCACGTCGGTGACCTTGCCTTCACCGGACACGTTGAGACCGATTGAGTAGGTGTAGTCGACGGCGCCCTCAGTTTCTTTCATTTTCCTCTGAGCCGTGAGTAAGGCACCCGGGTTGTTGTCGTAGACCAACTTCCACCCCGTCTTCTCGACACTTGTGGCGAACGGTTCCTTTCCATCGAGGCGATCGCGCAGGTACTTCGCCCAATCGTCGGAGACCACGCCATTTAGCGTCGAGACGACGTCGTCGAAGTCGTAGGTGTTCTGTGACACCCACTTACTATCGTCGACACCGAAGAATGCGCGAGCGAAATCATCGAGTGACTTTGTGTTTCCCGACAGTTCGCGGATACGCGCGTCCACCCCCAGCCACACCAGTTGCCCGCCCTGGTAGTAATCCTCGCTGAGCTGCCACGACCGATACGGCTTCGTACGCCGCTGAGCGATGATGGGATCGTTGGTGGTGTCCTGCAGACTGCGCCAGGTGAGGCCGGGCCGGTTTTCGGTGTATGCGGCGACTACCGAAGCCAACGCATCACGAGAGACTTCCGCAGGTCGCAAGCCGGACCGGCCGGTGAGCACCTTGCCCCAATACTGCGTCTGTCCCTCGTAGACCCACAACAAGCTGTCTTGCATCGGGACGTTGTAGTTGGGTGTCCACAGGTCTGCCGGGCGTCGAAACTTGCCGTTCCAGGAATGGGTGTACTCGTGCCCGAGCAGATCGTCGCTGCCAACCGCGGGGTTCCACCCGGTGAAATAGTCCGTGGGTTGGCCGTTCTCGCTGGATCGTTGGTGTTCCAATCCGTTGGAGCTGAGCTGATCCGACAACGACAGCAGGAAGTCGTAGTGGTCATAGTGTTGTGAGCCGTACAGTTCCACAGCCTGTTGCACCAGAGCCTTGTGCAGCTCAATGTGCTCGGGCTTAGCTTCAAGCTGCTCCGGTGCGTCTGCGAATGCTTGCAGCTGCACAGGGGTTTTCGCGCCAGGAGCCAAGTCGAACTCCCTGTGATAGCGCCCCGCATACACGGGCGAGTCGACGAGGATGTCCAACGGAACAGGCTTGTAATTCACGGTGTCGCCGTCCTTGCCGGCCACCTCCAGCGCCGTTCCGGCCTCGAATCCTGGCGGGTAGGTAACGCTCGCGATGAAGGGAATCTCACTGACGGGAGCACCAACTGGATAGAGGACCACGGCATTCCACTGCAAATTCAACATATTCGGCGTCATCACCACGCGCCCTTGAGTGGAATCGGTGGGGGTGAGGTACTGGAAGCTCGCGTCAATTGATTCCATGCCGTCGGGCACAGTAACCTTGAACGCATACACGTTCAGCGGATCACGCTTCCACTCCAGCTTGTTCCAGGCGCTGGTGAAGGTGATGCCCGCGATCTCGTCAATCGGACCGGACGGAGAGTGGTTGCCGGGCAGCCACTGCGGAAAAATTAAATCTACCTCGCCCGGCTGAACGGGGATCGTCTGTTTCACCTGAATCACGCGTTGCGGCAGATTGGTCACGTCGACCGCCACCGAGATCGCTTTCTGATTCGCCGGGGCTTCATCAGGCTGGTTGCGCAAGCCGAAGTAAAGCGAGCCCGCCAGGAGAATGAGAACGACGACGCCAACAGCGCCAATAATACGAATCTTAGACAACGGCACTCCCCGAGTCACAGACGATTTTGTCGACACCACGAAGTAGACGCAATGCCCGCCCCCGGCGGCTGGTGCTCATCGACCAAGGATAGGGCCTACCGATTGCCGTTATAAACAATGCAGCTTATATCGCGGCAACGTTCGCGTACGGTGCGGTCGCCGCGACCGCCTGCCCTATCCCCTCCTCCGGCGTCAACGCTTCAAATAGTTTGTTCGGGTCGGCGAGCGTCCCTTAGTTGCTGAACTAATTGCCGATACTACGAGGGTTGGTATCGCAGTGTGCGAGGAGCGAGTGTGGGCTGCGTCATACCCTGTCGCGCGGTGTGGTCGCCGACTGACCGAATTTCGGGCGGATATGGCGTAGCCTGCTGTGTCAACTGGTTTTGGTGCTCGAAGGCAGTGCTCGTCACGACGGCAGGTTGCGCAACGCGCTGAGGACAGAGCCCTCGGCTTCGTTGGTGCGGAGAATGCCAGTCCGCCTGTGGTCTGGGCCGCCGGTCCGCTCTTGGGGTTCCGGACTCGTCGAAAATCCAACTATCTGTGCCATGCATGTCATGAGGTAGCCGATATGCGTGTGGCGGAAGTTGTTGCTATCCCCGAAGAATTTGTTTTCATCGAAGCATTTCGAGAACGTCTTGACCTCCAACACGAGTGCCGCCGAATGGGCGAGTACCTCATCGGCGATCTCTGCTTCCTGCACCCTATGAGTTTGTCAGCAAGCGCAACCGGTTTTCGCCCGGAGGCCACGGCACCGCGCGATACCAGCGCGACGAGGGCGAGCGGGAATTATCGCGGATGATCTGCCACTGCCGCAATGTTGGTTACAGCAAGCAAACGAGCCTACTTCGTATGGTCGATGGCCTGTTCGAGCCAGTCCAGCAGCGCGGTGGTGGCGGTGGTGTAGCCGTTGGCGTGGACCCCGGTGGCGGTGAAGCGGGCGGTGTCGCTGCCCTGGCGGGCCAGGTCGCCCAGCGCGGTGTTGGTAGCGGTGCTGGTGGTGGCGGTGCAGGTCTGGGCGAGCGAGCCGAACTGGGTGCCGGTGAACGCGGAGGCGGTGGTCGCGAGGAGGTCGGTGGCGACGGGGACGACTCCTGACAGCGTGAGCAGGGCGGCGAGGGGGTCACCGGCGGCGAGTATTTCGACGGCGGTCCAGGCGACTTCCTGGGCTCGGCCGATGTCGGTGGCGATCCGTGGAATGTCGAGACCCGCCAGGAGCCCGACGCTCTGAGCGGCCACCCCGACCCAGCCCGAGGTGTCCAGCGGCGCGGCCAACGTCAGTGCGCGGGCCACGAGATGCAGGTCGATTCCGGCGACCATGCGAACGAGGGGGTCGAACTGGTTGTTCAGGTCCCCGGCGACCCGGTGCAAGCCGGGGATGTCGCCGGTGGCGACGAGCGCGGGCAGCTGGGCGAGGGTCATTGACGATGGCGGGCACTTCGCGGCGAACCCGGACAGCCCACCCAGCACGGTGACCACCTGCGCGAGCACCTGGGAGGGGTCCAGTCCTGCGGTCGTGGCCGGTGCTGTACCGCCCGTGCCCGTGCTGGGCACCGCCGCCCACGTCGAGCCTGGGACCGGGGCGGAGGTGGCCGTCGTGGTGGTCCCGGTCACGAGGTGAACAAGCAGCGCAAGCAGGAGTCGCTCATCGACGTGGACGACGTCGCCCTCGGCCACGACACCCGGCTGGCATGGAACGCGAAAACTGACTAGGTCTATTCCGATCAGCCCGTGCACGACGTGATCATCACGAAAGACACCTTCGAGCAGGTGCAGGCTCGATTCGCGTCGCGAAGCCCACGATCACCCCGTGCGGTAGTCCGTCGCACCCACCCGTATGCGTTCAAGGGCCTCGTGACACACGACGCCTGCGGACGAAAGATGCAGGGCAACTGGTTCCACGGCGCGGCCTTCTACCGGTGCCGCTATCCACAGGAATACGCCATCGCCAACAGTCTCGAACACCCCACCAACGTCTTCTTGAAAGAAGACATGCTCATCGACCCCATCGACAACTGGCTCGCAGAGGTTTTCGAACCCGAAAGGGTCGAATACACACTGACTCGGTTGGAGGCTGCTCAACCCGATGCGACGGCGACATCGGACCCACTACGCCGATCGATCGCCGAATGCGACCGCAAACTCGCCAGACATCGCTCCGCTCTAGAGGCCGGTGCAGACCCCGCGATGGTCGCCGCGTGGAGCAGCGACATACACCGCGAACGGGTGGTCCTGGCTGCTCAACTTACAGCCGCGACGAATCACGCCGTCCATGCTCAACGAATGAGCCGCGACGAAATCCGTCAACTGGTGGAGGCACTCGGTGGAATCCTGGCGATCCTGCGGGCTGCCGACCCCGGCGACAAGCTGGAGGTATACCGCGAATTAGGGCTGAAACCAACCTACAACCACGGCGACCACACAGTTACGGCCGAGACGAACCCACGGCCAGGTGTTGGCGTACTGTCTGTGTCCGGAGGGGGAACTGACCCATATCCCCAACCTGGTGTATGTCGCTGACCTGCAACTTCCTTGACGCTGATAGAGCTGCCGGGGCGCGACCGGATTGGCCGCCCCGGTGTGAGCAGATCGCGTTCTGAAGCTTAGTTTCCTTCCAACACGGCCTCGGCTTCCTTTTGGAGGTCGTTGAAGGATTCCTTGCCGATGTCGACGGTGACGTTCTGGATGGTTCCTCCGGTGAAGGTGGCGGGCTCTGGTATTGCGGGGAGATGGTGTCGCCACTGTCGTAGCCGATACTGAGTCCCTCGCCGGCGAGGCCGAACCTGGCGGGTTGGGCGCGCATCGGGCCCTTGCTGACGGGTTGGCCGTCGACGTACAGCGTTGTGGTACCTACGGATTCGCCGTGTTGCCCAGAGGTTTCGCGGCTGAATTCCATGCCGAGAGTGTGTTTGCCCAGGGGGGAGCAGTGCCGAGGCGACGAAGTCCTGCTCAGGTTGGATGCCGAGGAAGTTGTAGACGTAGTGCAGCCTACGGTCCTTGACGAACAGGGTATGTCCGCCGAAGCGGGAGCCGTGGGCGAAGATGACGCCTCGAGCTTCGGGGGTGAGGTCGACATTGGCGACGATCTTGTAGGTCCAGTACTTGTGGCGCCAGTCCGGGAATTCCGCGCGCCAGCCCTGCGGTACCGCAGGGCTCGATCTTGGGCGTGGGTCCGGCAACCGGTGTACTGCGCTCAGGTACTGCTCACGGGTGACGGTCTCGATAGCAGTGATCACGGAACTGGGTCGGCTTCATCGGGCGCGGGGCGGATATGGCTGCGCCAGAAGCGGAACGGCGCAAGCGTTTTGCGAGGGCAAGGCAACAAGAAGTGCCTGCCTGACGGACACGCGGCGATATCGCAATGGCGCCGCAGCGCGGCAGTCAGCTATGTCGGCGGCAGCCATGCGTCACGGCCTCAAAATCTGTCAAGCGGGATCGTGACGTCACATTTTGCTGATATGACACTCGGCCGACTCTGACCGCCGTGGAGATTAGGGCTGATCGGAGTCTGCGAGCATACCCAGGAAAGCGCGCATATCCCCGGCTTCCGGGACGCCGAGATTCGCATACAGGCTCATCCCGATACCGGCGTATTCGCGCGCTCGATCGACGTCGCCGAGATCTCGGTACGCGCGAGCCAGCCCGTCGTTGGCGTGTGCTCGCTCGGGTAGGTTCAATGCCTCGTCTGCTAACGCCAGTGCGGTGCTGCGCTTTCGGCGGCTGAGTCAGGTCGAGCACCGAAAAATCCGCAGAGTAGCCGAGTCGGTCTCCGAGCAAGGGCCGCTGCACGGTCATCGTCATGGCGCGGTGCGTTCGGTCGGCCTCGAATCGATACAGCCACCTGCAGGTCGCCTGCCCCGCTCCGACCTGTTCGATCAGCGCGGTATGCGGCTATGGGCGGACGTTCGCGGACCAGGCGGTGGTTCGGCGGCGGTTCGAGGGCCTGGGCGCTCGGGTCCGAGACATAGTGATCAGCCAACGGCAATCTGGGTGACGCTTCGCGCTGCTGGGGGCTACCCGTGGGGTTGGTATCTGCCGTCGGCGGCCGCGGTGAGTCGGCGGGCCAGGGCGCGTACGGCGTCTTTGAGGGTGTCGGGGTGTTCGATGACGAACGGGCGGTTCAGGCCGGCGAGGACTGGGGGAATCCAGTCGAGTTGTTCGGCCCGGATTCGGACCCGGACCCACGGGCGGGTGTCGGCCGGCGGTGAGTCGATCTCGTGCATGGTCGCGATCGTCGCGGGGAGCAGCGGGCGGACCTGTGTGAGCGTGCCCTGCACTCGGATCGATACCTCGTGCCGGTAGGGCGCGGTGGCAAGTGCAGACAGCAGGTGGGCGGCCGGCTCGAATCCGGGGGGCGGAGTGTACGTTCCGGGCTGTGTGGTCACCGCGGTGATGCGGTCCACCCGGAACTGGCGTAGTTCGTCACTGTTGCTGTCCTGCCCTGTCAGGTACCACCGGCCGGAGTGGTCGACGAGCCCGTAGGGGTGCACGGTCCGCTCGCTGGGCCGCCCGTGTCGGGCGGTGTAGTCGATCGCGACCGGTCGGTGCTCGCGGGTGGCCTCGGCGAGCCGGAGCAGGACGGCGGTCTCGACAGCGACTTCCGGGCGAGCGTCCGCGGTGAATTCGACGGTGTTGATCAGTGCGTCCAGCCGGGCCGTCAGGTGGGCGGGCAGGACGCGGCGGAGTTTGGCCGTCGCGCTGTGGGCTGCGCGGGGGGAAACTGTCGATCGGTCGGCGCCGCGGTTGGTGAGGAGTCCGAGTAACACCGCCACCGCCTCGTCGTCGGTCAGCATCAGCGGCGGCATTCGGTACCCGGGGGCGAGCCGGTAGCCCCCGTAGCGGCCCCGAACCGATCGGACGGGGATATCCAGGTCGGTGAGATGGGTGACGTATCGCCTGACGGTGCGTTCATCGACGCCGAGCCGTCCGGCGAGTTCACCGACGGTATGGGTGCCGCCGGTCTGCAACAGCTCGAGCAGGGCCAGCACTCGGGCGGTGGGGCGCGTCATCGGGAAATTCTCGCATCTATACCGGGCGGAAACTGTCCGGTATTGACTTTACCGTGGCATGCGGCGGCGGAACTTCCGCCTCGTCCGACAGCAGGAGCACGCAATGAATCTGGTCTCGATCCGCCTGATCACCGATGACATCCAGCGGTTGGTCAGCTTCTATCAGCAGGTGACTGGTGTCGAAGCAACCTGGGCTACACCAGATTTCGCCGAAATCGTCACACCGGCCGGCACCCTCGCGATCGGAAGCACCCGCACCGTGGCGCTGTTGGCGGCAGGCAGCGCGCGCCCAGCCGACAACCACACCGCGATCATCGAATTCCTGGTCCCCGACGTCGATGCCGATTACCGGCGGTTGCGGGATTCGGTCGACGATTTCGTCAACGAGCCCACGACGATGCCGTGGGGGAACCGGTCGTTGCTGTTCCGCGATCCCGACGGCAACCTGATCAACCTCTTCACCCCGGCCACCGCGCAAGCCGTCGCAAAATTCGCCGTTCGACATCCGCTCGATACGGCCGGGTAGACCGGGCGCATTGCTGCGCCCGGTCCCCCTCAGAACTGTACGTGCCAGTCATCCCGGCATACGGCTCAAGCAAGCCCGGAGGCGTTGTGAGGCATGCTGATTCACCGGATCTCCTGCCTCCGTGGCGCGTGCGCGGTGGCGGCAGAAGGTGTGGATGAGACGGCGATCGTCCGAGTCGTCGGGTCGCGTGGTGGTGATGTGCTGTTTGCGGATCGCCACCAGCGTGACGCGCACCCATTGTTCCCATTCGTGTGGGCTTTGCGGGTGTTGATCGGCAATATGTCGAGCCGACCGTTGCACACGCCGAATTCTCCCACAACGCGACTAAGGAATACGAAACCACGATTGCCCCCTATCCGCACAGATGCCCAACCAAACTACCCCCGCCCCTACCGGAAACCTATCATGATCCGATTCCGACACAACGATGATGTTCCATGATGTCGCACTTACTTGCCGATTATCGGAACAGTGTTGAATACCCTTCGGTAATCACCACGATCGGCTGCGCACTCGAACAGTGACGACGTGCCCGCCGCAGGCAGGTGCCAAATACCTCCGAAGGATCAATTGAAGAGAAGGGGTGTCATGGACACGCCACAACCTCGTGCAACCCGGCAGCTGTATAGGCGCACGGATCGGCAGAAGCGATTGAGCAGAGGGATTGATCGCGCAACCACTGATCGATGCTGGGCGGCGGTCAGGTACCCGTCGGAGAGTGTTTTTGCGGCGGACCTCAGGACGTCGGTGAGGAGTCGGCGGTTATGAATCCTGCGAGCTTAGAGGATTTGGCAGCCGAAGCGTTGCGAAGGGGCATCGACAATCTGGAGAGGCGTCAGGAACCAGATGGCAGCTGGCGCGGTCACTATGGTGGTCCGGCATTCCTGCTGCCGATGTACGTGGTGTTGTGCCAGGTTTCCGGGTACCGCCTGCCTATCGATAGAGTTGCACGTATCCGCAGGCATCTAATGTCCACCGTAAACTCCGATAGCAGCATAGGATTGTATGAGGGCGGAGCTGGAACGGTTTTCACCTCTGTCCTTGGGTACGTTGCACTGCGCATCCTGGGTGAAGACGTGCAGGAACCCACAGTCGTGCGACTGCGCGAGTGGATCCATGAGAACGGCACTCCACTACGCTCGGCGTCCTGGGGAAAATTCTCGCTGTGTTTGCTGGGCCTGTACGACTACGAGGGAATTCATCCTCTCCCACCCGAGGTCTGGCTCCTGCCGTACTCGTCACCCCTCCACCCCCGCCGGACGTTTTGCCAAGCACGGCAGGTGGCCCTACCCATGTCCTGGCTGTATGGGATGCGCAAGCATGGGCCGCTCGACAAGACAATTCAGGAACTGCGGGAAGAGCTGTACCCCCAAGGCTACGATCAGATCGACTGGAGCAAGCATCGGTCTAGTATCGCAGCAACGGACAACTATCGGCCGGTGACCCGTATCTTCCGTGCAACCGCCGCGGTCCAGCAACTGTTCGAGAAGTGCGTGCCGAGCTTTCTGAGAAAGAAGGCGCTGGACGTGATCGTGGAGCACATTCAGTATGAGGACCGCGTGACGTCGGGCTTAGGCCTCGGCCCGGTCGACGCCATACTGAACACTTTGGTACATCACTTTCGAGATCCGGGTGGCCAAGAATTTGCGACGGGAATGGTGATGCTGAACGAATATCTCTGGGAGACCGAAGACACTACCAGCATGCAAGGCTACAGCTCGGCGCAACTGTGGGACACTGCATTCTCGCTGCAGGCGCTCAACGCTGCTAGGTCCGTCGATGCCTCGTATTCCAACAGCCGGATGATCGCATCGGCGTTTCGGTTCGTCGACGAGAATCAGATCCTTGAAGACCCGCCCTACCACCGCAAGTACTACAGAGAGCTCTCCCTAGGCAGCTGGCCGTTCTCGGTCGGCCGACAAGGCTGGCCGGTGGCCGACTGCACAGCTGAGGGTTTCAAAGCCGCACTGATTGGTGAGGATCTCGGTCTCGAACCGAGTATCGGCGAAGAGAGGCTGCTCGCTGCTGTCCGTTTGTTGCTGTCCTGGCAAAACCCCAACGGTGGCTGGGCAAGCTATGAGCCTATCCGGGGGCCGAGATGGCTGGAATGGTTCAATCCGACCCAGGTCTTCGATGACGTCGTTATCGAACGCACATACGTGGAGTGCACGAGCTCGGTTCTCCAAGCCTTCGCCCTCGCCGGGACGCACTTTCCTCATATAGCAGAGTCCCTGGAACGACCGATCACCGCCGGTCGACAATATCTGCTCGACTCACAGCGGAACGATGGCAGCTTCGAAGGTTGTTGGGGGGTCTGCTTCACCTACGGCACCTGGTTCGGCGTCTGGGGTCTCCTCGCGGCAGGAGTGCCGGTTGGACACCAAAGCATCGAACGGGCTTGCGCATTTCTGTTGTCTATCCAGCAGGACGACAATGGTTGGGGGGAGGCTCCGGAGAGCAGCATCAGCAGGCGGTATGTGCCGTCGCAGGGAAGCCAGGTGGTGATGACCGCCTGGGCGTTGCTGGCTCTGATACGGGCTGGTTACTCCGCCCACCCAGGGGTTAGGAATGGCATCCGCTTTCTGATCGAGCGCCAGCACGGCGACGGTCATTTTGTGCGCGAGGGCTACAACGGAGTCTTCGGTCGGACCACGATGCTTAACTACGATAACTTTCGGCACTATTTCCCATTGTGGGCATTCGCGGAGTGGTTGCGCGTCAATAATTGATCAAACGGAAGTGATATTTCTTCCACATATAGTGAGCCTTTTTCATCCTGACTGAAGGAGGCTGTGCCTCAGTGTGATTGGTATGGCGTGTCAGTGTGAGGATGGGCGAAGCCCCTGGTAGATCAGCTGTCGACCAAAACTGCTGAGTACCCGAGGCTTCACGTGTTGTTCTACTGTTCCGCGCTGCCATTGTCACGTCGGACTTTTCACTTCGTCGCCGGGCTGATCCGTCGGCACCGCCGCGCGATCGGCTCGGCCTGGCGCAAGCTCGACCCGGGCCGGCAAGCCCTGCTCGTGCTGGGCCACCTGCGTAAAGCCGAGACCTACGCCGATCTCGGGGCCGGGTTCGACATCTCGACGACCACCGCATGGCGTTACGTCGGCGAGACCGTGGAATTGCTGGCTGCCCGTGCCCCGAAGTTGCGGTCGGCGCTGAAGCAGGCGAAAACAGACGGGCACGCCTACCTGATCCTGGACGGCACGCTGATCCCGATCGAGCGGGTGGCCGCCGACCGGCCCTACTACTCGGGAAGACACCGCCACAGGGATGAACGTGCAGGTCATCGCCACACCCGACGGGGATGTCGTGTGCGTGTCGGGTGCATTGCCCGGCAGCGTGCACGATACGAAGGCCGCCTGGATCTGGCAGATCGTGGCCGAGCTCGAGCGCAGCGGATGGATCGTGCTGGTGGACAAGGGCTATCACGGTATCGACGGCCTGCTCGCTCCGTACAAGGGGCGCGGCAAACCGGAGTCGCAGAAGCAAGCCAATCGAGCCCACGCACGGCTGCGCGCCCCCGGTGAACGCCAACGCTCAGCTCAAGAGCTGCTGAGTTCTACGGAAGCTACGCTGCTTGCCCGCACAAGGCCGGACAGCCCGCCAAAGCGATTCACACCTTCCAAATCCGCGAACTCGAAGCCAACCGAGGATGAAAAAGGCTCACTAATGCGTTGGCGGAGAACACAATTGGGGCTATACAAGACAGAAGCGATCCGCGACGACTCGCCGTTCCGGACCGGTCCGCTGCAGGGTTTGGCCGATGTCGAGCAGCTCACCAGCAAATGGGCGGCCTGGTACAACAGCTCCCGGCTGATGCACCGCCGCGGCCGCCGTCCACCGGTCGAGCACGAAGCCGACTACTATGCACAAGTCGCCATCGAACCCGTTGGCTGACAGATGACCCGGATCGGCGCATCACGCAAATGCTGATCAAGGGCTCGGTGAACTGGGCCGCAGAACGGTGGACATCACGCCGGGGCTCGCTGGGGGACCGTCAGCCGCACAGCACCGTCGTTGATACGCAACGGAATCGCGACGGCCGATAAGTTCAAGGAATACGCGACACCTCCGCGGCGCCAACAGACGTCGAGGAAAGTGGTCGCCAGGACCGAAACCGAACCGGCCTGAAGCGACGTTTCAGCTCAGGATCCGCAATATCTCCGCACGATGATTCGCGGAATGACCTGTTGTTGCGCGTGCGCCGACGAAGGCCCGCCCGGGATAACAGGTATGCCCCCGGGTCATTCCACCCTCGTGGGAGTACTCCGGACGAACGATGCTGAAACGAAATTTACCAGCACCGTTCCGCGGAGGCTTTCATGTTCCCACCGAATGCCCAATACCCAGACGGTGTCAGCGACGACAGCGCCCGTTGTGTCGAAGACACGTTGACGATCCGTCGTTGCGTGGCCTGCGATAGGCTCTTCGGGCCTCTGACCTGCGCGTGTTCCGCCTGCGCGTCCGAGGATCTCGAGTCGATGCCCTCGTCCGGTGTTGGTTCGATCGTGTCGTGGCGGGCGGTGCGTCGCATGAGTTTTCCGCACGGCGAGTTGACGCCGTTGACGATCGCCATCGTCGAACTCGACGAGGGCCCATGGGTCTGCGCCTCCATCGAAGTTGAAGTCCCGCTGATCTCCACCGGGCCGGTGCGTGTGCACTTCCAGCCGAGTCCCCGCCAGAACAGGTTTCCGGTCTTCAAAGTCGGCGCCGATCCACGGCAGCCACCGTTGTGGCGTGTGCCCCGCGAGATCGTTGCAACTGGGAACCACCGGCAGGAGGCGGCTGCGACCTAGGTGGCAAGCCGTGTGCTTCGATGACTGCTTTATTACCTCTTGCCTACGGATACGTGCGCGACGATCTGCTGAGTGACCGCGACCCGAAGTCCGCCGACAACATACTGCGGGCTGCCGCCAGATCACTCGGGTATGCGCTAGGCACCGTATTCCATGAGCCGGCACCACAGAACGCGACACTGCCCCCAGCGTTCGTCGATCTCGTCCACGAATGCCGGCGAGCCGAGGCCCACACCGTGCTGACGCTCCCCGGACACCTGTCTGGCATGTCCATGTGCCGCATGGTCCTCCTCGCGATCCTCGAGGCACGAGCCGAAGCCGCAGTACAAGAAGTCCGCCCCTGACCGGTCATCCTGGCCTGGTCTGATGGACTCGAATTCCTGGTATCGCCTCAGTTCGACGTTCCTCGCCACCGCAAGTCCAGCAGCGCTGTTCAAGACCGTGAAATACGGACCGGAATTCCCCGAACGCTTCGGATCACTCACCGAGGCAGGGCAATTCATGGACTACTTCGCCCAGTGGTACACCCGCGAACATCGCCACACCGGCATCGGCTTGCACACCCCCGCCGATGTCCACTACGGACTGGCCGCCGACAAAGCCGCCGATCGGCGATCAGTACTCGCCCAAGCTCGAGCGCGGCACCCTACCGCTTCGCCACCACCACACTGCCGAAGATCCTCGCGCTGCCCGGCACCGTCTAGATCAACCGGCCAGCCGAGGGCACCACCCAGGAAACCGATACCGCAGCCGCATAGCACACCCATCGGTTTCATTCAGCTTGAATCATTCCGAAGGACTACGCGACTCATTTGACGATTACCCCGAGAATGCTCCGGGTTGCAACGCACGGGAACCCGGAGCAACAGGCGAGCGCAACGGGTCTCCGGGGCGCTGCGCGCTCGCCTGCACCAGCTATCTCGACGCCCACCGCGCTGCGTGCGGATTGAGTGGTGCCACAAAGGAAATCGAGCACAGGGGAAACTGGTGATATACAAGCTTATTCGCGTCCTCGTCGTCCTGTTCACCTCGCTCGGGATGGCTAGCGTTCGCGCCCGCCGACATGGCCGCACCCTACGAAGAGTGGTGCGACAGCCGATCAACACGAGAGTTTCCGATTGTCTGTAGATGCTCGGGTTCCACCGCCGCCCGGCATCGGGGCCGCCGACAGGGGAGATCGCTTGAAACGCAACGTCTTGTGTGGATCACCGGTCCGGGCTGGGTGCGGCGATAAACGGCGTCATCACCACCGTCGCCGGTGGAGGCCCGGGTGCGGGCGGTTGGAGGGCTGGTGGCCTAGCCCGACGGGATCACGCGCCTATGCTTCGGCGGGACTGCCCCGAGTTCGGTTGGCTCAACCAAACCGGGGGAGGGCCTGGCTGTGTTCAACCTTTGCTGGGGTGTCGAGTACGCGGAGTACCCACTGGTCTTTACCTCTGGTTTTAGCGTCGTAGAGCGCGCGGTCGGCAGCGGCCAGCAGGGCCGCGGCCGGGGTGTCGGCCAGGGTTGTCACGGCCCCGATGCTGGCCGACATCCGCAGTTCGTACTCACCGATGACGATCGGGGTGGCCAGTGTGGACAGCAGCCGGTCGGCAACGGCGGTGACGCGGAGGTCGTCAGCCGGAGGCGCGACGAGAACAACGAATTCATCGCCCCCGATGCGGGCGATCATGCCCTTCCCGACGGGCAGGCTGTCGTGCAGGCGGGTAGCCACAGCGGCGAGGAGTTGGTCACCGATTCCGTGACCGTAGCGGTCGTTGATCTGTTTGAATCCGTCGAGATCGACGAAACACAGTCCTACTCGGCCGCGATCGGCGACCGTAGCGGTGAGCGTTTCGATCCGTTCGAGAAGGTGGCGCCGGTTGGGCAGGCCGGTGAGCATATCGTGGCGCGCTTGCCGGTGCAGTTCGGCTTGCAGCCGGTGCTGCTCGGTCACATCCGCCCCGACTGCGAGGAGATAGTCGGCCTGCCTATTGGATCCTAAGCACGTAGGTGATGGCGAACGATGCCTATCCGGTGCTGCCGTCGGTGCGGATGAATCGCTGCTCCAGTTTTACGGTGCCTTCATGTGCCGCAATCAGGGTGCCGAAAATCAGCGTCCGGATCTCGTCGCGGTCGTCGGGGTGGGCGAACCGAAAGACCGAGGTCCCGTGCAATGCTTCGACCGGGACACCGATCATTCCGGCCAGGCCTGGGTTGGCATCGAGGAGAGTGCCCGCGATGTCCGCAATAGCGACATATCCGCGGCGCAGTCACCACCGATGGCCACCGACACGGCCAGATCCAGCACGATCTTGCCCGGATCGTGCGCGGCCAACCGCTTGCGCAATGGTGCCAGCGCGCCCCGACAACGCCCGATCCAGCCCGACCTGCTCCGCCGTGCGCAGCAGCACTACCGCTCCGGCCTGCGACACGACCCCCGACCCGTCACCGCCAACTTTCAGCGACGGGTACCACGACATAGATTCACTCACCAGGTACTCCACCACCGCGAAATTCAACCCTAGAAAAGTCGAATTATCGCAGGTAGGAGCACCTTTCACTCACCTCCGGCAAGCGGTGCCGAGATCACCGCGAATGGCCGAGGCTAGGAGTAGGTCTGCCGGTGGCTGCGGTTCGTTTCGATGATCTCGTCGAGGGTGTCGCGGGTTCGGAGCAGCTCAGCGATGTGCTGTTGGAGCTGTTCGCGTTCTTTGAGCAGGCGCGCCCATGTCTCGTCCGTCTGTGCGGCGCTGGGTGAATCGACGCACGGCAGCAGTTCCGCGATGGTGCTGCTCGACAGCCCCGCGGCATAGAGCCGCTGGAGCAGGCGAACTCGTTCGACCGCGCCGTCGTCATAGGTTCGGTGACCGCCTCCGCTGCGCGCGCTGGTCAACAGTCCGTGCTCCTCGTAGTAGCGCAACGAGCGGACGCTCACCCCCGCCTGCTCGGCCAGTTCGCCGATCCGCACTGTGACCTCCCTCATAAAACTGACACCTGACGTCAATGGTAGGTTCTACCGTCGAGGTATGACAACGACATTGTTCGATGCTTACGACCTGGCCGGACTTCGGCTCCCGAACCGGATCGCGATGGCGCCGATGAGCCGGGTCCGCTCCGACGTCGAAGGGTTGGCGACGCCGTCGATGGCCGCCTACTACGCCCAACGTGCCACCGCGGGCCTGCTCATCTCCGAGGGCATTCAGCCGAGTCTGCTCGGCCAGTCCAACCCACTGACGCCGGGGCTCTACACCGATGCCCAGGTCGCTTCGTGGAAGCAGGTCACCGCGGCGGTCCATGCCAACGGCGGACGGCTCTTCGGACAGATCATGCACGGCGGCCGGATCAGCCATCCCGACACCACGGGCCTGCAACCGGTCGGTCCGTCGGCGGTGGCGGCGCGCGGGGCGCTGGTCTTCACCCCGACCGGCCCGCAGCCCGCCCCCGTCCCCCGCGCCCTGACCACCGGGGAGATCGGCAGCGAGGCACTGTCCTATGCGGCTGCGGCCCGCCGCGCGATCGAGGCGGGATTCGACGGTGTCGAGCTGCACGGCGCCAACGGCTATCTGATCGGGCAGTTCCTGTCCAGCAGTGCCAACCAGCGCACCGATAGGTACGGCGGCTCGATCGCGGGCCGGATCCGCTTCGCGGTCGAGGCGGTCGCGGCCACGGTGGACGCCATCGGCGCCGCCAAGGTCGGCATCCGGCTGAGCCCGGGGGCGGGCATCTGGGACGCGATCGACGAGGATGTGCCCGAGCTGTACGGGGCGCTCCTGGCCGAGCTCGCCACTCACGACTTGGCATATGTCCACCTAGAGGCGACGGCCGACGAGGAGACCCTCGTTGGTCTGCGCCGCGCGTGGTCGGGCCCGCTGATCGTCAACCCCTCGATCCCGGGTGGTGCCGTGCCCACTGATCGCAAGGCCGCCGAGCATTGGCTCGACCTCGGGGCCGACGTGATCAGCTTCGGTCGCGCGTTCATCGCCAATCCGGACCTCGTCGAGCGGCTGCGATTCGACCTGCCGCTCGATGAGGCCGACGAGGCGACCTATTACACCGGTGGTGACACCGGCTACCTCACCTATAGCGCCTACCGGCAGACCTAACCCTAGGGTCAAGACTGCGCAATTTGGGTTCCTGCCCGGTTGTCAACTGGGCAGGATATGGACGCTGATCTCGGTTTTGTTGATGTTGCGGTCGATATGGCCCCTTTGCGCGGTGTTTGGAGATGGCGCGTTTGACCACGCAGGGGCCGGTTCGCTGGCGTCGGGCCGGTAGGTGGTTATCCACACGGCGCGGCCGATCGTGCCGATGAGGTCGATCGTGGTGTCGGCGATGATTCCGGCGGCATGGATCAGCTGGTCACGGGCGGTATGGGCGGAGACGTTCACCGAGCGCCTGTCGCGCCGAGCAGACCGCCCTCCAGGGGCTGGGTTCGCTGCCGGGCTCGGCTTCTCCGAGGGTATAGAGCCCGGCGACATCGCGCATCGTTTGCCCGTTTCAGCTGGTTAACGGAACTGTTGGTGTTCGACGAGGATAGAGCGATGCGGACGCAATACCACGCGGATTTCGACCGTCTCGTCACGCTGCTCGTGGCGATGAGCGTGCATGACCTCATTGCGGTCGCGGCGGCGGCGAATGCTGTGCTCGATGCCGATCTGCGAGAGGCGGAGCACACGCTCCACGTGTGCGCAGAGATCGAGAGCGTGCGCGACCGCTGCAAGCACGCCGCTGTCGGCTCCGTGCTGTGCAAGCTCCCGTCGCCAGCGAGTTGCGTCAGGTCGTGACCGCCCTTTACCTCGTCGGCGATCTCACCCGCATGGGCACCCTCGCCGGCCACATTGCCACCATTATCCGCCAGCGCCACCCGGGCCACGCCGTCCAGACTCGGTCCGCCCCGTTGTCGCGCAGATGGGGTGCGGCCGCGGTCGCCATAGCACCAGCGCGACAGCGGTATTGGAATTCCGCGACCCGGGCGACACGGCGTGCCTCGATCAGCAAGACGACGTGATGGACCAGCTGCATCGCGAGCTGTTCACCGCGGTGTTGGGTCTGGACTGGACCGACGGAGTCACCGCCGCGGTCGATCTTGCCTTGCTCGGCCGCTACTACGAGCGTTCGCCGACCACGCTGTGCAGGTCGGACGGAACCCCAATGAGCACGACGACCGCTCACGGCACCGAGACGACATCGTCGTGTGGAGCTCGTCAGATGATGCGGTCGTCGGCGGCGCGGCGGCGTAGCCGCGGTTGCCGCCGGTGTGGTGGTAGGTAGGCGATGTCGATCGGTCCGGTGTCGGTTCCCGGCGGCACGATCTCGTCGATGCGGTCGAGGAGGTCGTCATCGAGGCGGGTGCGGCCTGCGGCGATGAAATCGTCGAGCTGCTCGAGGGTGCGTGGTCCGATGATCGCCGAGGTGACTGCGGGGTGAGTGATGACGAAGGCGAGGGCGAGGCGGGTCCATGACAGTCCGGCCTGCTCGGCGACCGGGATGAGCATTTCGACGGCGTCGCGTTTGCGTTCGTCGGTCATGTGCTGCGGAACCCAGTGCAGCAGGGCCGCCGACGCTGTCTCTCCGCCCTGTCTGCGGTATCGGCCGGTGAGTAGCCCCATCGCCAGTGGACTCCAGACCAGGGTGCCCAGGCCGTAGCGCTGGCAGACCGGGAAGATTTCGCGTTCGACTCCTCGGTTGAGGATCGAGTAGTGCGGTTGCTCGGTGCGGAATCGGGCCCGCCCGCGGCGTTCGGACACCCACTGGGCTTCCACGATGTCCGAGGCCGGCAAGTTCGAGTGGCCGATGGCACGGACCTTGCCCGCGCGGAGCAGATCGGTCAGGGCGGCGAGGGTTTCCTCGATATCGATGCCGGGGTCGGGGTGGTGGACCTGGTAGAGGTCGATGTGGTCGACCCCGAGGCGGCGCAGGGATGCTTCGACCGCGGCGACCATCCAGCGCCGCGAGCTGCCACGCTGATTGGGGTCGGGCTCCATCGGGCCGTTGAACTTGGTGGCGAGGACGACGTTGTCACGGCGACCGCGCAACGCCTTCCCGACGATCTGTTCGGACTCGCCGTCGCCGCCGTACACGTCGGCGGTGTCGATGATATTAATCCCCTCGTCGAGCGCCTACGATGTGGATGCACTCCTGGTGGTCGGGGTTGCCGAAGCGTCCGAACTTCATGGTGCCCAGGGCATACGGGCTGACCTGGATGCCAGTGCGGCCGAGCGGCCGAGTGTGCATGGTGTCTCCTGCGTGGTTGGCGGCAGCCGCCGGGCCGGGTTCAGGGAGCGCCCGAAACCGTCTGTACTGCTTTGTATCCGGATCTTCGCGAGCGCATCGGTCGCACCCCGGGGCAAGGGCGTCAGGCCTGGGCGTACTCGGCTGCGACGTCGAGGATCCAGGTGATGCCGAAGCGATCGCGCAGCATCCCGAACCCGGGCGCCCACTGCGCCGGGCGGAATTCCTCGATGACGCTCGCCCCGTCCACGAGACGTCCCCATAGCGCGCCGACTTCCTCGACGGTGTCGCCGCGGACGGACAGGAAGAACGGTTCGGTGGTGAGGGTGGCGCCGTTCTCGCGGCGGGTGGTGGGCGCGCCCTGCGCGATCGGGGTGTCCGCACCGGGCACGTCGTAGGCCATGACGCGGAAGCCGTTGTCGGCGATGACCTGTCCGAACACCACCTTGGTGGCGTCGGGCGCTTCGGCGGGCATTCCGAAGTCGCCGTAGGTGGCGATGGTGGTCTGCCCGCCGAACACCGATTGGTAGAACTCCAGGGCCGCGCGAGCCTGACCATGGAAGTTCAAGTGGGTGACAGCGTGTACCGACATGGTGATCGGGTCCCTTCGGAGGTGTTTTCGCCGCCGGAGGGTTCCAGCGACAACGCCACCCTGCCAGCAGTACAGGTCAGGGAACGTCCGCTATTTATGGCAGTCTGTCACCATGCCGACCGCGTCGTCGAAGGTGACCTCCCGCCGCCTGCTCTCGCTGCTGTCGTTGCTGCAGGTCCGCCGTGACTGGCCGGGTGCGCTGCTCGCCCAGCGGCTGGAGGTGAGCGAGCGCACGGTTCGCCGTGACGTCGATCGGCTGCGCGAGCTCGGTTACCCCGTCCAGGCGGTCAAGGGACCCGAGGGTGGTTATCGCCTCGAGGCGGGCAGCGAGCTGCCCCCGCTGTTGTTCGACGACGAGCAGGCGGTCGCGCTCGCGGTGGCGTTGCGGATCGCGGTCGGGACCGGAGCGGGTATCGAAGAGGCCGCTGCCCGCGCTTTGGCGACCGTGCGGCAGGTCCTGCCGTCGCGCCTGCGGCGACGCGTCGACGCCCTCGAGGTGACCGTGGTCGAATCGGCCGGGCGCGGCGCCGATCTCCAGGTCGACACCGCCGTTCTGCTCGCGCTGAGCGCCGCCGTCCGGTCCGCGGAGGAGGTGCGGTTCGACTACCGGTCCGCGGCAGGGCCGCAGGATCCCAGGTTGCGGCCGGCGCGGCGGGTGCAGCCGCATCACCTTGTGGTCCGGGGTGGACGCTGGTATGTGATCGGATGGGATCCCGAGCGCCAGGATTGGCGGATCTATCGTGCCGATCGGATGGCGCTGCGCGTTCCCAACGGGCCGCGCTTCAGCCCCCGGCATGTGCCGGGGGGCGACGTCGCCGCGTTCCTGTCCGCCCGGTTCAAAGGCTCCGACAGCACCGACACCTGGCCTTTTCGCGGTGAGGTGGTCCTCGACCTACCCGCCGCACAGGTCGCCCCGTTCGCCGGCGACGCAGTCGTCGAGGAACTCGGCCCCGCCCGCACCAGACTGCTGACCGGTTCCTGGTCCTGGGCCGCACTCGCCGCGACGCTGGCGCGTTTCGACACCGAGATCGAGGTCATCGGCCCGGACCCGCTGCGTGACGCCTTCGCCACCCTGTCCCAGCGCGCCGCGCGCGCCGCACGCCCGGGGACATAAGCATGTTCGAAGCATCGGAAGAACTCGCGTGGGTGTGGCGCACCGATCAGCCGTCGAACCATTCGGTGGCCTGGCCCGGGTCGGACCAGAACCTCGGGACGGTGCTGATCTGGGTGCCACATCCTTCGGGGCAGGTGTGGATCTCCCATTCGGAGTCGGCGGTGAGCGTTCCTGGCGGTCAGGACACGTATTCGTCGCATGCCCCGCAGAGCGGGAACTCGCGGTACTTGATGTGCGCGCCGATCCTGTTGCCGCTCAACGGGTTTCCCCATCTGCCGGGCGCGCGTGAGCGAGCAGCGAATCGTAGCTGATCCCAGAGACGGCGGGCACGGACTCCACCGCCCTCCGGTCGACCGGGTGGCCGTCTGGTTGTCGGCCCCGGACCGCCACGCCGACCGCCTGGCCGCGGCTCGACAGAGGGACCTGATGGTTCAGTTCGGAGGTGCGACGGGAACCCTGGCCTCCCTCGGTCCCCGGTCCGGACGGCCTCCGAGTGAGAGCGACTCTTGCCGAGGAACTCGGCCTGCGAGACCCCGAGATCACCTGGCACGTTGCCCGCGATGGTTTCGCCGAGATCGTCGGCCTGCTCGCCGCGATTGGCGGGTCGGTCGGCAAGATCGGCACCGATGTCGCCACCCTGTGTTCGACCGAGTTCGGAGAACTGGCCGAGCCCCACCCACACCGCAACAACCCTCGATCCCACGACGAACTCCGACCGAGGCTCGACCCGCGTCGACGCCAGCCACGCCGGATATCGGCAGCTGCTGGTCTGGGCACGGCAATGGCCAGAACGCAGCTGGGCGGTGGAGAACGCTGAAGGCCTCGGTCACCATTTGGCACTGTGGCTGGTGACGATGGGGGAGGCCGTGGTGGATGTGGCGCCGGCCGCGACCGCCCGGGTGCGACAGCTTTCGCGCGTGGTAGCCGCGAGAACGACCGCATCGACGCTGCCGCTGCAGCGAGTGTCGCTGCACTGCACGGAGATTGCCGACCGGCGCAGACGGAAACAGACGCCGATGCGCTCGCGTTGCTCAACGAACGGCGGAAGAACTTAGCGTCCGTCCGTGACCTGAACCCCGCTGGCTGCGTCGGCCATCCCAATACCGCGCGAGCCGTCCACCAGCTCAGCGCGCGGGGACGTGGAGAAGGGTGCCGCAAGTCTCGCGCGCCCGTCGTTCAGTGCTCCCCCTCGGCGGTCACCGGGTTGGTGAGACTTCCCAGACCGGTGATCCTGACGGTGACCCGATCACCAGGCGACAGGGCGCCCGAGCCGGCGGGGGTTCCGGTCAGCACGACATCGCCGGGTTCCAGTGTCATCGCCGCGGTGATATAGGCGAGGAGTTCGCCGACCGGGGTGAGCATGTCCGCGGTGCGGCCCGACTGCCGCATTCTGCCGTTGACCAGGCATTCCACCCGCAGAGCAGTAACGTCGACGGACGCAGCCGCGACCATCGGTCCCAGCGGGCAGAAAGTGTCGAAGGACTTGGCGTAATCCGGCAGGCCCAGCTCGTGCTGAATGTCGCGAGCCGAAACGTCGTTGGCGCAGCAGTATCCGGCGATGGCGTCCACGGCGGCGACGGCATCCACTCGCCGTATGCGGCGGCCGATGACGATCCCGAGTTCGGCTTCGTGTTCCACGCGGGAGGACTCCGGAGGTAGCACGATGGCCTCCCCGGGTCCGATAACAGTACCGGGCGCCTTGAAAAAGATCTGGGGTGTCTCGGCGCTCGCTCGCCCCACTTCGGCGGCGTGCGCGGCGTAATTCAGACCGACGGCAACGATTTTTCCCGGGCGCGGAAGCGGTGCGGAGGCGGTCGTGCACCGCACGGTCACCACGCTCCGGTGAGAGGTTGGGACTCGGCCGCGGGCCGATAGATGTCGGCAACAGCTTCGGTTATCCGATCGATGAGCTGCAACGCATGCGCCAGCACCCGACGCTCGTCCTCGGTGAGGGTCCGGTGCAGTGCTTCGACGAGCACGTGGACGCGCTCTCGTCGATCGGCATTGATAGCGGTGCTTCCCGCCGCTGTGAGCGTGAGGACCTTCTTGCGCGCGTCGCGCGGGTCGGGACCGGCGGCCACGAACCCCGCCTCGACGAGTTCCTTGACCGTCGTGGCCATGGTCTGGTGTCGGACCCCCCTGCTCGCCGCCAGGTCGGCGGTGGTCATCGGACCGCGCACGTCGAGCAGGTCCAGCACCGCAGCGAGAATGGGGGCGAGCCGGTCGGCCACGCGCGTACTACGGACCAGAGCGCCGACCGCGAGCCGCAAATGGCTGGCCAACTCGTCGGCGGTAGGCGCCGGTGGGGTCGAGGACGTGTCGTTCATAGCACCAGTCTAGCCGATATACAGCACAGCCTGTACAGTACAGGCTGTACATCTGAGCCGAGGAGCTGACCGTGCAATTGATAAAGCATGCCCATGCCTGCGTATCGCTGGTAGGAGACGGTGGCCGGATCGTTGTCGACCCGGGGACCTTCACCCCGGACGCGGCGGCGGTTGTTGCCGCCGCGGACGCGATCCTGATCACCCACGACCACTTCGATCACTTCGACGAGGCGGTGATCGACAAAGCCCTGGAAACCCGTCCGGAGCTGCGGGTCTACGGACCGGCCGCCGCCGTCGGGCGTTGGGCTGACCGGTGTGACCAGGTCAGCGTTGTGGCCGCCGGCGATCGTTTCACCGTCGCGGGCTTCGACGTTGCGGCGGTCGGTGACCGGCATGCCGAGATCCATCCCGACATTCCCGCCGGCGCGAATGTCGGCTACCTCGTCGACGGCCGCGTCTACCACCCCGGTGACGCCTACCACGTCCCCTCCGCGCCGGTCGAGACGCTACTGCTGCCGACCAGCGGGCCCTGGACCAGAGTCGCGGCCGCGGTCGACTTTGTGCGCGAGATCGCACCGAAGCAGCTCATCCAGATCCACGAAATCATGCTCAGCGACATCGGGCAACAGTCGATGGCACGCTTTCTGAGCCCGGCCATGCTGAGCGAGGTCCCGCTGACCATCGTCCCTGTCTCCGATGCGATCACGGTGTAGCGGGTCACATCAACACGGATGGTCCGGGCTACCCACCGCCCCTTATCTAGATGTACGGACATGAGAGAGGTTGGTGACTCGGTGGCTGGAAGGATGTCCTGGTCGAGGGCTTCGGGCCCGGGGCGAATGTGAGGGTTTGGCTTGACAGCGCAGCAGATCTCGGGGGTTGACGAGACGAGGCCGGGGGAGCTTCGGTTGAGTTTGTTGGGGCCGGTGGAAGCGTGGCTGGGAGACCGCCGGCTCGACAGTGTGACTCCGCAGATGCTGACTGTGCTGGTGATCCTGGCCGCCGAGCCGGGACGGACGTTGTCGATCGCGGATTTGGCGGCGCGGGTGTGGACGGATCGGCCACCGGCCTCGGCGGTGGGAGGGTTGCGTAATCATGTGCATGCCCTGCGCCGGCAGTTCGAGAATTTTGGTCGTGCCGGTGCCGGGGCGGAGTGGCTGGGCTCCACTCGAGGCGGTTACCGGCTGGCCTTGCCGGTGAGGACCGATGTTGCGGTGGTCGAGGAGTTACTCCATGCCGCCGAGTTCGATCGCCGATTCGGCGCCACGACGGAGGCGAACGAGAAGCTGGTGGCGGCCAAGCGACTCTGGCGTGGTGATCCGTTGTTCGGATTGCCCGGCCCGTGGGTGGAGAAGGAGCAGGCGCGACTACAGCAGTTACGGTCGACGCTGGAAGAGGCCACGATCGGTGTCGCGGTGGATCTGGGCCGATACTCGGCGGCGATCGCGCAACTACGGGGATTGGTCCGGACCGAACCGTATGTGGAACACTGGTACGAACTGTTGATGGTGGCGCTGTATCGGGCCGGGCGCCGCGTCGAGGCACTCGAGGTGTACCGCACCGCGCACCGCGCTCTTGCAGAGGAACTCGGCCTGGAACCGGGACCGCGGCTGGTTGAGCTACACCAGAAAATCCTGGTGGCCGAATCACCACCCGCCGCGGCGGAACCGGCGAAGACGACCGGCATGCCAGCGACCGGTGTGGCGGGGGCGGGGAAACCCGCTGAGGTATCGGTGCCTGCAGTGGGGCAACTGCCTCGCGGCATCGCCGGTTTTGTGGGACGCGAGGAGCTGGTCGAGGAATTGGCGGGGGCGCTGGGCGGTGAGGAGGGACACCGCCCGGTGATCACGATCACCGGAATGGGTGGTATCGGAAAGACCACGCTGGCGGTGCGGCTGGCGTACCAGCTGCGGGACCGTTTTCCCGACGGTGTGGTGTATCTGGATCTCGATGGTATGAACGAGCAGGTACCCGCGACCGAGATGCTGCTGGCAGTCGCGTTCCGCTCACTCGGTGTCGACCCGGGTGAACTGCCGCGAGACTCAGCCGAGCGAGCGGGCCGATGGCGCAGCATGGCCGCGGGCAAACGCATGCTGCTGATACTCGACGACGCCCGCGATCTCGCCCAGCTCACCCCGTTACTGCCGGACCCGGGCGCGGCAGCGGTGATCGTGACCAGCCGATCGAGCCTGGCCGAACTGTTCGATGCCCGGCTGGTCCCCCTGCCGCTACTCAGTACCGGCGAGGCACGCCAGCTACTCGAAGCCATGCTGCCCAAGCAGCGATTATCCGAGGAACCCGACGCAGTACAAGCGATCCTGCGCGAATGCGGACACCTGCCGTTGTCACTGCGGATCGTCGGCGCACGGCTGGCCAGCCGCCCCAGCTGGCGACTGGCCGGACTCGCCGAGCGACTGGCCGACGAACGCAGCCGGCTGGCCGAATTCATCGTCGGCAACACCAGCATCGAGTCGGTGTTCTGGACCAGCTACCGCCGGCTGGCTCCCGAATCGGCACGCGCGTTCGTGCTGATCGCGTTCAGCGAGGCACCCGATCTGCCGGTGGCCGCGATCGCGGCCCTGCTCGACCGAGACCCCGCCGAGACCGAGCGCTGCTGCGAAACCCTGGTGGACCTGGGCATGCTGCAAACACCCGAACAAGGCCGCTACCGCTACCACAGCCTGCTACGGCTGTTCGCCCGCCAAATCGCCGACCCCGCCCAACGCCAGGAATGGCCACAGGCCCTGCACCGGCTCGTCGACTTCCACCTCGCCACCGCCAAAAACATTGTGGCACTACGCGACCTGGGAATGGACCTCAACTTCTTCGCCGCCACCACAGCGACCGGACAGGCATTCACCCACAAACGGCAAGGCACTGCTTGGGCAATCACCGAACGATTCGGGCTGATGGCACTGTTCCGGCAAGTAGCCGCCAGCAGCGACACCCGCACCCGGACACTCGCCGTCGATCTCGCGCTGGCGCTCACAGTCGGCGGCGACGCCGACGAACACCTGCCCTGCATGGTCCAATCACTAGACACCCTGGCCCGGCTAGCCGAAACCGACGGCGATCGCCGGACTATGGGCCGGGCACAACTGATCGCCGCAAGATCCCGGCTGATCGGCGGGGGCGACCTCAACGCCGAACACGCATTCAACCACGCCACCGAAACCCTCCGCGAAGTAGGCGACTGCCCACCGCATTCCTCAGCGAATTGATCCTCGGCATCCTCCTGGACTACTACGGGAAAACAGACGCAGCAGTCGCGCAACTGCGGTTCACCGACATCGACGGCCTGCGGCTGACCACGTCGTCACCAATACCAGGACCGGACAGATCCTCGACCTGGAGTTACGGCACCGCCGACGCGCCCGCTGCGAGGACCGCATCCGCTACGCGAAAGACACCGGCCTGCGCAACCTGCCGTTTCAATATCTCCCGCTGTGGAGCCACATGGCGAGAGTGACACCCTTCGCCGGCATGGCTATCTCGTAGGAAGCAATCACCACAGGGCGAAACCGTGGAACCGACCGCGCGGTATCGTGAACAACATCACGGAGCAGGACCGGCGCATGGGCGACATAGACCCTTTGAAAACTCAGCGCGCCGTGAGCCCGGCGGTCACGGCGGAACTGGCAGAAGCAGGATTCACCGACGCTGAGGAGATCGGGCGCGGCGGGTTCGGAGTGGTGTATCGGTGCACCCAGGCGGCGCTGGACCGGACCGTGGCAATCAAGGTGCTCACCGCTGTCCTGGAGGAGGGGAACCTGCAGCGGTTCGTTCGGGAGCATCGGGCGATGGGCCGGCTGACCGGGCACCCGAACATCGTGGCGGTGTTGCAGGTCGGCACCATCGCGTCGGGGCTGCCGTATCTGGTGATGCCCTACTATCCGCAGGACTCGCTCGACGCCCGGATCCGCCAGCACGGTCCACTGTCGGTGCCGGAGACGGTGCGGTTGGGGGTGAAGCTGGCCGGGGCACTCGAGGCCGCGCACCGGCTCGGCATCCTGCACCGCGATGTCAAACCCGCCAACATCCTGATCAGCGACTACGGTGAACCGGCACTGACCGACTTGGGGATCGCCCGCATCCCCGACGAATTCCAGACCAGTACCGCCACGGTTACTGGTTCGCCCGCGTTCACCGCGCCGGAGGTGCTGGCCGGGGAGTCACCCACCCCCGCAGCCGACGTCTACGGGCTCGGCGCAACGTTGTTCGCCGCGTTGACCGGGCACGCGGCGTTCGAGCGGCGCAGCGGCGAACAGGTCGTAGCCCAGTTTCTGCGGATCACCACACAGCCGCTCCCTGATCTACGCGAGCAGGGCATCGACGAGGACGTTTCGACGGTGATCGAACATGCCATGGCCCGCCCTCGCGAGCAGCGGTCCTCCGCGGCGGCGGTGGGTGAGCAGCTGCAGCATCTGCAGGCCGCGCGCGGATGGCCGGTTGACGAGATGGCGGTACGGGCGGCAGCGGATGCCGAGTGGCAAGAAGGCTCTCCGGTTCCCTTGATTCCCCTGACCGCCGGCCCCCCGCCGGTGCGGGAACCCCTGCCGTTCGGTTCGTCGGTCAACAGCGCAAACGGGCTGTTTCCCCTCGAGCTGACCAGCTTCGTCGGCCGCCGTAGCGAATTGACCGAGGCAAAGAATCTGCTGGCGAGCTCCCGGCTGGTGACCTTGACCGGGATCGGTGGGGTGGGCAAGACCCGACTGGCATTACGAGTGGCGACCGGCGCGCAACGAGAATTCGCCGACGGGGTGCGCATGGTCGAACTGGGGGAGCTGAACGACGGCGCGCTGCTGGAAGGGGTGATCGCCGCCTCTCTAGGGTTGCGCGCACAAGGGCAGCCGGTGCACGAGGTGCTGGTCGACTACATCGCGCCACTGCAGCTGCTGCTGGTGCTCGACAACTGCGAACAAATAGTGGATGCGGCAGCGAAGGTCTCGGAGACCTTGCTGCGCGCTTGCCCGCGCCTTCGGATCCTCGCCACAAGCCGCGAGCCTCTCGGTGTCGCCGGTGAGTCTTTACTGCGGGTGCGGCCACTGACCGTTCCTGATCCAGATCGGCAGCCCTCGCTGCGAAGTGCGGCCCGCTGTGACGCGGTCGCTCTGTTTGTCGAACGTGCCGCCGCCGCAGTGCCGGGCTTTGCGCTCACCGAGGACATCCTCGCCGCGGTGACCGAGATCTGCCGCCACCTCGACGGGCTGCCGTTGGCGATCGAGCTGGCCACGGCCCGGCTGCGGACACTGTCACCCGAACAGATCCTGGAGCGGCTCACCGACCGCTACGCACTGCTGACCCACGGCAGCCGCAGCGCGCCCAACCGACAGCAGACCCTGCGGTGGTGCATCGACTGGAGTTACTCCCTGTGCACCCCGGCCGAGCAAGCAGTCTGGGCCCAGCTGTCGGTGTTCGCCGGCAACTTCGAACTCGACGACGCCGAACAAGTGTGCCGGAATGACCTCGCAGCGGCGGACTTGCTCGACGTAATCACCGGCCTGGTCGACAAGTCCATCCTGATCTGCGAACAGTCGGTCCCGGTGGTGCGGTTCCAGCTGCTCGAGACGGTGCGCGACTACGGTCGCGACAAACTCGATGAAGCGGGCCGGTACGCCGACCTGCGACGCCGACACCTGAACTGGTACCGAAAGCTCGCCCTGGACGCCGACGCCGACTGGCTCAGCCCCCGCCAACTCGACTGGATCGCCCGCCTCGACCGCGAACAACCCAACCTGCGCCAGGCACTGGACTTCTGCCTGACCGACACCGAAGCGGAACCCGACGCCGCGTTGTCGATAGCGGCAGCGCTGCAACCGTTCTGGTTCTCCCGAGGCCAGGTCGGCGAGGCGCGGCACTGGCTCGACCTCACCCTCGCCAGACGGCCCGCGCCCGCTACCGCCGTCCGCGCCAAGGCGCTGTGGCGTGCCGTCCTGGTGGCCGTATCCCAGGACGACCTCACAGCGGCGTCCGCCCTGATCGCACAGATGCAGGAGCTGGCCGAACAGACCGAGCGACCGATCGTGCGCGGATTCGCGGGGCTAGCTCTCGGCCTCTACGCGGTTCGCAGCGGCGACCTACCGCAAGCACGCGCACCCCTGGAAGCTGCCGTCGAGTCGTTCACTGCGGAGGACGACGTCTCCGGGCAGGTCTTCGCCCTGCTCGGGCTGGGATGGACTCACGAATTGGAGGGAGACAGCGCAACAGCTCTCTCGTACCACGAGAAGGGCCTGGCAATCACCGAAGCATATGGCGATTACATGCATCGGTCATATGCCTTGTGGGGCACGGTGGTTGCCGCGTGGCGCCACGGTGATCGCGACGGTGCGCTGCGGCAGTTGCGGCAGTGGCTGCAACTGATCAGGCAGCAGAAAGACCCGCTCATGGCCGCGACAGCCCTGGAAACACTGGCGTGGATTCTGGGAGTCCAGGGCGGCACCGCGCGGCTCGCCGCGGTGTTGATGGGCGCCACAAAGGCACTGCACCAGTTGACGGGCGCCTCCGTGGTGTTCTTCCCGAACCTGGTGGTCCATCGCGAGGATTGCGAACGAGAGACCCGTCGCACGCTCGGGCAGCGATCCTTCGATGCCGCCTATCACGAAGGCGCCGCAATGGATCTCGACGCCGCGATCGGCTACGCCCTGGGCGAGCATCCCCAGGCTGCGACTCGCGGTCCGGGTCCGTCCGAGCTGACGACCCGGGAGCGGGAAGTGGCCGACCTCGTCGCAGACGGCCTGACCAACAGAGCCATCGCCGCCCGCCTGCACATCTCCCAGCGCACCGCTGACGGACACGTCGAACACATCCTCACCAAACTCGGATTCACCAACCGCGCCCAGATCGCCGCCTGGGTCGCCGACCGGAGCCGATCGGCACACCCTCGAGGACGCTGACCTCGGCCATTCACGCGAGACACGCCGCCAGTAGCTCTGAAATGATGGAAGGTGCTCTGAACCGAATAACCCCCGGCTTGCCGGTCGAATATCGAGGTCGTGGGGCACCTAAAGATCTTTCGGCAACTCAGTGAGTTGTTCGCTCGGATTGTGCTGTGGTGCAGGACAATCGCGGGGCGTCGGAGCGGGTGCCGTCGTCGGGTGGGCGGGAGCGGGGCCGAAAGCGGAAGCGGTCGGCTGCGTTGATGAAGGGACCCAAAGCGAATGGGTTCCCGACCGACATGTGGACCTTGGCGCGGGTCGCTGAGGTGATCATGGGTGTAACCGGTGTCCGGTATTCAGAGACGCAGACCTGGACGATCTTGCGGGAGAGGTTGGGCTGGAGTCGGCAGCGTCCGGCGCGGCGGGCGGTCGAGCGCAACGACGAGGCGATCGCGGCGTGGCGCAAGACCGAGTTGCCGCGCATAAAAATGCGCTCGGCGTCGAGGTGGGTGGATCTGCTTCCAAGACGAGAGCGGATTCTCCCTGCTGCCCGCAGTGAGAGCGACCTGGGCGCCCCGTGGCATCACACCTGTTCTACGGCACCGGTTCTCGTGGAAGCGCATGTCCATGTCCGGGGTGCTTGCCTACCGGCCCGACCGCAGTGAAGCCGCGTTCGTATTCGCTATGAAAGAAGGGGGCTACAACACCGAATCGTTGATCGAGTTCCTCACCGAGTTGCGCGACCACTTCGCTGGCGACCGGGTCACCCTGATCTGGGGCGGTCTGTCCGCGCACCGTTCCCGGGCCATGAAAGCCTGGCTCGCCACGCAACGACACTGGCTGCGTGTGGAGCAGCTACCCGGCTACGCCTACGACCTCAACTCCATCGAACAGGTATGGGGCGACCTGGAAATCCAGAGAACTGGCCAACCTGTGCCCCGACACCATCGACGAGGCACAGGCCGCCGCCCGAGCCGGCCTCGACCGCGTCGGCAGCGACTACGACCTATGTTTCAACTTCCTCGCCCATGCCGGACTACCTTTATGACCGCAAATCACCCAATTACCGAAAGATCTTTAACACCGCGAGTCAACCAATCTCGGGGCAGTCCCGAGTGATTTCTGAGTGACCGCTGGGATGGCTCGACGCAACTCGTTTAATCGACAGGGCCGTTCACAGACCTCGTCGAGGATGCTGAGCGACCATTCGCCGCTCACCTGATCGAGCTGTTCACGACGCGAGGCGTCGATAGGGAGTCTGCCGGCGAACTGGCCGGACAGGTGGCCGAGTCGCTGCGCAACGCCGCGCTCGGCTTGGCGGGAGCAGGTGCATCTTTCGCTGATGTGTTGTGTCTGATCTTCTATGTGACCAGTGGAGTCCGGATGAGACCGACGACTTCATGCGGGTGTGGAGACCGCCGCTGAGGATATGGGGCTCGGGCTTCCGATGGCTCTTGCCTCGCTTATCGGTGTCGAACGTCTTTTCGACGATGACGTGCTCGTCGAAGTCGAGGCCATCGTACTTCTCGACTGATTCGGGTAGGTACCGTATGCCTATCGAGCATGGGCACACCGAAGCTGGCAGACGCTGCAGCGCAACCTGATTGACGATTGTGGATCGTTGAGATCGCAGTCGGAGCCCAGGTTCTCGAGCGCGTGTCGACGCTGCTGCCGTCCCCAGGGATCGGTAGCTCGTTCTGCCGTTGTCGACCGGAGATCAGGGGTTCGGATCGGCTGCGCGCGTAGTCGACTATCGCGAGTTTTGGCTGAGCGGGCAGGTTAAGGTGCCGTCGAGGATATGCGGAGACCTTCCTGGCACATTCAGCCCACGAGCATATGTCGGCCGCGAGTCGAAAGCGCCACGGTCCACACCCCCGTACCGGGTGGGGACTGCCGCGCGGGCCGGGATGAAGGTGACCGGTCCGACACACATCGGCTGCACGTGGCAGCGGCTCAGGCGGGCACCGTGAATTCGTCGGCAGCGCTGAGGGGTTTGGGTCTGCTGCTGGTCGTTGCACGCAGCCGTAGATATTGTGCAGAGACCGCGATCGTGAGGGTGAGCGCGGTCATTGCGGTCAGCATCATGACCGAGATCCAGAACATCTGGTCGTAAAGGCCTATGTCGCAACGGATGATGGCGCGCCGTGCAAAGGTCAGTGGGCTGATATCGGCGAACGGCTTGAATGCCGAGGGAGTGGTGCCGAGTGGGAACACGCCACCGAATGCGAACAGGCCGAACATGTAGAAACTGAACGCTGCGATGCTGCCCGCGACGCGCCCGAAGACAACGATGAACATGTGCGTGGTGACCGCGGCGGTGATACCGACGAGAACCACGACAGCAATCATGGTGGCCCAGTTGTGGGGTTCCCATCCGATCGATTTGCCGTATGCCGCAGTGGCACCGGCCGCGACGATTCCCCACACCGCACCGATCAGCGTCTTGTCGACCACCGAGCGTAGTGCACGGCGTCGCAGCGAGCCGGGTTGTGTGCTTGCCCGCAACGGTTTCAGCAGCATCCAGGCGACGATGACGGTGAGGAATGTTCCTAGGACCACGATGACCGGGCCTGCGCCGCCGGCAAGAACTTTGTGGCTGCGATCGCCGTTGACGACCCGTTCGGCGGGCTCCTGGTTGGAGATGTTCATCGAGAACGGCTGGCTGAACATGCTGGCCGAGGCGTTCGGGTCGGCGATGTGGGGTGCGGCCGCCGACCCGTCGGTGAGTCCGGCGTCGAGTTGGTGCATACCGTTGTCGAGCTGTTCGGCGCCGTCCTTGAGCTGGTGGCCGCCGGTGGCGAGCTCGCCGAGTCCGGTGGTGAGCTGCTTGGTTCCCTGATCGAGTGCTTGCGTGCCGTCGCGTAGCTGTCCTGCGCCCTGTGCCAGTGCCAGCACCCCGGCCCGGTAGTCGGCGTTGGGGTCGGTGAGTTGCCGGGCGAGTTCGCGTGTGCCGTCGCGTAGTTGGGTGATCTGGGAAGTGATGCTGTCGGGGTTGGTTTGGCGGACCTGGTTGAGCAGTGATCGTAGTTGCGTGACGGCGGAGATCATCGCCGGATCGGAACTGGCGGCCAGTTTGTCCAGCAGAGGATCGAGCTGGGTGGCGAGCTGATCGAACGGGGTGAGTGCGGCCAGGATCGGTGAGGCGATCTGGTCGACTCCGTCGCGGATCTGGGCGGCCCCGTTACCAAGTTGGTCTGTGCCACCGACGAGTTGGGTCGCTCCGGTGGCCAACTGTGTGGCCCCGTTGCTGAGCTGGCCGGTGCCGTCGGCGAGTTGAGTGCTGCCGGTCAGTGCTTGATCGAGCCCGGTGGCCAGTTGTGCTGATCCGTCGGCGAGTCGTGCGGTGCCGTCCGCGAGTTGCGTTGCGCCGTGGGCGGCGTCGCCGAGGCCGGAGCCGAGACTGTTGATGCCGATGAGGACCTGGGTGGCGAACTCTCGCCCAATCGAAGCGGTGATTTGCCGTTGTGCTTGTGCGATGACGCTGTCGGCTACCGCGGATCCGAGTGTTCCATTGAAGTCGTTGTACCAGACGTTGATTCGTGCGGGCGTGGGTTTGGGGTCGGTGACGGTGAGGATGTCGCGGGTGAAATCGCGAGGAATGACGACGGAGAAGGCGTAGCGGGACTCGCGCAGTCCGGCCACTGCTTCGACGCTGGAGACGCGATGGAATTCCACGTCGTTGCCCGAGGCGAGCCCGTCCAAGATCTGGGCACCGAGGTTTTCGGGTTTGCCATTGTCGATGCCGCCGACGTCGTCGCTGGCGACTGCCACCGGGACGTGTTTGAGATATACCTCAGGATCCCACATGGCCCACATGTAGACAGCAGACACCAACGTTGGTACCACGAGCCCGAGAACCAGCAGCGCTCGCAGCAGACCAGGCCTGCTCGGCGGGTCAGCTCGGAGAACGCGCAGTCCGTCGATGACTCGCGCTGTGATGGAATTACCTGCCATGACGGCCCTTCCGGCACCGATCGGGCACAAGTGGCCTGCGGCGCGCATGCCCTGGAAAGTTGGAGATCCGCGAGCCTTGCTGTGGGCACGATCGGACTTGGCAAGACGCTAATCAGACGCGTGTGCATTCGGTGACCAAGTCAGACAGTGTGGCAGTGAAGACCCACCCGATGTCGCAATTTCCCCCATTGAGGTTCACCCCGCATGGTGGACAGGGGTTCAAGCAGCTTTCGCTGTGACTGTCAGGGACTGCTCGTAGCGCATTGGGCTGAGCATCCCGATGGCGGTTTCATGAGGCGGTACCCATCAGGCGTTTCAACTACCACGGAATGCCACGGTGTGAGCCACTGGTCATCATCGGTGCAATCCATCAAATGTATGCCAATTTTTTTATTGGCGCAGGGCTGCTGGTGAATAGAAAGACGGATTGCGTCAGGAAACCATTTGTCCAGCAGATTCGACCACGCCTGGCTCTGACGGATCACCTGATAGGCCCTGCGTCGGCTGTCACGCTGCAAGGCGGACCTACTCATCGTGGATCCCGAACGGTCTGCATCCTCGAACAAAAAGCGAGTCTCGTCGTGTACTGGGTCCGCCAATGTGGCGGTCTCGGCTACCGTACTGGCGGTTTCAGCCCTGTCTAGACTCCGTCTGGGCTGGCTAGCCTCAGAGGTGACCACCGCTGCGCCCGGCGCGCGGACGGCATGGACCGCTCCGATGTCCACGGTCACTACCGCGGCCTCACCGTCGGCTGTCTCGCGAGTGTTCGCTTGCCAGCGCATTATGAGCTGCCGCGGTGCTGATAACCATCTCCGTCGAAGGATCAGGGAACCACCCTATGGGGCACTACCGAAGTAACGTCCGCGACATCGAGTTCAACCTCTTCGAGGTCCTGGGTGTCGGGAAGTTGTTGGACGAGGGGCACTATGGCGAGATAGACGCCTCGACGGCGCGCGCGATGCTACAGGAAGCCGCGCGGTTGGCCGAGGGGCCGATCGCGGAGTCGTTCGCCTCAGCGGACCGCCACCCGGTGGGTTTCGACAGCGAGACTCACGAGATCGTGTTGACCATGTCGCTGCGCCGTTCGGTCATGGCGCTCAAGAGCTCGGGCTGGTCGTTGCTCGGTCTGCCCGAGGCGATCGGCGGGCAGCGCGCGCCGATGGCGATGGTGTGGGCCGTGCGCGAAATGCTGTATGTCGCCAACCCTGCCGTGTGCTTCTACGACATGGGGCCGGCCATGGCGGGGGTGCTGTTCGATCTGGGTACGCCGCAACAACAGCATTGGGCTGCCCGCAGCCAGGAGCGCGGCTGGGCAGCCACCATGGTGTTGACCGAACCCGATGCGGGCTCCGATGTCGGTGCAGGGCGCACGAAGGCAACCGATCAGGGCGATGGCACCTGGCATATCGAAGGTGTCAAGCGATTCATCTCCGGCGGTGACGTCGGTGATACCGCGGAGAATCTGTTCCACCTGGTGCTGGCCCGGCCCGAGGGCGCCGGGCCGGGAACCAAGGGACTGAGTCTGTTCTTCGTCCCGAAGTATCACTTCGACCCGGTGACACTGGAATTGGGTGAGCGCAACGGCGTGTATGTGACTGGCGTCGAGGACAAGATGGGAATCAAGTCCTCACCCACCTGCGAGGTGAGTTTCGGCGCCAACGGTTCCCCTGCGGTGGGCTGGCTCGTCGGTGACAAACACAACGGCATCGCGCAAATGTTCAGGGTCCTCGAGAATGCGCGAATGATGGTGGGGGTCAAGGCGGCCGGAACGCTGTCCACCGCCTATCTCAGCGCACTCGACTACGCCAAGGAGCGGATCCAGGGTGCCGACCTCACCCGCGCAACCGACAGCGCCGCGCCACGGGTACCGATCACGCGGCACCCCGAGGTGCGGCGGATGTTGCTGACCCAGAAGGCCTACACCGAAGGACTGCGCTCGCTCTATATGTTCACCGCGGCCTATCAGGACCCCATACCCACACTGGCACAGCGTCTTTCAGGGGCGGACCCGACGCTAGCGAGGTCGGTCAACGACTTCTTGCTGCCCGTGGTGAAGGGATTCGGCTCTGAACGCGGCTATGACACCTTGAAGCTGAGCCTGCAGACGCTCGGCGGCTCGGGGTATCTGCGGGACTATCCGTTCGAGCAGTACATCCGCGACACCATGATCGACACGCTCTACGAGGGCACCACACCGATCCAGGCACAGGATTTCTTCTTCCGCAAAATCATTCGTGACCACGGCCGCGCGTTCGAACATGTGTTGACCCTGGTCGAGGATTTCGCCACCTTCGGGCACCCCGATGACTCCTTGTTCGGTGAGCGGCAATTGCTCGCGATCGCGACCACAGAGGTTCGCGACATGGCAAAAGCACTGGCTGGCTATCTGGTCGTCGCGCAAACCGAGCCGAGCGAAATCTACAAGGTCGGCGCGGGCGCGGTTCGTTTCCTCTACGCGGTGGGAGATCTGCTGGTGGCCTGGCGGCTGCTGGTGCAGGCCGACGTCGCGTGCGGTGCCTTGCACAAGGACAACGTTTCGGAGGAAGAGGCATCGTTCTATCGCGGAAAGATCGCGGTCGCGTCGTTCTTCGCCAAGAATGTGCTGCCCGAACTCAACGCGACCCGCGCCATCCTGACGGCTCTCGACAATGACGTGATGACGATCGAAGAGTCCGAATTTTGAGCTACACGCCCGTCTGTCGGGCGAGGTCGTCCCACCGTCGAGGTTTCGCACGGTTGGGACGCCACCCCCGGTCGGCGCTCCCGTGGGTGGGTTGGGGAAACATCCTGGAACCCACGGGATTGCCATCCCGTCACAGCGAGGTTGTCCAATCATGTCTGGACCCGTAGAACAACTCCGCCGTCGACCGGTTGAACGATGCCAGGATTCCGCCGAGCATCGTGATCGCGGTGCTGGAGCTGGCTGAGCAGCGCGGCGTCGGGACCGATGCGTTGCTCGCGGGAACGGGTGTGACACGCGGGCAGCTCGACCTCCCCGACAACCCGGATATCACATCGGCAGGCGACGACTGTCCTCGCGCGGGCCCTGAGAACGGTGCCTGAGGGCCGGTGGGATACGTATCGGCAGCCGTGACGTCCTGATGTCGTGGGGCTGGTGGGTTTCGTGGTGAGCTCAGCGCGCTCTGCCGCCGAAGCCCTCGAGATCGGTGTTCGTCTGCATCAGGCGGCCGGCAGTCTGGTCGACCTCGAAGTCGGATACGGCACAGACGAGTTCGAGCTGCGGTTGAGTGAGCGCAGCCCCCACCCGGATCTGCTGCCGTTTCTGTGCGAGGAAGCGTGTTCGCGATCGTGTCCCTGATCCGTGCGCACCGCTGTGGCAGGCCCTCGCACTGGCTGCTGCTGGCGAGGACGCCCTCAGCGGGCGCGCCGTTGTAGCAGGCAGCTCACGGGGTGCTGAGCGGTGTGGTCGTGTCGATGGCCGAGAATTGTGGGGCTCCGGCGCGCTCGACCGGGAGTCGCTGCCTGTCGGCGTCGTCGGTGCGAGGTACGGCCAGCGAGACCACCGCTTCGGCCAGCGCCTGCACCGACGCGGTCGCTGCGGCGGTGTCTCGGTCGGCCAGCCACGCGAACAGGGTTCCGTCCAGGGCGATGGCAACCATGCGTGCCAGTGCTTGTTCGGGAACTCGCCATTGCACGTCGAAGCGTTCGCTCCCCAGGCGCAGGAACATCGCGGCGATATCGGTGTACAAGCGGTATTGCCAGCGGCCGAGCTCTCCGGGGTTGGTGGTGGAACGGATGTCCTGCACCGTCAATTCGTACAGCACCGCCTGCCGGCCGGGATCGCTCATCCCCGCACTCAGCATCCGCTCCATCCCGGTCGACACCGCTGTGCGCAACGAATCCGAGGAAATCTCCAAACCCTCCAGGACCGCAGTCTGCGACTGCACCACCGATTCGGTGAGGTCCTGCAAAAGTTCCTCCTTGGATCTGAACGCGTAGTGAAACGCGCTTTGCGCCATCCCTGCCTCCGTGCAGATCGCGCGGGTTGTCGCTGCGGCGACTCCGTCGCGGGCCATCACCGCAAACGCAGCGTCCACCAACCGACGCCGCCGCTCTTCGGAACTCAACCGTGCCACAGCAGACTCCCTCCGCGACGTTGTGCCAGGCTCGAGACCCCAGCCTCCGTGTCCACCACCATACTGGGTCAGTTGACCCAGTCAGCCGTGAGTGGCCGTGAGCGCCATAGCGGGCTTATCGGACGGTCTTGACTTTCATCACCGACAATCCGCCGAGTGTGGCGAAGCCGGCGGCAAGGATATACAGCCCGGAGAATCCACCGCCGAGCTCGATCACCCAGGCACCGACGAGCGGGCCCAGAGCCTGGGGGAGAGCCATCGCGATGTTCATGACGCCGAGTTCTTGACCGTTGTGTTCGCCATCGGGGAGGACGTCGGCGGCGAGTGCCTGATCGATCGACATGAAGCAGCCGAAACCAGCACCGGTGATCGCACTGGCGATCGTTGCGCCCCAGACGTTTCCGGTGGCAAGGATGACGATGGCGGAGATGGTCTGTAGTAGAGCGGCGATCATGACGGACGGCTTTCTGGCCCGGAAGCGATCAGACAGCCAGCCGCTGAGGATGGAAGCAACCACGACGCAGATCATGTAGCCGCCGGTCAAGGTCAGAAGCGCGGTGTCGGGGTCGGTGACCTCGAGCCCGAACTGCAGATAGTACAGGGCAAGCGAGGTACCCAGGGCGTTGCCGAGATTGACCAGCACGCGCCCGATGAGGGTCCAACGGAAGTCGTGCACGGCCAGCAGATGCCGGAGGGTTTGCGAGGCGCGGCGCGGGCTGCTGACCTGGGGATCGGGTGTGGATAGCACGAACGGCGCCACGCAGGCGACGAGCAAGGCTGCGACGAGCAGATAGGAACGGGTGGTGTCGAGGGCCAGCGCCGCGATCAGCCCGATACCGAGAATGATGCCGAACGCCTGAGGTGCAGAAATCCAGCTGGATACGACGCCGCGCTGCGATGTGGGCACCTGGTCGCCAATCATTGCGGTCAGCGACGCGCAAGCGATGCTGAAACCGATGATCACCATCGACCAACACAGTGCTATCCCGGTCGTCGTGTGCTGTGTGGCCAGCACGGCAAGCGCGGCCGAGAACACGAGGGATCCGGCGACGATCCACGGTCTGCGGCGGCCGAAGCGGCTGGTGGTGCGGTCGCTGAGCGTGCCTGCGACGGGGAACGCGACGGCCGAGCACAGTGCGGCTATGCCGGAGATGAGACCGAAGTCGGCGACGCTGCGTTGCCAATTATCTTGGCGCAGAATGGTTCCTATGCCGAGGCTGGTGTTGAGTTGAGAGGGCAGGATCAGCTGGAACGACGTCAACTGCGCCATCCAGATTCCCAGCCATGCAAGGGCGAAGGCAGCGATCCAGCGGCGGCTGACTTGTCGCGCAGGGCTGCCGCAGACCGGGGCCGTGGCGCTGTCCGCGGCTGAGGTGTTGGTGTCGTTCATGCCGGCTTTCGGTCGAGCGGAATGGGCGTCCCGAATTCGGTTGCCCAGCACAGCAGCTCGGGTGTGGGAGCGGTAAAGCTCCCCCACCCGAACCGTGCAACCCGGCTGTCACGGGAACCTCTGTGCGGGTGCGGGTTCGACCGCACGATGCCGGTCAGTGAGTGGGCAGCGGCGCGCTGATCTCTCCTGCGGCGTGCAGGGTGCTGTAGGCCTGGGCCAGCGCGACGATAGCGGCAGGAACCCCGAAGATCACCCCGCCGAGAATGGGTCCCACCGCCGCGCCCAGAGCCAGTCCCGGTATGCAGCCCCCGATTGCGCCGACAACTGCACCGACTGCGCAGCCGCCAACGAGTCCGACGACACCGCCGACCATGGTGCCCACGGTGGCGGCCAGCATGAACTCATTGCCTGCCTGACTGAGCGCGTTGTTGATATCGGTTTGTCCGTCGATGTCGGTTGCAGTGGCCACCGCCGACTGCGGCTGGTCGGGCACAACCGCGATGTCTGACTGTGGGCGAAGGTCGATACCGGTGTCAGGGGCGTCGAGAGCTGCGGCAACCCGGGTGTCGACGGCGGTCTGGGGTGCAACCTGGTCCGGGATTGCGGCTGTCGCCGTGGCGGCTGGGGACAGCGGAGATTCGGCCGAGGCATTGGTTGCGGTGATCGTGTTTTCACCGGCCAGTACCGCGATCGCGATGGCGGTGGTTGCGACTGCGAGACGAGTGCGGGATGTGTGATGCACGAGACATTTCCCTTGTGTAAAATTCTGTTACATTTTCGGTGAGCCGTGAGACGTGGTGATCCGTGAAAGCCGCATGCGACTGGATAAGAGCTGAGGCTTTGTTGTGAGGGGGTATCGGGGTCGTGCCCTCGAGCGGATCCGGACTTCGAACTCCGGCTGTCGCGAGATTCAATCAGCACTCACCCGACAGGCATAGGGGGATTTCTGTCAGCACGGGGGCATCTGCGTCACAACTCGAACCGCAGGTCTATTTCTGCAGGTAGATCCTTCGATTCGAATGCAACTGGCATTATTTGGCCGCGCGGCGACGGGTATGCCGCCGCTGACGGCGGGTTAGAACGAGATTCGCGAAATTCCACCACCGCGGTGCGGTGAGTTTTCCATTGCCGCCGTAGCAGCGGCTCGTTCGGCGCTGGGGCTTCGGCCTGTCCAGCGTTGATAGGCACGCCGGAATTCTCGGCTGTCGCTGAATCCGACTTCGATGGCGATGGCCGTCAGAGGCATGTCCGATTCACGCAGCAGAATTCGAGCGCGATGCGTGCGTACCCGATCGCGAATTTCGCCGAATTTCTCACCGGCCTCGGCGAGTCGCCGGTGCAGGGTGCGCTCGCTGATTCTCAGGTGCTCGGCGATGAATGCCGCGGTGCTCGGTCGTCGCAGATTCTGCCGCAGAACGGCCTCCACCGTGGTGACGATGTCGTGGCGGGATCGTTCGGGGTCGGCGAGGTGGCGCGCCGCGTCGACGGCCAACCCGATTTGGGCGGGGTTGGCGGTGGGCAGCGGCCGATTCAACAGGGCGGCATCGAAGTAGACGCGGGTGGCGCATGCGTTGAATCGGATGGGGCAGCGGAAGACTCGGTTGTAGGCCTCGGCGTATACGGGCCGTGGGTAGGCGAATTCGAGCCGAGTCGGTGTCATCTGATTGCCGAATATCGACCGAGCCAACACGAGTATCGATGTGCACGATTCCTCGCAGAGGAAGGCCAGCAGTTCCGGGTTGGGGCTGCGCTCGGCGAGCCGCAGCGCGAATTCTGTTGCGCCTGATTCGAATTCGTAGTCGAGCAGGCTGCCCGCAGCCTGGTGCAGGTCCAACCCAAGCGACACGGCCTGGCCGACGGAAGCCGCCGCGCGCAGGGCAAAGCCGGTCAGCCCCCAGGACACGAACACATCACGGCTACCGACTTGGATGCCGATGGGCCCGGGCTCCAACCCTCGCAGGGCGCGCTGCAGGATGGCCGTTGCCTGACGAAACGACACCCGAGTCTCGGGCAGCGTCAGCTGCTGGCGAGTCAGACCGATCCCGTCAAGCCACGATTCGCAGGCCACGCCGCGATGGTCGGCGAGATCGAATACGCCCAGCAGCACACTCGGCGGGATTCGCGCCTCCTGCAGGGCGGGGTCGTCGGCGCATCTCCGGCCATCGTGTGTGTCGGCGTGCGATTGGCGCAAAACCATAGGCGTCACCCGGTGATCAGAAGAGTATGGCGGGCTCTGCCCGCCGCGGGCCGCGGCGGGCAGAACGACGGACGGCGGGCAGCAGAGCCGACGGCATACGGCGGCATCGCACTGGCCCAACCGGGACGTGGCTTGAGTGCACGCATCCGCGGCCTGTGCCCGCTTGTGGCGGGCCAACAGTTCTTGGTCAGCCGACCCGGTCGGAAGAACAGGTCGGTTGACCGAACTGTAACACGAATTCTCTGGGCAGCATCGTGCCCGCCATCTACTCTGAACGCGTAGTTGGGTCGCTTGACCAAGTCATTTGACCAACACGGTTGAAAGCTAAGGAGAAGCATGACGGATAAGGCATATGCGCTGGTCACGGGCGCTGCAGGTGGTATCGGGTTGGAGGTCGCGCGACGACTTGCGTCTCGCGGTCATGTAGTTCTCGCCGCAGAACGAGACCAGATGCTGGCCGAGCAGGCCGCTGAACAGATCGGAGCGGGAGCGGTGGCGGTGGCGTGCGATCTGGCCGATGGTGCCGCCGTCGCGGCGTTGTCGGCGCGTATCGAGAACGAGTGGGGCAGCGAGTTGGAGGTGTGTTTCCTCAACGCTGGCATCGTCGTTCCCGAAGATGTCGTGGACACCTCGCCTGAACGGGTCGACCTGCAATTGCAGATCATGCTGGTGTCGGCGATCAAGCTGGCCCGCTCGACGGCGATCGCGATGACAAAGCGCGGTAGCGGGCACATTGTGGCGACCGTGTCGCAGGGAGCGGTACTCGCCCTGCCGGGCAGCGCAACGTATTCGGCGGCCAAGGCCGGGCTGCGTGGGTTCCTGGCTGCACTGCATCTGGAGCTTCGAGGCAGCGGTGTCACGGTCGGAGGCGTGTACCCGAGCGCGGTGGACACTCCGATGCTGCGGCACGAGGCGACCCACGGCGGCAGCCTTCTCAACTTCGTCGGCACGATCTCCTCACCCGGCGATGTCGCCGACGCGGTGGACAAAGCCCTGCGTACCGGCCGCGTGGAGATCTTCGTCCCGGCCTCCGACGGGATCCTCACCCGTTTGGCGCAGTCCATGCCACGGCTGGTCCCGCTGATGCTGCCCGCCGCCAACTGGATCGGGGAGAAAGGCCGCCAACGCTACCTCGCCCGCGTCGGCGCCTGACCCCCGTTCGTCACGATCAGATCTTTTACCCGACCATCGGAGAACCCATGACCAAGGAAAACAAGACCGCAACCCGCTCCACGGCCGAGGCCAACGGCACCAAGGAGACTCGGCAGGCTGCCGAGGTACTCGTCGACCGCGGCGATGCTGTCGCCATCGTGGGCGCTGGTCCGGCCGGGTTGAGCATGGCCCGCATGCTGCGCCACTACGGCGTCGAATACGACCAGTTCGAACGTCATTCCGACGTGGGCGGAATCTGGGATATCGACAATCCGGGAACACCGATGTACGAGTCGGCGCACTTCATCTCCTCACGCGACCTCTCGGGCTTCTACGACTTCCCGATGCCGAAGTATTTCGGCGACTATCCCAGCCGCCCGCAGATCCTGGCCTACACCCGCAGCTTCGCCGACACCTTCGATCTGCGACAGGCCATCTCGTTCGACACCGCGGTCGTGGCGGCCACCCCCGAGGGCGACCACTGGGTGCTGACCCTCGCCGACGGCCAGCAGCGTCGCTACCGGGGGGTGATCTGCGCGACGGGCACCAACTGGAGTCCGCGTATCCCGACCCATCCGGGAACCTTCGACGGCGAGGTCCGTCATGCGGTGACCCACCGTCGAGCCTCCGAATTCGCTGGTAAGCGTGTGCTGGTCGTCGGTCTGGGCAATTCCGGCGCCGACATCGCCTGCGACGCGGCCCAAGCTGCGGATGCGGCGTTCATCAGCGTTCGCCGCGGCTACCACATCATCCCCAAGCATGTGTTCGGCGTGCCCGCCGACAAGTTCGACGACACCAGTTTCACGATTCCGCGATGGCTCGAACGCCCGGTGGTGACCGCGCTACTGCGGCTGATCGTCGGCGACGTGACCCGATGGGGTCTGCCCAAACCCGATCACAAACTGCTCGAGAGCCATCCGCTGCTCAACAGCCAACTGCTGCACCATCTCCAGCATGCCGACATCGCTGTCAAACCCGATATCGAACGCTTCGACGGTCCGGACGTCGTGTTCACCGACGGGTCCCGCGAGAAGATCGACCTGGTGCTGTACGCGACGGGCTACGAGATGCGCATCCCGTTTGTGAACGCGGACCTGTTCGCCTGGAACGGCGACCGGCCGGCGCAGTACCTAACGGCGTTCAACCGTGAGCACCGCAACCTGTTCACCCTCGGCTATCTCGAAACCAACTCGAGTGCGTACACGTTGTTCGACAACATCTCCAACATCGTCGCCCAGTATCTGCGTGACCAGACGACCCAGCCACAGAGGGCTGCGCAGTTCGACCGCCTGATCGCCACCGACCGTCCCGACCTCAGCGGCGGTCTGCACCTCGTCAAGTCGGCCCGCCATGCTGGATACGTGGACGCGAAGTCGTTCAAGAAGGTCATCAAACGAGTGCGTAAGCAGATCGGCTGGACCGCTCTGACACCCCACTTCGCTGATCATCTGGCCCAGCCTCAGCAGGTACAGGTAGCGGCACGCTGACCGGACAGCAGCCACAGCACTGTGTGGCTGCGCCACCGCAGTCGCGCGGGATGAGCCGGTGCTCGTGGCACGCCACCACACGGATCGTCAACCGAGTCGGCCAGGATAGCTGTTGACTGCCGAGGCGCCGTGGATCGCCGTCCGAGCGGGATCTACGGTTGTATGCCGCTCGTGGTCTCGATGATCTTCGGCTTACATCCCGCTTGGGGCATGTTGACAGTGCCACTCATCGGGTTCGTGACGGGATTCGGATGGGCCTCGTTCGGCATGCTCGTTGCGGGTGTGTTCCGGTCGATCGAGAACTTCAACTACGTCCCTGGCATCGTCACCACCCCGCTATTCCTCACCGCTGGCACATACTGCCCGATTTCCGCACTGCCGAAGTGGACGCAGATCGTCGTCAATGCAAACCCGGTCTATCACTGTGTCCAGCTTGTCAGACATGCAGTGTTTGGCTTCTGAACCCAATGCATCGACCACATTCGAGGCGGTCGGTGAGGAAATATCCCGCGAGCCGAGATGATGTGACTGGCGAAGGTGACCACGTCCCCCAAAGTCTAATCGTAGCGGTAGAGCAGGTTCAGCCCACCTTTGTAGCAGAGAGCCTCGATCTCCAGGAAGAGCTGCATCTGCAATAGATACCGATCGCGTTAAAGGTCAGTTATGAGTTGAACCCATTCTGCGCGCAGAATGCCGATTTCTTTCGGAATTATATATGTGAATGCAACAATGGAGGGGCGATGAGCTTCAACGTATGGATTAGTGCTTGGCTGGTCGAGACATCGATTGCCCATTTGGCGAGTATCGGATTTCTAGCTTCAAGCTGGCGCAGGCCGATGACGCGACGGCCATCTCTGATGGCGATACCGGTGTCACACGGAGTCGGCGCCGCAACTGCATGTGTGTTGGGTTGCGATTGGTTTACTGCGGCGGCGATCGCGACCATCGGGATGGCGGCCACCGCGCTCGCGATTCGAAGATGGTCACAGTTTCGAGTGGTTGGAATGGCGGTATGGATTTCTTTTCTTTTGATGATTGTCAGTCAGATCCTATGGGGAACGCACTTTTTGATCTTATCGCACACCAGCATGGTGACATGGCTGCTACTGATAGTCATGGCTGTGGCGGGTCTGATAGTTCTTCCGGCTCATATTATTAATGTCTTCGAGCACTGGGAGGTTCTGCTCCGGCAGCAGTGGACTAGGCGGGCCGAGCCGCTTGCAGACTGGAAACCAGATAATTGGCCATCAAGGATCTCGATTCACGTTCCGACGCATGCTGAGCCGCCAGATTTGGTAATCGAGACCCTAAACGTGTTGTCGCAGTTGCGATACGTGGACTTCGAGGTATTGGTGATCGACAACAATACAGCGGACGAGACGTTGTGGCGGCCGGTTGGGGAGCATTGCCGTCGTCTCGGGCCCAAGTTCCGCTTCCTGCACGTCATGGGTATAACCGGCGCGAAAGCCGGTGCACTGAACTGGGCTCTGCAGCACACGGATCCGACTGCCGAGCTTGTTGCAGTGGTGGATGCCGACTACCACGTTGATCCAGATTGGCTGAAGCACACGATCGGCTTTTTTGATGATCCGGAGATGGGATTCGTTCAATGTCCGCACGCCTATCGTGACTACAGCGACTCAGTATTCGGGAGAATGGCCAACGCCGAGTATGCGATGTTCTTTCAAACGTCCATGGTGTCGTTGGATGAACATGGTGCCGGTTTGACTGTGGGAACCATGTCACTAATTCGCCGCAATGCGCTACTGGAGGCCGGAGGCTGGGCCGAGTGGTGTCTGACCGAAGATTCCGAACTGGCCATCCGCATCCATGCCCTCGGGTACCGATCCGTCTATTTGACCAAGGCCTATGGCAGGGGGCTGATCCCAGAGACATACGCGGGCTACAAGAAGCAGCGGTTCCGGTGGACCTATGGTCCAGTGCAGGAGTTTCGGACACATTGGCGACTGTTTGTGCCTGGTCCAGCGAGGTCTCCCTCTGCACTCACGGTCCGCCAGCGGATGCACCACGCGGTACATGGGTTGTCCATAGGACTGGCGGGCCTTCAACTGGTACTCATCGCGCTCTCGATAGCCTTGATCGCCGCGGCCGCCTGGAATCAGGACTCGCCCCCTCTTCTAGTACCGGCCTGGACTGCCCTAATTGCTATGGCGGCGTCGCGGAAAGCCATGCGGGCGCTGACCTATCGTCATGTGCTTCACTCGACCTGGCGGCAAGCGGCCGGTGGGGAGATCGCCACCGCCGCGCTGACCTGCGTGATCGCTGTCGCTGCTTTTGCCGCTGACATCGGATTACCCGCACATTGGCAGCGCACCAACAAGTTCCGCTCGTTGCCTTCCGGCTCGGGCGCGTTACGCGTAGCCGCCGGCGAGACCGTTTTGGGCATTATTTCTTTGTCGGTAGGCATCGGCGCCATCATCGTGGCATCGCCTGGTCTAACGCTCGCTATCGCCATAGGACTCATCAACTACAGCATGTTTTTTCTGGCTTCTCCGGTGATCGCGGTGATAGCTGACCGGGATCTGCGGCGGAAATCAATCTCCGACAGCCGGCATTCCCATACCGAATCCGTCAGTCGAGTAGTAGATGCAACTTAATTTAGGGTCCGTCACCACACATTAGTGCGTCCGCGCGCATCTAGCGAGTGGCGACAATGCCAGAGTCGCGTCGGTTGCATCAACTTTGCGGCCATCGACTGATGTTCCTGCGGCAACAACAGAGCGCAGATGAGCATCGAGCCCGATCTTGCTTGCCGAACCCGATCCGTCTGTCTGGCAGTACAGAACCGTCCCGGCTTTGTCAGCGCTGCTTCCCGCCCTCACCGGTGTCTCCCGGATCGGACTGCGCTCCGCTCCTACCAGACCACGGCCGCACTGACAGAGCAAGAAACCTGGCATCGACCATGACGTAGATCGCCCTCCGACCGGGCCGGATGTCGTCAGTCGAGGAAGTGTTCGAGTTCCGCGGTGACGAATTGGGGATTCTCCTCGACGAGCCAGTGCCCCGCGTGCGGGACGTCCACGGCTCGCACGATGTTGGTCAGGCGCGGAGAGAGGGTGGTTCGGATCGCGTCGAGTTGGCCCTGGGCGGTCATGAGCAGGGTCGGGACGGATGTCGGTGGGTCAGCGACGGTGTCGCGGACGTCCTTGTCGAGAGCGCGATAGAGCTCGAAGCCGACCGACAGGGCCTCGGGGCGACTGTAAGTGCGTGCGAATTCGTCGATCTCGGCGTCGGTGAATGGGGACCGTTGCGAGGTGCCGCCGAATGCCGTGCCGCCGAAGGAGACCTGCGGGTAGAACATGGCCAGGTACTCGCGGACGTGGTCGCCGACGATCGCTTCGGGGACCCGTGGCTGGGAGTGGAAGGCGATGTGCCAGCTCAGCGTGCGGTAGGTGCGTGCATCGATCGCGGGGCCGGGCAGCGGTAGGTCGAGGTAGCCGAGGCGGGCGGTGTCGGCGGGGAACTGGTCGGCGTACTGGAATGCGACGGCGGCGCCGAAGTCGTGTCCGACAACGCGGGCGTCCCGCACTCCGAGCCGGTCGGCGATCAGGGTGTGCACGTACCGGGCGAGGGTGGCCTTGTCGGAGCCGGTTGGTAAGCCGGTGCTGTCACCCAGTCCGGGGAGGTCGATGGCGTAGACGGTGTGGTGTTCGGCGAGGGCGGGCATGATCGGCCACCAGCCGTACCAGGTCTGGGGCCAGCCGTGGATCAGCACCACCGGGCTGCCGTGGCCGCCGGTCACGTAGTGCATGCGGACGCCGTCGACGTCGGCGAAATTGTGCTGAAAAGTGTTGTCGAACTTGGGATCCCCGTGCGTGGCGGTGGCGTAGGAGGGGACGGCGGGGGTTGTCGTGGAGCAGGCCGCGGTTGCCATCGTGAGCAGGATCGTGAGTGCGATGGTGGCGACCGCGCGCGTGGCGCGGGGCAAGCCGTGTGGCCGGGTTGCGGTGATCATGTGGTCCTGTCCTGGATGAAGTCAGCGGCCGGTCGTGCCGTCGAATAGTTCGCGGAGGATGTCAGCGTGGCCCGCGTGGCGGCCGGTTTCCTCGATCATGTGGGTGAGTGCCCAGCGCAGGCTGGGAGCGGAACGGCCCGGCTGCGGAACCGGTGCGCCGAGATCGGTGCAGCTGGCGAGTATTTCGTTGGCCCGCTCGACCGCCTCGCGGTAGCGGGCGACGACCTCGGCCACGGTGTCGGTCGGTGCGGCCTGGAACGTTGCCTGCCAGTTGGTGACCCGGTCTCCGAGGAACATCGAGCGCTCGACGAAGGTGAGATGCCGGAGCAGGCCGAGCAGGTTCGTGCCCGACGGCACCGCGGCCGTTCGCACCTGCGGTTCGGGGGCGCCCTCGACCTTCGCGGCGATCGCGGCCCGCAGATAGTCGAGAAAGCCGCGCAGCACCTCGGCCTCGCTGCTTCCGGTGCGGGGCGGCGGAGTGTCGTTGCGGCGCTTGGCGGTTGGCACGATGGCCTCCTTCGCAGGGGTTAGGCGGTGCGGCGGATGAGCAGGACGTGGTCGGTGACCTCGGCGGTGCGCCCGTCCGGGCCCGTCGCGGTACGGCGGGGCGTGTCGGCGCGCTCGACCGTCCACGTCGCCGGATCCAGGTCGATTCCGGCCGCGACCTCATGCGGGGACGGGTACCGGACGTCGGGATCCTGATTCCACGACCAGGGCGCGGTCGAGCCGTGGTCGACGACCAGCAGCCGCCCGCCCGGCCGCAGCGCGTAGGCGGCCAGGCGCAGGACGGCGACTCTGTCGAGGTCGAACGGGGTGTGCAGGTAGTGAGCGGAGACCAGGTCGAACCGCCCCGCGGGAAAGGACTCGCGCAGGTCGTGCCGCTCGCCGGCGATCCGGTCGTCCAGGCCGTGTGAGCGGGCGAGGCCGGCGAGCCGCTCGATCGCCACGGCCGAGATGTCAACTGCGGTCACCCGCCAACCGCGCCGGGCGAGCCACAACGCGTCGCCGCCGTCGCCGCAGCCGAGGTCCAAGACGTTGCCCGGTGACACATCCGGAACCGTCTCGGCGAGAAGAACATTCGGACGCGGGTCCGCGGGCGCCGGCCGGTCGGCATACACCGCGTCCCAGAACGTGACCGCATCGGTGGTGGTCATCGAGACTCCTTACTGTCGGAATAGGCTGAGTCTCATCCGGCGCACCAAGGTCTGGCACGCAATCTTGCGGTTCCGGCAAGATGGGCGGATGGACCCCGAAACAGATGACGTGCTCGACGCGGTGGGCCCGCGGCTGCGTGCGTTACGGCGCGAGCGCGGTATCACCCTCGCCGATCTCGCGACGACGACCGGTGTCTCCGAGAGCACGCTGTCGCGGCTGGAGAGCGGGCAGCGCCGGGCAACCCTCGAGTTGCTGCTGCCACTCGCTCGCACCTACGACGTGCCGTTGGACGACCTCGTCGGTGCGCCCCGCACTGGCGATCCCCGAATCCATCTGAAACCGATCCGGCGGTTCGGGATGGTCTTCGTGCCGCTGTCCCGGAGGCCGGGCGGGGTGCACGCGTTCAAGATGATCATTCCCAGGGTTCCGGCACCGCTCGAGCCGACGCCGCAAACGCACGACGGCTTCGAGTGGCTGTATGTGCTCAACGGCCGCCTCCGATTGGTGGTCGGCGAGCGCGATCTGACCTTGCCGCCCGGCGAGGCCGCGGAATTCGACACCTCCCTACCGCACTGGCTGGGCAGCGCCGACGGCGGCACGGTCGAGCTGCTCATCCTGTTCGGCTTGCAGGGGCTGCGGTCGCATGTACACGCCGATACACATCGGTGAGCCTCACGCGGCGCCGAGGCGACCAGGTCGCTGACGGATATGGCATGGAGCACTCGTGAACTCGCCGAACTCGCCGGCACCAGCCAGCGGACGGTGCGGCACTGCCACGACGCCGACTACTTGCCGAGCCCGAACGGGCGGACAACGGCTACAAACGCTACGGGGTGACCCACCCGGTTCGGCTGCTTCGGATCAAAAAGCTTACGGCGCTCGGCTTTTCACTGTCCTGCTGCGCGCGTGATCACCGGACCACGATGTGCTGGCAGGCTGTTAGAGGTCTGCGTCCCAGAGCGTCTATCTGACAACCACTTTGCCCGGATGCATGGAACAGATGATCGGCCTGGCACTGGCGATGCGGGAGATCTGCGAACGCCTCGCGGCCGACACCACCGCGGCCCGACCAGCGCAGGGCCGCTGCCCGGGCCGCGGTGGCGGCGAACTTCGTCCGGATGCAGTACGGGGTAGGGTAGCGACCCCAAGATCCGTTCCGGCCCTTCGGCTTTCGGCCCTGGATAACCTGCTACCCGCGAGGGCAACCCGAACCGGCAACAGGTCATCGGTGCTGGTCAAGCCATTGTCTTTGTTTTTCGTGCGATTACTACGACTGCCGCCAATTGCAGCGGATGCAAATTCGCGACTGTGTGTCCGTCAGCCGCACTTCGGGCGCAAAAGTACTCGCGACCAACGGAATCCGGCGACACAGCGAGGGTTGAGAGAGTATGCCGACAGATATTTCGATGGACGGATTCAGCTCAGTTACCTGCGGTTTCGCGGCAGTCGCATCCGATGCGAGATTATCGCATCGGATGCGACCCACCAGGACCTGGCCGAGGGACGGCGCCGACCTGGGACGAAACGTCCGCTGGCCTCAACCGGACCTCCCGAAGCCCCCGCAATGCACCACAATCGGAGACGGTCGAATACGCGACTCCACCAGTCCGGGACCCCGGGCTGCAGCCGCAGCTCATCGCCTGAGTCGGCTGGGGGCTCAGCCGTCCTCGCTCGGTCGCACAGGTCTGTTGAACCAATGCCGGCCGAGCCTGGTGTGCAGCTGGTTGGGCTGGGGTGAGACCTTGGGGCTCGAGATGATGGTGCAGCTGAATAGTCTTGCCACGTCGGTGATGGTTTCAGGCTCGGCGAGGATGAGGATCTCGTTAGCGGTCGCCACCGCATCACGGGTGACTCGGCGTGGTGCCGCTGCTGGCCGAGCGCGGGATCGAGTTATCGCGTGAGCAGGTGTTCCGGCTGGTCACCCAGCCCCCGCAACGCCTGTCCACGGACAGAACATCAATTACTTCGGCGCGATCGAGGTCGACATCGATGCCGAGCTGGCCCAGCTCGGCCCGACCGGGTACCGGCCGCTGCGCATCCGTAACACCCTGTTCTGATCGCAGCTGCCACCACGTTCGTTCGACCTGCTTCGCCTCGCCGTCTCGCCATCCGGGTCAGCTGGTGGACAGTTTGGTGCCAAAGTCAACCTTGACGGTGTGGATGCGCCAGCTGTCGCTGGTCCGCAGGTAGGTGATGTCGGTGCTCATGTAGACCGCGCGCGGATCGCCGGCCATCACCGAGGTCACCCACATCAGCCAGTGTGCTGTCGCGGTGTCGCCGTCGAGGACGATGATCGGGTTCACGAAGGCGTGCATCGAGAACTCCACGACCGAGGTAGCGGCGGGCAACGCGGCGAGGATCGCGTCGATACCGACGGTCACCTCGCCTTCATGGCTCTCCCATCTCGCGTCGGTGGCGAAAACCTGGGCGACGGCGTCGAGATCGACAGTCTTGCCGTTCCAGCCCTTGTTGATGGCGTCGGCGTAGCGCGCGGTCAGATCGCGGATCGCTTCGAGATCTTCCAGTCGCTGAATTCGCTGTTGCAGTGTGGCATTCATAGCTATCACCTCAATTTTCGGTGGAGTCGGCGCGGGTGGCCGCGGCGACGGAAGCCAGGACCTGGGTCAGTTCCCGGGCGGGATCGTGTGGCGCGACGCGGGTCCGCCACGCGATGTAGCCGTCGGGCCGGATCAGTGTGGTGCCGGTGGACTCGATGCCGTAGGCGTGCTCGAACGCCTCGTGGTCGTCGAACTCGACGTCGGTTCCGGCCTGCTGGAAATCGACTCCGATGCCCAGCTGCGCGGTCGCCTGGGCGGCTGCGGCGGCCCAACGCTCATCGGCTGAGAGCAGGACCCAGTCGCGTTCGATCAGATCGAGCGTTGAGCGCTTGTCGTCGCCGATGCGCACCCACTGGTGCGGGGCGCGGGTACCGGGCTGACCCGCCCACTGCTCGGGGAGTTGCGCGGTCGGCAAGGACGCGTCCGCACCCAGCACCGCAGCCGAGCGGTACAGCTGCCCCAACTCGATGGCCGAATCGTCGAGCACGGGGGTATCAGGGGTATCGACTTTCAAGAAGGCCTTGTAGTCGGCGCGAGCGAACAGTTGATCGTGACGCAGGTCTGCGGTCGGGCGGCGCTCGGCGTCGTAGGTGTTCAGCAGCCGCGGGTCCGACTCGCCCGAGAGCACCGCGGCCAGTTTCCAGGCCAGGTTGTGCACATCGTCGATGCCGGTGTTGGCGCCGTACCCGCCGCGGTTGGGCGGCAGTTGGTGCGCTGCGTCACCGGCGAGGAAGATTCGTCCCTGCGAGAATCGGTCGGCGATCAGACCGGCCAGCTTCCACCGGCCGGTGGTGATGAGTTCGATGGGGATATCGGTACGGCCGATCGCGCGCTGCACCAGTTCGATCTGCTGGGCGGGGGTGCGTTCGACGTCATCGGAGAGCATCAGCACCCACCGGCCATCGGAGTAGGTGGTCAAGAACGCCGTGAAGTCGGGCTGCTCGATCTCGAACTGGACCACGCCGTGCTGCAGGTAGTCCTCGAGGGGGGCGCGGAACAAGATGCTGCGCTGCACCGACAGTGGGCCGACGCCGTGACGCTCGATCCCTAGGTTGGTGCGCACCGGGCTGTCCGCGCCGTCGGCGGCCACCACATAGCGGGCGCGCAGGGCGTACTGGTGGCCGTCGTCACGGCGGCGCAGCGTCGCGGTGACGCCGTCGTTGTCCTGGGCCAGGTGCAGCAGTTCGGTGCCCAGGCGCAAGTCGGCACCGTACTCGCGGGCTCGCTCACGCAGTAGCGGTTCGAGTTTGTCCTGGGTGATCGCGATCGCGTGGACAGGTGAATGGTCGGCGCCGTAGGAGCCCTTGCCGCCGGGGCTCCATGGATATTCCTCCAACCAGGTGCCGCTGAGGCTCTCCACCCGGGCGCGCCGCGGCGGTTTCATGCCTTGCAGTGAGGTGGGCACCTCGACGCCGGTCTGACGGAAGTGCTCGATGGTGCGGGTAGTGAAACCGATCGCCCGGGGGTGCGGCGAGCTGCCGTAGTGCTTGTCGACCACCACGACGGGCACGCCCTGCCAGGACAGGAAAACCGCTGCGGACAGTCCGACGAGGCTTCCGCCGACGATGAGGACCGGTATCTGTTCGAGTTCGTTGACGCTCATTTCGATCATGCCTTCCGAGGTCTCGCTGGTATATCCGCTCCAGAAAAACACAATCGACTAACAAAGGCAAGTCACTTACGTTTTTAACTCACTTGCTTTCTCTGGTAGCGTGGGTGCATGCCTCCTGCACCACTCGGACGCCGCGCGCGCAAGAACTCCCAGACTCGCCGCGCCCTCGCGGACGCCGCCGAGCAGCTGTTTCTGGAGAAGGGCTACGACCAGGTCAGCGTGAAGGAGATCGCCGACGCGGTCGACATCTCGGTGCCGACGATGTTTCGCCACGTTCCCGACGGCAAAGAGGCCATAATGTTCGACGACGGTGCCGAACGTCTCGAGAGCCTGCTGACCGCGGTCACCCAGCGCCCGGCCGGACAGTCGCTAATGGCAGCGCTGCGCGAGTTCCTGCTGGGGCGGGGGCTGTTCCTCATCGATCCGAGCCCGGAGATCCGCCGTCGCACCGACCTGATCATGAGCACCCCCGCATTGCGCGAATACTCGCGCCGATTGTGGATCCGGTGCGAGACGCCCTTGGCCGCTGCGATCGCCGCCGAGTTGGGCAGGCCACCCGAGGACATCACCGCCCGCGCTATCGCACGCTACGTCCTCGAGATTCCTCAATTCGTCGCCGGCGAGCCCGATCCCCGCGCCGCCCTGGATGCGATCTTCGCCTTGCTGGAACACGGCATGCACGGCATGAGCTGACGTCGGCCACCATGAACACCTCACCTGGACATATGACCTGCCCCACCGTCCGCCGCAACTGTAGCGCCGCCATTACCGCCCCATCGCCTCGTGCGCTTTCAGCGGTCGCGGCTCCGGTGGGGGATCGGACTCGGCCGCCAGGCCCTGGCACACCTGCGTCAAACGCGCCGCCACACCGACCCCGGCCCTCCCGAGGCCACCTCGCGGGCTCGATCGCGCAGTCCGCTTCGCCAGGACGGGCAGAGCAGCCTCGCCTGCTCCGGCGTCAAAAACATTGAGGTTCAGACACTCGTCTCCGGGGATCCGGTCGCCGCCGATCAATGCGTGGACCGGTGGCGGGTACGGCGCCTGCACGTATGTGGGCCCGCGTGGAGCGCATCGCGTATTCCCGGCCACCGCGGACCCGGCTGGGGTAGTTGGAAGCGTGCAGATCCGACAGGTGCGGCCGCATAAGGGATTCCGAGGAACTCGGTCATGCCGTCCCTGCTGGGCCTGCGGACCTTGCCACTGGCAATGGAAGCAATGGGCTCCATATGGCTCCTTGTCCGGAGCCGACTGTCCACTGCCGCCAACCGTCCGCCAAGCGCTCAGTTCCGGACCTTGCTCATGCGGTAGCGGAGTCGGTATTCATGGGTGCAAATCAATTGACGCAGGGTTGGACGGATCGATGGCGGTCCTGGCCGGTGACGGCCGATCCCACGACAACCGGTTCCGATAGGCCCAGACCGCACCGATACCGGTCGTGCCTGGACTATCTGAATCTGGTGCGGTGCAGCAGCCATCGGCCGCCGAGTGCCGCGATGACCAGGTGGGCGGCCAGGCCGATGCCTGCGGCGGCGAGTCCGACCATGCTGCCCAACCACAGGTGCGCGGCGATGCCGAGGATGATCAGCGGTAGCGCGATAACCCGCACCGCACCGACGGCCCGGCCTGTTGGGTGCCTCATCCGACCGTGTCCGGCTTGATGGCGGTGACATAGCGGATCCATGGGTGCAGATCTCCCGAGGTGATCTGCTCGAAGCCCGCGTCGGCGATCAGCGGTTCGAGCAGGTGGATCGGGTTGTGTTCCATGGCCGGGCCGGTCAGCGCGCCGACGAGATGCCTGCCGATCGGATTCGCCGGTGGCCGGAATTCGCCGATCAGTAGCCGTCCGCCCGGGCGCAGCACCCGTCGCATCTCTGTCAACGCCGTCGCCCGCAGATCCTCGGGCAGGTGGTGCAGCATCAGGCAGTTCGCTACCACGTCGAACGAATCGTCCTCGGCGGTCAGCGATTCGGCGACGCCGACGGTGTAGGTGCAGTTCGGTTCGACGGTGATCCGGCGTGCCCGCTCGAGGACCGCCGCGGATGGATCCAGGCCGACCACTGTTGCGGCGACCGAAGCTAGCCGACGGGTCAAATAGCCGGTGCCGCAACCGATATCGAGGGCCCGATCACCGGGACCGGCACCGCTCAGTTCGGCGAGGCGGCGGTACACGCGGCCACGACGTCCGCCGAAGAACACCGCACCGAAAACGTCATAGCTGCGTCCGTGATCGATGGTGAGTCCGGCGGTGCCGGGGTTGGGATTGTGATGCATCAGATGTCCGAGGCCCATGGCCAACTCCTTAACTTAGTGACGACTAAGATGGTTCTAACTTAGTTGTCACTAAGTTAAAGCGCAAGAGTCGATACGATGAGGTCATGGCTCGCGCATCCTCGACTCCGGCAGATCCGCGGCGCACCCGCCTCAGTGCCGCCGACCGGCGTGCGTCGATCATCGACGCCGCCACTGTGGTCTTCGCCGAGTCGGGGTTCCAGCGCAGCACCATGGCTCAGATCGCGGCGCGGCTCGGCGTCACCGAGCCTGTGCTGTTTCAGAACTTCGGCTCCAAAACAGGGCTCTACGCCGCCGTCGTGGCACACGCCTCCGGACAGATGTCGGCAATGATGCGCGCCTTTGCCGCTGAAACGGATTCGGTCGCAGGTCTTTTGGCGCACCTGCTCAGTCCCGGCCACATCGACGAACTGCACGCCCCTGGTTCACTCGGGGTGATCTTCGCCGACGCGATGACCCTGACCGCCGAACCCGCCGTCGAACAAGCCGTCCGCCAGCACATGAGCGAACTCGCCGACGCCCTCGCCGAAGTCGTGATCCAAGGGCAGCGGGCAGGCGAACTCCGTTCCGACCTCGACCCGGACGCGGCCGCCTGGCTGATCCTGTCCTTCCTGGCCGCCCATCGCTTCCGCAGCACCGTCATGCCCGACCGGCAATGCCTCGAAGACCACATCGCCGCCATGACACTGCGCACATTAGTGGAACCGGGCTCACCGACGCAGCCGTGACCAGGCAACGCCGGAGGCGGGAACCGGCCACTACCCCTGCGGCCTAAAACAACGGAAACTCATATCCACCGAATAGCATTCGAATCTTGCTACCCGGTTCACGCGGCTGTCGAGGGAGGTGCACTCATGCGTCCCCTCGCTTCTGACCCGTGAGACGTGCCGCGAGGGTCCAGGCCGGGGGCAGTCGGACTCAGGCGTAGACACCTCGTTGAATCCGTCGATGCAGTCGAGTGGTATCGGAACCGACATCACTGTCATCCGTTCCACCCAGACCGGCTCGCATGGCCTCGATCGCAGGATAGCGCCGGGCTTGGGTATCAATTCACTTCCAGTGCGTAGTCGTTGAGCTAAAAGCGTTGCAGGAGCGTCGGATCGCACGTCAGGATCGCGACCGGTCCTCACATGGCGCGGCGTATCTCACTCGGACTGGCCTTCAGATCTATCGATTGATCCCACTAAAGATCGTCACCGCGGCATCGAGGCTCGCATCAGGGAATGGCAACTGCTCAGCACTCGCGCCGATCGCCGGTGCGAGGTGGCTCGGTCGCTGGTCCCGCATCGACGCCGACGGTTCGACCGGGTGACTACACGGTCAGTCGGTTCGTAGGCCCCCGCGCCGAAAGCACTCAACATCGATACCGCCCCCTGGTCACGCGGACGCGCCGGGGCCATCTTGGAGGGCCACTCATCACCCTCGTCCACGAACTCGGGCACGACGATCACCCCGGAGTCGGGCGGTCACACGATCCAAATACGCGTTGATCACCACATGAACCGTGAGGAGGTACACCAACTCGTGAGCTCACTCGGCGGCCCGGTGGAAATACTGAAAGCCGCCGACCCCACCGACGAACTTCGTCTACGACTTCGCCAGGTTCGACGGCGGGCGCAGCCTGTGATGGCGACGCCGGCGCAGTGAATCCATGTCGCTGCATGGAATGCATTGTCCGGCTGTGTGTTTGCGCTCGATGCTCCGACGTCGGCGGTTATTGCGGCCGTGCCGCGGTTTCTTGGATGAGGTGCAGCAGGGCTCGAGCAGCGGCCGGCGTGAGGTCGGGGGGATCCTTCGGGACGCTGACTCCGAGTTCCGTAGCGACTGCCAGGGGCGCAGGTTGCGGCCTCCCTGCGTGTCAGGCTGAGTTGAGTCCATTGGTTGACAGCAAATCGGCCTGACGTGGGGCGAGATACGGATCGGTATTTCATGACCAGCACGAGGGCCTAGAGGGCCGGGGACCACAATGGGCGTACGGGGTTCCGAGGGGCCGCGCGTTGATGAGGCCGCAGGTCAATGGCCTGCGGTTTTGTCAGGTGTGTGTAGTTATCCGAACCATTTCCGTGCTGTAGCGTGCACGGCCTGAAGCTGAGCGGCATGTCGTGTACAGCTTCCGGCTGGGCTCGTGGCTGTCTGCTGGCTCCGCATTCCGGTCGATCGGCGCGTCATAGGCGTTGGGCGACAAGTAAACTTGCGGAACGCTCGCTCATGCCGATTAGGTTGCGGCGCCGCCGGGACTCGGGTCACCTCGCGGTGACCGGAGCGGGGGCCTGCCGGTGTGGGGTGCGCGTCGTTATCGCTATGCGGATCGCCTTCCACCGGGTTGTGGGCCGGTGGGCGCGAGTGGTGCCAGGCTCGCGGTGCAGGACCGACTGCTTGTGGGTGGTTCTCGGCGTGAAATGGTTTCGCGGTGGCGTGTCCCCTCCGGCCAGTCGTGTTCGTCGGGTAGGTGTCGGTGAAATTCGAGCTTGGAGGAGAGTCATGCGGTACGCATTGCTGATCAACGAGTTGCCCGGTGTGTTCGAGGCCCTAGGTGCCGCCGAGCAGGAGTCGGTGTCCGCCGAGTACATCGCGATCAGGTCGGACCCGCGGGTGGTGGACGGTGCTCATCTCGCGCCCGCACACACCGCGTCGACAGTGCGGGTGAAGGAGGGTGATGCGCTGGTGACCGACGGGCCGTTCGCCGACACCAAGGAGGTGTTCGGTGGGTATTTCCTGGTCGAGGCCGATGATCTGGACGCCGCGATCGAGGTCGCCACGAAGATCCCGGCTGCGCGGCTCGGTGGATCGGTGGAGATCCGGCCGATCGTGAAGGCGTGATCGACGAGGTATTCCGCGCCGAGTGGGGGCGTGTATTCGCCTACCTGAGTGGCTTCCTCGGCGATGTCGATCTCGCCGAGGAAGCCACTCAGGAGGCTTTCGCGATTGCTGCGGAGAAATGGCCGGTCGATGGCGTGCCGGACAATCCGGGCGCGTGGTTGACCACGACCGCCCGCCGCCGGGCAATCGACCGGCTACGCCGCGACCGTGCCTTCGTGGCCAAGGCGACCCTGTTCGCCGCGCCCGAGGCCGAGGAGGCCGACATGGTCGAGACTGCGATCGGCGACGAACGGCTCGAGCTGGTGTTCATGTGCTGCCACCCTGCGCTCGCGGTCGATGCGCAGGTGGCACTGACACTGCGGGCACTGGGTGGCCTGTCCACCGAGGAGATCGCCCAGGCATTCCTGGTCGCACCGAGCGCCATGAAACTGCGATTGACCCGGGCCAAGGCCAAGATCAAGCTGGCGGGAATTCCGTTCCGGGTGCCACCGGATCATGCACTGCCCGAGCGCGTCGGCGCGGTGCTGAAGGTGATCTACCTGATCTTCAACGAAGGATACGGCGGACGGGACGAACTGGCCGATGAGGCCGTGCGATTAGGCAGGATGCTGGCCACGCTGATGCCCGACGAGCCGGAAGTGCTCGGGTTGCTTGCGCTCATGGTGTGCCACCACGCCCGGCGCTCCGCACGTCACCGCGAGGGCGAGATCGTTCTGCTGGACCAGCAGGACCGTACCGAGTGGGACAGTGCGCTGATCGCGGAAGGTCGAGCTCTGCTCGATCGGGCCATCGCGCGGTCCCGCGGTCCCTACGTCGTACAAGCCGCGATTGCTGTCCTGCACACCGAACCCGAAACCGATTGGGCGCAGGTGGCCGCCCTCTACCTCGAATTGGTCCGGCTCACGGGTTCACCGGTGGCCGAGCTCAACCGTGCGGTCGCGGTCGCACAGGCAGGCGCACCACAGGCAGCATTGCGCATCACCGAGGCGTTGGGTCTGGACAATTACCCGTACCTGCATTCGACACGTGCCGAACTACTGCGTCGGCTCGGTCATCCCGAGGAGGCCATCGCCGCCTACCGGCGAGCACTCGAACTCCTCACCACCGAGCCGGAACGCCGCCTCCTGCGTAGACGCATAGCCGACCTGGAGCAATGAGAATTGCATCGTCTGTTGGCCGCACGTCCCAGTAGACCGGGCCGATAGTCACGGACCAGATCAAACGTCAACACATACCGCCCGGTCGTTCGATCTAGTCAAAACCTTGCCCCGCAAGAGATTTGCGGGCCCCACTCACACATGGCGAGGAGCGTGCCTCGTCGGCTTCGTAGCGGGTACGGTCGCCACATGGCTCTTCTCGTGCAGTCGGCAGATACTGCCGACCGCACGGTGGTGCGATTGCTGCACGTAGCGGTGGGTGGTCCCCGGTCCCGGCTGGCCTCGGCCGTCGAGAACTACAGCGAAAGTCCGGCTGTGGTCCTGCTGTCCGTTACCGACGGCGACAAAGATCATCGCGGAGACCGATCACGACGGTCTCGAGTTCTTCCAGGCTGTCGGGTTCACTGCACTATCGCTGGGCAAGAATTACCCGGGGGTTGATCGATTCATACTGAGGTGTCATCCGCCTCGTTCGGGTAGATAATCAGTCGATTCAGCGGATGACGTCTACGGGAGTGTGGTGTCTCTGCGACGTAACAGCCAGCGCCGGATTTCGTCCGCACCCCATATGATCACCGGGAAGGGTGCGACGAAGGCGAGCATGTCCGGGGTGAGCGCTGCCGTGCCGAGTAGGTGTTGAACCGGCGGAAAATAGATGATCACGGCCGCGAGCGCGAGTTCGAACGCGATACCCCACAACAGAAGTGGGTTGGACAGCACGCCGATCGAGCGCAGCGAGGCCCGTTCGGTGCGGGCCGCGAACGCGGTGCCGATCTGACCGGCGACGAGGCCGAAGAAGGTCATCGTGGTGGCCTGCAGGTAGGCGTGGTGCAGTGGCGTACCGGGGCCGGTGGGATCGCCCGGATGCCATCCCGCGCCCAGCAGGACATAGAAGAAACCCGCCATGCCCAGTGCCGCAGCGATCGCACCGAGAAACAACCAGGCGCGCAGCACCATCGGAATTCGGATGATCGATTCGGTGCGCCGCCGAGGCGGTCGGCGCATGAGACCGGGCTCGGCCGGTTCGCGACCCAGTGCGAGCGCGGGCAGGGTTTCGGTGCCGACATCGATGGCCAGCAGCTGTAAAACGGTCAGCGGCAAGGGGATCGCACCACCTGAGAGCGCGAACACGATGAACGGGGTCACCTCGGGCGTCGCGTGAGCGAAGATGTAGAAGATGAACTTGCGAATGTTGTCGTAGACCCGCCGCCCGGCCTCGATCGCCGCGGCGATGGTGGCGAAGTTGTCGTCGGTGAGGACCATGGTGGAGGCCTCGCGGGCCACATCCGTGCCGGAGCGGCCCATCGCGATACCGATATCGGCGCGACGCAGGGCGGGCGCGTCGTTGACGCCGTCACCGGTCATCGCCACCACATGGCCGGTATCGCGAAGTGCGTCCGCGACACGGAGTTTCGCCTCGGGCGAGGATCGCGCGAAGATCAGCTCGGGCGTCGTGGAAAGCAGTGCGTCCAGGTCGGCTTCGCTCATCCGGTCGAGCTGCTCGCCGGTCACCACGACCGGTTCGCCGCGGATGATCCCTACCTGGGCGGCGATGGTCGCTGCGGTCAGGCCGTGGTCGCCGGTGATGACGATGATGCGGATTCCTGCGCTGTGGCACGTTGTGACGGCATCGGCGACCTCGGCGCGGGGCGGGTCCGTCATCGCGACAAGTCCGAGCAACACCAGTTGCTGTTCGGCGTGTTCGCGCACCGTGGGCACGGTATCGGTCGGCAGGCGGCGTTCGGCGACCGCGAGCACCCGAAGTCCTTGCCGTGCTTGCGTATCCACCAGCTCAACAAGCGTTGCGCGCCGGGCGGGATGCATCGGTCGCGGGTGGCCGTCGCCATCGAGTTCGGCGGTGCACAGCGGCAGCACTGTTTCGGGTGCGCCCTTCGTGTGCACCCAGATGCCGTCACTCGAGCTGTCGATCGTCGACATACGTTTCCACGCTGGCTCGAAGTGAAACTGCTTCTGCCGCAGACGTTGCCGGTCGTCAGGGTCCGTATGCGCACCCAGTGCTGCACCGGCGATGAGGATGGCGGTTTCGGTCGGATCACCCAGCGCCCTTCCGGTCTGATCGAAGCGGGCGTTGTTGCAGGCGATCATCGCGGCGGCCAGTCGAGTGAGCGTCGAGTCGGCAGTGGGCGGTGCGTGCGGTCGGAGCTCGTGCGGCCCGGTCGACGTATGGATCACGGTGACCTGCATCCGGTTCTCGGTGAGCGTGCCGGTCTTGTCGGTGCAGATCACATCGGTCGACCCGAGGGTCTCCACTGCGCTGAGCCGTTTCACGACCGCACCGCGTCGCGCCAGGTCGCGGACGCCGATCGCCAACGCCAAGGTGATCGTCGGCAGCAGGCCCTCCGGGACATTGCCCACCAGGAGCCCGACCGCGAAGACCACCGCGTTGAGCAGCGACAGCCCGGCGCCTATGGTGGCGAGCGGTACGAATGCCGCTCCGAGCAGCAGCGAAACCAAGGCGATCAGCCAGGCGACGCGGCGCACTTGATGTTCGAGCGGGCTCTCCTCACGCCCGACCCGTTCCGACAGGGCCGCGATGCGGCCGAGCTCGGTATGCATGCCGGTGGCGAAGACGACTGCGTGCGCGTCACCGCCGGTGCATGCCGTCCCGCTGAAGACGATGTCCTGTGCCTGGGCGAGCGGCACACCGGTGTCCGGGGCTTCGGCCGAACGGAACACCGGCAGCGATTCTCCCGTCAGTTCGGATAGATCGACCTCGACACCGCCCTCGAGCAGGCGGGCGTCGGCCGAGATCCGGTCGCCTTCCTGGATCACCAGCACATCGCCGGGCACCACATCGACGGCATCGATCTGGGTGATCTCCCTGTCCCGCATCAGCGTCGCTCGCGCTGGTAGGTACGCCGCGAGTAACTCCACTGCTCGCTCGGCATGCCGCTCTTGGATAAACGCGAATCCCGCGTTGATCACGATGACGACGACCACGGCGATGGCCACCGGTTCGATGCCGACCAGCCAGGCCAGGCCCGCAGCTGCCCAGAGCAGCAGTGCCAGCGGATGGGTGAACTGCGCCAGTAGTTCGCGCGGCCAGGTCCGTGCGCCCCGTCGACGCAGTGCGTTGGGGCCGACGTGGATCAGCCGACGCTGCGCCTCACGGCCGGTCAGCCCGGATCGAGAGCTGTGCAGATCGCGAAGTAGCAGCTCTATCCGCTCCGTCGGATCGAGCAGCATTCCGGATGTTACGTCGGCCTGCTCGGCGGCGACCGCAGTAGCACTGTCCACTGATGGCGAAACTGGTCTGTTCATAGGGATCAGTGCGGTCGGGCGTCGATGACGGGGATGTCGGCGGCGGGCAGGACCGCTTGGCCGGCCGAGCCGAGCGTCATCGCCGCGTCGGCACACAAGCCGTCGGTCAGCACGGCGACGGCCTGGCGGACATCGGTTGTGCGGCTGTTGATCACGATGATCGCCACGACGTCACCGGGGTTCCACGCGGCCGTTGTGGACCCCCACCTCATAGCTGGTGTCGTCGGCGTCGAGGCTGTCGGTGATGACGCGCGACCACCCCTGGGCTTTGTATACAGCGGGTGTGAAGGGGTCGTCGAGGTGGGGCATGATGTCCTCCTCGGGGCTGGCACCGGGTGAATCGGGGGCGGCATACTGCTCAGCCTGAGGTGCGCGCGGCGAGAGCCCAAGGGTCCAAAGGTGGTGTCCAGCGGGGCGATGGTCCTCGCACAGAGTTCTTGCAGGGCAGTGCTAGATTCCGGGTGTCGAGATGCTGCGCGGGCCGGTGCGAATGCGCCTGTTCATTCCTCCATATGCGCTGGGTTGAGCTTCGTGGCCAGTACAGCGGCTTGGGTGCGTCGTTCGACGCCGAGCTTGGTCAAGAGCCGGGAGACATAGTTCTTTACGGTCTTCTCGGCCAGGAACATATGGCTTGCGATCTGTCGGTTGGTCAGTCCCTCGCCGAGCAGTTCGAGCAGCGTTCGTTCCTGGTCGGTGAGCGTGGCCAGCGGCCCGGTCTTGGCCGTGGCTTCCTCGCGCAGTTTCGCCATGAGCGCGGCGGCGGCCCGGTTGTCGAGCAGGGATTTGCCCGCGCCGACTTCACGAATCGCGTCGATCAGCTCGAGAGTGTCGATGTCCTTGACCACGTAGCCGCTGGCCCCGGCCAGGATGGCGTCGAGCATGGCCTGTTCGTCGGTGAACGAGGTGAGGATCAGGCAGCGGAACTCGGGATGCTGGTTCAGCAGTTCACGGCATAGTTCGATGCCGTTGCCATCGGGCAGGCGCACGTCGAGGACCACGACGTCGGGACGCAGGGCCGGGATGCGCGCCATCGCGTGGGATACGCTCCCGGCCTCGCCGACGACTTCGAGATCGGGCTCGGCACTGATCAGGTCGGCCACACCGCGACGCACGATATGGTGGTCGTCCACTAGAAACACCCTGGTCATTTCGCTGTGTCTCTATGCAGCATTCACTCAGCCTAGGGCGGTGTTCGTGATCGCGGGTCGGAGTTCGACCCTTGATTGGTGACCGAAGCCCCTTGCCTTTCAGTGTGAATAATGTTGTGCCACGCGCAAAGTGCTACGGCGGTGGTGTCGGCAAGCATCAGACTGGTGTCCACGGGTAGCGCCTGAGGCCAGACCGCTGCGATGGCCGACATGTCGGCGGCGATCTGGGTGGTCGCGTCGGAATCGCCGTCGCCGCGCAGACGGATGCGGCGCTCCGCCACCGAGGGCGGGCATTGGCACCGCAGTTGCAGCAGGTCGGCGTTCGCCTCGGCCGCGAGTGTGGCGGTACGCTGCCGCTCGTCGGCGTCGATCCAGCTGGCGTCCAGGATCACTGAGCGGCCGAGGGCCAGCAGCTTTCGGGCTCTGCTCCGTAGTTCGGTGTAGACACGAGCTTTACCTGCAGCGGAATACGTTCCGGCGCCGAAGGTTCCGATCGAGCCGGTGACCTCACCGGTACCACGCAACTGCTTGCGCACATGATCACTGGAGAGCAGGACCGCTCCCGTGCTCGCAGAAAGCTCCACGGCAACGGTCGATTTCCCGGTGCCGGGCGATCCGCCGACCAGCACCAGGCGAACCGCGGCCCGCTCGAGATGGCGCAGTGCGAGCCACAGGTGCCGGTGCATACGATCGCGGGCCGTGGACTCGCCCTGGCCGAAGCGGATGACGTCCACCTTCGCTCGCACGAGCGCCCGGTAGGCAACGTAGTGGTCACGCAACGAGGCGGGCGCCGGATCCTCAGTGATCCGCTGGTAGTCGTCGAGCAGCCGCTCGCCCAGTTCGGTATGCCCGCGGAACTCCAAATCCATGGCCAGGAACGCGAGGTCGTCGAGGCGGTCGACGTAACGCAGCCGGTCGTCGAAGTCCAGGCAATCCAGGATGCGGAAGCCGTCGGCCAGTTCGAAGATGTCCTCGGCCTGCAGGTCGCCGTGCCCGTCCACGATGTGCCCGTCGGCGATCCTATTGTTCAGCAACGGTTCTCGGCCGTCGATGTAGCGCATCGCGAGCCGGTCGATCCGGTCGAGGAGATCCGGATCGGCGACGTCTGCCCGCTGTTCGGCAAGACTGCCCAGCAGCACCTGCCACCGATGGCGCAGTGCGTCCGCGGTGCCCTCCGCGTCGATCTCCGGTCCGCGACGGGCCCTGTCGTGGAAGCTTGCCAGCATCTGTGCCAGCGCCGACAGCTCCGCTGTGCTCTTAGCCTGGTCGGCCAGGATGTTGGACAAACGGCCGTCTTCGGGCATGCGGCGCATGACCAGCAGCGGCTCGGCGGGGGAGCCGCTGGGGTCGCTGAGATGGGCCAGGCCGAGATATACGTCCGGAGCCAGGCGGCGATTCAATTCGAGTTCCCTGACACAGGCGTGCTCGCGCAGTTGCGGCGTGCTGAAATCGAGGAAGTCGGTGCGGACGGCCTTCTTTACCTTGTAGGCCCGGTCCCCGTACAGAACAACCAGTCCGGTATGGGTTTCCCGTAGCTCGGCGGGTGCGGCGAATCCGGGCATGGCGCAAACCCCTTTCGGTGTGCTCACTGGTTTTTCGGAAGAGGCCGTCCTGATCGGGCCTCCCAGCGTGCAGAGCCGCGACAGCGGCGGCATCGGCTGGAGCGGTCGATCAGGCCGGGGATCGGTGGGTCCTCGACCACCTAGGTGGTGATGTCGAGGTCACCGACCGGTGTGGCGGCCACCGTGGCGAACTCACTCGACGCGGCGACGGCGGCCGCACCTTGTTGCCGATACATGTCCTAGTGGATCTCACGGAAAGCGATGTTCGGTCCGAAGTCGACCGGGGCGGCGATGCCGTACACGATGTGCAGAGGTGCGCGGTGGTGGACAGCGTCGACGGCGGCCCATCGGGTGGCCGCGGCGGCGGTTTCGGAGCCGTCGATGCCGACCATGACGGGAGGGTTGATGGCGTTGGCAGACATGTGATGTCGCTACCTTCCTGTCGGAGCGGGGCTTACTCCGGGTGGACGACCATGACCGGGCACTGCGCGGTCTGCACCAGTGCGTTGCTGGTTGAGCCGAGCAGCAGCCCGCGGAATCCGCCCCGGCCCCGGCCGCCGACCACGAGAAGTTGAGCGGACTTCGACCAGTCGAGCAGCGGTCGGCGAGGCCCGGATAGGTACACCTTCCGGATGACATGGATGTCCGGATATTTCGCGTGCCACGTCGTCAGCTGTCCGGCAAGGAGCGCCTGTCCCGCGGTCTCGATGTCGCGGTCGGAGCGGATGCTGGGGAATGGGGTGAAGATGTCGAGGTACAGCTCACCGCAGGCATGGACCGCGACGAGTTGGCTTTCACGCTCGTCCGCCTCGGCGAACGCGACCGCGATCGCGGCCTCGCTGACCGGGCTCCCGTCCACGCCGACGACGACGGGACCGGCGTCGCGGGTCTGCTGTTCGGTACCGGTGTCGCGGAGTACCACGATGGTGCCGTGGCCGTGGTTGGTCACCGCGAGCAGGGTGGAGCCGAGGTGGGTGAGCGTACCAGCGGTGCCCGCCGCGCCGATCGCGACAAGATGCGCGGCTTCGGATCGGTGGATCAACAGCTGGGCCGGATTTGCCTGGGAGACTTCGGTTTCCACGGCCAGGGTGGAGTCGACCCGATGGGCCAGGCGCTGGGCCATCAGCACGTAGTCTTGGCCGCGTCCGCGGATCTTCCCGAGCACACCGGGTAGCGCACTGAACGCCGCCCTGATCGAGGAGAGATCGAGGCCGTGCACGATGCGTAGTCGGCGTTGCCGGCGTGAGGCCGTTTCGGCGGCCCAGCGGACGGCGAGGTCGGAGGCTTCGGAACCGTCGACGCCGACGACTACTTCGGCCGAGGTCAGTCGGTGCGGATCATCGTTGTTCGGGGTGGCCATGAGCGCGGTGTCCCTTCACTTCCGATGATCCGGTTACCCATACATTAGGAATCCGTACTGGCCGGGCACGGCTGTCGTTGGTCCCCAACCACAGGGCCTAAAGACAATTCATGCCATCGTGGACGGCAAGCAGCGCAGGGGCGCTCAGGGTAGGGGCACGACCAGGTCAACCCCCGCGCAATGCTGAAACTGCTGCCCGATCGCTCGGCCCGCGACAGATCTGCGCGTCGATCTGGATGCGGCCGGGCTGACCGCGAAGCTCGGCGTGGACCACCTGTACCCGACCTTGCCGAGCGCGATTTCGGCCTACCAGGCGGCCGAGAAAGCGAGGTCGGTGGACCCTGGGGAGCGATGACCTTCTTCTCTGCTCGCGTACGCGCCAACGCGCGATGCTCGAGTCAGGACAAATGCCACCGGAAGAAGGTGACTGGTGTTGTCGGAGGACTCGGTGTTCGCCGTCCGTGGCGCGTGGTCACCGCTGCTGCGGGTGTGGTGGTTGCGACTGTGGCGTCCGAATCCCCTACTGCGGCCGTTGGATCGGATCGAGGCCGTGCTGCGGATCATAGTCGTCGTCGCGGTGCTCGTCGCGATTCCGGTTGCCGGAACGCTTGGGACGACGGCCTATACCGGCGCGGCCGCTCGGATCCGCACCGAGAACGCGGCGAAGTCCGCTGTCAGCGCGGTGATCACGGAGGAACCCCAGCTGATGTCTTCACATCTGCTCGAGGCACGGGTGCAGTGGCTCCGGGATGGCCGACCCGGTACCGCGACGGTGCGGGTGCGTGGCAGTGCCGCGATCGGTGATCACGTGACGGTGTGGCTGGGACCCGAGGGCGCTCCGACGGGCCCACCACAGCCGTCCAATGTCGCCGCGATGACCGGCATCGGCGTCGGTGTCGTGGTGCTGAGCGGCACCTGGGTGGTCGCATGGCTGCTGCTACAGGGCACCGTATGGCTGCTCGAGCGTCGCCGTCGGATGCAGTGGGACCAGCAATGGCGAAATCTCAACCGCCCAATAACAGAGGACAGGCAATGAAGGGAACGACCATGGGCAATTCCACAGTGCCGGAGATAATTGTGGCGGTCGACGGCTCGGCCAGTTCATATCAGGCGGTCGCCTGGGCGGCGGTCGATGCCGCGCTGCACCACTGCCCGCTGCGCCTTCTCACCTCGGTGGCGGTCCCCGACTTCGGCCCCGACCGGACCTTGAACGAGGCGGACATCGACTGGTTGCGCCGCGACGGTGAGCGGATCCTCACCGAAGCGACCCGCGTGGCACACCAGGCCGCCCCAGGCGAGGAGCTGGACTTGGCCACCGAGGTGATCTTCGCATCGATCATCTCTACCCTGATCCTGCATTCGGCGCAGGCCAGGATGCTGGTAGTCGGCAGCCGCGGGATCGGCGCGCTCCACCGCGGACTTCTCGGCTCGGTCAGCACTGCGGTCACCCACCACGCGCATTGCCCGGTCGCCGTTATCCACGGGAATTCGGCCATCGATCCGGTGTCGGCGAGTAAACCCGTCCTGGTCGGTGTCGACGGGTCATCCAATAGCGTGCCCGCCATCGAGCTCGCGTTCGAGGAGGCATCGCGCCGCAAGGTCGGACTGACGGCGCTACATACCTGGAGCGATGCCAGCGGCATCGATCTGCCGCATTCCGGCTGGGAGGCCGCGCGTGAGTCCGAGCAAGAGCTGCTGGCCGAGAATATGGGCGCCTATCGCGACCGGTACCCGGACGTGTCCGTGCTACGCATCCTGAAGCTGGACAGGCCGGTTCGAGCGCTGCTCGAAGAGTCGGCAAATGCCCAACTGCTAGTCGTCGGAAGCCACGGCCGCGGCGGATTCGCAAGCATGGTCCTCGGCTCCACCAGCAACGCCCTGCTACATACAGTCGATTGCCCGATGATCGTGGTACGCAAGGGGTGACGGTCACCTGCCGCTTGCAGCAGTTTGGGGGTCTATACGCGGACTCGGGCTGGGTAAGACTGCTTTGGGCCTGTGCGCGGCGGCTCAGGGGTGGCCGTCGCGTGTGGCAGCCCGAGTGACGAGGCGATCAAGGTGGTCCAGGCGAGAATGGCGGCCCAGTCGCGCAGATCGCCGGGCCGCAGATCTGCCGCCGTCGACTAGGCACGTTCATCGCGAACATGCTGCACCGGTCGCTCGTCACAGACCCGACGGGTACATCTCCGGGGATCGTGCCCGTGACCGGCGTTGTGCGCGCGCAGCCAGTTGGCGAATTCGCGGGCCTCGGTGTTGCGCCACACCAAGGTCGGGAATCGTTCGAATCCGCGCAGCGCCTATTCGGTGCTGGTGTCGTTGCCGCGCCCGTGCACGTACTGGTTCACCCGGGTATGTATCGGGCCAGTCCGCCTCGGCGGCGACCGCGGTGAAGCCCTTCTTCTCGGTCAGCCAGCGGGTGATCGCCGGGCGGGCCCGGTAGAACTCGTGTGTGCCCTGCGAACTTTCGCCGATCAGCACGAACCGGGCCTTGCCGATGAGTTCCTCGAGCACCCGAGTGTGTGGGAGGCCGTCGGGTGCGTCGATGGCGGCGGCGCCGATGGTCGCCGCGGTGTCGACGAGCGCGACGCCGGTGGTCGAGAAGCCGAGCAGAGTACGCACCTGCTCGTCGGTGACCTGGGTGAAGTCCCAGAACCATTCGCCGACCGCGCGGAACGGCGAAGGCATTGTCGCGCAGACCATTTCGTCGATCGAGGCACCGAGTTCCCGGCAGGTCGACTCCGGTGCGGCGGGACCGCGACAACGATCCGCTTCGGCTCGCCCACCCAGGTCGCCTCGATGGCCGCGAACATGCTCGCGCCGTTGGCCAATCCGTTGTCCACCCAGGATCACCGTCCGCCCGGCCACCTCGATCGAGTCTCGATCGGCGCGATAGGTGGCCTCGCGCCGGCGCGCGGCCACCATCCAAGGGCCGAAGGTTGAGAGGTCGCGCCGGGACAGGCGTTTACCGCCGTCCGCTTTCCGCAGGACCCGGTCAACGAACTGATCTTGGCGCAGACCGATGGACCGATCGGTTCCCCGGAGCACAAGGTGACGGCTGTGGCCGTGCGCCGTGTAGCGAGCGGGGACGAACGTCCTCGGTGAGCGGGTCCTCGGGCTCTGGGGCAGGGGCCTATGCCAGCGGATAGTCGAGATAACCGGCGTCTCGCCGCCTGCGCGAAGGAAGGTGCCCCCGATGATTCGGATGGATGGGCTGACGAAATACTACGGCCGCAAACCCGCGCTGGTCGACGTGACGCTGCAGATCCCGGCCGGGGTCGTTTTCGGCTACCTGGGACCCAACGGCGCGGGCAAGACGACCACGATTCGGATCCTTGTCGGACTCATGCGCCCCACTCGCGGTACTGCATGGGTACAGGGAGCGGACACGGTCCGAGAACGCGAGGCCGCCCAGCGCTGCCTCGGGTACCTGCCCGGGCAATTCGTCGCCTACCACGATCTGACCGCACAGCAGTACCTCGAGTACCTAGCAAACCTGCGCGGCGACGTCGATCCCGCGGTGCGTGAGGCGCTGGTCAAGCGGCTTGACCTGGACCCGACGGACCGCATCGGCGCGATGTCGCATGGCAACCGGCAGAAGGTCGGCATCGTGCAGGCGTTCATGTCCGAGCCGGATGTGCTGGTGCTCGATGAGCCGACGCAGGGGTTGGATCCCTTGGTACAGCGCGAATTTCTCGCGATGGTGCGCGAAGCCCGCGACGCCGGACGCACGGTCTTCCTGTCCTCCCATGTGCTCTCGGAGGTGCAGGCCGTCGCCGACACCGTCGCCATCCTGCGGGAGGGACGAGTGATCGCCGAGCACTCGGTGGCCGAGCTGACCAATCAGGCACGCCACCGCATCGACCTCACCTTCGCCGGCGAGCCCCCGGACTTGGGCGTACTGCGCCGAATCGATGGCGTGCGGCGGGTCGAGCAAAGCGCCGTCGCCGTGCACGTCGACGTGGACGGTTCGACCGCCGAACTGCTCAAAGCCGTCGCACCCTACGACGTGGTCGACATTGTCAGCCATGAACCGGATCTCGAAGAGGTCTTCCTCGCCTACTATGGACAGGAGTGAAAGACCATGCTGCGCGACGTCTATCAGAAGAGTCTGCGTGATCAGCGGCGCGGGCTGCTCGGCTGGAGCATCGGGATCGTGGCGCTCGTGCTGATGGAAAGCGCGTTGTGGCCGTCGATCTCGGATATGGCCGGCATGCGCGAGTTTCTGCAGAACTATCCCGAGCCGCTGCGCAAGCTGTTCAATCTGGACACCTTCGGCACCGGGACCGGCTTCCTGAACGCGGAACTGTTCAGTATGTTGCTGCCGATCCTATTCCTGGTCTTCGCGATCGGCCGTGGCGCGCGGGCGATCGCGGGCGAAGAGGAACTCGGCACACTCGAGGTGCTCTTGGTGACCAGGGTCTCGCCCGTGCGCTTGGCGCTCGAACAGGCGGCCGTGCTCGCGACCGCCGTGTTCACGCTGGGCGCTGTGCTGTTCGGTGCGATCGTGGTGTGTTCGGCGATCTTCGGCTTGGACATCGCAATCGGCGCCGCGCTGACCGGAGCATTGTCGATGGTGCTGCTCGGCATCGAATTCGGCTGGCTCGCAGTGGCTGTCGGCGCTGCCACCGGTAAACGGTCTGTGGCACTTGCCGTCACGGCGGTGTTCGCGGTCGGCGCGTATGTGCTCTACGTCGCGAGCAAACTGGTCGAGGCCGTGCGGCCATGGGGACCGGCGTCGCCGTTCCATCAGGCGATCGAGGGCGGGCCACTCGGTGCTGGGCTGCCTGCGGCATATGGCTGGCTGGTGCTGGCGGGTGCGGTGGCTCTGGTGGCCGCCCTGCCGGTCTTCGACCGCCGCGACATCGCGGGAGTGTGATCCATCGCCGTGGCGGAATTCGGGCCTGCAGGTTTGATTTGGGACGGGCTGCGGCTGGGGGGCCGCAGCCACAGCCGCGTGCGGCAGGTGTTGTCTCGGCCTACTGGTGTTACGTCGTGAGGATATCGGTGAGCGGGCGGTGCGGCTCAGTGGCGCATGGTGAGGATGTCAGCGAGGGGGCGTCGCGGCGTCGGCGGGGTCTCGGCCTCGTCGTCGGGCGCTGTGCCGATGCGGATCACGACTTGCGGCACGCCTGGATGGGGGAGCAGGCTCGCGAGGGCCTTTCGGCCGGTGGGTAATTCGGTGATATGGGTCAGTGCGCAGGTCGCCAATTTGGCGGCGGTGCACTCGAGTAGTAGGGCGGACAGCGCCTCGCCGGTGTACAGCCAGTCGATTTGGGAATCGGTGATCGAGCTGAGCATCAGCAGTCGCGACTGGTCCTCCAGCGTGTCGCGGCGGGCCGAATGCGGCGCGGACGGGTATTTGCGTCCTACACTGACGCGGGCGGATTCGGCATCGGAGACCAGCGCGTTGCGCGGAATGCCCTCCGGACCGCTGGAATGTCCAACCCACCAACGCAATTCGGACTGGTACTCCATATCGTATCGACGCATCGCGGTGGCCTGCTCAGATGCCGCCGCGAGTCGGGAGCGGACGCTGTCGTCGAGGACGGACAGCTCCAGATCATGGAATGTCACCAGCATGCGCGCGGTGTGCACCAACTGCGGCCAGTCTCTCGGCGGCAGCATCGGCAACCGGTCGGTGTGCCGCCGATCGATGGCGCGAGCGCGAGCGAGCACACTGTCCGGTGGGTCGGGCCACCCGCGGAAGTCGATGACCGCGAGGTAATCGGGTTGCTCCGGATCAGGCAGGCGTGTGGTGTCGGTGTGCCAACCCTGCGCGGCGAACGCGGTGCGCACATGGTGCAGCATCGCACCGCAGCTGATCACCAACTGCCTGCCGAGCGGGTCCGCCGCGCTCAGCAGCCGGTCGTTGTCGCGGCGCAGATGCAGCCGAGTGCCGTCGAACTCCCAGCGCCACGGCTGGGTGTTGTGCACCGACGGCGCCCGGCTGGCCAGCCGCATGGCCGCCAACACGGTCGGATGGTCCGGCGCGGACGGGACTGAAGAGGGGTTGCTATCGGTCATACCGCGAGTGTCGTCCGTCGCCATATCGTTCGATATGGGATTTGCGCCCGTTCTCGAGGGCACATCGTCACCGGCCGGAACATTGGCGTCCCGGGTGTCGGAGCCGACCTCGATACGCCGGTGGTCGAGCCCTTCTTCGTCGAGTAACCGATCCAGCCGCGCGCCGACCTCCCGCCCGGCGGTATGTAATGCGACCGCCGAACCGCCCAGCCTGCCCACACATCGGGCGACATTGATCCCACCTCCGCCGCGGCTCACCGAGCATCGCCGCGCGCGGTTCCCGCCCTCGCTGATCAGCCGGTCCCCCTCGAAGGCGACGTCCACGGTCGGATTCAGGGTGACCGTCACAACCGTGGACACAGGATGACTCCTCTGCGCGGGCGTATGACTCAGCTTCGGCCACGGCGGCCGCAGTCGCACAGTGCCGAAGGCCCCCGATGGATGCCGTTGGTCGGTCGGGCCGGATCGACCGTCGCCGTCACCCCGACCGCGGAATCATGACCTTTGCTGATGTTGGAGTGTGAAACTAGTTCGGGTGCACGACCATGACCGGACAGTCCGCATGCTGCACGAGCCAGCTGCTGGTCGAGCCGAGGAGTAGACCGCGGAATCCGCCGCGGCCACGGCTGCCGACGACGAGCAACTGTGCGGACTTCGACCAGTACGCCAACTGTTCGCGTGGCCCGGTAACGGAGACCTTGCGGGTCACGGTGACGTCAGGGTATTTCTCCTGCCAACCTGCGAGACGCTCGGCCAGCAGTGCGTGTTCGGCGATCTCGAGGTCGACGATGGGGATTTCGAGATATGAATTTCCGGCATACTCGCCCAAAGTCAGGTCGCTCCAAGTGTGCACGGTGACGAGTTCGGCATTGCGCTCGGACGCCTCGGCGAATGCCGCGCCAAGGGCGGCTTCACCGACCGAGCTGCCGTCCGCGCCCACCACGACCGGCCCGCCGCGATGCGTCGGTTCTCTGGTGCCCCGCACGACCACGATCGCGCCGTGGCCGTGCCCGGCCACCGCGAGCAACGTCGATCCGAGGTGCGCGAGCGAGCTGACGCTCCTAGTGGCACCGAGGACAACGAGGTGCGCGCTTTCCGAGAGCGCGATCAGCGACTTCGCCGGGTTTGCTTCGTAGAGTTCGGTGGCCACGCTGCGATCGGGAGCGATATCGCACGCAAGAGCACGGGCCTCGGCGAGGATGTGATCGCCATGGCCGCGCATCGCCTCGATGACCGAGGACATCCTGGTGAGGTGGCTTCCGAGGACCGCGCGAGTAACCGCGAGGTCGAGGCCGTGCACGATCAGCAGGTGCCGCCCCTTCCGAGCCGCCGTTTCGGCCGCCCATCGGACGGCGGCATCGGCAGTCGCGGACCCATCGGTCCCCACCACCACTGCAGCCGAGGCCAACTGGTGCCGATCCGCATCATGTCTCATTCCGCTGCCCCCTAGATCGCGATGTTCGCGTCGGTGTGTATCGGACTGTCGAACAAAGCATCTCGCCCGACCGACTCGGCTGTGAGGTGCCGAACGTCATCGGTCGCGATGACCAAGAGCATGTGACGGTTGTGTGGTCCAGCCGCGGGACTCAGGTCTCCATGGGCACTGGAACACGGGGCGCCGGTCATCGATTCATGACGGTCGCAAGAAGCGGGGAAGGGTTCGGTTTGCTGCACCGGGCCTCCCGCGGCTGAGGACTATCCAGTTGCGATCCCGGCGCGCGCCAGCTCGGTCAAGGTCGCCTGAACCACCCGTGGGCGCGCTGCCGCGACGGGGCCGGACAGGCCGACACCGAGGTCGAGGGTCGCTGCTTCCACGGCGATGACGACAAGCTCGTGGGGGAGGCGGCCGAGCGCGCGGCCGAGAGGCACCGCGTCGGGGATGCCGAGGGCGTGGGAGCTGGTGGCGGTGGTGAGTTCACGCAGGGCCTCGACAGTTGTACACCAGACGCGGCCCGGAGTGGACGGTTCACACTCGACGGCGTCCACGACGACGGCGAGCTCGGCGCCGTCCCAGGCATCGAGCAGTCCGGTCGGTTCGCCGTCGCAAAAGGCGACGAGAACACCGGGCAGGTCCAGCGCTTCGATGTCTCGGGCCACGGCCGGGCCGATCCCATCGTCGCGACGGAACTCGTTCCCGACGCCGATAACGACGGCCTGCGGCCCGGTCACCGGCGCACCACATCGAGTGCGAGGAAGTGCGCCGAGCACGAGATGCATGGGTCGTAGTTGCGGATAGTGCGTTCGCACAGTGCGGTGAGCGCCGCGTCGTCGAGGTCGAGGTGGTCTGTGACGACGCGACGCAGGTCGTCTTCGATGGCGGCCTGGTTCTGCGAGGTGGGTGGAACGATGTCGGCGGAGCGGATGATGCCCTCACCGTCGACGTCGTAGCGGTGATACAACAGACCCCGTGGTGCTTCACTCACTCCGTGGCCGGTAGCCGCCCGAGGGGCGACGGGAACGAATGCGCTCGGGGGTGTTTCGTAGTCTTCGATCAGCCGTAGCGCCTCCTCGATGGCATAGACGACCTCGACGGCGCGAACCAGGATGCTGCGGAAGGGGTTTCGGCATTCACCGCCCAGTCCGATCTCGGTGGCAACCTGACGGGCTAGCGGCGACAACCGGGTGGAGTTGAGTGTGTACCGGGCCAACGGTCCGGTGAGGTAGCGGCGGCCGTCGAGGGTCGCATGCAGGGCGGTGGAGTGCGGAACCTGAGCTTCGGCGACGTGGTCGGGGAATTCGGCAGCGGAGAAGGTGAGCCCGGTACTGCTGTGGATATCTCCGGATTCGATCGCATACCGGTGCGGGTCGGAGGCGGCGAGCAGGTCGTAGTTCAGCTCGACGTCCGGAAATTCCAGGCCGCCAGCGTAGCGGGCGGTATGCACGGCGTCATCGAGGGCGCGGCGCAGCTGTTCGGCTAGTGGCGCGAAATCGATAGGGGATGGAACCGAGTAGAAGCCGCCGACCCGCACGTTGATCGGATGGATGGACCGTCCGCCGATCAGTTCGAGCACGGCGTTGCCGGCCTTCTTCACCGCCAGGCCCCGTTCGACGAGCTCACGATGATCGGCGGCGAGGGTAATGGCGTCGGGGTAGCCGAGGATATCGGGTAGGTGCAGCAGGTAGATGTGTAAGGAATGGCTGGAGATCCACTCTCCGCAGTACAACAGGCGGCGCAGCCGCGCCAGGGGTGGGTCGAGTTCGGCGCCGCACAGCTGCTCGAGTGCGTTGCAGGCGCTGGTCTGGTAGGCGACGGGGCAGATGCCGCAGATGCGGGAGGTGATGTCGGGTGGTTCGGTGTAGGCGCGGCCGCGCAGGAACGCCTCGAAGAAGCGGGGCGGCTCGTAGATGTTCAGTTCGGCCCGTTCGACGGCACCGTCGGCGACGATGATCCGCAGCGCGCCTTCGCCCTCCACACGTGCAAGCGAACTGACTCGCAACTGCCTAGTGCGATGACTCATCGGATCTCCTGTCCGCGAAGGCCGGGGCGGCCGCCGCGACAGTGTGAAACACTCGGTCGATATCGTCGGTGGACATGCCATTGACACTCAGAATCGGTAGCAGCGCACGGATATTCGGAGACGCCATCGGACCGAAGCAGCCGTAGCAGCCGCGATGAAAGGCCGGGCACAGCGCACCGCACCCGGCGTGGGTGACCGGGCCCAGACACGGAATGCCGTGTGCGACGGTCACACATGTGGTACCGCGGCGCTTGCACTCGGTGCAGACGCTGGTGTTCGGCAGGTCGGGTTTGCGCCCGGCGAGGAAGGCGCACAGCGTGTCCAGCAGTTGGCGACGGTCGATCGGGCAGCCGCGCAACTCGAAATCCACCAGCACGTGTGCCGAGATCGGTGTCGAGGTGGCCAGCGTCGAAATGTATTGTGGGCTGGCATACACCACGGAGGTGAACTCGGTGACGTCGGCGAAGTTGCGCAGTGCTTGGATGCCGCCGTGCGTTGCGCAGGCACCGATGGTGACGAGAATCCGTGACTGCGCCCGGATCTCGATGATGCGGCGCTGTTCCTCCGGCGTGGTGACCGATCCTTCGACCAGCGACACGTCGTAAGGTCCGGGTTCGACCGTGCTGGTCGCCTCGGTGAAATGTGCGATGTGCAGGCGTCCGGCCAGGCTCAGCAGCTCGTCCTCGCAGTCGAGCAGGGTCAGCTGGCAGCCGTCGCAGGAGGTGAACTTCCACACCGCCAAGGTCGGGGTCTTCGTCTGGGAAGTGTTCATCACAGCTCCCGAATCGATAGCAGCGGTTGGGCTGTCGCGTAGTCGACGACCGGGCCGTCGCGGCACAGCAGCAGCGGTCCGAGTTGGCAGTGCCCGCAGCGGGCGGCGCCGCACTGCATGTTGCGTTCGAGCGCGATCCGGATGTCGGTTGCGGCGATCCCCTTGCGCAGCAAGGTTTGTGCGCAGAATCGCATCATCGGTTCCGGACCGCACAGGAACGCTGTTGTGCGACCGGTATCCAGCGTGAGCCTGGTCAATGGTTCGGTGACGAAGCCGACCGTGCCGGTCCAGCCCGCTGCCGGATGATCGACAGTTTGCTGTAATTCGACGTCATCGCTCGCGGCCCACTGCTGTTGGTCGTTTCGGAACAGGATGTCGGTCGGGGTCCGGGCACCGGTGATCAGCACCATCCGCCGGTAGTGGTCGCGAGCCGCGAGCGCAGTGAGTACGACCGGCCGCAGCGGCGCCAGTCCGACGCCGCCGCCGACGATCACAAGATCGCGCCCGCGTGCGGATTCGGGGTCCCAGCCGCTGCCGAACGGCCCGCGCACGCCGATCAACCCACCAACCATCGTGTCGTGTAACGCGCGGCTGATCGCGCCGACGGCGCGGATCGTGTGTTCGAGGACGTCGTCGTCGGCGGCCGGGTTGCCGCTGATCGATATGGCGATCTCGCCGACCCCGAAGCTGTAGAGCATCATGAACTGCCCGGCCCGAAACCGTTGCGCTGCCTGGTGAACCGGTTCGAGCATGAGGGTCACGGTGTCGCGGTTGTGTGGGATTCGGCCGACGACCCGGTAGGGCAGCATGGTGTCGCCCGGTGCCGGTGTACCCCGTGCGATGGTGGCGCTCGTCGTCGCGCCGGGGCGGCTCATCGACTGTTTCCTCGGTCGCCGATGCCGCTCAGCGGTGAGGGTGTGGAGGTGTCGCCAGGATTTCGGTACAGATCGAGCAGCCGTGCCCGGGTGGCCTGCAGGCGTTCCAGCACCACTTCGAGCAGCATGCGGTTCAGGGCACGGCCGAATACCGGGTCCAGGTCGGCGAGCTCGGTTAGTCGAGCGGAATCGAATTCGATCGCGAGTACCGGTTCGATCGTGTGTGCACCGAAATGCCAGCGGTATGGCGGCATCAGCCACGACCAGCCCAGCAGGTCTCCGCTGCCCAGCGTTTGGACGACGATATCGCCGCGGCCCGGGACGTGCGCGTCGAGCCTGACCAGGCCGTCGCGGATCAGCCAGCACCGGTCGGCCGATTGCCCCTCGGTGATCAGCTGCCGCCCGGCCGGGAAGCTGACGTCGCGACCGGCGTCGGCGAGTACGGCGAGTTCCGCGTCGGTCAGTGACGCCAGCTGAGCGAACTGCGATAGTTCGTCAACTGCGGTCACTGGCACCCCCTTCGGCGAGCGCGGTCATTTCGGCGGTGATATCGATCCCGGCCGGGCACCAAGCGATGCAGCGTCCGCAGCCGACGCAGCCGGAACTGCCGAACTGGTCGTGCCAGGTGCCGAGCTTGTGGGTGAGCCACTGCCGGTACCGGCTCTCGCCGGACTGCCGGACACTGCCGCCGTGCTGGTAGGAGTAATCCAGTTCGAAGCAGGACACCCAGCGTTCCCAGCGTTCGGCGTGGTCGCCGGTCAGATCGGTGACGTCCTCGGCGGAGGTGCAGAAACAGGTAGGGCACACCATCGTGCAGTTGCCACATGTGAGGCACCGAGATGCCACGTCCTGCCACTGCGGCGACTCGTGGGATTCGCGAAGCACAGTAGGCAGGTCGGCGTCCGGCATCGACCGTCCCATCCGTCCGGCCGCAGCGTCGACCGCCGTCCGGGCAGTGGTGAGGTCAGTGGTTTCGGCGGGACGCGTGGCGAGGTGCGCGAGCACATCCGCTCCGGTCTCGCTGCCGACATCGACCAGGAAGCGATGCCCGGCGTCGTCGATCGTTTCGGTGAGCGCGAGGTCATATCCTTTGGAGACGCCGGGTCCTGTGCCCATCGAGACACAGAAGCACACGCCTCCCGGCTCGGTGCAGTTCACCGCGACCACGAACAGGCCCGCGTTGCGACCGGTGTATCCGGTGTCGGGATATGTCCCACCGCCGAGTACGCGGCCCAGGATCGCGATCGCGGCGAGATCACACCCACGCACACCGAGAAACGCAAACCGTTGCGCGGAGTCTTCGGCGCGTTGCTCGATCAGGTCAGGTCCCATCTCCCACACCTTGCGGTGTGGCGGATGCAGGAACTGCTTCCACGAGCCGGGCCCGGCCGAATGCGCGAAGACAGCCGCATCATCGCGGCGACGCAGCCGATACCGTCCGGGCGAGGTATCCACGCTCCACCCGGCGGGCAGTTGCGCTCCGGACGTGAGGTCGTCCAGCACGATCGCACCGTCGCGCTCCTGCGGACCGATGACGCGATACTCCGCCTCGCGCAGGACTTCTACGAGGCGGTCCAGGCCGGCGCGGTCGATCACTATGGTGTCGCCAGGCTTCATGAGGCCCCCTGCCGATCGCAGTATTCGTACGATGTCGAGTCTTGTGAGCGGATACCTGTGCGACGAGGGCCGAAGGTCACCACTCACGGCGACCGATGCCCCGAGCGTGACGGCCGCTGCGCTCGCGACGTTCCCTCGGTCAACGGGCTGCTGCCTGAGGGGCAAGAGGGTCCCACCCTCAGGCGGGCTGACGGCAACCAGCAGGGCCGCGGACAGGTCGACCCCACCTTGGTGGGCGATGCCCCACAGGCCGATGAGGGTCGCTGCTCCGTGGGCAGGTAACTCTCGCACCGCCACACGTTGGGCCCGGATTTCCCATGCTGCCAGAGTCTTTCGTCGGTACCCAGGAGATTCCGTCCACTTGCTCGATACGCTCGTGGTTCGATCGCTCCGGATCAGACCGGTGTCGATCGAGATGCTTCGGCAGTGGCGTCGGCTTGCGGTGCGCACTCGCCGCCGAGACGGAGCACGGTAGCGAAGCCTGCGGCGAGGCATTCGGTCAGGGTCGCGAGGTCGGGGATCGCGGCGGTGTCCGCGTTGATCGCGACGTAGCAGGTTCCGGTATGCGAGGTCATTGTCACGTTGACCGCCGTGCCGATGGTGGGGCCGAAAGCGTACATAGCGTCTATGCGCGCACCGGCGATATAGAGGGGCACCGGGGAACCGGGGACGTTGGAGGCGACAAAGTCGACATGCTTGAGCATCTCGGTGACCACTCCGACCGGCAACCGGTTGAACGCCGCCGCGACAGCACCTGATAGCGGTATGGCCGGCTCGCGGCGCCAACGGTCGACCGCGACGTCCACGGCGCGCATCAAATCTGCGGTCTCGGCGATGTCGACCGGCAACGCGAAACGTGCGAGCGTGATCCGGTTGCCGCCGAGTGGATCATCGGCCGTTCGGAGACTGATCGGCATGGTCAGCCGCAGATGGTCGACCGTCGCCCCGTGCTGCTCGTGATACATGCGCAGTCCGATGACCACAGCGGTCAAGAAGGCATCGTTCATCGTGCAGCCCACGGCACGCGCGGCGCGGCGTATTTGCTCGACGGGTGCATCGAGCACCGCCAGTCGGCGACCGAGACTGCGTTCGATCATCACTGGCGACAGCGTCGCGGTAACAGGCTTGGCCAGACGGACCAGCGAGGTCGCGAACGCGGCGCTGTCGCGTAGCGCCCGCGCGGGATGAGTGAGAGCTCGCCACGCGGTTTGTGGCGTCGCGCTGATACCGCCGCGAAGGAGATCTGAGCCGACCGACCAATTCCATGCCACGATATCGCGCAGTGCGCCGTCACTGTCGTGCGGCAGCTCGGGCGAATTGCCGCGATCGGTGCCAGCACGATCGAAATCGAGTAGCGCGGTGGCGATCTGAATGCCGCCGATACCATCGGTGAGGCTGTGGTGCACTGTCATCACCAGCGCGCATCCCCCATCCGACAAACCGCTGAGCAACGTCGAGCGCCACAGTGGACGAGCCGGATCGAAGGCGGTCATCGCCTCGGTGCGCGCGAATTCGAGTACCGCGGACATAGTCGCCGGTTCAGGCAGCGCAACCCGTCGCAGGTGCCAGGACAGGTCGAAGCCCGGATCGAGGGCCCACCTGGGCGGAGCGAGACCGAACGGCACGGTGATCAGCCGATGCCGCAACCTCGGCACGAGGCGGGTGCCGCGATCGATCGTCTGCACCAGGCGATCCCAGTCCGGATCGGTATCGAGGATCAGAACCGCGACGATGGTCGAACGCAGGACCGGATCGCGCTCCATGTTCCATGAGAACAGGTCCGATTGCGACATGTGGGATTCGCGGGGGCCCATAGCCTGCTGCCTTCGTCTTCGCCGTACCGCTTCGCTTGTGCTTCCCCAGACCTCCACGGTCCGGGTCGGTTCCGCCGAGGCGGTCGCGCGGATCTTGTCTTCCAGAACCGTCGATCGCCGCACGCGATGCCAAGGCATCGCCGCACATCCGTTCCGATAACTCGACGCTGAACGCGATGTAGGCAGAAACACTTGGCGACCACCGGATATCGTGTCCCACGCCGAGCAGCATGCGCTCGATGTCGCAGGCCCAAGGACGGCGCGCTCGGCGGTATCTGTATCAATAAGCCTGCTCGGTCCCGACCGAAGACAACCGATCACGAAGACCTTTATGTCGAGGCCCTTTGTCCTCTCCCTGGGCCGCTGGCGGGTCGGGAACCACCGATGGTCCGGGGTTACGCAGTTTCGCCGTACCCCTCGGTCAACGCGCGACTATGCACTCAGGCCCGGGGCCCGCCGACGCGGGTCTGCAGGTTTCTGTCCCGCTTTGGACAGACCTCGGCCTGGGACTCGGTAGAATCGAATGATGACGTTCCTCCGGGAATCCGAGGAACTTTCCGATCTCAGCAAGATCGAGGACCGGGCGTCCTCGGTCGCCCAGATGCTGGTCGACCGAATCACCGCGACTCCAGACGCGGAGGCGTTCCGATTTCCTGACGGCAAGGGCTGGACCAGCGTGTCCTGGAAGCAGTTCGGCGACCGCGTCAATATCCTCGCCGCCGGATTGATCGCACTGGGAATGCAGGCCGAAGACCGGGTCGCGCTCGTATCGTCCACACGCTATGAATGGGTGCTCGCCGACTTCGCCGTGATGTGCGCCGGTGCGGCCACCACCACCGTGTACCCCACGACCAACGCCACCGGCGTCGCGTTCATCGTCGCCAACTCGGGCAGCCGTATCGTGATTGCCGAGGATCAGACCCAGGTCGACAAACTGATCGAACACCGCGTCGAACTGCCCGACGTGCAACGGGTAGTGATCGTCGATGGCGAGGGCGACGGAAACTGGGTCATCACTCTCGACGACCTCGAAAAGCGCGGACGCGGACTGCTCGCCGAATCCCCCGACGCGGTCGCCGACCGCATCCGCGGGATCCGGCCCACGCATCTGGGCAGCATCATGTACACCTCCGGGACGACGGGCACCCCGAAGGGGGTTCGGCTGCCGCATTCGGCATGGACCTACAGCGCCGCAGCGATCGACGCCGTGAACGTTCTCAGCTCCGACGATCTGAACTTTCTGTGGCTGCCGCTGTCCCACGCGTTCGGCAAGGTGATGTTGGCGCTGTCGCCACTGATCGGCTTTCCCACCGCGATCGACGGCCGGGTGGACAAGATCGTGGACAACATGGCGGTACTGCACCCCACTATCGTGGCGGCCGCCCCGCGCATCTTCGAAAAGGCGCATGCCCGGATCGAGGGCACGATGGCCGAAGAACGCGGGCTCGAGAAGAAGCTCTTCGACTGGGCGATCGGGGTCGGCCTGAAGGTCTCGCGTGCCAGGCAGGCTGGCGAGAAACCGTCGCCTCTCGTTTCACTGCAGCACAAAGTTGCCGACAGGCTGGTGCTTTCCAAAGTCCGTGAACACTTCGGTGGTCGGCTGCGGTACTTCGTTTCGGCATCGGCCCCCTTGGACCGTGATGTCGCGCAATGGTTCGACGCGATCGGCATCATCGTGCTCGAAGGCTACGGCCTGACCGAGACCGCCGCCGCCTCGTTCATCAACCGCCCAGGTGCATACCGGTTCGGAACTGTAGGCAAACCGTTCCCTGGCACCGAGGTCAAGATCGCCGAAGACGGTGAGATCCTGATCAAAAGCCCGGGTGTGATGAGCGGCTATCACGACCGCCCCGACGCCACCGACGAAGCTTTCGACGCGGACGGCTGGTTCCGCACCGGCGACATCGGCGAGATCGACGCAGACGGGTTCCTGCACATCACCGACCGCAAGAAAGACTTGTTCAAGACCTCGCAAGGCAAATACGTCGCGCCCTCCGCGATTGCCGCCACATTCAAGGGAATGTGTCCATACGCAGCGGAATTCATCGTCTACGGAGAGACACGACCCTATTGCGTCGCATTGGTCGGCCTCGACGCCCAGGCCATCACCGAATGGGCCGGCAAGCACGACCTAGCCGACAGACCGCTCGCCGAAATCGCTCGGCACAAGAAGACCCATGACGTCATCGCCGCCTATATCGACCAACTGAACACCCAACTCGATCGCTGGGAACAGGTCAAGAAATTCGACATCATCGACCACGAACTGTCCGTGGAGGCTGGTGATCTCACACCGAGTATGAAACTTCGCCGCAAGATAGTCGTCGAGAACCTTGCCGACAGCATCGACACCCTCTATCACTGAAGTCGATCGAGCAGTGCCCGGCGCGGGCCCGACAGGTACACCTTGCGGATGACCTGAACGTCCGGGTACTTCTCCTGCCAGCCCGCGAGCTGCTCGGCGAGGATCGCCTGTCCGGCGGTCTCGGCGTCGTGGTCGGTGATTGTGTAGGGGAGTCCGGCGAAGCGGTCGTAATACAGATCGCTCCAGGCATGCACGGCGACGAGTTGGGCGTTGCACTCGCTGGCTTCGGCGAATGCGGCCGCCACCGCAGCCGAGCTGACCGGTCTGGCGTCGGCGCCGAGCACAACCGGGCCGATGCGCCGGGCCTGTTGTTCGGTGCCGGTGTCACGGACCACCACGATCGGGCCGCGGCCATGGCTGGCGACGGCGAGCAGTGTCGACCCGAGATGGCTCAGGGTGCCGCCTGCGCCCTGAGCGCCGATCGCGACCAGATGCGCGGTTTCGGACAGCTCGATCAGCAGGCGTGCCGGATTGGCTTCGGAGACTTCGGTTTCCACGGTCAGCGTCGGATCCACTTGGTGAGCCAGCCGACGCGCGGTACGGACCAAGTCTGCACCTTCGCGGCGGATCGCATCGATCACCGGGGGCATGATCACGTCATAGATCCCATAGACGGCCTCGGCGGCAGCGAGTCCAGGCCGTGCACGATCCGCAGGCCGCGGCCCCGACGCCGTCTCGGCGGCCCCTCGGACGGCGAGATCGGCGGCTTCGGAGCCGTCGATGCCGACCACAATTTCGGCCGACGCCAGTCGGTGTCGATCATCGTAATGCTGGGCGGTCATGGGCAGTGTCCCTTCGGATTCCGAAAAATCTGCTACCCGAAGATTCGGAATCCGAGATGGTCCGGCACGCCTGGCGTTGGTCCCGAACCGCAGAGCACAAAGGCCGCTCCTGTCGTAGCTGATTCGGCATGCACGAGGCCCTGCATGGTGGACATGCGCGTGCCATCGCCAGGTGCGAGCGTGCGTGCTGTACCGGTAGAACTCAGGGCAGCGGCGCGGACCAGCGCAGCACCGTGCCTCCGCCGAGACCGTTCGCAACGCGGAAGCTGCCGCCCGCTTGTTCGGCGCGCGTCGCCAGATTCGCAAATCCGCTCAATCGCGCGACATCGTCGGGCAGGCCGATACCGTCGTCGGTCACCTCGATAGTGACGTCATCGCCTACACGCAGATGGACCGTCACCGTCGTGGCCTGCGCGTGCCGCACCGCGTTGCTGACTGCTTCGCGCAGTACTGCCTCGACGTCTTCAGATAGTGGCGGCGCCAGCACCGAGACCGGGCCGACGAGTCGAATTGTGGTGCGCAGCCCGCTTTCGCCGACCATGTCGGCAATGATCGCGTGCAGTTGTTTGCGCAGCGTCGGGGCGCCCGCGGTGGTGCTGCTGTGCAGGTCGAAGATCGATTCCCGGATGTCTTGGACGATCGACTGGATGTCGGCGATGGTGTCGATGAGCCGGGATTTGACCTCTGGTGCGCGGGCCCGCTGCGCTGTGCCCTGTAGTGAGAGACCGACCGCGAACAGGCGCTGAATGACATGGTCGTGCAGGTCGCGCGCGATCCGGTCGCGGTCGGAGAGCACATCGAGTTCGCGCATCCGCCGCTGGATAGTCGCCTGCCGCAAGGCGAGTGCGGCTTGATCGGAGAAGGCGGCCATCATCGACTTCCCAGCCTCGTCCAATTGTTGCGCACCCGCCGGTTGCACGGTGACGAGCACGCCGATGACCGAATCCTCGGCGCGTAGCGGCAGGATCAGCGCGGGCCCGAATTTCGATGGTTCATAGAAGACCGGCCGGAAGCGCAGTTCGTCGACCGCGACGACCCGGCCGGACCGGAACGCTTCGCCGGAATTCGATTCACCCATCGGGATGCGCTCGCCGAGCAGTTCGTCGGCGCCGACGCCCGCGGCGGCCTCTACCATCAGTTCGGTGACATCCTCGACCGGGACTTCGGGGTCCTCGGGCAGGGCGAGGAAGGTGCACGCCGACTGGGTGAGTTCTAGCGCCCGTTCGGCGACCAGCTCGAGTGCCGTACCCGGTTCGCCGCCCGCGAGCAGCTCGGTGGCCACATCGTGGTTGGCTTCCAGCCATTGCTGGCGGGTCTGGGACTGCTCGTAGAGGCGGGCGTTGGCGATGGCGATGCCCGCCGCAGCGGCGAGTGCCTGCACCACGACCTCGTCGTCCTCGGTGAACTCCTGGCCACCGGCCTTCTCAGTCAAATACAGGTTGCCGAAGACTTCGTCGTGGACCTTCACCGGTACGCCGAGGAAGGTGTGCATCGGTGGGTGGTGGGAGGGAAAGCCGACCGAAGAGGGATGCCTCGAAAGGTTGGTCAACCGAAGGGGTTTGGGCTCCTCGATCAGCAAGCCGAGCACACCGTGACCGCGCGGCAGATCGCCGATCATGACCCGGGTGCGGTCGTCGATGCCCTCGTAGACGAACTCGGAGAGCTCATTGCTGGTCTTATCGGTTTCTCGTACGCCGAGCGCGCCGTATCCGGCGTCGACCAGCTCGATGGCGGTGTGCACGATCGAGCGAAGCGTGTTGTCCAGGTCCAATCCGGCGGTGACCACCAGCATCGCCTCGATCAGGCGATCCATCTGATCGCGGACACCGACGATCTGGACGATCCGGTCCTGGACTTCGCCGAGCAATTCACGAAGTCGCAGCTGGGCCAGGGTCTCCGTCACCGGAGTTTGGCCGGGTCCGGTGGACATGCCGCCATCCATCCCCCCATTTTCGCATGACCTCTACCCCATGGGGCGCCGTGTAAACCTCCCCGCGCAGCACCCATGACACCGATGTGTTTTTGCGCAGCTGCGCGGACGCGGCTGGGGTCACTGCCATGTTCCGTGCGCTTCAGCGGGTTCGACGAGTGTCATGCCTGCGGTAGCGCCACCGTCGATGACGAATTCCGATCCGGTCGAGAAGGTGGCCTCATTGACGATGAAGCCCACCATCGCCGCGACCTCCTCTGGCTCGCCGAAACGCGGAAGCGGCTGGGCCGCAGCAATACTGGTATCGAAGCCGGCTGTCATCGGAGTGTGGATCGGTCCAGGGTGCACCGAGCAGACCCGGATACCGGCGTCGCCGAGTTCGAGTGCGGCGGCCTTGGTCAACCCGCGCAGGCCCCATTTGCTGGCAACGTAACCGGCGATCCCGGAATAGCCCATCAGACCCGCGGTCGAGGAAATGTTGACAATGACACCTCCGCCATTCGCGCGCAGCCGCGGGGCCGCCAGATGCATACCGAGCCAGGCGCCGAACAGGTTCACATCGACGACGTGCCGGAACATCGCGGGGGATTCGGACTCGATACCGCCGAAGTCGATGATGCCCGCATTGTTCACCACAACGGCCAGTGGTCCGAAGTCCGCTTCGGCGTCGTCGAGTACCCGCCGCCAACCATGTTCGTCGGTGACATCGAGGTGCCGGAACATCACTGTCGGACCTAGGGATTCGGCCGTCGCGGTGCCCTCGGTGTCGAGGAGGTCGGCCACCACGACGCGCAGGCCGGATTTGACGAGCGTTTGCGCGATGACCGCGCCGATGCCGTGCGCCCCGCCGGTGACGACGGCGCTTCGGCCATGGAAATCGGGCATGGTGCCCACCTCCTTATCGCTGACGCGCAGCGGTTCCTGCTGATGTACTCAGGATTTCGCAACAGGCGCCCCAGCGTGATGGCCGAAGGTCATTGATGTGACGGGACTTCTGGACCGTCTGCGCACTCCCGTTGCCGGCGGCCGACCGTAGCTGGCGTCCTGGAAGTCCCGCCAGGATGGGGCGTCTTGCCCTACCTGCGGTATCCCCGCGGTGAGAGCGTGAATTGGGAGGAAAGAAAGGATGACGATGGACCACGGACTGCCCGATGATCACAGCGTGCGGGTTGCACTAGCGCTCGCGGTGCGGGCGCCGTCGGTACACAACACCCAACCATGGCGATGGCGGATCGCGGACCGCAGCGTCCACCTGTATCTGGATCCGACCCGGGCTTTGCCCCCTCCCGACCTCGACCAACGCGATCTCGTCTTGAGCTGTGGTGCCGCGCTGCATCATCTGCGCGTCGCGTTCGCCGCGCTCGGCTGGTCAGCAGTGGTGCGACGGCTGCCGAATCCGGCGCAACCGAACCATCTGGCATCGATCGAACCGGTGCGCCATCGGCGAACCCCGAATGAAATCGAGTTGAGCGCCGCCATCACCCGCAGACGAACCGATCGCAGGCTCTTCACTGAGAGGCCGGTGCCGCCCGGGTACCTCGGATTGGTCACCGAGCGCGCGGCGATCCTGGGGGCGACCGTGCGGCAGGTGACCGACCGGTCGCGCGACTACGTGGTCGAAGCGATGCGGGCCGCGGCGGAGCAGCACGCCGGAGAGCCAGAATACCGGTTCGAGCCGCCGGAATGGCGTGACGGACCGGCCACGGCCGCGGTGCCCGCACACGAATGCGACTTTGCCGAGCTGCTCGTAGTCGGCACCTCCGCCGACGATCTGCTCTCGCGATTGTGCGCGGGCGAGGCGTTGAGCGCGGTGCTGCTGACCGCGACGAATGTCGGGTTGGCCACCTGTCTGCTGACCGAACCGCTCGAGACACCGACACTGCGGGACCGTGTCCGTGCCGGCGTCCTGAACAATTACGGCTACCCCCAAGCCGTGATCAGAGTCGGCTGGGCACCGACGAGCGATGGACAGTTACCCCGCACACCTCGTCGGGCGGTCGAGGATGTGTTGGCTCCATCGACGGTAGGGGTCGCCGAGGCGACCGCCTGCTGACTGACGGACTTGGACTACTTCGGATCGGGCGATCGCTTTTCCGCCGTCTCCAGGCGTTTTTTCGCGGTCGCCAGGGCAGCCGCCAATCGGTCGCGTGCTTCTCGGGCAACCGCACGCAGCTCCGGCCGGTCGGTGTGGTGCAGGACCTCGCCGCACAGCAGCAACACCGGGTCGACCGCTTCGACGAGGGTGGTGTCGCCGTCAGTGCGCACTACGACGTTGCACGGCAGCAGCAGTCCGACCCGGGGATCGGCGATCAGCGCACGCTGCGCGAGGATCGGGTGGCAGGCGCCGAGAATCAGGTAGTCGTCCATCCGCACACCGAGCTTCGTCTGCAGCGTGGCGCGCACGTCGATCTCGGTCATAACGCCGAAACCCTGTTCGGCCAATGCCTTTCGCAGTTCCGAGACGGCGTCGGCGAACAGCGCTTGCACCCGCACAGCGAGGGTGGCGGCGATCGGCCGGCGGATCTCGGTCACGAGATCCCCGGTCCGCACAGCGGCGTCCAGCGCCACCAGATACACCTCGGTCGGTGGCCCCATCGGTTGATAGTCGGAGCATCGGATCCAGTCGTCCAACGCGCGGTACGCGTCACCGATGTGTCGATAGTCGCCGTGGTGCCTGGTGCTGGCGCACAGCCTCGGCTCGGGACGGCGCAAGCCGGCTTGTTCAGTGGTGCCGTCGAGTGCGCCGTCGGTCACTGGGAGACCGAAGTCCACCTCGGTGGTCATACCTGGTCCGAGCATACCCAGATACGTCGTCGACGGTGGTCCGGCCGGCGCGATTCCGGTGCGTTCGGCTAACTCGTAGAGTGCTCGCATCCCCTCCCGGATATCGTCGCCGGCAAAGTCGCCGCGCACCGAGCGGCGCAGTTCGAGCATGGTGGTGGTGTTCGATTCGACGACCTCGACCCGATATGACATCTCTGGCCTCAGGACCGGTGCGCGATATGGCCGAGTTCGGCGCGGGCGAGGCGGTCTGCCCAAGCCCGCGCGCGCTCCAACTCACCCGGCGTTACCGGGCCGAGGATGCCGTCGACGAGGAAGTCCACCGGTCGGTCGACGAGCTCATAACCCAGGCGCCGCAACCGTTTTCCGGCACCACGTGCGGCCGATCCCGGTAGCCAGGTGGGTTTCGCGGCCTTGGTGGCGAAGGCGGCGGCCCGGGAGCCCGGCGGCACCGGCAGTGCCGCGTCGAGCCATTCGCGCATGCCGATATCGACCGCGACCGGTGCCTCGGTCCGGCTCGCCGCGTCGCGCCGAGTCCGAGCCCGGCTCATCCCGAGGGCGTGTGTCGGGGCACCGACCACCAGCAGATCCACCGTCGGTTCGGGGCGCTGGGCAGCGGCGGCCACATCCAACACCTCCACCTCGCCGTATTCGCCCAATGCCGCTGCGATGGCCTTGGCGATGGCGGCGGTGTTGCCGAACATCGACTCGTAGACGACCCGGATCCGCATCTCGGTCTCCCTCTGCACTGATACCTGCGGAAACTTCTGCGCTCCCGACGCTACGGCCGCCCGACGGCCGCACACAGTGCCGAACCGACGCAGGCCGAGGGACTTTCGACCATCCCTTCCCGACTTGCCGATCGCGGCCGCGGCCTACCGGGCGTACGAAAACACGAGGTCGGTGGAGCCCGAACAGGGAACCTTTCCGCTCCGCTCTGGATCGCGACTCCCTCGCCTTCGTCGAAAAGCTCACCCGCACAACCGGAGTCCGCATCGATGAGGCCGACTACCTGCACCTGGCCTCCATCGATTTCCTCACCACGGCCGGATAGCGCAACAAACGGCAGCGGCCATCGGTCAAGACGAACCGACCTCGAGAAACTCGTCGAGTGGTCGTCGGGGCGTCGGGGCCGATTCGGTGTCCTCGGGTGCGATGCCGATGCGGACGATGACCTGGGGGAAGTCCCAGTGGGGGATCAGGTCGGTGATCACCGAGCGGCTGGCGGCGAGTTCAGTGATGTGGGTCAGAGCGCAGGTGGCCAAGCCGCGGGCGGTGCATTCGAGCAGCACCTCCGAGAGCGCCTCGCCGGTATGCAGCCACTGTGCCGGGGTATCGCCTAGGGTGCTGAGCACCACCAGCCGGGCCTTGTCCTCGAGCCCGTCTCGGCGGGCCGAATACGGCGTGGACGGGAAACTGCGTCCGACATCGACCCTGGCGGCCTCGGCATCCGATACCAGCGCGGCCGCGGGGACTCCTTCCTGGGCGTCGGAATGTCCGGCCCACCAATGCAATTCGGTCTGATACTCCATATCGTAACGGCGCAACGCCGTGGCATGTTCGGTGGCCGCGGCCAGTCGGTGCCTGCTGCTGTCGGCGATCTCGTCGACCGCCACATGATGTGGTCGCGCCAGTTCGCGCACAGCGCTGAGCACGTCGTGCCAGTTGTCCGGCGTCAACATCGGCAATCGATCGGTATGGCGCCGGTGGATGGCGCGCACCCGAGTGGCTGTCGTGTTCAGCGCACCGGGCCACGGCCGGAACTCCAGCGTGGCCAAAAGGCCCGGCAGACCGGGGTCGGGGAGGCGAGTGACCTCGGCGAACCAGCCCATCGACAGGAAGGCCAGGCGCGCATGGTCGAGCACCGCGCCGCAGCTGAGCACCAACTGCCTGCCGAGCGGATCCGCCGACTGCAGCAGTCGATCGGTATCGCTGCACAGTTGCAGTCGTGCGCCGTCGAACACCCAGCGCCACGGCTGGGTGTTATGCACCGAGGGGGCCCGGGAGGCGAGCTTTAGCGCCATCCGTACGGTCCGCAGATCGGGTGTGCTCGCACGATCACTTGCGTTCATATTCCGAGTCTCGCCTTCGGGACCCGACCGCCACGACGGGCATTGCGCACCTATCCGGGGGGCCATGGTCACCGCCGCACCGGCACACCACTGGCCTGATCTCGGTCTGGACGGGTGATCACCAGGCCACGTGGCGTCAGGGCGCACCGCGACAGCTGGAGCGCGAAGCACGCGGCATGTCGGTGGCGCTGGTCTGCGAGGCCATTGCGGTGCCGGGTTCGGGCTTGTACGGCCCCATCCGGTCCCCCTGATCAGGAGCGATTGTCATGGGATCTCGGACGTCCTCGTCATGCCGAGCACGATGAAGTTGCCCAGGCCGACGATCCGGTTATCGACAAAAGCGCCGAGCGCACAGGGCGCAGGATCGCGCACCGCGAGGGCGCGCGACATTCGGTAACTCGGTCGGACTCGGCACGAGAATTCGGAAGAGGCTGTTGTTCTCGGGCATCCCAGCGTGCAGATCCGCGACAGTGGCGGCATCGGCAGGGCCGAGCGGGCGGACGGTGATGTGTCGGTCGAGGTGATCATGCCGCGGTCTCCGAACCGAGTCGACTAGCGTTGGAGCGCTTCTCTGAACAGGGTCGGATCGGAATTGGGGCCGAAGGTCTCCAATTGAGGACCGAACAGCACTGAACGCCGGGCGTTCTGTGGGGTCCGCGCTCGAAGGATGGCGCCGCTAGGCGGTTTGGGTGACCATGACGGGGCAATGGGCGTGCTGCACAAGAAAATTGCATGTGGAGCCGAGCAACAGGCCGGCGCAGCCGCCCGCTGTCGGCTGCCGACCATGATCAGTTGCGCCGTTATCGGTCATATCATCGAGTGTCGTCGGGCGATACGCCAGCCGATGTGGGCCTTCAGGCCCGTTCCCGAAAGTCCATCGTTACCGGCCGCCGACCGCGGCCGGTGGGTCGGACAGTTTGACGGCAGGTACGGCCTTTACAGAGGTACGCTCGGCGCGCTGTTTGATGCCGAGCAGCATCTTGCGCTCCATGACCCAACTACCCGGCTCCATGATGAACCGGCTGAGCATGCGAGTGGGCACCGCCGCCTCGGGCAGCGCGATCCGGTTACGGCTGACCAGCCGAGTGCCTTCGGCGCTCGAATAGAGCCCGAATGCCCACACCCAGTGCTTATCCTCCGAGGCGAACACCACTGCCCGTTCGGGTTCAACGATGGCTATCCGCATCCGTGGGCCGGTCTCACCGAGCACGAAAGTGTCACCGACGGCAAGGTTTTGGAACTGCGGAAGAATGGTGTCGGCGCTATGCATGTTCAGTCCGAGCAGGTTCTCGATCCAGTCGTAGGTGTAGGCGCCGCCCCGGCCGGGTCCCATCTGGACCAACCACGGCCAGATCCGCTCCGGAGCCGCGTCGACCGTAATGGACCTGGTGGCAACGATATCCGGGTCGGTGAGTAGGTCATCACCCGGCATCGCACGGGCGATTTCGTCAGCGCTGGAGCCCCAAGTGAGGCAACGATCACGCAGGACCACTTCATAGCTCACCGCCAACCCGACCAAGCATGTGCCGATTCCGATCGCGCAAGCTGTCATTGTCTTCATATCCCGTACGGTCCACCGAAACCAGTGGCGGGCACAGGGTCGTTCGGCAGCAGGGGCGACGACCTTGGTCCGCCGCAGCGGAACCGCTCGGCCGCGCACGCCGTCACCACCGGCGTTGCGCCGGGTGCGTCTACCCGGATCATGGGACCACCATCAGCCTTCGGCTCCGTCACCGCCGCTGCCGCCGCCTAACGACGCTTGCGCGGCGACGCCCTGATCGGCGCGCTCATCTACCGGCTGGCCGACGAGTATCCGTGGCTGTGCGCCTGCGGAACACCACTCGCGGTACTTCCCGCGGACACCGGAGACTCGACAAAGGACCGCTACGTCGGCAATAAGGCCTTTCGGCCCTGATGTCGCGGGCGCCCGGACTGGAGGCTATGTCGCGTGACCGATATTCAGCCGGTACATCGCTTTGAACGGATGCAGTGCGAAGCCGAACCGATGGCCTGGACCATCGATCGGCTGTGTTCGGAATTCAGCGACAGGGTCTCCCGGGAACGGGTGATCGGTGTCGTCGACGGGTGTGCACGGGATCTTGCTGGAACCCCACCCGGCGCAATGCCGGAACTGTGTGAACGACTCGCCCGCCAGTGCTTGCTGGACGTACTCGAACCGACCGCCGTCTGACCTCGACACTGCTGAATTACGGCCCTTATTCACTTCCGCCCGCCGAACGGATAGTCGGTGCCATGGCTCTCACACACCAGGTAGAGCGAATCGCACGCGGAGCGCTGTACTGACGTTCCTGGCCGGAATGTTGGCGATCTGGGCTGCGGCGGGTGCGCTGGCGATGATATTCGGTCTCGTCGACTTCGGTCCGGCGATCGATAGCGCCTGCCGCTACACAGCCCAGTCCGCGGCGGAGTGGCGCTCTGTGTCATTGTCGGGGCCCCGATGGCAGCGACCGCCCTGCTTACCGCCCGCGGTGAACAACACGCGCCGTCGATCGCGATGACCTCCGGGGTGCTGCTGATCGGCGGGATTGTGATGCAACTGGCTGTTATTCGCCACACCAGATGGCTGCAACCGGTGTGCGTGCTGCTCGGCTCGTGCTCGGCTGGGCCGGGCGGCGACGATGATGTCCGTCGCTGACTGTGCCAACGAAGCCGACATACGCGGGCCGACCGGTGGTCGATGCTCCTGCCGGGGTCGGCCTCAGAATCGATGCGCGATCCGATCGGCCCCGGTATGTGCGAGGCGTTCGCCCCAAGCACGGGCGCATTCCAGCGCACCCTGGGCCAGTGGTCCGGTCACGCCGTCGACGAAGAAGTCCACCGGCTGGTCGACGAGTTCATAACCCAAGCGCCGCAATCGTTTACCGGCACTGCGGGCGGCTGAGCCCGGCAACCACGATGGCTTCACAGCCTTCGTGCCGAAGGCCGCGGCCTGGGTGCCCGCTACAACCGGCAGCGCCGTGTCGAGCCATTCCCGGATGCCGACCTCGATGGGGACCAGCGCGTCGGTCCGTTGCGCAGCATCGCGGCGGGTCCGGGCTCGGCTGAGCCCGAGCATATGTGTCGGCCCGCCCACCACCAACAGATCCGCAGCCGGCTGGGGCAGCTCCGCGGCGGCCGCCACGTTGAGCAGCTCCACTGTTGCGTACTCGCTCAGCCCCTGAGCGATGGCAGCGGCGATGGCGGCGGTGTTGCCGAACATCGATTCATAGATGACCCGCGCCAGCATTTCGGTCTCCTCCTGATATGAAACTGGGTGGAGGGTGAAATCGACGCTACGGGCGAACGGCGCCGTCGAACAGGGCCGAACCGACGCTTACTGGGGTACCTTCGGACATCCGAGGGGGTTCCCGATGACTCTCGGCCGTCGCGTCGGGGTCCACGGTGCACAGCGCTGGAACGGTTGCCGGCTTGGAACTTCGAGGCAGGTCGGTCTTGCCTCTGGTCAGGGCACGACCGTCGTCGATTGCGGCTGTGGCAGGCCCAGCGATTGCGCGATCATCGACGACCAGGCGCGGATAGCGCCCCAGTCGCGCAGATCGCCGTAGCGTCCGCCGCCCATGAGGCGGTAGAGCGTACGTGCCTGTAGCGAGACACCGGTGCGTTCGTAATGCCCGGCGAAGGCCCGATAGTCCCGCGGGGCGACCGACGCGACGAGGCCCGCGATCTTCTTCGGCACGGTGCCGCCGATCCATCGCCCGATTGGCCCGCGCAGTGCCGGACCGAGACCGACACTGAACATCCAGACATCAGTGTTGCGCAGGGCTTCGCGGTAGGTCCGAACGAAGGTCGTCGCGGCGGGCAGGAGGTCCCTATTGTGCACGGCGCTACCGAGGATGATCGCGCGGAAATGAGACAGGTCGGGCGCGTGTTCGATGTCGCTCAATTCCACATCGGCGCCACGAGCGCGGAAATCATCGGCGATGAACTCCGCAATATCACGAGTGGATCCCTCTGCGGTCGCGTACATGACCGCGATCCGGGGCGTATTCGATTCCATGCCCTCAGCGTGGTTCAATGCGGGGCTTACCGGTCAGAGTCGTGGTACCCGGGCTACCGGGACCAATGACCCATCGGAGGCAGTTTCGGCGCGGATCAGGCGACGGCAGTGCTGGGTCTCATAGAATTGTGGTTCGAAAGGCAGGTCGCATGTCCACCAACGGCAACTGGCTCGCCCGCAGCGCTGCGACCACCGTGCCCGGCTCGGTGGTGCTGATCGGGCGCGGTCTTTCTCTTCGAAGGCATTCTGAAGTTGCTGGGCCTGAGACGCTCGGCACCGGCCGGTTCGACAAGGCTGATATCTCGGCGGCGGGATTCGTTGCAGCACTCGACGGAGTATTCGAAATCGGCTGCGGTGCATTGATTCCGGCTGGTCTGCTTACGCGGCTCGTGGCGATCCCGATGATCGTGGACATGATCGGCGCACTGCTGATCACCAAATTGCCCATCCTCTGAGGTACGGCCGCATTATTCACCGGCAAGTCCGGGTGGTGACCGCGATCCGAAAATGCTGTTCGTCGACTACAACCCGGGATTTCGTCCACGAATCCAGCGCCGACCTGGCCCAACTATGCGGAAGCGTGTTCTTGCTCATCGTCGGTGCGAGCGCCTCCTCGGCCGACGCCGCGCTGGGCCGGGGCACCGGAAGTCGTCGGTAGGTGTCATTCGGCGCGTGTGTCATTGGTACCCACAGGACAGGGCGATCGGCCCTGCCGACGCCGTGCGTGCGGGCGCACAGTGGTGCTACCTACCGAACCGATCCGCAGTCTGCCCCGGTTCGTGATGTCGAGGAGATGCCCGAGATGATGTATTGGTACGACCACGACCTCAATGGGTGGGACTACGCCGGGATGAGCGTCGGAATGGTGTTGTTCTGGGGTCTGCTGATCACCGCGTTCGTACTGGTGGTTCGCATGGTCACCCGCTCCGATCACCCCGCCTCGACCGGTCTGTCGCTGCGGACCGCCGAGCATCTGCTCGCGAAGCGCTTCGCGCGCGGCGAGATCGATGAGAAGGAATACGTGAGTCGGCTCGAAACGCTGCACGCGCATACCGCGCCGCGGGGGTCACGGCGGTGATGAACGGCCCTACCCAGGAGACGATCGGAGTCGCGATGTCAGTGATCGAACGAAACAGTGTGGGGGATCGGGTCGAAGCTTTGCCGGCTCGTCGGGCGATGGTGGGATCGGCATTGGCGGTCGTGCGGGCGGGGAAGTTGGAGTTCTTCTCCGGCAACGGTTTCGCCGATCTCGCCGCGCATCGGCCGATGACCGTGGATACGGTGGTGCGGGTCGCGTCGATCACCAAGACGTTCACCGCACTCGGGGTTATGCAGCTGGTGCAGCGGGGCCTGGTCGACCTCGATGTCCCGGTGGAGAAGTACCTGCGCGCCTTCCCACTCGTTCCCGCCGACCCCGCTTTTCGGCCCGCCACCGTGCGCCACTTGTTGACCCACACCGCAGGGATCGGCGAGACAGCGCATCCCGCACGGGTTTTGCGGCCGGACTTCGGTGAGAGCGTGGATCCGGGCACGCCGATCCCAGCGTTGGCGGACTACTACCGAGCCGGCTTGCGCCTGCGGGCCGAACCGGGCACTCGGTGGACCTACTCCAACCATGGGTTCGCCGCGCTCGGGCAGATCATTGCGGACGTCAGTGGAACCTCGTTGGCACAGTATCTGCGCGAGAACATCTTCCGACCACTCGGCATGACCGATACCGACCTGGAGCTCACGCCGAGTATGCGCGCACGCCTCGCGACGGGCTACCACCTGCGGGGCAGCGGACCACGCGCCATCACCCTTCGCGAGATGGTGACCGCTGGAGCCGCGTCGGCCTACTCGACGCCCCGCGACATGGCGCGCTATCTGGCAGCGCTCTCCGGCGGCGGGGCCAACGAATTCGGCGCGGTTGTCGAATCCAGCACGCTGGCGACGATGTTCGAGCCGCAGTATCAGCCGGATCGGCGGATACCGGGGATGGGTCTGGCTTTCTTCCGTGGCGTCGCGGGTAGTCATCGAATCGTCGAACATCAGGGCATACTGCCCGGGTTCGACTCCCAGATCTGGGTCGCGCCCGACGACGGGCTCGGGATCTTCGCAAGCACCAACGGCGCGCACCGTGCCATGCTGTGGCTACCCGCGGAGGTTTCCGAGTTGATGAATGATCTGCTGGGTGTGCGCGCCGACGCGATTCGAACCGATGCCGGTCACCATCCGGAGATCTGGAACGAGATCTGCGGCTACTACCGCCTGCCCGGCGCCCTCACTGATCTTCGTGCCCGTTCGATGATCGGCGCTGGGGTGCAGGTCCGGATCCATGCCGGGAGGCCCGTGCTGCGGCTCTTGACCCCCGTTCCGAGCTTGCTGCGCGGATTGCCGCTGCATCCTGACGACCCCAGCGATCCGTGGGTATTCCGGGTCGACCTCACCCGGTTCGGCATCGGTACGGGCCGGATCGTGTTCACGCGAGACTCGGCGGGCGACTCGATGCGCATGCATTTCGATCTGGTACCGATGACGCTGCTGCGCCGCGGCGACCGATAAACGAGGAATCAGCCGCGTGTGGCGCCGATGTCGGTCTGCACGGTCGCCGCGGCGCAGACACCGGATTGGGCTGCTGGTCGGGGCGGTTGGGTTGGCGAAAGCGGGCGAGCGCTGTGCTCCAGCCAGCGGCCCGCCATCGCCGTACGCCGATGGTGCGGTGTGATGCCGCGGCCGAGCAGGAGCCGTCGGTTCCCGGCATCCGCCCGATCGCCTGGATGTGTCGGGGGCATTCGGCTCCTCTCCACATGACCTCCGGCTCTTGATCGGGCCGACAAATCGCCCCAGCCTTGAGCTGTGAGCACAGGCGAGCAGGCCGCACAATTGATCGACGCGCGCCGATATGACGCGGTGATCTTCGATATGGACGGTGTGGTCACCGACAGCGCATCGATGCACGCCGCCGCGTGGACCGAACTGTTCGACCCCTTCGTGGCGTCTCGGCCCGCCGAGCCCGGGCAGGACCGCTCGCCATTCACCGCGGTGGACTACCAGCGCTTCGTCGACGGCAAGCCGAGATATAGCGGTGTGGCGGATTTCCTTACCGCACGCGGTATTTCGCTGCCCTGGGGGGATCCGTCCGATCCGGAGGACGCTGCCACGGTGTGCGGTCTCGGCAATCGGAAGGATCACCTTTTCCAGGATCGGCTGGCCCGCGACGGCGTTCCGGTCTTCGAGTCCACGGTCGCCTTGGTGCGTGAACTGCGGGACGCGGGGATCGGTACCGCGGTCTTCTCCGCCAGCCGCAACTGTGCCCAGGTGCTCGAGGCGGCCGGGATCGGGGACCTGTTCGCGGAACATGTCGACGGGGCCGTCGCCGAGAACCTCCGGCTGCCGGGAAAACCCGATCCGGCCATGCTGGTCGAGACGGCTCGGCGGCTCAGCGCGGATCCGGGCCGGACGGTCGTGGCCGAGGACGCCGAAGCGGGGGTGACGGCCGGGCGGCGCGGCGGTTTCGCGCTGGTGATAGGTATCGATCGAACCGGGCACGCCGATCAATTGCGCGCGCATGGGGCCGATGTCGTGGTTGCCGATCTGGCCGAGGTGCGGGTGCGCGCTGGGTTCCGACGCATGTCGGAGATTCCGGGTGCGCTGGAGTCCTGGCCCCGGATATCGGCTCTGCTCGACACCGCGAATGTGGCCGTGCTGATGGACTTCGACGGAACGCTCGCCCAGATCGTGCCCGATCCGGATGCCGCCGTCCTGGTCGACGGCGCGGCGGCCGCGATTACCGAACTCGCCGGTATCTGCCCGGTCGCGATCATCAGCGGTCGCGATCTCACGGACCTGCGCAAGCGGGTTGGTCTGGAGGGGATTTGGTATGCGGGCAGCCATGGTTTCGAATTGATCGATCCGGCCGGCGGTTACCACGTGCACGACGCGGCACCGACCGCCGAGCACGCCATTGCCGCTGCCGCGGATGAGCTGACCCGTCGAATGGCCGAAATGCCCGGAATTCTGGTGGAGCACAAGCGATTCGCCGTCGCAGTGCACTACCGCAACGCCGCACCCGGAGTGGTGGCCAGTGTGATCGGCGCCGTGCACGCGGTCGCGCAACAGTCCGGGCTTCGTATCTCCAACGGTCGCAAGGTAACCGAGTTGCGCCCCGATACGGACTGGGACAAGGGCCGGGCGCTGGACTGGATCCTCGATCAGCTCGCCCGCCCGGAGCTGCCGATCTACCTCGGCGACGATCTCACCGACGAGGACGCCTTCGATGCAGTCGCCGCACACGGGATCGGAATCGTCGTGCGCCACAGTGAGGATGGCGATCGCCGCACGGCCGCACGGTTCGCGGTGGACGGACCGGACCGGGTCAGGAAAGTCCTCGACCGGCTAGCCGGGACATTGCATCGCGAATCCGACGCGGACACCGCCGATGCCTGGACCCTGGCCTTCGACGGCTACGACCCCCAGACGGAGAAACTCCGAGAAGCACTCTGCACGCTCGGCAACGGATACGTCGCCACGCGCGGCGCGTCGCCGGAAGCACGGGCGGGGGAGCACCACTATCCCGGGACTTATGCGGCCGGCATCTACAACCGGCTCACCGACGAAATCGCCGGGCGGCAAGTCTCCAACGAGAGTCTGGTGAACCTGCCGAACTGGCTGCCGGTGTCGTTCCGGATCGAGGACGGCCCGTGGTTCGACCTCGACACCACCGAACTGCTGTTCTACCGGCAGGAACTGGACCTGCGCCGGGCCGTGTTCACCCGCCGCTTCCGGTTCCGCGACGCCGCGGGCCGGATCACCGCGGTCGAGCACCGGCGGGTGGTCGCTATGCACCGGCCCCATGTCTGCGCTCTGGAGACCACGGTTGTCGCCGAGAACTGGTCGGGGCGCCTGGTGATCCGTTCGGCCCTGGACGGAGCTGTCCGAAATGAGCTGGTGCAACGCTATCGGGGACTGTCCGGCGACCATCTCACCGATATGCAGGGGACAAAGCTGTCCGCTGATTCGGTGTTGCTGACGGTCCGGACCAGCCGGTCTGGAATTTCGGTGGCACTCGCGGCGCGCAGCAGGATCCTGCAGAACGGGGAAATCATCGACCGGGCAGGAGATTTCGTCGAACAAGATGGAGTGGTGGGACATGATTTCACCGTCGAGGTGGTCGGCGGGGCAGCGGTCACCCTGGAGAAGACGGTCACCATCTGCACCGGGCGTGATCACGCGACCTCGACGCCGGAGGAGGAGGTCGTGCGCTGGCTCAGCGCCGAGGGCGGATTCGGGCAACTGCTCGACGGTCATGTCGCGGCCTGGGAACGCCTGTGGGATCGGCTGTCCATCGAACTCGAAGATCGCAAGAACGCGGCCCGCGTGCTGCGCGTGCATCTGCTGCATCTACTGCAGACGCTCTCGCCCAATACCGCCGATCTCGACGTCGGTGTCCCCGCGCGCGGACTGCACGGTGAGGCGTACCGCGGACATGTGTTCTGGGATGAACTGTTCGTCTTCCCGGTGCTGAACCTGCGTTTTCCCGCCCTGACGCGATCGTTGCTCCGGTATCGCTACCGGCGACTACCCGAGGCGCGACGCGCGGCGCACGAAAACGGCCTGTCCGGAGCGATGTTCCCATGGCAGTCCGGCAGTGACGGGCGCGAGGAAAGCCAGCAAATGCATCTCAATCCACGCTCCGGACGGTGGAATCCCGACCCGAGCCAGCGAGCCAATCACATCGGCATCGCGATCGCCCACAACGTGTGGCAGTACTACCAGGTGACCGGCGACCGCGAGTTCCTGCGCGAATGTGGTACCGAGATGCTGGTGGAGATCGCCCGGTTCTGGTCCAGTATCGCCAGCTACGACACAACCCGGGACCGCTACCGAATCCGGGGTGTGATCGGACCGGACGAATTCCATTCTGGTTATCAGGCACGGCCTTTCGACGGAATCGACGACAACGCCTATACCAACATCATGGCGGTGTGGGTGATTCGTCGCGCTCTCGACGCGCTCGACCTGCTCGCGCCGCGCGAACGCACCGAACTGCTGGAAACCCTCGGTGTGGCGCCATCGGAACCACAGCATTGGGCCGACGTCAGCCGCCGCATATACGTGCCGTTCCATGGTGGCATCATCAGCCAGTTCGAGGGCTACGACCAACTGGCAGAACTGGATTGGGCACGGTACCGGCAGCGGTACGGCGATATCCAGCGACTGGACCGCATACTCGAGGCGGAGGGCGACGACATCAATCGCTACCGGGCCGCCAAGCAGGCCGACGTGCTGATGCTGTTCTATCTGCTGTCCTCCGACGAATTGCGGGAACTGCTGGGAGAACTCGGCTACGACCTGCCCGCATCGATGATCCCCTGCACCATCGACTACTACCTCGCCCGGACCTCACACGGATCGACACTGAGCAGCGTCGTCCATTCTTGGGTGCTGGCCCGCGCCAACCGGGAGCGAGCGATGGAATTCTTCGACAGTGTCCTCGAGTCCGATATCGGTGACATCCAGGGTGGCACCACCGCCGAGGGTATCCACCTCGCCGCGATGGCAGGCAGCATCGACTTGTTGCAACGCTGCTTCACCGGGCTCGAAACCCGTGCCGAGCGTTTGATATTCGCGCCGCACTGGCCGTCATCCCTCGGTGCGCTGACCTTCCCGATTACCTACCGCGGGCACCAACTGAGAATCCGAATCAGCGGCAGCGACGTCGAGGTCAGGTCGGAGCCGGGAAACTTGCCACCGATCGAGATCGAATGCCGCGGACAGATCGAACAGTTGGCTCCCGGCTGGACCTTCCGGGCTCGCGCCTAGCGGCCCCTGATTCGAACAGCACACTGTGGCAACGGAGGAGCCGATCATGCGGTGGTATCACGACTATCTGCGCTGGCTGTATCGCACCGGCCGTCCGAATCTGTTCGCGCGCGTACAGAATTGGCTCTCAGCCCGCGCTTTCGCGGCCGGAATCATGCCCCGCCGGGTCGCGGCGTTGGGGATCCGGGGGCGGCGCAGCGGTCGCCTCATCTGGTTTCCGATCGTGCTGACCGAATTCGACGGTCGGCGCTATGTGGTGTCGATGCTCGGTGCCAACGTCAACTGGGTGCGCAATCTGACCGCCGCGGGCGGCCGAGCCATCCTGCGGCACGGTCGCCGGGAATCGGTCCGGCTGGTGTCGGTCGATCCGGAAAGCCGGGCCCCGATCCTACGGCGCTACCTCCAACTCGCACCCGGCGCGCGACCGCACATCCCAGTACCACGCGATGCCCCGGTCGCCGCCTTCGAGCCTATCTCCCCGGACTATCCGGCATTCCGAATCGCCCCGGGCCAGTAGGCCCCGCACCGCGCCGCGCGACAGGACATCGGCCACAGGACGTCGTTGAGACCGTTCCGCGCGCTTGCCCGAGTGTCGGGGGCCAACGTCACCATCCCCGGTTACCTTGGCATCGGCCCGGCGGCACCCCACCGAGAAGAATTGCCGTTATAGCAGGCAGTTTCCCAGCCGGTGGCCGGGCCTCGGCGGCTGCCGGGGTAGGTGGCTGTGATGAGCGAATTGGGCCCGCTCGATTCGGGTTTCATGGAGATGGAAGACGCCGACCGGCACATCAGTCTCGGGATCGGCGCGGTTGCGATCATCGCCGGTCCGGTACCGACGCGCCAGGAGTTCACGGCCGCGATGGCTGGCAGCCTGGTGAGCGATAGTCGGCTCCGCCAGCGAGTACGCCGGACCGTCGCGGATCTCACCGCCCCGGTGTGGGAGGACGATCCAAATTTCGATCTGGCACATCACCTGCGGTGGACGGCGCTGCCGGAGCCCGGCGACGAGGCGGCGCTGCGCGAATTGGTCGCCGCCGAACTCGAGGAACGACTCGACCGAGACCACCCGCTGTGGCAGTGCATCGTCGTCGAGCATCTGGCAGCGGATCGCTGGGCGCTGATCATCAAAGCCCATCACACTATGGTGGACGGCGCGTCCGGCATCGGCCTGTTCGAGAGTCTCTGCGATCCGGAATCCAGCACGAGTGCGCCGCGCCTGAGCACCGGTACACGTCAACGGATCAACGCTTTCGGCTTGGCGGCCGAGGGCATTCGACTGTCGATGGCCATGCCAAGAATGGCCTTCGACATCACGCGGGCCCTGATTCCGGTCGTGTACGCCGCGGTAACGCCGACCGGCACATCCTCGTTCAACGGCCCGATCGGCCGACAGCGGCGCTACGCCGTCGCACGCACGTCACTGGCGGACATCGCGAAGATCCGGGCCGCATTCGGTGTGACTGTCAACGATGTCGCCCTCGCAGCCATCGCCTCGGCCTACCGCACCGTGCTGCACAAGCGCGGCGAGGAACCGACCGCCGATAAGATCCGCATTCTGGTGCCGGTGTCCATGCGTCGCGAGGACGCGAAATATGTTCTCGACAACCGAGTTTCGGCGATGCTGCCGTATCTTCCGGTCGAGATCTCCGATCCGGTCGAGCGGCTCACCGCCGTCCACCAGCGCATCGCACGACATCGATCACGCGGTGAGGCCGAAGCCGAGAAGTCCGTACTGTCGATGGCGGGTCGGCTCCCGTTCGCATTCGTCGCGTGGACCCTGCGGCTGGCCATGCATTACCCCCAGCACGGTGTCAGCGCGCTCGCCACGAATGTCCCCGGCCCGAGGCGGAAGTTATCGCTACAGGGCCGTGAGGTCCTGGAAATCCTGCCCTGTATCCCGATCGCCATGCGACTGCGCACCACCATCGCGATCCTCAGCTACACCGACCGGCTGACCTTCGGCATCACCGGTGACTACGACACCACCCCGGATATCGACCTGATCGCCGACGAAATCGAGCACGGAATCACAGAACTGCTGGACCGTGCCCGCGAACGAAACCAGAAGACGACTCTCGGCGATCGGCCGTCTTGACCAGATACGACCGGCAAGCCGTATGGGCATCTGGACCGTACCGCCAGCGTGACCCGTGTGCGCGTGGGTTGACCGACCGCATCATCGGACGTCGAGTCAGTGGTCTTGTAGCGATTGGATGGCTGCGCGGAGTTTGGTGGTGGCTTCGGCGGCGATGGGTTCGAGTTCGGGTTCGCCGGTGACCTGGACCATGAGGTCCGGGTTCATGGCTTCGACGATGATGGTCTCGGCGGCCGTGGGGTCGCTGCGGACGATCACGTTGCAGGGCAGTAGGAGTCCGATCTGGCGGTTCACGCCGACGGCGCGGTGAGCCAGGGGTGGGTTGCAGGCACCGAGGATTCGGTAGTTCTCCATATCCTGGCCGAGTTTGGCCTTCAGTGTGGCTTGCATGTCGATGTCGGTGAGGACGCCGAATCCCTGTTCGGACAGGGCTTTACGGGTCAGTTCAACGGCTTCGTCGAAGCTGGTGTGCAGTGTGGTCGAGAGGGCTAGGTTCATGATTGCGGTCTGCTTTCTGCCGGTTCGGTTGGGTGATGCGGTGTCGGGTGTGTGGCATTGCGCAGTTGGTCGCGGTGTCGGGAACGCCCAGGCGATGGAGCAGTAGTGTCGCCGGACACCATCCCATGGCGCTGTAGAACAGCAGGTTCGCGCCGACGATTCCGGTCAATATCAGCCACCATTGCGAGGCCACCGCGGCCAGCAGTGTGCTGACCAGTACGAACGTGCCTGCCAGCAGCGGCACGAGCCGCGCGATGGACCAGCCGCGCTGGCGAGTCGGTATGTGCATGATCTCCAATCGTGTGGGGACTCTTGGTTGTTCAGGCCAGGGCGAGGAAAAGCTTCTCCAGCTCGGCTTCGGTCATCGGCTCGGAACCGTCGGTGCTTTGTCCGGTGAGGCATTCGCGCAGTCCGGTGGCGACGATCTTGAATCCGGCCCGGTCGAGTGCGCGTGACACGGCGGCGAGTTGGGTGACGACGTCCTTGCAGTCGCGGCCCTGCTCGATCATGGAGATCACTCCGGCGAGTTGGCCGTGTGCGCGGCGCAGCCGGTTGAGTACCTGGGCGATAGTTTCTTCGTTGCCGACCATGGTGTTTCCCCTTTCGTTTGAATACCTCACTCAAGGATACCCGTGGGGGTATATGCGGGTCGGTGGGTGCGGTGCGCGGTGGAGGTGATTTCAGTGGTGGGCGAAGCTGATCGGGGGGAGTGCCTTGCGCAGCCAGTTCGGTGACCACCAGGCGCCGTGTCCGGTCAGCCGCAGTAGTACCGGCAGTAGCACCAGTCGTACCGCGGCCGCGTCGAGCAGGACCGCGACGCCGAGGATGATGCCCATCTCCTTCGGGGGCAGCGGCTCGGAGAGTGCGAAGGTGAAGAACACCGCGACCATTACCGCGGCGGCGGCGAAGATCACCCGTCCGGAGTGCGCCAGGCCGTCGACCTGGGCGGTCTTCGGGTCACCGGTGTGCTCGTAGTGTTCCTTGGCGGTGGCCAGCAGGAATACCGTGTAGTCCATCGCGATCGCGAAGATCATGGCGAAGAAGAACACCGGTCCCCACCCGTCGAGGAAGCCTTGCGGGGTGAAGCCGAGCAGTCCTGCGCCGTGTCCGTCCTGGAAGATCAGTTTCGCGACGCCGAAGGCCGCGGCGGTGGACAGCAGGCTGACCACGGTGCCGAGGGCGGCGATCACCGGTGCCTGCAGCGCGATCAGCAGCAGGGCAAAGCCGAGGACGAGGATGATCGCCACGATGATAGGGAAGTAGTCGTCGAGAGCTTGCTGCAGGTCGAGGTTCTCCGCGGGTGCGCCGCCGACCAGTGCGGCAGCGGGCAGCTCGTCACGCAATCGGTCGAGGATTCCGCCCATCCGCGGGTCCGATGGATCGACCTCGGGTAGTGCCTGCATCGTCGCTAGGCCGCTGTCGTCGAGTGCGAGCTGCGGCGGGGTGACCATGCTGATCCCGTCAACCCCTTTGGCGGCCTCGGCAGCCTGTGCGGCCTGGGTGGCCGGGGTGATGATCTGCAGCATGCCGGGTGCGCCCTCGCCCATCTGGGCTTGGATCAGTTCGTAGCCTTGGCGCACCGGCGCGTCAGTCGGCACGACCTGGATGGAGGGCATGGCTACTTTCAGTCCGAACACTGGGATCGACAGGGCGATCAGCACCGTGACCGCGCCGATCGCGAACGGCCACGGATGGTTGTGTAGCAGCCCACCCCACGCGGCGAACCGCGGCGAGCGATGCTGCTGCCGCATGGCGTGCGGCAGCGCACCGGCATTGATCTTGCCGCCCAGCGCCCCCAACGCGGCGGGCAGCAGGGTCATGGTGGCCAGCAGCACGAAGAACACCGCGAACATGATCCCGACCGCCATCGTGCGCACCGCGGGCGCTGGGACGATCAGCACCGCCGACAAGCTGACCAGGACCGTCAGCCCGGACAGCGCAACCGCCTTGCCCGCGGTATTCATCGTTTCGGCAACCGCCGCGTCGGGGCTGGGGGCGGTGGTGCGTGCGTCACGGAATCGGGCGACGATGAACAGCGCGTAGTCGATACCGAGCGCCAAGGCGAACATCATCGCGAAGTTCATTGCCCACACCGAGATCGGGGTGAGGTGGTTGAGCAGTACCAGTCCACCGGCCGAGGCGACCAGCCCCGCCAGGGTGAGCAGCAGCGGCAGCCCGGCGGCGACGAGGGATCCGAACGCCAGCACCATGATCGCCAAAGTCACCGGCCAGGAAAACATTTCGGCCTTGATCATGGCGTCGTGGTTGGCCTTGTTGAAGTCGCTCCACAGCGCTGAGCTGCCCGTGGGATAGACCTCGATGCCGTTGCCGGACAAGGCGCTCAACGCGTCGGAGTGCTCGTCGACGGCCTTGACCATGTCATCGGTGGAGGCGTTCGCACCCGCAATGAAAATCCCGGTGTGCCCGTCCGGGGTGATCGAGGTCCCCGACTGTGGTGCGATCAGTTCACCGAAGCGCGCATCGCCGGTGAAGACCTCGGCGATCTCGCCGAGAACCCGCTGGACACCCGGACTCTCGATGGTCTCGTTATCGGAATGGACCACCACCTCCACCGCCGCCGAGGAGTTCCCGCCGAAATGCTGCTGCGCCAGCTCGCGCACCCGCACCGACTCCGACCCATCGGCCTGCCACCCCGCTCCCGCGAGCGAGGTGAACACACTCGGCGCGGCGGCGCCCAGGACGATCAACACCAGCAACCAGACACCGAACACGACCCGGGCATGCCTGGCCATCACGGATCCGAGCCTGCCCAGCATCCCGCCGGAGCTGCTCGGCCGTGCGGTGTCGCGAGCCGGGGAAACAACCACAGAGTCGGTCATCGCTATCTCCTTCATACCCCAGGGGGTATATTGACGTCAGACCCGAAGATACCCCCAGGGGTATATGAGAGTGAAGGGTGGCATTCGGCACAGCGCATGTCGGAGTCGCCGGACGCCGATATGGAAGGAAGCTGAAAATGGCCGCGATAGATCTCTACCTCGACCCGGTGTGCCCATTCGGGGCGCCTCTTCGCGGCCGTCACCGACCAGCACGGACCGGATGGGTTCGCGCGCCTGTATCGAGCCTTCGGCGCGAGCGCCCATGCCCAGCGGGAAGAGGTCACTCTCGCCGCCATCGCGGACATACTCCAAAGTCTCGGAATGGACCGGTCACTGGCCGATACCCTCGACGCCAGCGAACTGGACCAAGCCGTTGCCGACGCCCACGAGGTCAGCCAGCAAGTGCTAGGAGGGCGCGGTGGCAGCCCGATCATCGCCATCGACGGCCACGGTTTCTTCGGCCCGGTCCTCACTCGGATTCCCGATGTCGAGAAGGGCGCCGCCCTGCTCGACGCCCTGATCATCGCGGCGAGAACGCCGGAATTCGCTGCCCTGCAACGGCCGTACTCGGGCCCGCCGACCACCGAACGCGAGCAGGGCACCTGATGTGCTACTCGGTCAGCTGCCGCAGACGCGGAAAGACGACACGGTCCGGGCGCGGAGCCTACGTCGACCAGGTCCGGGTCATTGTCCCGAAAACACAGTGATCCAAGAATATCGGGTCAGACCGCTTGACAGCACTCACGGCAACGTCGGTGACTCGGGGTGCGCGGTAGCGCGCACAGCGAATGGAACGGACAGCAGACCCGCTCCGGCCATCGGCTGATGTGCAGGGCGGGTGTGGTCACACCCGCAGAATCGAAAGTCGTGGCAACGACGGTGTCGTCCATGGCTGTCCGCGCGCCCGCCGACAGCGCGAACCAGCATCATGATGCGGACTTCGGGAACGCCGGATTGCTCGATCGTCCACACGGGTACGTCCGGCGGGGTGAACGCGCCACAAGCCCTGACCGCCGCCTATCGACTCAGCGGTGGCCTAGGACATCGGCAAAAGGGACCCCGGCCTCTTCCGTCGATCATGCGCGCTGCGGTGCAGTGGGATGGATCGGCGTTTACCCCGGTCGGGAGGAGTATCTGATGAGTCGAATGACCAGGCAGGCTCGGTCGTGGGCGGCACGGCTGGGCGGTTGGCTGGCACCGGTGCTGGTGGTGGTCACTGTGGCAGCGCTGGCGATCGGCGCGGTCCTGTGGGTGTTCGGTTTAGGCGGTGCTGCCGACGGGTTCTGGATCGCGGCGACAGTGGCGGCGTTCGTTCCCGCGCTCTTCTGGATGATCGCCACGCTTGTGAAGGGCCGGGCCGGTGTCGACCTGATCGCGGTGTTGTCGTTGGCGGGAACGCTGTGGGTCGGCGAGTATCTCGCAGGCGCATTGATTGCCGTCATGCTGGCCGGTGGACGAGCCCTCGACGCCGCCGCCGAACGCCGTGCTTCACGGGATCTGCGCGCCCTGTTGGAGCACGCACCCCGGTCGGCTCGCCGTCGTGTCGGCGATGAGGTGACGGTGATTCCGCTCGGCCAGGTCGTCGTCGATGACGTGCTGGCGGTCGCCGCGGGTGAGATAGTGCCGGTCGACGGGCGAATCCTGAATACCGTTGCGGTACTGGACGAGTCGGTGCTGACCGGGGAACCGCTGCAGGTGGAGCGTGGGGTCGGCGAGCCGGTGCGCAGCGGTGTCGTCAATGCCGGCGATGCGTTCGAGATGCGTGCGAGCGCGACGGCGGCCGAGAGTACCTACGCCGGGATTGTGCGGCTGGCCGAGCAGGCCGGCGCCGAGAACGCGCCGGTGGTGCGGCTTGCCGACCGATATGCGGCGTGGTTCCTGCCGCTCGCGCTACTGGTCGCAGGTGCCGCTTACGCAATGAGCGGGTCGGCGGTGCGGGCGGTCGCCGTCTTGGTGGTCGCGACACCGTGCCCGCTGCTGTTGGCCGCCCCGGTGGCGATCGTCTCGGGACTGTCGCGGGCGTCGCGCCTGGGAGTCGTCGTGCGTGGCGGTAGCGCATTGGAAATGCCTCGGCGACGCAACAACTTTGGTGATGGACAAGACCGGCACTCTCACCGCGGGCCGCCCACAAGTCGTCGAAGTAATAGCCGCACCGGGCCGCGAGGCGGCGGAGATGATGCGGCTGGCCGCGTCGGTGGATCAGGTGTCGCCGCACGTGCTGGCCGAAGCGATAGTCACCGAAGCACTCTCGCGCGGTATCGACCTGTCGGCACCCACCGAAGTGGCTGAGCAGGCCGGGCGCGGGGTGTCGGGCACCGTGGACGGCCACCGGGTTGATGTCGGCAAACTGCGCGACTCGTTCACGAGTGCCGGCTGGGCCCGCGCGGTCGTCAACAAAGCAAGCCTGGACTCGGCCGCGATCGCCTGGATCGTCGTCGACGGCGAACTCGCAGCAGCGATCCTGCTGCGAGACCCATTGCGCCGACACGCACCCCGCACCATTCGGCGACTGCGTGAGGCCGGTCTGAACCGACTGGTCATGCTCACCGGCGACCGGCCTGAACCCGCGCGCGAAGTCGCCACCGTACTCGGCCTGGACGAGGTGTATGCCGAGCAAAGCCCCGCCGACAAGGTCGATGCCGTGCGCCGCGAACGTGAACACGCGGTGACAGTGATGGTCGGTGACGGTGTCAACGACGCCCCAGCACTGGCCGCCGCCACCGTCGGCGTCGCGATGGGGGCGCGCGGATCCACCGCCTCGTCGGAAGCCGCCGACATCGTGCTCACCACCGATCGTCTCGACCGGCTTGCCGATGCCATGGACACTGCCCGCTGGTCACGCCGCATCGCCGTGCAGAGCGCCGTCGTCGGCATGAGTATGTCGCTGCTGGCCATGATCGCCGCCGCCGCCGGCTGGCTGCCACCCGCCGCCGGTGCGCTGCTGCAGGAAGGCATCGATGTGGCGGTGATCCTCAATGCGCTACGCGCCCTGCGTGGCAATCCGGCACTGCGCACCGATCTCGCCCCGGACACCGAGGCTATGCTGCGCCGCTTCGCCGGTGAACATGATGCACTGCGCGATGCACTCGGATTGCTCCGCACCGCCGCCGATCGTCTCGCCGAGCGCAGCGGCGACGAGACCGCGTTGCCCGCGGTCGAGGCCGCATACAGATTTCTCGTCGACGAGCTGATGCCTCATGAAGAGGCCGAGGAAACCGAACTGTATCCGGCTCTGGCTACTCCACTCGGCAGCGCCGAGGCCACCGCCACCATGAGTCGCACGCATGCCGAGATCCAGCGGCTCACCACGCGAATCGGTAACCACCTCCGCATGGCGCGTATCACTGGCCGCATCGGCCCCGACCAGATCGATGATCTTCTGGCCTGCCTGTATGGACTCTACGTCCTGCTGAAGCTGCACTTTCGACAGGAGGAGGAGAACTATTTCACGCTCACCGACGAACCCGAATACGCCTCCCCGCCAACCCAATCCGGCATCAGGCCATCCCTGCGACGATGATCGACCTGCCAGTAGACCGCCTCCGGCTACACCGTGTCCGACTCAGGACACCGACCGGCAAGGTAGGTACAGCCACCCCGCAACAACGGGAGTCGTTGTCATTAACTCCCAGCGGATAGGGCGCCAGGCCACCACCACTGGTCGAGCGAGACGGTTTCGCCGAAGTGCGAGAATGCGCGGGTGATCGATACCGATCTGCCGCGGGTGCTGGTCGTCGAGGACGACCCGCAATTGCTCGCGATGCTTGGTGGGTTGCTCACCGAGGAGGGGTATCAGGTCGACATCGCCGCAGACGGCCAGCAGGGATTGCACCTCGGTCTCACTCGCGAGTACGACGTGATGCTGTTCGATCGGGGGTTGCCCGCGATTGATGGGCTGGATCTGCTGACCAGGCTGCGGGTCCGTGGCATCGTCACTCCGATGTTGATCCTGTCCGCACTCGCCAATCCGGCGGATCGGGTGGCGGGACTCGACGCCGGCGCCGAGGACTATCTGGGTAAGCCGTTCGATGTGGCGGAATTGCTCGCCAGGCTGCGGGCTCTGCGACGCCGACACCTGGATGTCGCGCGTTCGCTGCCGGTGCCGAAAGGAAGACTCGAGCTGGACAGCCGCTGCGTCGTCGTGGCTGATACCGCGGCAGTGGTCCGGCTCTCCGAACGGGAATGCGATCTGCTGGCCACGCTGGCATCGCGGCCAGGAGTTGTATTCTCGCGCAAACAATTGCTGGCTATCGTGTTCGACGACGCCGAGAGCCCGGTGGTGGTCGATACCTATGTCCACTACCTGCGCCGAAAGCTCGGTCGCACGGTGATCGACACCGTACGTGGCCGCGGGTATGAGCTGGGACGTGGTGGGTGAGGCGGCGCCGGACCGACTCAGCAGACGCGCGCCTGATCCGGCGGACGATGCTGCGGATCGGACTGCAGTCGGCTGCCGCCGTGCTGGTGACCGTGCTGTTGCTCAGCGTGGCCGTGACCATGGTCGTATCGCACAGTGCGCGCAATGACCAGAACAGGTCGCTGGCCACAGCCATCGCCGAGGCCGACGATGTTAACGACCCACCCGCGGGGACCTGGCTGGTTATCCGGCGGGCAGGCAGCACGCGGGCCAGTCCGGGGCTGCCGCCGGGTCTGCCCGACGAGGCCGCCATGCGGCAGGCCGAACACGACGGTGCGCCGCGAACCGCGGAGCTGTCGATCGGTGACCGACGGTACCGGATCCGCACCGAGCAGCGCGGCGACGCGGTGATCCAGGCGGTGTACGACCTGCGGGCGGCCGAGCGCGAGGCACGGGGTCTGGGCGCGGTCTTGCTGGTGTGCGGCGCCATCGGAATGCTGCTGGCGATACTGACCGGTGCCTGGGTCGCGCGCAGGGCGGTAACCCCGCTTATCGCGGCGCTGACATTGCAACGCCGGTTCGTCGCCGACGCGGGCCATGAACTGCGCACCCCGCTGACGCTGTTGAGCACCAGGGCCCAGCTATTGCGGCGGCACCTGCGCGGCCACCCGGCCGAAGCCGAGGTCGACAGTCTGGTAGTCGATGCTGGTCAGCTGGCCGACATTCTCGATGACCTGCTGCTGGCGGCCGATCCCCGACAGGAGGCTCAGCCTCGGCCATTCGATCTGGCTGCCCTGCTACGGGATGCGGTGAGCGCCGCCGAACCGGCGGCCGACCAGCGTGGTGTCCGACTAGAAATGATCGCCGCACCGGTGCAGCTGCAAGGCTTCGAAGCGGGGCTGCGGCGAGCCGTGAATGCTTTGTTGGACAACGGAATACGTCATGCGGATAGTCTGGTGCGGGTGGTGCTCGGAAGCGATGGCCGACATGTGCGGATCGATGTCACCGACGACGGCCCCGGGATCGATACCGATGTTCTGCCCATCCTGTTCACCCGTTTCGCGTCGACGCCGACCACCGCGAACCCGAGCGAACGACGTCGCTACGGGCTCGGTCTGTCATTGGTCAGCGAGATCGCCGCCAGGCACGGCGGTACGGTTTCGGCTCGCAATCACGACGGCGGCGGCGCGACGCTGTCGATGACGCTGCCCACCGGTGCGCAGCGCTGAATTGCCTTCGTCTCACCGCGTCCCAGAAACCTCCAAGAATCGGCTCATAGGGTTGGTCGCACCACGTTACCCGGTGACCGAGGAGATTCGAATGGCTATGGGGTTCAATACGATCAACGGGCTACCTACCCACATCCTGCTGGTTCACGTTGTCGTCGTACTGGTGCCGCTGGCCGCACTAATGCTGGTGGCGTCCGTGTTGTGGCCCACTGCTCGACACCGCTTGGGCCCGATCACGCCCCTTGTGTCGTTGGCCGCGCTGGTGGCGATTCCGTTGACGACCGAATCCGGCGAGTGGCTCGAACACCACACCGCCCATGATCCGTTGGTGCGCATCCACACGCAGTTGGCCGATGGTCTGCTGCCGTGGTCGGCGGTGACTTTCCTGCTGGCGGTCGTATGGTGGGCCACGCACAGCGAGTGGGTCGCCCGATGGTCTCGGACCGCCAGGATCGCTGCTGTTACCGCGAACCGGGTTGTCATCATCGCGATGGTTGCCGTCGCGGTGGCTGTGTCTGCTGGTTCGGTGGTGCAGGTCTACCGAATCGGTGACAGCGGCGCGAAGGCCGCCTGGCATGACCGGCTCGGATCGTAGCCGGGACAGGATCGGAGCGTCGATCAGGCTGTTTTCAGGTTTGCGCTCAGGGGGCTGCGAGGCGACATCGAGCAAGCCCACGAGGTCGTGCAGCAAGTTTTCGTCGCGGTGTGGCAAGGTGCCGACGAGTGCGGGTAGCTGGGCGAGGTCGCCGATGATGGCGGGCACGTTCGCGGCGAACCCCGACAGCCCACCGAGCATGGTGACCACTTGGGCGAGCATCTGGGAGGGATCCAGACCTCCGATCGAGGTCGGAGTCGTGGCCGGTGCTGTCGCAGCCGTGCCCGGGGCTGTGCTGGGCATCGGTGCCGACGTCGAGCCCGGGATCGGTGCGGAGCTGGTCGTCGCGGTGGTCGAGGGCCAGGCGGGCGCGGGGGTGGCCTGGGCCGGAGCAGGATTGGGGGGCGAGGTCACGGCGCGGCCCACCGCGGCCAGGGCAGGCGATGCCTGCGGCGAGGTCGAGCAGTAGAGGTCACCCTCGGCACACAGCGTGCGGACACGGTCGGTGAGGGCGCCGAAGTCCTGGGAGCGCGGTCCGGCGATGCCCTGGCCGGACACGGGGTTCCCGAGCTGGGCGGTGGCCGGTCGCGGTGGGGGTCGGAGACGAGTCCGATCGCCACGACTCGGGAGGCGGGTATCGGGCCTGCCTGGTTGCCGATCGCGGTGGCGAGGTCACCGACGATATCGGCGCCTTGGGAGTAGCCGGCGAGAACCACTCTCGTGCCCGAGCACAAGCCTGCGAGGGTGGCGGTGAGTGCTTGTGCGCCTGCGGTTTGCGAGGTGGTGTAGGGGGCGGTGTAGGCGAGAGTGCGCACGTCGATGTCGCTGCCGTAGTGCGCGGTGAGTCCCTGGGCGACCGGGGTGAGCATCCCCACCGGACGGGTCGGGTCGGCGGCCGGGGTTGTCTCCCATGTGCCCGGTACCAGCAGCGCGGTCCAGCGCGAGCAGGACGCTGCAGTGGGGGCCGGTGTCGGGTCTGCGGCGGCGCCACCGGCCCCGACAACGGTCGCGGCGGTGACGGCCGCACACAGCAGGCCACGAGCGGAGCGACGGGCGCGAGAGGGCCTTGGGTGGGTGTGGTGGTGAAGGCGCATGAGGGGTCTCCTATCGGGTCGGATTCGTCACTGGGGGCTCGGCGGCGGCGCGCTAGGGTGAGTCGCGCGAATCCGGTTGTGCGGGTGAAGCAATGGCGGAGGGGCGGGTCGCGCCGTAGAAGTCGTCTCCAGGCCACCGGTAGTCACTGACCTGGACGGGAGCTCCCACATCCGGCGCGTGCACCATCCGCCCGGCTCCCAGGAAGAGACCGACGTGGTGGACGTTGTTGTCGGTGGTGCCGTAGAACACGAGATCACCAGGGGCGAGCTGGTTTTCGGGGATGCGGGGGCCGGTGTGGACCTGGTCGTCGGTGGTGCGAGGCAGGGTGACTGCGGCGGCCCGGTAGGCGGCCTGGGTGAGCCCGGAACAGTCCCAGCCACCGTTGACCTCGGGACCGTTGCCGCCCCACACGTAGGCGACCCCGAGCTGAGCACAGGCGAAGGAGATCGCCTGCGCGGCAGCTGTGCTCGCGGCTGCGACGGTGTGGCAGTCACCGTCACCGGAGGGAGTGGTGGCGCGGTAGCGGGCTGCCTGGTCGAGGACTTGGTCGACGTAGGAGTCGGCGTGGTTGTAGGCGAAGATCGCCGCACGCAGATCCGCGGGCGCACCGGAGTCGCACAGGTAGTGGGCGGCGGCGTGGATGGCGTCGCTGGGGTTGTAGCGCGAGGGCGGGCTCGCCCCGCCCGTAGGCAGGTGGTGCCGGGCCACCACAGCCTCGAAGGTCGGTTCGAGGAACTGCATCAGGCCCCCGGCCCCGGCCGAGTTCTGTCCGGCCTGCACCCCCGGCAGAGGTGAGCGGCGGTGGTCGGTCTCGATCTTGCCGATCGCGGCGAGCACCGACCACTCCAGACCGGGACAATCACTCGCCGCGTTCTGGTAGAGCACCAGCAGTTCCGGCGGGATGTCTTCTCGCGCTTGGGGACTCGGGGTGCTGCGCGCACTCGCCGACGAACCGGAGCTGGGAGTGGGGAGCGGTTGCTGGTAGACGATGACGGTGGTGACCACGGCGGCGATCACGACGACACAGAACACGACCGAAGCGCAGCCTGCGCCGAGGGCTTTGACCAGCATCGGGTATCGGCGACCGCGTTGTTGATCAGGAGGGGGATTACGTCATGAGCCGGCGACGACGTGCGGTGACTCGGATTGTGTCGAGGAGCTGGTTGTGCAGACCCCGTCGGATCCACCGATGTTGGGACCGGCAGCAGCTGATGCGGTGCTGCGTCTGCTGTACAACGCCGCGCAACGGCAGGCGCGGGACAAGTCTGGGGAACCAGCCCAGCGACATAGCGAGTTCCGCGATGAACGGAGGGCGGCGTAGTGGTGAGGTTCGCGTTCTACGGGCGAGTGTCGACCGAGGATCAGCAGGACCCGGAGGCGTCCCGGAATTGGCAGCTGGCGCGGGCGCGGGCGTTGACCGATCGGCACGGCGAGATTGTGGCCGAGTTCTTCGATGTCGGTCAGTCTCGGTCGATTCCCTGGAAACGTCGACCGCAAGCGACGCGGCTGCTGCAGGCGATGCGGGACCCGGATCGTGGTTTCGACGCGGTGGTGATCGGCGAGCCGCAGCGAGCGTTCTACGGCAACCAGTACGGCCTGACCTTCCCGGTCCTCACCCACTACGGACTGCAGTTGTGGGTACCTGAGGTCGGCGGTGCGGTCGATCCGGACTCTGAGGCCCACGACTTGGTGATGTCGGTGTTCGGGGGTATGAGCAAGGGCGAGCGCAACCGGATCAAGATACGGGTTCGTGCGGCGATGGCCTCCCAAGCCAGTGTCGAGGGCCGCTTCCTGGGCGGGCGGCCTCCGTATGGGTACCGGTTGGCCGACGCGGGGCCGCATCCGAATCCGGCCAAGGCCGCCGACGGGAAGCGGTTGCATCGGTTGGAATCCGATCCTGTGACCGCACCGGTCGTGCAACGGATCTTTGCCGAATATCTCGGTGGCCGAGGGATTTTCGCGATCGCGGAGGCGCTGACCCGCGACGATGTCCCCTCGCCGTCGGCCTACGACCCCGGACGAAACCGACACCGCCCCGGGGTGGCGTGGTCCAAGGGCGCGATTCGGGTGATCCTGTCCAACCCTCGCTACACCGGGCGGCAGGTGTGGAACAAGCAACGCAAAGACGAAATCCTCATCGATGTTGAGGACATCGCTTTGGGGCATGAGACCCGGATGCGATGGAATGACCGTGACCAGTGGGTCTTCTCTGATCACTTGGTGCACGACCCGATCATCGACCCAGACACGTTCGAACGCGCCCAGCAGGTCTTGGCCGCGAAGGGAGCCGGCCGGGGGACGCGGGAACGGCACCGCACCCATCACACCTATATGTTTCGCGGTCGGCTGCGGTGTGGGCTGTGCCAGCGGCGGATGCAAGGCCAGCGAAGCCGGGAAATGCTGCTCTATCGATGCCGGTATCCCAACGAGTACGCCCTGGCGAACAAAGTCGTCCATCCCCGCAACGTGTATCTGGCCGAACGGGATCTACTGGGCCCACTCGATGATTGGCTGGGCACCTGCTTCGCCCCGCACCGAGTTGCCGAGACCATAGAAACTCTCTACCGGGCCCAACCCGACCATGACCTCGACCCGTCAGCGGCGGCCGTCGCACAGGCGATCGAGGATTGTGACCGGATCCTGGCCCGACACCGGGCAGCCTTGGAAGCCGGTGCCGACCCGCATCTAGTGGCGCAGTGGATGGCCGAGGTGCAAGCCCGCCGCGCCGAAGCCCTCGCCCGTTCGCGGCCGATCACAAGGCAACGGCGAATGACCAGCGAGGAGATCCGCAATCTCATCAAGGAACTCGGAGATATCCGGCGAGTGTTGTCCGGGGCGGATCCGCTGGACAAAGCCGAGGTCTACCGGCACCTCAACCTGCAGATGACCTACCACCCCGCCAAACGACTCGTGCGGGTCGAGACATCTCTCGACCCGCACAGTTGGGGTTATGGTAAGTGTCCGGAGGGGGACCAGGACACTCGAAATGTGGTATTTATGCACACTTTTCGTGTACATGCGATCACCATACCCCTTTTTCGTGTCCCTTCTCTTCGTGGGCCTGCAGCGCCGTCGAAGTGCGTTCGATACGGGCAAGTGGATGCGGTTGCCCGGTGACTGCGACCAGCGCCTGGGCGCATTCGACCAGGGATGCCTTCGTGTAGATCGGTGTCGCAGTCGTGCCCGGGTCTCGGTGGGCCGCATACCGGCGTGCAACCGCTTCCCCGAACTCTCGCTCGACGAAAGTCAAGGTGGTATGCCGAAGCCAGTGCACTGTCACACCTTTCGCGTCAGCCCAGGGCAGATACCGGCGGAACCGGCCGTGGAGGTTGTCGTAGCGTCGACCGGTGATCGGGTTCCCGCTGCGGGTTCGCAGCACTCGGTGTTCGGCTTTCGCGGAACTTCCGCCCCGGGTCTCGACATGCTCGACGAGTCTGCGCATGAGCAGGGGAGTCACAGGATGCCACGCGTCCACGCCGCCTTTGTGATGCAGCAGGACGGTGCAATCGCCTGCGCTCAACTCGTCCAGACGCAGTTTGAGCGCGGCTTCACGGCGGCATGCCGTCTCGATGTGCAGGCGCACGATCAGAGCGTCCAACTCGACATCGTTGCCCGTTTCAGAGGCAACGCGCCCCAGATCGGAAACCTGCTCTGGGGTCAAAGCGTGACGGCTGCTTTCCAGCTTCCGGGGCATCGGGACCTTGGCCGCGGGGTTGTCCGCCGGAGCGATCAAGCTGTCCATCTCGGCGAAGCGGTACAAACACCGCACCGCGTGCAGGAAGTTCCTGGCCGCGCCCGTACCTCCCCGCCAATTCGACCTGACCACGGCGTTGGCCTTGTGCCGATTCATCAGATGAAGGATCTCGGTGGGCGTCGGCTCGCTCAAACGCCGGTGACCCCACTCGACCACGAGAATTCGCCAGTAAGTTGTGTAGCTCTCCCGCTGCAACACCGACACAGCGCACGACACCCGAGGAACGAACTCACCGAATGTCGGCACCTCGATACCCGCCGCTCTGACATTCTTTCCTACGACCGTCAAGCCCAGCCGCGAGATCGCCTGCAGCAGCTCGGCCACCTCGGCGTCTTTCATCGCCCTTGCTGCCACAAGTCCGGGAAATATGCCCACAGCGCCGCCGTCAACATCCGCGGCGGGTACACCACGAGCACTTCATCGGCGAGGGACACCGCTATCAACACCCGATCACCCGCATACAGCCGACACTTGTTGCGGATATCGGATGGAAGTATCAGAAACCTGCGTTGGTGGAGCGGCTGGCCATCACGTGAACGCCGAACCTTCACCACGCTGCGCTCTACGTCCATCGAAAGCGGTTGCCCTGGAGCCCAACCCAGCACCCTTACTGCAGATCTGGCAGCGAGCCGGCCCCGGTTGTCGATGGTCGTGACCGAACAGTAGAGGGTTGCGATCGGTGCCTCGTCCAGGACTGTCGGGAACGCGAAGTCCGCCAGCGCTTTCGACGGCGCCGGACGGGCAGCGACGGTTTGGTACAACCCTTCGAACAACCCGGTGATCGGCTCGCGTTGCAGATCGCTCGGGGACCAGCTTGGACCCGGCATGTCTTGCGGGCCATCGTCACTCGCAGACAGCCGCTCAGTCACTGACCGGCTCCAGCCATGACCGCGGTGATCACACCACTGAAGATCGAGAGATTCAACCTTTGCCCAGCCTGCCAACCCACCCGCGCGAAGCTGTGAGGTCTCGGCACTCGCAGTCTGCCGTTTCTCGCCGCATCCGCAGCACATCGTCCCGTAATCGGCGGGGTTTGGCTGTAACGGAGCAGAGGACTGACCCGCAATCCGCACCTGGGTTGAATCTTTGGGAGGACGGCGGCGAAAAGCCAGAAGTCAAACATCGAAGACATGGGGCACTTCTTTCGCGCCCTGTCCACTGATTCTCCCAACATCCATAAAAGCCGATCCTGGCAGTTTGCGCCACAACTGGTGTGCGCGGTCCCTGCCAGCGTCGGTCGTGCGACACTCCACCGACGGTCGGGAGTGCTGGCCTAGGTACAGGTACCGCGATGAAACCGTGGCTGTGGAAGTGTTTAACCCGGTCGTCGGAGGACGCGTTGGCCGCTACCTTCCGGCGTGTCTTAGCGTGGCACGCCAACGACCTCCTGCCACCAAGCAAGTCCGCATCCTCGTCCGATTCTCGTTGGGGTCCAAGTCGGGAGGGGGAGCTGACCCACATCCCCAACCTCGCATTCGTCGCCGACCTGCAGTTATCCTGAGCATTCTCGGAGCGACTGCCAGGGGCGCGGGGTTGCGCCTTCGGCGGGGCGTGTCGAACATGGGAATGGGGGACGACCTGCGGTTTTCGGGTGGGCGGCTGGTTACCGAAGCGAATTACCAGCTGTAGTGACGGGTGGTGCCTGTCATCACTTCTCTGGGGATCTTCCGGGCGGCGACTGCCGATTCGGGAGAGTATTTGCAGCTCAGTGGCTTTCGCGCAGACTGTAGCAGATCATGACACGTGTGGTGCTGCAGTCGCTGGCCAGATCGAGGTCAGGCGGGGCGTGGTGCGTACATGATGATCGCGACGCCGACCTGGCAGATCACGGCGCCGGTGAGGTCCCAGCGGTCGGGAGTCGTCCAAGGCCAAGATCGTATTACCTCAGAACTGTAGGGCTCCCCAAACCCAGCCGCCGCCACCGGGCACAACCGCGCAGCCAGATCGGAAAGGTCTTGGCGGGCATCGACGGAAGTGTGCGATGGCGTGTGCACGCCTGGGATCGCGTTCGGTGCCGCTTGCGGAGCCTGGGCTGTGTTTTCGGTGATTGCTCGGTCGGTGTGCTGTGCGGGGGAGTCGTCCACAACGTGGCCGGTAGCGTACGGATGCTCGTCGCCGTGAGTGGAGTGGGCGAGGGCCAACAGTGCGACGGTGGATTGCGCCATCGACCCTTCGATGATCAACGGCCACAACCACGCCTCGCTGTGCGGGACGACGGGCGTGATCACCGTCGATCACCCCCGCCAGCAAACATCCCCGAGGGTGCCGGAGCTGATGAATTCCGATTCAGTACCATTGTCGCGGAGGAGATTTCGTCACTGAGCCTGGGAATCGCCTCATGCTTCAGCATCCACTCCGATGTGCGTCCGCCCTACCTGGTCGAGTTCGGCACCGAGGAACAGAAACGGCGATGGCTGCCAGGAATGGCCGCGGGGGAGCTGATCTGCGGTATCGGCATGACCGCGGTTCGAGATCATGCCGTGCGAGGCAGCTGCGCCCGGGCGAGCGTCTGGGAGGCGGATGCGCAGACGCGGCGCAGTGCGTGCTCCAGTCGGCGGCTGTCGAACCGGCCATGTCGTCCGGCTACGGAGAGAGCGGCGATCGCGCGGCCCCGGGAGTCGAAAACCGGTGCGGCCAAGCACACCAGCCCGAGGCGGCTTTCCTGATCGTCGTCGGCGATGCCGTTGGCGCGGATGGTCGCGAGCTCGTCCGCGAGGCGATCCGGATCGGTACGGGTATGCGAAGTGAGGGCTGGGAGCCCTCCTGCGATAACCCTGGCGGCGGTGTGGGAATCGTACGCGAGCAAGATCTTCCCGACAGCGGTCGCGTGCGCGGGGAGCCGCCCGCCGATTCGCGAGGGAGCCGGGATCGTGCGATGTCCGTACAGCTTGGCCAGGTATACGACGTCGGTGTCGTGCAGGGCCGCCAGATGCACTGTGTGACGGGTCATCTCGTACAGGTCGGTCAGGAACGGCAGCAGCAGGTCCCGGACGCGCTCATGCTCGGGCGAGTACACCGCCTGGCCCAGCTGATGCAGCCGAGCTCCGAGCCGGTAGCCGGTGCCGATACGTTCGACCACGCCGTTTCGCTCGAGCATCCCGAGCACCCGGAAGGCCGTCGATTTGGAAAGATCTGCGCGCCGGGCGAGCTCACTGACACCGACACCGGTGCTGGCCTGGTCTCCGAAGGCGACCAGCAGGCTGATGGCCTTGTCGACGGCGGCGCGATCGTCGCGGACCGGATCGGCAAAGGACGTGGTCATTGTGAGTTCCTCCGGCTAACGGCTGGTGTCCAATCTGATACACCGCCTCGGCACTTATATATGACAATCATGCAAACTGGCGGACCGTTCGTCAATAATGACGACTGGCATATTAAAAGTGACGATCTGTACGTGATCAGGTGTCCGACCACACATTCAGCCCAGTGCGGCACGTGAGATGCTCGGATGTATGACCACTTCGGAATCTTCGCCGAGCGCCCGCCGCATGCGATCCGACGCGGCACGAAATCACGCCAAGATACTCGCCGCGGGGGACCGCCTGCTCTCCGAACGTGGATTGGATGTCACGCTCGACGATGTGGCCGCCGCCGCGGAGGTCGGAGTGGGGACTGTGTACCGGCGGTTCGCGAACAAATCCGAGTTGATCGCCGAGATCACCGGCGGATACGTCACTCGATTGGAGGAGGCTGCCGCGGCGGCCGACCGGAATCCGGATCCATGGTCGGGGTTGGCGGGCCTGCTCGAGCGAACCTGTGAGCTCGTGGCAGGAAACCGGGGACTGGCCGCTGCCATGAGCGAATCGGCCGACGGCGCAAGGACCTTCGCGCGCTTCGAAGCGGCCGTCGCACCGGTTCTGGAGAACTTGGTGGACCGGGCCCGGGCCGACGGTGCAGTGCGAGCGGATCTCGCCCCGGCCGATGTTCTGGCATCGATCACGATGGTGCACTCCGTCGCGGCCTTCACCGGGGCTGTGCGGCCGGGCAACTGGCGGCGCTATCTGGCGTTGCTGTTGGATGGAATGCGGTACCCGGCCGCTCCGGCTGTTGAGCCCGCACTCACGATGGCGGAGATCCGGAGCGCGCGGGCGATCGCGGCGGCGCGGGACCGTCGCTGAATCAGAGGCAAGGACAACCCGGTTCATCAAGAGTGACGGCGGTTGCCGGGATCGCGCTCAGGGTGCGGTCGCGGGTACGTTTCGGTTCGAACGCGGCTGCTCGCTTGTGGAATCCGGTACCACGGTCACCCGGCCGATTCGTGATCGGCGATTGGCCATCTGCTATCGCACACACTCTCAGCCGGCCCCTACTGGAAGTTGACCGTCTGTTCGTCAACAATGACGACATGTACATCAAAAGTGACGGCAAGATCGACGAGAACGAGCTGGTGGCTCGGAACGTCCGTCGGTATCGCCGTGAGCGGGCCATGTCCATCGGCGAACTAGCCCGTCGTTCCGGGTTGTCGAAACAGACCCTGTCCAAGATCGAACAGGGAGTCGGCAATCCCACCGTGGAGACGCTGGCGTTACTGGGCGCCGCGCTGGATGTGTCGGTGCGTCGACTGCTGACCGAATGGGGTACCCCCGTCTATGTCCAGCGAGCGAGTGAAGCGGAATGGTTCGAGTCGATGAACCGGTCCGAGCGCATGCTCGACGAGACCTACGGTTCGGGCTATGTGCGGACGCTCGTGCTGCGGCTGGAGCGGGACAGGCAGCAATCGACCACAATCGAGCCGCACGCCCCTGGCACCCTGCATCACCTCTATGTGATCACCGGCAAATTGCGCACTGGGCCTATCAGCGACTCGGTCGACTTGGTCGCTGGTGATTTCGTTCGGTTTCCGGGTGATGTGCCGCACTGCTATGTCTGCCTGACTGACCGCGTGGTCGCTCACATGGTGACGACGTATCCACAAGTGCGTCAGTTCGGTCCCACGGTGCACGAGGGCTCGCACCGGCCGGGGGTTCCGATGACCGTGCCGGACTGACCAGGCCGGTGCGCGGACCCTGGTAGCAGCAATGCGAACATCGCCAGGACGATCATCAGCAGGCTCGTGACCAAAGCGAGCCAGCAGTATCGCTCTGCGGCGTGTCCGTCCACTGGACGCCGGGCTCGCGGGCGGGAGCGAATCACGTGCCCGGCACGTGGTCGAGGTCCATGTCGACGGCGGTGACCCAATCTGGTTCCGCAACCAGCACACGGAGTTCGATGTCGGGCAGGTCGACGTCGACGACGTAGCGGAATCCTGCTGCCCGCGCGTATTCCAGGGTGCTCGGATCGTCGGTTGGCACCGCGAAAATGACCTTGCGGCACTGGGAATCCGCGGCCTGGACGGCGGAGGTGAGCACTCGGAGCATGTCCATCTTCTCTTGCGGGTCACCGTCGCTGATCCGGATCTCGAGGTCGTGAGATCCGACCGGATAGGCGTTGCGTAGTCGCCCCGCCACGCAACGTTCCAGCTCGACAGACGCGCGGAAGTCGGGCGTGCGGCAGATTTCGGCGAGAAGAATTGTACGCGAGCGGTCTTGGATGGCGAACGTCCACGGATCCGGCAATTCCAGGATTGGAACGGGGGGCGTGGTCATGGTCGCACTTCCTTGTCGATCAGATGCCGGATCCTGACCTTGTCGAGCTTTCCGGAGGCGTTGCGCGGCACGGTTTCGACAACATGCAACCGCCGAGGAAGTTTGTACCGTGCGAGTTTCGACGCCGTGTGCTGCCGGACATCCTCGAGCGTGAGCTCGGTCCCCGCCGCGCAGCTGATGACGGCCGTGACGGTCTCACCCCACTGATCATCGGGTGTGCCGATCACGGCGACATCGAGAATGCCGGGCAGATCGGCCAGCGCTCGTTCGACTTCGGCGGGATAGATGTTCTCGCCGCCGCTGACAATCATGTCCTTGAGCCGGTCGACGATGTAGAGGAAGCCGTCCTCGTCGAGATATCCGATGTCCCCGGAGTGGAACCATCCCTCCCAGTCGAAGGCCGCACCGGTCGCCGCCGGGTTGTTCCAGTACCCCGGTGTGACGTTGGGGCCACGCACCACGACTTCACCGGCACTGCCAGCCGGTACAGGGGTATTCGTTGGGTCGACAACCCTGACCTCGGTGTGGGGCATGGGGATTCCTGCGGAACCGATCTTCGCCTCGGTGAACTCGGCGGGGAGATGGGTTGCGAAGGGCGCGGTTTCGGTCAATCCCCACGCCTGCTGCAACGTGATCCCCTGTGCTGCATAGTGTTCGATGAGAGACGTCGGGACCGGAGCTCCGGCCACCACAATGGTGCGCAGATGGGGGAGCGCTGTGCGAGCCAACTCGGGCACCCGTGCCAGCGCGGCGAGCATGGCTGGAACCGCGAAAAACGAATTGACCTCGAAGTCGATCAGATCGCGAAGAAAAACAACAGGTTCGAAGCCGCGGCGGATCACCAATGTGCCCCCGCGGACCAACGTGCGCAGTGCCAGTGCGTTGAGGCCGCCGATATGGAACAGCGGGGCGGCGGCGTGGGTAACGTCTCCGCGACGGGTGTCGAGACGAGAATCGACGTTGATCCCGTTCCACCATAGATTGCCGTAGGTGAGAATCACGCCTTTGGGGAATCCGGTTGTGCCGGAAGTGAACATGAGGATCGCGGGCTGGTCGAAAACCCGTCGTAGCGGGACTGTCGTCGGCTTTCTCATGGTGGTGAGTAGCGGGCTCCAAGGCTCCCACCCCAGAGGCGAGCCCTCCGCCGGCACTTCGGTGTCGTCGTCGACGAGCAGAAGGAGACGCACAGCGGTTTCATGCCGCACCGCGTCCAACAACTCACGATGACTGGGCTCACAGACCGCGGCGATGGCGCCGCTGCTGCGCAGCACCGCGCCCAACTCCGGCTCGGCGAGACGGAAGTTGACGGGCACGAAGATGGCACCCAATCGGAAGGCGGCGAGCATGGTGATCAGGAACGCGGGACTGTTGAGGCCGAGATAGGCGATCCGGTCTCCGGCGCCCACACCGCGGTCGGCGAGGGCGGCTGCGAGTCGTGCGGCTCGAACGTCGAGCTGCGCGAAGGTGAGATCGCCTCCCGCATACCGGATCGCGAGTTTGCCCGGGTGGTGGTGGGCGGTCACCGCGATCGCGGATGCTGGATTGACATCTACTGTGGCACCGGGACTCACCGGATGCGTCATGGTCATCGAAACTCCTTTGGCTCGCGGCCGGGCGTGTCAGAGGTGGTCGCCGCCGGCTGCGCTGGCGAAACCGCGCACTCGGATGCCACCGTCGACCTCGATTGCCTGGCCGGTGATGGGGCCGCTCTGTTCACGGGACGCGAGCAGCACATAGGAACCGGTGAAGTCACGGGGATCGGTGCTGGAGTCGTGCAGCGGAATGGGGGGCGGCGGCGTATCGGCGGTCCGCTTGGCGAACGACGTCGCTATCGAACGATCGCGCAGGGCAAGGGATTCCGGTCCGCGCAGGTCGGTGTTCATGCCGCCGCAGGCGACGCCGTTGACGCGTACCTTCGGTGCCAGTTCGTAGGCGAGTTCGCGCATCAGACCCAGACAGGCATGCTTGCTCGCCGTGTAGATCGGTCCCCCTCCGGCGACATAGAAAGAGGCGTTGGACAAGGTCATGATGATGCTGCCGCGCGTCTTCACCAGTTCGCGCCAGGCGGCCTCGGCGGCCAGCATGTAGCCCTTGACGTTGATCGCGAACAACTCGTCGAAGGTGGCGGACAGCTCCTCGGCGGTCAGCCTGGTGAGCTGGCGCTGGTAGTCCCAGATACCGGCGTTCGTCACCAGGGTGTCGAGTTTGCCGAATTCGGTCACGGTTTCGCCGACGGCCGCGTGGAGCTGCTCGGAATCGCGGACATCGGCCTGTACGGCGTGCATGCGGGATCGGTCCGGCGAGTTCGCGCATACCTCCTTCAGCCGGTCGAGGTCCCGGCCAACTATCGTGACCGAAGCGCCTTCGGCGACAAAGCGTTCCGCCACGGCGCGACCGATGCCGGAGCCGCCGCCGGTGATGAGTGCGACGTAGCCGTCGAGCCAGCCGCTCATGCCAGATCCGCCAGGAAGTCGCCGACGAGTCGTTCGAATTCGCGTGCGCGTTCCAGCTGTACCCAATGCCCGCAGTCGCCGAAGACATGCAGCTGCACGTTGCGGATGTTCTTGAGCATGATCTGTGCGCCGTCGAGGGTGATCGTCCGGTCATCGCGGCCCCACAGCAGCAGGGTCGGTGCCTTGATCTTGTGCAGTTCGCGCCAGAGCGGATCCATGCCGTGGCGTTTCGCGAAGGCGGCGTTGTATCGGTGGTAGAACTCGATGTGGCTGTCGTCCAGCGACGCCTCGTAGCGGGCCTTGATCACCTCCGCACCGAACTGTTTGTGATCGAAGACCATGGTGCGGATGAAGTTGGCCATCTTCTTCTCGCTGGGCCCGCCGCTGTTGTAGTAGCGGAACATCTCCTTCTGGCCCTCGGTCGGAGTAGGGCCGAACGGCAGCCAGCCGCCGCCGGGGGCCATGAGCACCAGACCGGAGATCCGCTCGGGCTGCGACTGCGCCATGGCGATCGCGGCCGCACCGCCGAGGCTGTTGCCGAGCAGATTGAACCGGTCGATGCCGAGCGAGTCCAGGGTCTGGAAGAGGGCGTCGACGGTGATCTGCGTGATCGAGCGCGCGTCGAGCGCGGCCTCGTCGGGCCGGTAGCTGCCGCCGAATCCAGGCTGGTCGGGCAGGATCACGCGGAAGCGGGTGGCCAGCGCGGCCAGGTTCTGGTGATAGTTGCTGACTCCGGACGCCCCCGGGCCGCCGCCGTGCAGCATGACCAGCACCGGGCCCGATCCCGCCTCGGCGACGGCGATCGGACCGAGCGTGGTCGCGACGGTGTGGTGAGTGAGCTGAACGTCGTTCTGCTGCACGGTGGTATCGAGTTCTGTGGTGGACACGATCGGGTTCCTCCCGTTAGAAGAAGGTGGATATGTTCTTGGCCTGCAGGATGTTCTGGTCCAGCAGGATGGTGCGGCGGGCCACTCGCAGCCCGGCCTCGTCGCGGCGCAGGATGTCGGTACGCCCACCCGCGAAGGTGTTCTCCTCGCGTTCGAGCCGGTTGCGGTAGACGAGGAATGCCGACCGAACGAGCAGGTCGTCGGCGGTGAAGCCCGCGTGCTCATTCGGATCGACGTGGTGCACAACCACATTGGTGATCATGTGTCGGGTGCGCGAGGGCGGGTCCTCGGCCCATGCCATGCCTGAGTCGAAACGGCGGATGCGCCAGGCCAGGCTTTCCTTGGACTCGTCGTAATAGGCGGCCTCACCGCGCGCGGCGATCGACAGGGCCTGCTGCCGTCGTAGCCGGTTGGTGCGGGTGGGCATCCAGTAGTCGAGGTCGTCGGCGAGCAACTCCAGCCAGTCGGTGAACCGGCCGTCGTCGAGCAGCTCTGCCTCGAAGTAGTAGAACTGTTCGACCTCGAAGTGGATATCGCGGTCTGCTCGTTGTCCGGCGAGCGACTGCGCTGTCGTGGTGCTCACGCTGTTATTCCATCCCTTCTTCAGGAGACCGCCGAAGCCGTTGTGCCGCAGAACGGCACATCATCCGCGCAGTAGTGTTCGAAGCCCGACCGACGAGTCCGCGAGCCGGTCCGGATCCACGGCGATTCCGCGATCGATGAGGCGGCGCGCCGCACGGACCGCCGCGGAATCGTCGACACCGACCGCACCGACGATCCGGTCACCGACCAGGCCGAAGGCAGCGAAAGCGGGATCGCCGAGTGCGCCGCGCAGTACGGTGCGCTCGGCTCCGCCCAGCGCGCCGACAACCTCGATGTGCCGGTGGTGGCGGTCGGTCCAGAACCATGAGGCACTGTCGGCCGGCGCGGCGATGCCGAGGATGGTCGCCGCGGCGCGCTGACCGTCACGCTGTGCGGCTTCCCAATGCTCGGTGCGTGGCGACAGGTCCCCGTCGCGGCGGGTGCGGGCGGGGTCGCCGACCGCGAGCACTGCGGGATTGGAGGTGGTCTGCGTGTGGTCGACGACGATGCCCCGGTCGACGTCGAGTCCGGCGGCCTCTGCGAGCCTGGTCTCGGGTGCCATACCTACACCGAGGACGACCACGTCGAAGTTGTCGGTCCGGTCGGTTCCGGTCAGCAGTGCCTCGATGCCGGAAGCGTTGTCGCGCAATGTCTGCACACCGGCACGTATGGTGCGGATACCGCGGGCGCTGTGCTGCTCATGCATCCATTGGGCGATCTCGGCGCCGACGGCTACCGTCAACGGCGGGCGGACCGGGTCTACGAGTGTGACCTCGCATCCGAGATCGACTGCGGTGGAGGCGACTTCGGCCCCGATCAAACCCGCGCCGACAACCAGCACCCGGGCGCCGGGCGTCAACGCGGCTCGCAGCCGCGTCGCGTCGTCGGCTGTGCGCAGCACGTGTACCCGGGTGCTGGTGCTGTCTGGAATCGGGGGACGAGCGGCACTGCCGCCGGTGGCGAGCACGACCCGGTCGGCGGTGATCGCCGTGCCGTCGAACAGCTCCACCTCACCGGTGGAAGTGTGCAATGCGGTGACCTTGCTTGCTGGAATTAGTCGAATCTTGTTGTCGTCATACCACTGCGGCGTTTGCAATGCGATCTCGGTGAGCTGTTTGGCGCCGCTGAGGAAGTCCTTGGACAGCGGCGGCCGGTCATAGGGAAACTCACCGGTGTCCACGATAGTGACGTCGCCGACGAATCCCCCCGTGCGGAGTGAGGCGGCGGTACTGACACCCGCGATGCCGCCGCCGACGATCACGACGCTGCCGATCATGGCGCCTCGTTGGGGAACAGGTAGACCTCGCCGTCGCGGACTTCGACGCGGTGCGGACGCGCATCCCGGGTAGCTGGGAGGCATTGCACCTCGCCGCTTTTCAGACAGAACTTGCTCGAATGCATTGGGCATTCCACGAATCCGCCCTCCACCCAGCCTTCGGCGAGGGACGCGATCTCGTGCGGGCAGGTGTCATCGAGGGCGTAGACGCTGCCATCGTCGTCGCGCAGGAGCGCGACGTCGTCGTCGGTGCCGGTGACGGCCTTGCCGATCGCGATACCCTCGCCCACCGGGATCTCGTCCAATGCCGCGACGCGGATTCCATTGCTGCTCATCGGGTTTCCTTCTCGTGCCAGGCCGGGGTGTTCATCAGGTCGCGCCAGCGGCCGTAGAAGGCCCGGCCAGCCGCGTCGCTGTACAGTTCGCTGGTGGTGCCGGGGTGGCGGCCATCCTCTCGCTCGGAGCCGATCCCCATCTGGTAGTTCAGGGGCACCGAGTTGGTGATGAAGCCGTGCGAGATCGCCTGCACCTCGCTCCAGTTCTCACCGTCGTCCTGCTCGAAGATGCCGCTGGGGCCGAAGGTTCGCAGGTTGTACAGCCGCTGTGCCTCACGCACTTCCGGCGGCATCGACTTGTCGACCACCGTCCAGGACCACACCTCCATCCGGTCGGGCCCCTTGGGATGCCAGACGCGGATGGTGCCGATCACCGGCAGGTAGGAGAAGTTCGGGAAGACCGTGGCATGGCCATCGGTGAGCGGTCCCTCCACCCGGGCCTCGCCGAGACGCTCGCGCAGCGCGTCATAGTCGATCCACTCGTGGACCTTCTGGGCGTTGAACCGGTTCTTCGCATGCACCGGGAAACCCGCGCCGTGCCCGTTCGGATCGAGGAACTGACGACCCGTGCGGTGCACGATCTCGTTCTTGGGATTCTTGGTGGGGGACAACACCATCAGCGCCGAGGCGTGGCTCATGTTGACGTGGTACCAGTCGGTGGCGAACTGCTCGGCTGCCAGCTTCCAGTTGCCCTCCAACACCCATTTGTGCACGCCGCCGACGATCACGGTGCCTTCGTCGTCGTGGTCCAGCATGGCGTCGAGATACCAGGCCATATCGCCGAGATAGTCACGCAGCGGCGAGGGCTGGGGATTCCAGGTGCCGAAGATCAGCCCGCGGTAGGTCTCTACGTGCGGCACCTCGACCAGGCCCCAGTCCTTGGTGTCGAACGATTCCGGATAGCCGTCCTTGTTCGGGATCGAGACGAGCTTGCCGTCGAGATCGTAGGCCCAGCCGTGATAGGTGCAGGTGAAGTTGCGGGTCGCCCCTTCATCGGCGCGGCAGACACGGGCACCGCGGTGGCGGCAGGAATTCAGGTAGGCGCGGATGCGCCGGTCCTTGTCCATCGTGACGATGACCGGGTCCTCGCCCATGTAGGTGGTGAAGAAATCGCCCGGTTTGTGGAACTGGTCGATGTGCGCGAGGAACAGCCAGTTCGGAGCGAAGACGCGCCTCAGCTCCTGCCGGTACAACTGCTCGTCGGTGAATATGGCCCGATCCAGCAGGCCGGTGTCGCTGTCGACCAGCCCCGAGACATCGATGTTGCGGACCAGCGCGGCCGGGCGGCGCAATGCGCCACACGGTGTGGCACATGCGGCTTCGCGGCCGGTGGCGGGTTCGATGGTGGAGGTCATGTGTACCAGGGAAGCGGTCGGGCCGGGCCGATCTCCACCGCACGTTCCGCAGGGCGGCACATGCGTCCGGGCACGATAGCCGTGATGTCGGATCCTCCCACCTCGTTCCATTGGACGGCACGCGCGCTATGAAGCGACGGGCCTCGCACGCGACCGTGGCTGGCATGCTCGCAGCACAGGCAATCGCACAGAGTGCTACCGATCCGCTCTCAGGATTGGTAGTGCGCGATATTCCCGTCCCGATCCCGAAGCCCGGGTGGACGCTCGTCCGCGTGGTGGCGACATCGCTGAACATGCACGATCTGTGGACACTGCGCGGTGTCGGCCATCCACCCGAACGGCTGCCCATCATCCTCGGCTGTGATGCGGCGGGTTACGACGCCGCCGGTAACGAAGTGATCGTCCACCCCGTGATCGCTGATCCGGACGCGGGCGATGGCGACGAAACGCTGGACCCGAACCGGGCGTTGATGTCGGAACTTCACGACGGCACGTTCGCCGAATTCCTCACCGTTCCGACACGCAACCTCGTGCCGAAGCCGACGTGGCTGTCCTTCGAGGAGGCGGCTTGTCTGCCCGTCGCGTGGACGACCGCATACCGGATGTTGTTCACCAAGGCGGGCATTCGCGCGGGGGACCGGGTGCTCGTGCAGGGCGCCGGCGGGGGAGTCGCCTCTGCTGCAATCAAACTCGCCGTCGGTGCGGGTGCCGTGGTCTACGCGACCAGCCGCAGCGCCGCGAAGCGGCGCGAGGCTCTGGCGTGGGGTGCACACGTGGCTGTCCCGAGCGGTGAGCGGCTGCCCGAAAAGGTCGACGTTGTCATCGAGACCGTTGGCGCGGCGACGTGGGAGCACTCGTTGCGCTCATTGCGGCCCGGCGGAGCGGTCGTCGTTGCCGGGGCGACCAGCGGTGCCCAGCCGCCGGCCGATCTCGCACGGATCTTCTATCTGCAGCAGCGCATTCTCGGTTCCACGGGCTGCACCCGAGGTGAATTGGTATCCATGCTGCGCATGATGGAGTCCACCGGCGTGCGCCCCGTCATCGATCGGACGTTCCCGCTCACCGATATTCACAAGGGCTTCCAGCTCATGATCGACGGCGAGCTCACCGGCAAGGTCGTCATCAATCCTCCCGCTACGGCACATTGACCGCCCGGCACTACTCACCTCCGAGGTACCACTCATGACCGCAGCAGCTGTGGGGCTGTCCCATTCGCCACTCATCGGCAAGAACGACCCCGAGCCGGATGTACTCGCCCGCGTCGGCGAGGCCGTCACGGCCGCAAGAGAATTCATCCAGGCATTCGATCCGGAACTTGTGGTGCTCTTCGCGCCCGACCATTACAACGGCTTCTTCTACAAGGAGATGCCGCCGTTCTGCCTGGCCACCGAGGCACACGCGGTCGGCGATTTCGGCACCACCGCCGGGCCGCTGTCAGTGGACTCCGGTGCTGCCAAGCTCATCGCGCGAGGGGTGCTCGATCGGGGCATCGATCTGACCGTGTCGTCGAGAATGACCGTCGACCACGGCTTCGTCCAGCCGTTGGAGATGCTGTTCGGCGGAATCGCCGAGGTGCCGGTCGTACCGGTGTTCGTCAACGGGGTGGCGACGCCGCTGGGTCCGGTGCACCGGATCCGGGCCCTGGGCACCGCCATCGGCGACACGGCCAACGAGCTCGACCTCCGGGTGCTATACCTGGCCTCCGGTGGGCTTTCCCATGATCCGCCCGTGCCGGTGCTGGATGGCGCACCACCGCGCGTGGCCGACGCACTCATCGAAGGCCATCCGCCCACGCCGGTCCAGCGTGCCAAGGGCGAGGAACGAGTCGTGCAGGCTGGCCGTGACTACGTCGCCGGAACCTCGACGATGATCCCGATCAATCCGGATTGGGACAATCACCTGCTCGACGTGCTCCAAACCGGCGCCCTCGCGGAACTCGACGACTGGACCGTGGAGGGTATGGCAGAGCACGGTGGCGGCTCCGCACACGAAGTGCGTACCTGGATCGCGGCGTACGCGGCCCTCGCCGCCGGTGGCGAGTACGAGATGAATCACCGCTTCTACGAGGCGATTCCGGCTTGGATCGCCGGCTTCGCGGTAACGACGGCACGGCGTCGATGAAGTACCCGCACTACAGCGACAACGGCCTGACCGGCGCACCCGCGGTCGTGTTCCTCGGATCGCTGGGCACCACCCTCGAGATGTGGGAACCCCAGCTGCAGGCGTTCGGCCGCCACTACCGGACGATTGCGGTGGACCTGCCCGGCCACGGCCGCACCGCGGTCCCGGATGACCGCTGCACAGTGCGGGGATTCGCGGATCAGGTAGTGACGCTACTGGACGCGCTGGGCGTGGACCGCTTCTCTGTGGTGGGCCTCAGCTTCGGTGGCGCGGTCGCACAGGCTCTGGCAGGAATCTGGCAAGACCGGGTGGTCGGAGCTGTGATCGCGTGTCCCGCACCGAGTTACGACTCCGACTTTTGGCGGTCCCGCGCGCTGTACGTGCGCACACATGGTCTCATCGAGATCGTTCGCCGCACCGCGGATCGGCGCTTCGCGCCGGGTTTCGCCCGGCGCGCACCCGACGTATACACGTCGTCACTGCTGACGCTCTCGACGATGAACCCCGCCGGCTATGCCGCCTGCTGCGAAGCTTTGGCCGCACACAACGCCGCGATATTGCTGCCTCGCATCACCGCGCCGACCCTGGTGCTGGCGGGCGAGCTGGATCGGGTGACGCCTCCGTCGCTGGTGCGCGGAGTCGCCGAGGCGGTGCCAGGCGCGATCCTGCGGACTCTGGTCGGCTGCGGGCATCTCGCAAACGTGGAGGACCCGCAGGAGTTCAACGCCCTCGTCGGGGCACATCTCGAGAATTCGATTCGGCGTTTCGGGCGGGCGTACCGCACAGCGGAACAGCTGACTGGCAGCCCGGGTTTGCCCCGGGCATGATCGGCCCGGCAGCTATCGGAAGGACGTGAAACCACCATGAGCACAACCGAAATCGACGCGAACATCGTCGGATTGGCTGCCGACCGCATCACCGGCGCGATCCGCGAACTGCGGCCGATCCCGCCGGTGCGTGACCTGATCGGCGTAGGCGACATCGCACTCGCCTACGCCGTTCAGGAAGAGCTGATTCGCCGCCGTGAAGCGGCAGGCGGTGTCGTCGTCGGCCGGAAGATCGGACTCACATCTCCCGCGGTGCAACAGCAGCTCGGTGTCGACCAGCCGGACTTCGGCGTGCTGCTCGCCGACATGGACGTCTCCGGTGCGGCCGAGATTCCTTCGCGGAAGCTGCTGCAGCCGAAGGCGGAGGCCGAGGTCGCCTTCGTGCTGAAATCGGATATGGCCGAAGGCGAACTGGACGACGCACAGATCCGCGCCGCGGTGGACTACGCGGTGGCCGCGCTCGAGATCGTGGACTCCCGCATCGCGGACTGGGACATCACCATCAGCGACACCGTGGCCGACAACGCTTCCAGCGGACTGTTCGTGCTGGCCGAGACGCGGCTCAGGTTGGACGAGTTCACCCCGCGCGAAGTGACCATGCGGATGTACGCCGACGACGAGCTCGCGTCCGAGGGGACCGGCGCGGCCTGCCTCGGCGACCCGCTCAACGCCCTGGCCTGGTTGGCTCGCACCGCCCGCGAGTACGGAAACCCCTTGCGTGCCGGGCAGATCATCCTCTCCGGTGCGCTCGGCCCCATGGTTCCCGCCCCGCCCGGCACCCGCATTCGTGCCGACATCGGCCCGCTCGGTTCGGTGTCCGCCACGTTCTCCCCGAAGGAGGGGCAATGACCAAGACCAAGGTGGCCATCATCGGCTCCGGCAATATCGGCACCGATCTGATGATCAAGATCCTGCGCCTGTCCGACGCCCTCGAGATGGGGGCGATGGTCGGCATCGACCCCGAATCGGATGGTCTGGCCCGGGCCAAGCGCCTGAAGGTGCCCGCGACTCATGAGGGGGTCGACGGGCTGACCAGCCTGCCCGGCTTCGACGACATCGAGATCGTGTTCGATGCGACCTCGGCCAAGGCGCACATCGCGAACGCGAAAAAGCTTGCGCCGTACGGCAAGACATTGATCGACCTCACCCCGGCCGCGATCGGCCCGTTCGTGGTGCCGCCTGTCAACCTGGACGAGCACCTCGACGCCGGGGTGAGCAATGTCAACATGGTCACCTGCGGCGGACAGGCGACGATCCCCATGGTCGCGGCAGTCTCCGCTGTCACGCCGGTGCACTATGCGGAAATCGTCGCTTCCATCTCGTCGAAATCCGCCGGGCCCGGCACCCGCGCGAACATCGACGAATTCACCGAAACCACCTCCCACGCCATCGAAACCGTCGGCGGAGCGGCGCGCGGCAAAGCGATTATCATCCTGAATCCAGCCGAACCGCCGCTGATCATGCGTGACACCGTCTTCTGCCTCATCGGCGACGCCGACCACGACGCGATCCGGGCCTCGATCGCTGAAATGGCTGACCGGGTATCCCAATACGTGCCCGGTTACCGGCTCAAGCAGGAAGTCCAGTTCACCCCAATTCCGGCGGACGAGCCGGTCAACACCTTGGTGCCCGCCGGTGCGGGGCCGGTGACCACTCGGGTTTCGGTGTTCCTCGAAGTCGAAGGCGCGGCCCACTACCTGCCCGCCTACGCCGGGAACCTCGACATCATGACCTCCGCGGCGCTGCGCGTCGCGGAGTCCATCGCTCGACGCAAAACAACTGCCGCCGACGCTGATTCGCGTCTCGCCACGGAGGCTGCACGATGACCCGCCAGCTCTACATCCAAGACGTCACCCTCCGTGACGGCATGCATGCCATCCGTCACCGCATCGACCCCGCTGACGTCGGCCCCATCGTGGCGGCGCTGGCCGCCGCAGGCGTCGACGCCATCGAAGTCGCCCACGGTGACGGGCTCGCGGGCGGCTCGGTCAACTACGGCCCCGGCAGCCACACCGACTGGGAATGGATCGAGGCCGCCGCCGCCAACATCGGCGACGCCGTGCTCACCACCCTGCTGCTGCCCGGCATCGGCACCATCGCGGAACTGAAGCGCGCCCACGACCTGGGGGTGCGATCGGTGCGGATCGCCACCCACTGCACCGAGGCCGACATCTCCGCCCAGCACATCGGCACCGCCCGGGAACTCGGCATGGACGTGTCCGGATTCCTGATGATGAGTCATATGGCCGAGCCGAAGGAGCTAGCGGCCCAGGCCAAGCTGATGGAATCGTATGGCGCACAATGCGTCTACGTCACCGACTCCGGTGGCCGACTGACAATGGACGACGTGCGGGAGCGCATCCGGGCCTACCGCGACGTACTCGACGCCGACACCCAGATCGGCATCCACGCCCACGAAAACCTGTCGCTGTCGGTGGCCAACAGCGCCGTTGCCGTGGAAGAGGGTGTCACTCGCGTCGACGCCTCCCTCGCCGGCCAGGGGGCCGGTGCGGGAAACTGCCCGATCGAACCTTTCATCGCGGTCGCGAATATCAAAGGTTGGCAACACAACTGCGATCTCTTCGCCCTGCAGGACGCCGCCGACGACCTCGTGCGCCCGCTCCGTGACCGACCGGTCCAAGTCGACCGCGAAACTCTCACCCTCGGCTACGGCGGTGTGTACTCCTCGTTCCTCCGCCACGCTGAGCTGGCCGCCCAGCGCTATGGCGTCGACGCTCGGACCCTGCTTCTGGAGGTCGGTCGTCGACGGCTCGTCGGCGGCCAGGAAGACATGATCGTCGATATCGCCCTCGATCTCGTCGGTGAAAAGCAGCTCACGCCCGGAAGCTGATTTCCCGACGAACACCGGTGGCCCACCCCGCCACCCCACTCCTGGCCGGGGTGGCCATCGCCACCCTGACCCCTGGCCCCACCCAGGATGAATGCACTGTTCACCTGGGCCTACGACTGCGCAGATCAACGACGAACTCAGGAGAGCCGATATGGCGGAGGCAACCACGGCGCGGCAAGACGTGCGTTTCTTTTCGGGTGACGGCGAATGTCAGGCATGGCTTTACCTGCCGACGGTTGCAACGGTTTTCACACGTGTTCCCATCATCGTCATGGCCCACGGTTTCGGTGGCATCAAAGAGATGGGACTCGACAAATACGCCGAGCGTTTTGTGAAACGGGGCTACGCCTGCCTCGTATTCGACTACCGGCATTTTGGTGCCAGCAGCGGCGAACCACGTGAGCTGATCGACGTGGATCGCGAGCTCGAGGACTACCGAAGTGCGGTCGCCTACGCCAGAACAGTGCCGGAGGCTGATCCCGACCGCGTCGTTTTGTGGGGAACCTCGTTCGCGGGCGGCCACGTCACAGTGACCGCGGCCGACGATCCGCGCATCGCGGCGACGATTGCGCAGTGCCCGTTCACGGACGGCTTCGCAGCGGGTAAGCGGATGCCCTTCTTCACGCTTCTGAGACTCATGGGTCGCGCAGTTCAGGACTGGTGTGCAGCTCGACGGGGCAAGGAGCCCGTGCGAGTCGAAGTGGTCGGGGAGCCCGGAGAAGTCGCGGTGATGACAGCTCCCGACTCGAAGCCTGGTTTCGATTTGCTCATCGCGGATTCCGGCCTGACGAACTGGCGCAGCCAGGTCCCGGCCCGTGTCATGTTCCAAGTGCCCCGGTACATACCCGGCCGCCGCGCCAAAGATGTTCGTACACCGATCCTCTTCTGCATCTGCGATGGCGACAGCGTCACGCCGTCGGGGGAGACCGATCGATACGCCGCCCAGGCAGTTCACGGGGAGGTCCGCCATTACCGGGCAGGGCATTTCGATATCTACGTGGGGGAACCGTTCGAGACAGTGATTCGCGACCAGATCCGCTTTCTTGAGCGGAACGTTCCAGTGGTTGGGTGATACGCGTTTCGTCAAATGACGGAAAACCAAATTGAAAGAGGGTCTGAGTCCTTCGAGAGCCGAAAGCGTTCGAGCGGTGCGTCTCACTTCCAGTGCAGCCACTCCGGCAGCGAGCAATCGATTCGAACAGTCTGGGTGCGTTTCGGTGTTTCCTCTAGCGCAGCGGCCAGGACCCTACCATCGGTCAGACGGATCTCAAGGTCGAAGTGTGATGCAGATGGATAATTTTGGGACGCCCGATCGCGAAGGTCTCTGCAGTTGAGCTCGATCTCGCAGTCCGCGTTCGGGGCGCGGGCTACGACAATTACAGGGATAAACCCGTGAAGCGGCTCCGGGTCGAGGTCGGTCTCAGTCAGCTCCAACTGGCCGAGCGCTCGGATCTCAGTCGACGCATCGTGATCAATCTCGAAGCGGGGGGCAGAAGAGCTAATCCACCTATCTCGCTGTTATGTGCGTGCAGGCTTCGTCGAAAGAAGCTCCTCGTTCGAGCAACTTTCGGTAGGGGCGGAGGAGCTGCTCGTATCCGTTGGAGAAGAGACCGTGGAATTCGCCGTGAGAGCCGAATAGCGCCAGGAAGTTTTCTTGGCTCGGCGATCCTTTAACAAAGACAACATCGTCTTCGGGTCGGCGCCTGCCGTAGGAGTGGAAGCGCATCCCGTACTGATCGCTCCAGAAGTATGGGGGAGTGGTGAATGGGACCAGATCACCTCGCGCGATGTTGAGCCCAACGCGTCGGCCGTGCTCGATGGCATGGGTCCAGTGCTCGACCCGCGACCGGGACTCAAGGAGCGGGTGTTCGAGTGCCGCGACATCACCTGCGGCCCACACATTCGCCACGTTTGTGCGTCCAAACTCATCGGTGACGACGCCGTCGCTGAGCTCCACGCCCGAGTTGACGAGCCAGTCCACGTTCGGTTCGACTCCAATTCCAACCAAGACGAGGGGAGTCTGATGCGATGAGCCGTCACTGAAGTGCAGGACGTACTCGCCTTCGTCGCCGGTGATCGCGCTCAGCGTGATGTCGCCGTGCATATTCACACCGCGGCTCGCATGGAGCTCTTGGAGAAATCCCGCGATTTCCGGGCCGATAAGCGGTTCGAGAGGAAGACGCTTGTTGTCAAACACGTCTACGATGACACCGCTCTCGGCCAGTCCGCTGGCGACTTCAAGACCGATGAAGCCGGCTCCGACGAGGGCGATCCGCCGATGGACCGTCAACGCAGCGCGAAGCGCGATCAGATTGGATGCCGTTCGCAGCACGGGAAGCGGTTTGCCATCCGTGGTGCGAATTGTACGAGCTCGCGCGCCTGTGGCGATGATGATCGACTCCCACGGCATCGGCTCGCCGTTCATGGTGATGAGATAGTGGCGGTCGATATCGAGCCCCGCGGCGGTCTCCCCGCTCCGAAGCGTGATGTTGGTTTCCTCGAGCCTCTCGGTGCTTCGGAGGTCCATGAATTCCGGTGCTCCTTCGCCCACCAGAAGTCCCTTCGAGACCGTTGGTCGATCGTAGGGCGCGCGAGTTTCCTCATTCAGTACGGTGACCGGTCCCTGATAACCGCCTTCTCGAAGCCCATCTGCGGCGCTCAACCCGGCCGCAGAACCTCCAACGATGAGGATTCCTTCGTGGGGTGTCATGAGATCGACTCGAGAGGGCGCTTAGCGAGAGCCTGGGCGGGGCAATAGCGGATGGCTTCGTCCAGATCCTCTTCCTCCGACGCGTCGACGGCGTGGACCTTGAGTACTGCGACGGGGCTACCCGGGGGTGTCTCGAACACCTCGGGCATGACACTCACACAGACTCCGTACGCCCGGCAGCGGGTGGTGTCGAGATGGATTTCGAATTGCTCGGTCACTTGAAATCACTGCCCATCCGGGCTGCAGGTTCGACGGTCATCTGAGCTCCTTTGCACCTCTGACTAACCCACCGGACGGCCAGCGCCCAGTTCCGCAAAGTTTATGGCGCCGAATGAAATCGATACAAGCTATGTCCGTCGATGACAGAGAATCAATCTATTTGATATCAGAATTCGATGTACGTCGGAATTCTCCAGCCTGTTGAGCCGCGTCGCGGAGCTTCGATCGCAGCCAGAGATGGCCAGACTCCTCCGTGTAGCTGGGGTGCCAATACATCGCCTCGGAGACCTCTCCCAAGGGGATGGGAGGTTCGAGCAGGCGGAGTCCGACACGACGCGCAACCATGCGAGCGGGAGTGCTCGGCATAAGCATGATCAATCGTGTGTCCTGCAGCAGGAATGGAGCAGTGCCAAATCCGGTGGCAACTTCGGTTCTGCGGGGGACGCCGAGTCGATCCAGTTGACCTTCGACCAGGGCGTAAGTATCGCCGAATGTGATCGCGAGATAGGGCAGATCACTGAACTGCTCAAGGGTGAGTTGCTCCCCGACATCGGGATGCTTGCGGTCGAGTGCCACGACATAGGTGTCAACGAACAGGCGCTCGTGCGCGAGCGATCTCATCTCCGCAGCGCTGACCGTCTCGGGCGGGGAGAGTACGAGGTCGAGGTCGCTGTTTGCTAGAGGCTCTTCGATCCTTGCACTGACGGGCACGACGCGAATGCGGACGTTGGGTGCGTCGGTGCGGAGGGTGGTCATCAGAGGATGAAGCAGGGTGATCGTGCTGTACTCACTTGCCATGATTGTGAACATCCGCGCATCGGTCGCCGGATCGAAGTGTCGGCGTGAACGCAGAAGCAGCTCCGTATCCGCGAGTAGCTGGCGGACCGGACTCACAAGGGACGCCGCAAGCGGAGTGGCCACCATGTTCCTGCCTCGGCGCTCGAGAATCGGATCATCGAAGAGTCTTCGAAGCCGCTTCAGGGTAGCGCTCATTGCGGGCTGGCCGACGGACAGGCGGCTAGCCGCGGAAGTTACATTTCGGTCGACCATCAGCGCATCAAACGCGACGAGAAGATTGAGGTCGACGCGGCGCAGATCCATGCATGCACTGTAGTGCCGCGACTCTGTTACATCAACCAAGCTGATATATGACTATCGCGAATCATTGTTTGAAGCGAAACGGGAGTCGGCCTAACGTCATCGGGAAGTGGCCCCTCGCCGATTAGCAACCGGCCGCGCTGAGCAAGAGAGTCGATGATGACCAGAACCCTTGAACGACAGGCCGTTGATCCTTCGACGCCGTTAGACCCGTCAGACCAGCGAACATTACGCGAGACCCTGATCGTAATGCTGAGCGAGGCGCCGGGCTTGGCCTCGGACATCGCCGCGAGCCTCCAGCTTCCCGAGGCCGTTGTCCACGCTGTTCTTGTGGACCTAGTGGCGGAGGAGCTCGCTGTGGAGGGATACGGCGGCTCTGTCCGTTGGTACGGCGCACGAACGATCGGAACGGTGTAATGGCACGTCTCCACAGCCTGGGTTATGTCGGATTCCAGACTCCCCGGATCGACGAATGGGAACCGTTGGCGTCCGAAATTATCGGATTTGAAACCTCTCCGCAGGTGGACGGCTCGCTCCGTATTCGCTGGGATGACCGTGCGTACCGCCTGCAGCTGCATCCAGGTCCAGATGATCGCATCGCCTACATCGGATGGGAGATTCGAGACCAGCAGGAACTCCGCTCGTTCGTCGACCACCTTCGCTCACACGGTATTTCTGTTGCTGAGGGCTCCGAAGAGCTTGCCCGCGAGCGAAGTGTCCAGCAGCTGGCGACCTTCACCGATCCTTACGGATTGCCTCTTGAGGTATTCACGGGCCAGACGTACTTGGACCGCACGTTCAGAGGTCGGCGGGCGACTACCGGTTTCATCACCGGCGCTCAGGGGGCTGGCCACATCGTGGTCGTGGTCCCCTCGCTCGAAGGTGCATATGCCTTCTACCGGGATATCCTCGGGTTCCGGGTGACAGACGTGGTCGACACCGGATTCGGCGTGATGTCATTCTTGCGTCTCAATCCACGCCATCACAGCCTTGCCTTGTGGGAGATGCCCGGCGCGCCGGACGGCCTTATCGGATTGCAGCATCTCATGGTCGAGGCGCACGACTTCGACGACGTGGGTCGCGCATACGACCTAGTCGAAGCGAGCGACTACGAGCTCAGTTCGACGATGGGGCGCCACGCGGGGGATGAGCAGATGTCGTTCTATGTGCGCACTCCGAGCGGTTTCGATCTCGAGTACGGCGCCGACTCGCTTGTCGTCGAAGACGAGAATTCTTGGACGGTCCGCTACTACAACAAATCCGCGGGCGCAAAGAACGAGATCTGGGGACATCATTTCCGCCCCCTCGCCCCCCAAACGTCGATCCGGCCGTTTCATCCCGCGGCAGACGGCGAATCTGAACAGACCCCAGTCTCGGCTATCCAATGATCGACAGTCACGCTCACGTCTTTTTTGATGAGCTCCTCGGGAAAGCCGGCCCGTATGGTCCGGCCGTACGCGAGTTCGCGCCGGGGCAGTTCGAGGTCGTGACAGGAGGGTACTCGTTCGCCATCGGCGCGAATGATTCATTCGCACCCGTCATGGAATCGCGGGTCGCGGCGATTGAGCCCGCGGGCATCACCACTCAGGTGTTGTCGCTCTCTCCGCTTTGGCTCTTCCACGAGGCGCCGGCGGCAGTGGCTGTGCCCTTCCTGCGGGAAGCCAACGATCTCACAGCTGAAATGGTTGGGAAGGCACCGGGTCTGCTTCGTGCGTTTGCGGCGCTCCCGGCCCAGGACATTTCGGTGGCGATCGATGAGTTGCACCGCAACGTCAAGCGGGGGTTTGTCGGCGGGTATATCGGATCCAACGCGCGGGTCAATCTTGACGACCCGGAGCTGGACGATCTGTACGCGGCGCACGAACAACTGGATGTCCCCCTGCTGATCCACTCGATCGTGCCTGGGGTGGATGGCCCTCCTGGCGACTCGCGGCTGAACCGATGGCTCGGAAACGTGACCATCGGGTACCCCATCGAGGAAACGTTGACGGTCACTTCCCTCATTCTCGGCGGGGTGCTCGACAGACACCCCAAGCTGGACGTGCTGATCCCTCACGGCGGTGGTGCATTTCCCGCGATCGCGGGTCGGATCTTTGACTCGCTCCGTCTTCCTGGCGCTCCCATCTCAGCGGAACAGGCCCGTGAAGGTTTGAGCCGATTGTGGTTCGACACGCACGTGCATTCGCCACATACGCTCGATCTTCTGCTGGAGGTCGCCAACGTCGATCACCTCGTCTACGGGTCGAACTTCGGCGGATGGGACAGCAGCTCGACGTCCGAGGTCGCGAATATGGCCGAGCTCCTCGATGCCAACGCTCGCCGACTGTTTCGAATGACGCCATAAGCCCGCACGACACCTAAAGCGAATCCCGAGCACCATCAGTGACACAACGGAGTGGAAATGACACTGATCGACAAACAACCGTCCATACCCACAGACGAACTGATCGAGCGAGTCACATCATCGATCGAGGAGGGCGCCATCCCGGTTGAGATCTATAACGATCTGGGGATCTTCCAACGCGAGATGGACAACATCTTCGGCAGCTGCTGGGTGTTCGTCGCGCATGAGAGCGAGATTCCGAATAAGGGCGACTTCGTTCAGCGCCGCATCGGTATTGACCCGGTTATCGTCACCAGAGGCGGTGGCGGAGACATCAACGTGCTCTCCAACTATTGCCGGCACCGCGGGACTCAGGTCTGCCAGACCGACGCCGGCAATTCGCGATTCTTCAAGTGCCCGTACCACGGGTGGACCTACTCCAATAACGGTGCCCTCGTAGGCACGCCCCACGTGCAGGATGCCTACGGTGAGCGGATGGACCCGGAGAAGTTCGGTCTTTTCAAGGCTCCCCGCGTCGAGTCCCGGCACGGCTTCATCTTTGCGTCACTCGCTGCCGATGGTCCCAGCCTCGATGAGTATCTCGGTGGAGCGGGCTGGATGTTCGATCTGGTGGTAGGTCTGCACCCCAAGGGTCTGCGTGTGGCTGGGCCCCCGGAGCGCTATCAGGTGAAGGCCGATTGGAAGACCGCTGCTGAGAACTTCGCCGGCGACACCTACCACATCGATTCGCTGCACTGGAGTGTAGAGGAGATCGGGCTGGCGCAGGGCTTTCAGGCGAACACCGCCATCTCCGTTACCTACGAGATGGACAACGGGCACGCCTTCAACGGCCATACCTGGACGAAGGTGATCCACCCCGGATACGTCTTGTGGGGATACCCGCCAGAAATCACTGAGAAGTTCGACCTGTCGGAGATGGACGAGACACAGATGTTCGTCCTGAACCACGAGCCGCCGGCAACGGGAACGATCTTCCCGAACCTGAGCTTCATCCGGATCGCCGCGGCGATACCCCCGGGGACACCTCCGACGATCCTCACGAGCTTCCGGCAATGGCAACCCGTCGCTCCCGGGGTCCTCGAGATTTGGAACTGGCAGTTCGTGTGGGACTTCCAGACACCGGAGGAAGTGGAGGCAGCCCAACAACTGGGGCAGTTCACTTTTGGCTCCGCGGGCATCTTCGAGACTGACGACACCGTCGCCTGGGAAGGAGCTCCGCGCGCCGCCAAGAGCCCGTGGATGAAGCGGGAGCAGTTCGCTTTCAACTTCGATCAGAGCAAGCGCAGCCCGATTGACCGCGAAAACGACCCGAACTGGACCGGTCCCGGGATCAAACGAAACACAGGCTTCGGGGAAATGAACCAGCTGCACTTCTACAGGCAGTGGGCCAATGTCATGCGAGACGGCATCGACGGCCAGCTGAACCCGGCTCGTAAGGAGGGGCAATGAACGCCGCCGGCTCTATCGACACCGCAGACCGCGTGCTGCTCAGAGAGAACGTGACCCAGTTCCTGGCGCGCGAAGCGCGACTTCTTGACGAGGGTCAGGAGGAGGAGTGGTACGGCACTCTAGACGATGAGTACGAGCTCTTCATCCCAATACGTCAGGCGACCGAGCCACGCTCCAACGAGATCGACCGCTCGGGCTACCGCACCAAAGAGACCAAGGCTCATGTCCGCATACGCCTGGACCGGCTCGCGACTGGTATGGCGTATTCGGAAGTTCCCCCGTCTCGTACCATGCGGATGGTCGGGTCCATCGATATAGAAAAAACCGATCGCCCCGACGTGGTAGCCGTACGCAGCGCGGTGCTGCTCTACCGACAGCGCGGCATCGATCCGCACTTCGATCTCCTGCCCTACAGGCGCTATGACACTCTCCGGTCCACGGCCGAGGGGTTGCGGCTGTTGAGCCGGGAGATCATCCTGACTGAGGTCAGCCTTGCTACCCCCAATCTCGGCCTGTTCCTATGAACGTTGGGCAGCCGGTCACGCTCGATGACCATGTGGTACTTGTCACGGGAGGGGGATCGGGGTTAGGGCTGGGCCTCACCCGCTACTTCACCGATATCGGCGCGCAGGTGATCGTCCTCGAGTACGACGTGAATAAGGTGAAGGCCCTTCAAGCGGAGTTCGGTGATCGAGTTCTCGCGGTCGTTGGGGACGTTCGCAGCGTTGCGGATTTGCAGCACTGCCGTGATGTCATCGTCGAGCGGTTCGGCCGCTTGTCCGCAGTGGTAGGAACGCAGGGCATCTCCGATGGCGTCGTCCGTGTCGAGGATATGACGGCTGAGCATATTGACGCGCTTTTCGACGAGGTCTTTGGCGTGAACGTCAAGGGCTACATGCTCACCGCAAAGGTATTCCTCGAACTCCTACGAGCCGATCGCGGAGCGATCGTGCTCACCGCGTCGCAGGCGGCATATGCAGCTGACGGAGGCGGCATCGTCTACACCGCGAGCAAGGGCGCCGTGACGAGCCTGGTCAATCAACTTTCCTTCGAATTCGCGCCCGAGATCAGGGTGAACGCAGTAGCGCCGACAGGAATCGGCAAGAGCGAACTCCGAGGTCCGGAGACGCTCCACCTTCAAGACTCGAAACAGTCAGATTCCGCCGACGTTTTCCGCGAGCAGTTCGAGTGGCTGGCCCCCATGCAGCACTTGCCCGACCCCGAGGAGTATGGCCCCCTCTACGCGTTCCTCGCCTCACGGCAGAACCAGATCATGACAGGTCAGACCGTCATCGCCGATCAGGGAGCCCTCAATCGTGCGTTGATAAACATGGGCGACCTGATCAAGCGGATGCCCAAGGCCTGAGTTACCGGACCAAGATAGGAACAGTCGATGTTTGAGTACTTCCCGGGCAATTATGTCTGGAATCTTGCTGTGGTCGGCGCGCTCAACGCGGGCGGTCAGATCGATGAGGTGGACCGCGCGTGTCGACCGCTGCTCGAGGCGGCGAAAGGCGGCAGTGATGCCGGCACCGACCAGTTCTTGCGCGCGTGGACCGACCTCACCGACTCCGTGGCGGGCCAGGCCGAGCAGGCCGAGCGGGATGGGCATTCTCTCTCAGCTGGGGGAATTTATGCGCGCGCATCCAACTATTTGTCCACGGCCGAGCGCATGCTCCCCGCCGGTCACCCCGATCGTCTGACTACCTACCAGCGTGTGCTAGATCTCACGCAAAAGGCGTTTGACCTGCGCGACTACAACGTGTCCAGGGTGGCCATCCCGTTCGGCGAGACCACGCTCCCCGCGTACTTCTCCGCGGCCCCGGAAAGTCAGAACGGCCCCGCGCCCGTCATCGTGCTCCTCAACGGCCTGGATTCCACCAAAGAGCTCATGTACTCGTCCGGCTTCTGGTCTGAGCTGGCGGCACGCGGCATCTCCTGCCTGATGCTCGACCAGCCCGGAACGGGCGAGGCCCTACGACTGCAGGGCCTCGTCGCGGTGCGGGAATCCGAGACGTGGGGCAAGTGGGTAGTCGACTGGCTGGAAACACGTAAGGACGTGGACCCCGCCAAGATGGGGGTCGTTGGCTGGTCTCTCGGGGGGTACTACGCCCCGCGGGTCGCCGCCTTCGAGAAGCGCTTTTCGCTGTGCGTGGCATGGGGTGCCAACCACAACTGGGGCGCGGTCCAGCGTCGCAGGCTCGAGCGAGAAGGCGAAAACCCTGTCCCCCACTACTGGGATCACGTCAAGTGGGTGTGGGGGTACGACGACCTCGACGAGTTCATCGCTTTCGCCGACTCGATCCATCTGGATGGCGTGGTCTCGGAGATCACCGTCCCCTTCCTCATCGTCCATGGCGAGAACGACCGACAGATCCCGGTCGCATATGCGCATCGCTCATACGATCAGGCCGTGAACGCACCATCTCGCGATCTACGGATCTTCACCCGCGAGGAGGGTGGCGCCGAGCACATCGGCCTCGACCACCTTCCCGCCATGTGCACCTACATCGCGGACTGGGTGAGCGACACGTTCGCGGCCACAGACTCAACCCACACGTCTGCCGAGGTCGCCGGTTGACGGCCTTGCCGCAGATGGCGCAGCGCTTGACACTACTTTTCAGGACGGACTCATGTCGCAGGTAGACAGCTCCAACTCGAGCCTCAACTCTGACGTGGAAGTCGCAATTGCCGAAATGGCGTCGCGGGTTTCAAATCGGGGTCGTTGGGGCGCTGAAGATGTCCTCGGAACGATGAATTTCCTGAACGACGACAAGCGGCGCGAGGGAGCCGGGCTCGTCCGCCGGGGCGCGGCGTTCTCTCTCGCACAGGGCTTCAACAGCGACGGTCCCCAAACGGGGTGGCGTCAACGCAACAACCCGGTACATACCATGTTGGCGACAGGTCTGGATGCAGAGTTTGGCGCGCAGGGGTTGCCACATGGTTGGGGTGGAGCGGATGACTATATCGTCACCCCGCTTCAAGCGTCGACGCAGTGGGATGGCTTGGGGCACGTCTTCGATCATGGCGAGGCGTACAACGGACGTCGCGCGTCCCAGGTCGTCACTAGCGACGGGGATCTGGTGACGGGTATCGAGACCGTCGCCGATCGCATCGCTGGGCGCGGGGTGCTCTTGGACGTCGGGCGTGCAATAGGTTCGGATGGCGAACTCACCGACGGTTATGCCATAACGGTAGATGACCTCGAGCGGACGATCGATCTTCAAGGGGAGAGATCGGTGGTCGGTCGAGGCGACATCATGCTCGTCCGGACAGGGCAACTGTCCCGTGCCCGTCGGGATGGTTGGGGAACCTACGCCGGCGGCGCCGCGCCGGGGCTGTCCTTTACGACAGCCGAGTGGCTCCATGGTCGCGAAATCGCCGGCGTCGCGACTGACACCTGGGGGTTCGAAGTGCGGCCGAACGAGTTTCCCGATGCCTTCCAGCCCCTGCACCAGGTCGTCATCCCACACATGGGACTGTTCATCGGCGAGATGTGGGACTTCGACAAGTTGGCTGAGGACTGCGCCGCGGACGGGATTTACGAGTTCTTCCTGACGGCGGCCCCCCTTCCTGTGACGGCAGCCGTCGGGGCACCGGTCAACCCGGTCGCGATCAAGTAGCCGACATTCGTATTCACGCGTCACACAGCTAGGGAGAAGAGTCCGTTCCATGCGATTCGCCACGTGGGAAATTGATGGCACCGTCACGACCGGAGTCGCTGGCCCGGACGGTCTCCATGCGTTCGCCGATCAGCGGCCCATCTTGGAAATCGTCCGCCAGGGCCTACCTGCAGCACTCGAGGCTGGGACAGCAGCGTTGCGCTCCTCTCCCATCACGTTCGAAGCCGCGCGGCTGCTGCCGCCTCTCAATCCGCCGACGGTGCGGGACTTTGCTGCGTTCGCGGAACATATTGACGGCGTCTCCCGGCTGGTGACGGGCGAAGGCGGGGTCATCCCAGAGTGGTACGAGGCGCCGGTCTTCTACTTCAGCAACCCATACGCAATGATCGGGGCTTACGACGATGTTGCCGTCCCCCCCGGCTGCGACGTGCTCGATTATGAGTTGGAGGTTGCCGCCGTCATCTCGGGGGATGGCTCGTCGGTCGCTCCTCATGACGCGAGAAGCCATATTTTCGGCTACACAATCTTCAACGACTGGTCCGCTCGCGACATCCAGACACGCGAGATGAAAGTTGGCCTCGGTCCGACAAAGGCGAAAGACTTTGCCACCACCCTCGGGCCCTTCCTCGTCACCGCCGACGAAATCGACGAGTTCCGAACGTCGGACGGCTTCCTCGATCTCGAAGCCACAGTCTCACTAAACGGGACAGTGATTGGCCGTGACAACCTACGGAACATGAGCTGGACATTTGATGAGCTTGTGGCGCAGGCCTCGCGGGGCACATGGGTCAGGTCGGGCGATGTCCTTGGGTCCGGCACGGTTGGTAACGGCGGGTGCCTTGGCGAAATTTGGGGACGATCGGGGGAACGCGACCCTTCGCCGCTTCAGCCCGGAGACGTCGTGGAAATGACAGTCGACGTTCTGGGCTCGATCCGCAATGTGGTAGTCGCGGGACCACCTGCTCCACAGATTCCTGAGGGCCGCCGACATGACTGGGCAGTCCACCGCCGAGCTAGGTGGGGTGCTTATAGGGGCTGCTCGTCACTCGATCGTCGCCGGTAGTGCTCCATCTCAACACGAAATAGGCTCCGGCAATTCGGATCAGCGCCTCGTCCGAGGGGAATCCCCGCCGTGATGTCGTCGATGACTTCCTTCGGAATGACGGAGACCATGGGTGTCTGCACCAGTCCAGGACAGATCGCGTTGACTCGGACGCCGGATGCCGCGAATTCCAACGCTGCCGTCCTGGTCATTCCTCGTGGCCTGTCCCCGGTGAATGAGTCCGTCCAGTTTTAGGGTCCTTGTTGGCCCTGGTTGGGGCTGGAAGGGACACTGAAGGACATGGCAGGACGGA
>NZ_JBITIJ010000018.1:0-156846 GCF_044458825.1 Nocardia sp. NPDC050412
CCACACGGGGGTATGAGGAGCCGGAACCAAATAAAACATTTGGCACTGACATTCATCGACACACTATTGAGTTCTCAAAGAACACACGCACACACATTCACTCCGGCGTAAATCCGGGGCTTCAGTGAGGCAACTTGGTGAAGCTTAGCTCAGCTGACTCCCGACACAAAATCAGGAACCTTCCGAACCAGTGTGATCGTCAGGCGCTCCTCGTACTACCTCGTTTCCCAGGCCGCTGTGCTCAACGTTTCCGCTGCGCTTTGGGCTCCGGGTCGGTGTCCGTGTCGCTCTGACTTGAATAAAGTTACTTACCGCCGTGCACGATGTCAAATCGCCTGGCCAGCGGGTGTTTACAGCGAGTTCACCCAATTGCGGAGCAGCTGCGCCCCGGCATCACCGGACTTTTCGGGATGAAACTGCGTCGCCGACAGCGGACCGTTCTCTACGGCCGCCAGGAATGGGACTCCGTGTTCGGCCCAAGTGAGCTTCGGCGCGGCGAAGTGTTCACTCGGTGGCAGGTCCCATGTTTGTGCGGCATAGGAGTGCACGAAATAGAAACGGGTATCGCTCGCCATTCCGGCGAACAAGACACTGTCGGTAGGAGCCGACACCGTGTTCCAGCCCATGTGCGGGAGCACAGGTGCGGACAGGCGCTCGACCACGCCCGGCCATTCCGCACATCCTTCGGTTTCCACCCCGAACTCCACGCCGCGCTCGAACAGGATCTGCATGCCGACGCAGATACCGAGCACCGGACGACCACCGGCCAGCCGCTGACCGATGATGCGTTCCCCTTTCACTTCGCGCAGCCCCGCCATGCACGCGGCGAACGCGCCGACGCCGGGGACGACGAGTCCATCGGCGGCCAGCGCGATACCGGCGTCGGCGGTCACCTCGACATTCGCCCCGGCCCGGATCAGCGCGCGGTGCGCGGAGTGCAGATTGCCGGAGCCGTAGTCGAGCAGAGCGACGGATTTCGTTGTCACAGTGTCCCCTTCGTCGACGGCACACCGCTCACCCGCGGATCCAGCTCGACGGCGGCGCGCAGTGCCCGAGCCACCGCCTTGAACTCGGCCTCGGTGATGTGGTGCTGGTCGCGGCCGTACAGCACGCGCACGTGCAGGGCGATGCGGGCGTTCAGCGCGATCGACTCGAAAACATGCCGGTTGAGCACGGTGGAATACGGCGCACCGGGTCCGGACCCGGGAATCAGCGCGTGCAGCAGGTGATCGGGTTCACCGGTGTGCACGCAATACGGGCGACCGGAGACGTCCACCGCGGCGTGCGCCATGGTCTCGTCCATCGGAATGAATGCATCGCCGAAGCGACGGATGCCGGACTTGTCGCCCAGTGCCTTACCCAGTGCCTGGCCGAAGACGATGGCGGTGTCCTCGACGGTGTGGTGCGCCTCGATCTCGATATCGCCCTCGGCGCGGACCGTCAGATCGAAGCTGGCGTGCGCGCCGAGCGCGGTCAGCATGTGGTCGTAGAACGGGACGCCGGTGGCGATATCGGTCTTGCCGGTGCCGTCGAGGTCCAGTTCGACGACGATATTCGATTCCTTGGTGACGCGCTCCACCCGCGCGGTGCGATTCATCTTTGCTTCCTCCACAGGCGGATTCATCGGATAGTGAGGTCGGTATCGGCCAAGGTGCCGCTGACGCGCAGGAATTCGTCGTTCTCGGCGGCCAGACCGATGGTGGCGCGCAGATATCCCGGAATGCCGACGTCGCGGATCAGCACCCCACGGTCCAGGTAGTGCTGCCAGGCGCGGGGGGCGTCGGTGAAACGACCGAAGAGCAGGAAGTTGGCGTCACTGGGGATCACCTCGAAACCCATGGCGGCCAGCGCTTCCGCGACCCGGTCGCGCTGTGCCGCCAGTTCGGCGACGCTGGCGAGGGTTTCATCGGCGTGGCGCAGGGCCGCGCGGGCAGCAGCCTGGGTGACCACCGACAGGTGGTACGGCAGCCGCACCAGCAGCATCGCGTCGATCACCGCGGGGGCGGCGACCAGATAGCCGAGGCGGCCGCCAGCGAAGGCGAAGGCCTTGCTCATGGTGCGGCTGACCACGAGTTTCGTCGGGTATCGATCGATAAGGGCGATCGCGCTGGGCTCGGCGGAGAATTCGCCGTATGCCTCGTCGACGACCACAATGCCCGGTGCGGTGGACAGGATCCGGGCCAGGTCGGCCTGCGGAATGCTGTGTCCGGTCGGATTATTGGGGCTGGTCACGAAGACCACATCGGGTCGTCGCTCGGCGATGACGGTGAGCGCGTAGTCGATATCGAGGGAGAAGTCGGCATTGCGCTTGGCCTCGACCCATTCGGTATCGATGCCCTCGGAGATGATCGGGTGCATCGAATACGACGGCACGAAACCCAGTGCGCTGCGACCGGGTCCGCCGAAGGCCTGCAGCAGCTGCTGCAGGATTTCGTTGGAGCCGTTGGCCGCCCACACGTTGGCGGTGTTCACCGCGATGCCGGTTTGGCGGGTTAGGTACTCGGCCAGGTCGGTGCGCAGCGCGACGGCGTCGCGATCCGGGTAGCGGTGCAGGTCGACGGCGGCGGCGCGAATGGATTCGGCGACGTCGTCGACGAGAGCCCGGCTCGGCGGGTGCGGGTTCTCATTGGTGTTCAGTTGCACCGGCACCGTCAATTGCGGTGCGCCGTAAGGCTTCTTGCCGCGCAGGTTCTCGCGCAGCGGCAGGTCGTCCAGACCGATGTCGGAGCCGGGCACCATGATCTCGGGGGTCATGCCAGTGCCTCGAATCGTGCTTGTACGGCCTGGCCGTGTGCGGGCAGGTCCTCGGCATTGGCCAGGGCGACCACGTGACCGGCGACGTCTTTGAGTGCGGCCTCGGTGTATTCGACGACGTGGATACCGCGTAGGAAGGTCTGCACGCTCAGGCCCGAGGAGTGCCGCGCACATCCCGCCGTCGGGAGTACGTGATTGGAGCCCGCGCAGTAGTCGCCCAGGCTGACCGGTGCGTAAGCACCGACGAAGATCGCGCCGGCACTGCGCACTCGGGCCGCGACGCCGGACGCATCGACGGTCTGGATCTCCAGGTGTTCGGCGGCGTAGGCATTCACCACCCGCAGCCCCTGCTCGATATCGTCGACGAGCACGGTGCCGGATTGCTTGCCGGACAATGCCTCCCGCACCCGGTGCGCGTGCTTGACCACCGTCATCTGGGTGGTGAGCACGGCGTCCACCGCATCGGCGAGTTCGACACTGTCGGTGACCAGCACGCTGGCGGCGAGCACATCGTGTTCGGCCTGGCTGATCAGATCGGCGGCCACGTGGACCGGATCGGCGGTGGCATCGGCCAGGATCGCGATCTCGGTGGGGCCCGCCTCGGCATCGATGCCGACCAAGCCGCGGCACAGACGCTTGGCGGCGGTCACGAAGATATTGCCGGGACCGGTGATCAGGTCGACCGGCTCGAGCTGCGCGCCATCGGTATCGAGACCGCCATAGGACAGCAGCGCGATGGCCTGTGCACCGCCGACGGCCCACACTTCCTCGACCCCGAGCAGCTTCGCGGCCGCCAGGATGGTCGGGTGCGGCAGCCCACCGTGCTGCGCCTGCGGCGGCGACGCCACCACCAGCGAGTCGACACCGGCCGCCTGCGCGGGCACCACATTCATCACGACGCTGGACGGGTAGACGGCATTGCCGCCGGGCACGTAGAGCCCGACCCGCTCGACCGGCACCCACCGCTCGGTGACCGTGCCACCCGGGACGACCTCGGTGGTGGTATCGGTGCGTCGCTGATCGGCGTGCACCTTGCGGGTTCGCTCGATCGCGACCTCGAGCGCGGTGCGCACGGCCGGATCCAACGTCTCCAATGCGGCCTCGAGTTCGGCCGCCGGTACCCGCACGCTCGCTGGAATCACACCGTCGAACTGTTCGCTGAACTCCAGCGCCGCCGCGACCCCGCGGTCTCGGATCGCCTCCACCACCGGTCGCACCTGATGCAGCACCGAGTCCACGTCGACTCCCCCGCGCGGCAGCGCGGTGCGCAGCTCGGCAACGGAGGGAGTACGGCCGCGCAGATCAACGCGGGCGAGCTCGAGGCGGGATGTCATGAGGTCTGCGATCCTGTCTGTCCTGATCCTTGGACGCCGTGCCCGACGCCGAGCGGTCGGTATTTTCCGCCCCGCTCCAGTTACCAGCCTATCGGTCCGGCGCCGCCCGCTATCCGCTGCGGTCGCCGGATGTGTCGCGGAGTACGGCCGCCTGCCCCGGTCCGATAGTGGACCGGGGCGCGGCGGTTGTCAGGCCGAGACGAGCCGCTTGATGATCATCGGTTCGGCGAGGATCTGGTCGAGTACGTCGCGCACGTGGAAGAAGTGTGGCGTCGTGAAATGTTCGTCAAGGGCTTCGGGGGTTATCCACTCCTCCACGAGGACCATGTGGGAAGGGTCGTTGGGATCGGTGTAGGGGTGGTAGGTCAGGCAGCCGGGCTCGGCTAGGGACGGTTCGATCATTGCTTCCAGTGCCGTGCGCAGGCGGTCTTCGCGACCCGTGCTTGCGCGGAATTCGGCGACGACATGCAGTGTCATGGTGGTTCCTCGGACGTTATGCGCGGGCGGGGCCAGTGCCCGCGCCGGTTGTGGTGATGGCGGTCTCGATTGCGGCGAGGTCGTCGGTGGTGAGCGTCAGGTCACGGGCGCCGAGCCAGCCGTCGATCTGAGTGGCGTTACGTGCGCCGACAATCGCGCCGGTGATGCCGGGCCATGCGGTTACCCAGGCCAGGGCCACCTCGGCGACGGTCACATCATGGCGGGCCGCGATCGGGCGCATGGCTTCGACGAGGGCGAGCTTGGCGGACAGGCCGGTGGTGAAGTCCGGATGCGAACCGCGCCAGTCCTCGTCGGGCAGGTTACGCAGGCGCTCCTCGGTGAAGGTGCCGGTGAGCAGGCCCGATTGCAGTGGTGAGTAGACGATCACGCCGGTTCCGTTCTCATGTGCCCAGGCGATATCGGCCGCGGCCGAGCGGTTGATCGCCGAGAACGGCGGCTGGATCGCATCGACATGGGCAATGGATTCGGCAACCGCCAGTTGGGCCGCGTCGTGGTTGGACAGGCCGATGGCGCGGACCTTGCCTTCCTTCTTCAGATCGGCCATGACCTGCCAGTACTCCTCGAGCGGAGTCGCCTGGTCGTTGGCCTCGCCCTCGGCGCCGTAGACGAAGGCCGCGTCGGTATCCGGCCAGTGCACCAAATACAGATCGATGTGGTCGGTCCGCAGCCGACGCAGCGAATCCTCGATTTCCTTGCGCACCACGTCGGGCCGCATGATCCGGCGCGGCGGGCCGGAACGGTCGTCGCCTTCTTCCCAGATCAAACCGGTTTTGGTGAACAGGTAGGGCCGCTCGGCCTCCGGGATGTCGGCGAGCGCACGACCGACCACCTCCTCGGCATGGCCCACGCCATAGGCGGCTGCGGTATCGATCCAGTTGATTCCGGCGTGCACCGCGTGTCGAATCGCGGCGATCGAGTCAGCGTCATCGGTGGCGCCCCACGAGTATTCCCAACCGGATCCGCCGAAGACCCAGGTGCCGAAGCCGAGCGGGGTGATGTCCATGCCGGTGTCGCCGAGGGGGCGGGTGTTGCTCATTGTGTCCGTCTCCGTTCACCGCCGGAACCGTTCCGGCGGTGATCACTACTTTCGTCGCGGCCAGTGGCGGTAAACAGCGCCGCGCGAGCCTGGGCACGGCATGACCAGGATGCGGCCGGGCAACCGCCTGGATACTGGATGACGTGAGTCTGGATCGACGTGCCGAACTCGGCGAATTCCTGCGTTCCCGGCGGGCCCGGCTGAGCCCGGAGGAGGTCGGCCTGCCCGATTACGGCAGCCGCCGCCGGGTGCCCGGCCTGCGCCGCGAGGAGTTGGCCATGGTGGCGGGGGTCAGCGTCGATCACTATGTGCGTCTGGAACAAGGCCGCACCCTGCATTTTTCGGAGTCGGTGCTGGATGCCGTCGCGCAGGCGCTGCGATTGAATCCGGTGGAGCGCGAGCATCTCTATCGGCTGGCGCGGCCGTGGTCCGGCGAGGAGCCACCGGCCGAGCAGGAAGTCCGCCCCGGACTGCGCAGACTGCTCGACACCGCCGCCGATGTGCCCGCCTACATCGTGGGCCGTGGCACCAATGTGCTCGCCTGGAATTCCCTTGCCGCCGCGCTCATTACCGATTTCGGTGCACTACCGCCCCACGAACGCAATCTGGCCCGGCTGGTATTCCTCGATGAGGGGATGCGCGAACTGTATGAGGACTGGGCGGCCAAGGGCGCCGATGTCGTGGCGTATCTGCGCCTGGATATGGCGCGCAATCCCGGCGATGGGGCAATCGCCTCGCTCATCGAGGAATTGAGCGCGAAATCCGCCGACTTCGCCGCCATGTGGCAGCGTCACGAACTCAAGGACAAGACGCACGGACGATACACATACCTGCACCCGGTGGTCGGCCGACTCGAGCTGGGCTTCGAAACGCTGCGCCTGCCCGATGATCCGGATCAGGCGCTGATCATGCACACCACCGAACCGGATTCTCCGAGCGCGACGGCTTTGCAGTTGCTGGCGACTTGGGCGCGGACGTCGGTGCGATCCGGATCGCGCTAGGCGCTACCCGTTGCGGGACAACTCGTTCAGCGAGCGTCGCCGCTGCGGGTGTCGCTGTCAATGAGTGGGGCCCCGCTGCCAGGGTTGATCAACCGCAGCGTCACCGACCTGTTCTGGCCCGCGTAGGTCACGCTGGCCACGTTCACGTCCACCGAACCGTCTGAGTTGGTGCCCGTACCACCATCGGCGGCATCAACAGTGTTGAAGCCCGTGACCCGATTCTGCGTCCAGTAATCCTGGAAGGCCGACTGACTGCCGTAGACCCGCTGGGCAGCGGGAGTCAACTGTTTCCACGCAGCCGCGAACCTCAGATAGATGAGGTTGTTGTAGAAGTCCACCACTTGATCGATGGATTGCCGCGAGTCTGCCTGGCCGACGCTCTTCGTCTGCCCCGGCGCGCCAGCGGCGACCGTGGAACTGGTTCCCTTGGACGCGGAGGACGAAGGCGGACTCGCTTGCACCGACGGCGTATTGGTGCCCGACTGATTCAGCGCACCGATCAGGATGGCCACGACAGCCACCACCGCACCGACGGTCGCACCGACCAGTACGGCCTTGCGCTTGCCACCGGACTTGCGCAGTGCCGGACGCGGCTGCGTCGCGGTCTGCGGATGCGCGGCGGTCCGCGGACGCGACGCACCCGAGTTGTTGGGACGGGCGGAATTTCGCGGCGGCGGTGCCGGACGTGGCTGCCGCGCGGTCGGCTGATGTTCCGGCGTCGGATTCGCGGGTGGGCGCAGCGCACGCGTCGCGGATTCACCGTGCCGACCGAAAGCCTCACTAGCGGGTACGAATCCGGCGTGCACCGGTGCGGAACCGGAATCGGCGAGCGCGGAAAGATGTTCGCGGGCCGCACGCATGGTCGGCCGCTCGGTGGGGTCCGGGCTCAGCAGATCCAGTAGGAAGTCGGTCGCGGGGCCCGCATGCCGCGGTTCGCTCACCTGGCCGTTCGCCGCGGCGTAGAGCACGGCGAGCGGGTTGGCGCTGGAACCGTACGGCGGTTCGCCCTCGAGTGCGTGAAAAAGCGTTGCCCCCAAGGCGAATACGTCGGCAGCGGGCGTCGGGTCGGCGCCGCGCGCCACCTCCGGTGCGAGATAGGCGGCGGTACCGCAGATCAGGCCGGTCTCGGTGAGGGTGACGTCGCCGGTGGCGCGGGAGATGCCGAAGTCGGTGATCTTCACCGTGCCGGTGTCGTCGAGCAGGATATTGCCCGGTTTGACATCGCGGTGCACGATTCCGGCGTGATGCGCGGCGATGAGCGCCGAGGCGACCTGTTCGCCGATCCGCGCGACCTGGGTCAGCGGCAGCATGCCCTGCGCGGAGATCACGCCGGCCAGGCTCTTCGACTTCAGATACTCCATCACCAGGCACGGATCGCCGTTGTGCTCGGTGATATCGAAGACCACGATCGCATTCGGATGCTGGAAGCGCGCCGCATTGCGGGCCTCACGGAACGCGCGCTGACGCACCACATCGCGCTCTGCTTCGGGCAGGCTCGGCTTGATGTGGATCTGCTTCACCGCGACCGAGCGCTGCAGGCGTTCGTCGATGGCACGCCAAACAACACCTGTGCCGCCGCTACCAATCCGCTCGACCAGGCGGTAGTGCTCCGCGATCAATTGACCGGTATCGATGGCGCCTACTCCGAACCTTCTCGAAATCGTGACATCACGCGTATTGACCATCAACGCGTTCCGCACGAGTGTAGCGGGGCGCAATCCTCGGCACGCGGCAGCGGGGGTATATTCGCCGCCCACAACACACCGAATGCTAATGCAGTGCCGATTCGACAGTGTTGCTCAATGTCGTGCACGCAGCATACGGCCTGCGGCCTCCACGGCCGGACCCGAGCTGTTCGCATCGCTGACGAATACGGCGAAGGCCAGGTCACCGTCGATGCCGACGAACCAGCCGTGCGCGTGCTTGTCATCGAGGTACTCGGCGGTGCCGGTCTTGCCGATCAGGCCCGAAATATCGCGCAGAGCGGTGGCGGTGCCGCCGGTAATGGTTTCGCGCATCATGGTTTTCAGCTGCTCTTCGGTAGTCGGCGGCAGTGCCGCCGGGGTGTGATCGGCCACACCGGGCTGTCCGTTGACGACCATCGGCAGCGGCACCGATCCACGCGCGATGGATGCGGCGACCAGCGCCATCCCGAACGGTGAGGCCGTCACCTTGCCCTGACCGATCCCGGATTCCACGCGCAGCGCCGGGGTGTCCGCGGTCGGCACCTTGCCGGTGACTGTGGTCAGACCGGGTGTGACGAAGTCGATGCCGAGGCCCAGTTGTGCCGCGGCATCGGTCAGGCCGTTCGGTGCGAGATTCACCGCGAGTTGACCCATGGTGGTATTGCAGGACTGGGCGAAGGCGGTGTGCAGCGGCACGTTGCCGAGGTCGAAGTTGTTGTCGTTGGGGATGCTGCGGCCCTCGATATTCGCGGTCGCCGGGCACGGCAGCACGGTGTCGGGTGTCACCGCGCCAGATTGCAGTGCGGCCGAGACCGTGACGGTCTTGAAGGTCGAACCCGGCGGATACAGGCCGGTGAGCGCGATCGGTCCTTGTGCGTCGGCGGCGGCGTTCTGCGCGACGGCGAGCACCTTTCCGGTGGAGGGTTGCAGTGCCACGATCGCGGCGGGCTGGGTGATCGGCGTCAACGCGCTCTCCGCGTAGCGCAGCAGATCGGTGTCGAGTGTGGTCACGATATCCGGGGTGGGTGCGGGATCCTGACCGGCGACGCGTTCGGTGCCGTCCGCGGTCTGTGCCCGCACCGCCCAGCCTGCTGCCGCGTCGGCGGAACTCTGCCAGAGTTCGGCGAGGCCGGACAGCACCGGTGATGCGAGGGATTTGTCGGTCGTGAGCAGGCGGGTCTGCGGTGCCAGGGTGACGCCCGGAACGGCGGCCAGCGCCGTCTGGATCGGGGCGATATCGGCGTCGCGCAAGGTGACCGCGGTGATCGGCTTGCCCTGTGCCGCAGCCAGATCCGATTGCAATGACTGTGTCGTGATATCGGGGGCGATGGGGGCGAGCAGGGCCGCGAGCGCGGCGGTGTCGGCACTCGGGGCGACGTTCACCAGGGTGACCATCTGCTCGGTCATCAACTCACCGCCGGATGCCTCGAGCACACGCGCGGGCTTCGGATTGGTGGTGGCGTAGTTCAGCGGGCCGCGCGCGAGACCGGGTGCGACGGTATCGGGATCCCATTTGATCTTCCAGACGCCGCCGGACTCACGGGCGGACCCGTTGGTGGTGTAGCTCCACGTGTTCTTGCCGGCCTTGCCGAACTTCCAGGTGGCGGCGAGGGCGAAGGAGTTCTTATCCGCGCTGCGGACCTCGAATTTCACATCCTTGCCGAGCCCGTCGTAAAGCTTGCCCAGCGCATCCGACGCTTTGGCCGGATCATCGGTGAGTGCGGCGGCCGCGGCGACGTCATCGCGACTGAGCGCATCGGCGAACTGCCCGGCGACGGTGTCGGGCTGGTCCGGCCCAGAGCTGCAACCAAGGGCCAGGACGGTGGCTGCGAACAGAACGAGAAGATTCCGGTTGGCACGCACCCCGCCGACTCTAGTGGCCGATCGTGACCAACTCGGGTAGCCCGCACGGAGGAAGCCGCACTTCTGTCGCGATCCGGGTGGACCGCAACAGGTGCGAATGTACGGACTTCAGGCGAGCCAAGGCCCCTGGGCGAGCGCTGTGGCGTCGGGTTCGGACAGGTCGATATCGAAGACCTCGGTGAGGACTTTCGGAAGTTCGGTGAGTTCGAGTTCGCGGGTTTCGCTGGAGCCGTTCGGATATTCGGTGATGAGGGTGAGGTTGTCCAGTACGTGGTGGACGTCCGGGAGGAAGCGCTGCACGAACGGCCGGGCGGTGAACGGTGAGCGCGGGGCGGTGGAGACGAAGTGGTTACCGACCGCGAAATCGATGCGGTACTGCGGGTTCAACGTGAAGGTATAGCGGTCGATCCAGCCGTCGCGGCCGAATTGGTGCAGCACCCACAGGTCGCTATCGAGTTCGCCGGTGGTGTGTTCGAGCCGGAAGCGCCAGTCGCCGAGTGCGAATTCGCCGCCCTCGACCAGTTCGTAGGGCGCGAGCGGGCCCGAGCCGAAGCCGACATCGCAGATCCACACGCGATCGTCATCGCCGGTGGTGACGCGCAGCAGGGCGTGGGTGGCCGGGCGCAGGCCGTCGGCTACGCCCATGGTGACCCGGCCGCTGAGACCGGTCACCCCGAAGCCGAGCCGTTCCAGCGCGGCGGCGAACAGGCCGACGTTCTCGTAGCAGTACCCGCCGCGTCGATGCCGGATCATCTTGTCCTGCAACGATTCCAGATCCAGCGGGACGGGGCGGCCGAGAATGGACTCCAGGTTCTCGAACGGGATCGTGGTGGTGTGCGCGTGGACGAGGGCGCGCAGGGCGGCCAGTGTCGGGGTGCGGTCGCCGGTGTAGCCGATGCGGGCCAAGTACGCGTCGAGGTCCAATTCCGCGCCGTTCCAGTGGTAAGCGGGGTCATTCGGCTTCATTGCACCTCTCCTTGTGTACGGTTCTGCCCGGATGAACCACACCACAGCGACAAGTGTTCCCTAGGCGGCGCATTTGGCGTCCGGCGGCGCCGCGGGAGCGACCACAGTGTCGCGGGCGACGTCGACCAGATAGTCGCGATCGGGTCCGTCGACGGGTTCGGTGCCGAGCAGCAGGCGCTCGACGACGCAGCCGCCCTCGAAGTACGCGGGACCGACGCTGTGGTCGCCAGGGACCACGGCGCCGTTCAAATCGCGGCCGGTGACGATGGTGTACATCGAGGTGGGTTTGCCCGCGGCGAGCAGTCCGGCTCGCATTTCCAGGGTCGCCGGGTACGGCACCACATCGTCGCCGGTGCCGTGGATGAGGAAGGCACGCTTCATGCTCATCCGGGCGGCGAGGAGAACGGGCGAACGTTCGGTATAGGCCTGCGGGCAGACCGTCGGGGCGCAGCCGCCCGCATCGCGTTCGATCTGAGCGGGCAGTGCGGGATCGACGCCCGCCGAGGCGAGCCACATGGTGAAATCGTCCGCGGGCCCATAGTTGTCGACCCAATAGTCGAAGAGTCCCTGCGGGCCGTGCGCCACCGCGAGTCCGCTCATTGTGCCGCCCTGACTCCAGCCCCACAGCACGGTGCGGCCGATCGTCGGATGTTCGTTCTTGTACCACTGGGTGGCGGTGACGATATCGCGCCAGCCCGCCCACAGATTCCAGTCGCCGGTGCGCCAGACGCCGGTCGTGCTGCGGGCGTCCATGGACAGAATCGGGGTCGCGGCGCGGCGGGCGATCGAGGTCAGATATTCGGCGTAGTCGGCGGAGGTGCCGTCGTGGCCGTGGACCGCGATGACCAGATCGCGCGGCGTCAGATCACCTGCCGCACAGCTATACGGTTCGTATACCCGGCCGGTGGCGTCCTCGCCGTCCACCGTCAGGGTCACCGGCCGCACGTCGACTCGGACCTCGCATTCCGGTTCGGCCGAAACCGACGGTGCGACAAGACTTGTCGTCGACACCGCGGCGAACAGCGCACAGCCGAGCATCAGCAGTAGGTGCCTCATTCTGGAATGATGACATGCGGCTATCGCTGTCCGATAAACGGGCGAGTCGCGACGAATACCGCGCCGAGCACCGCTGCCGCTCCCACAATGCCCGCGAAGGTCGTCGTGCCCGCAGGCAAACCGATTGCGTCACTGAGGAATCCGGCCGACAGCGGAAGCAATGCTGCGGGCAGGTAGCCACCGACGTTCTGGGCGGCATTGGCCTCGGCAAGCCGATCGGCGGGCACGCTCGCGCTGATGGCCGTGAGACCGCCGAACTGGCCCAAGCCCTGGCCGATCCCCGCGAGGATCGCGGCGGCGGCGAAGACCGCGATCGAAGACAACCGCAGCGCCGCGACCAAGGTGATCGTGCTGAGCAGGGTGGCTGCCGTGCCGCCGAGCAGGATCGTGCGCAGGCGCAGCCGCCGCACCGCGAATTGGACGCCGGTGGCGCCGAGGAACATGACGAAGGCCAGGCCGCCGGCGAGCACGCGGTTGGTGGCACCCAAAAGGGTCGACAGGAGCGAGGGGCCGAGCGAGAGCACGAATGATGTCGCGGTAATCCCCGGTGCGAATACCGCGATGCCGAGCAGAACTGGGGTGCGCCCACCCGATGCGACCGCGGGAATGCGAATCCATGGGCCGCGTCCGCGCGCACCCTTGGGCAGCTCCAGCCGCGCCAAGACCGCGAAAGCCGTAGCGAGCAAGACGATTTCAACGATGAATATGGTGACGGTCGGACCGGGTACGAACTGTGACAGCAAACCTGCCAGCAATGGTCCGAAGCCCGCGCCGAGCACCATGGCCGATGAGGCCGCCAGTGCGGCAAGGCGTTTGCGCTCCGGACCGCCGATATCGGTTACCGCCGCCATCCCCGCCGAAACGGCCGCGCCGACCGCTATTCCGGTGAGCAGGCGCGCTATCGCCAGCATCGCGACCGAATTCGCGGTGGCGAACAAGACGCAGGCGAGCATGGCGAGGAGCACCGCCGGCAGTAGCACAGGTTTGCGGCCGATGCGGTCCGACACCACGCCCGCCACCAGCAGCGCGCCGAGCAATCCGGCGATGTAGCAGGCGAATACGGCGGTCAGCGTGCCCGAGGAGAAGCCCAGCCGGTGCTGCCACACGACATAGAGCGGGGTAGGCGCATTCGAGAGCACGAACACCGCGAGCACGGGCCATGCCGCCAGCCAAACCGCGCCGTCGCGGCGCACCTCGGTTTCCGGTTTCGCCGCGAGCGTCGTCATGTCAACTCCTTGTTCGAAAATTCTCGTACTGGTACGGCAGGAGTCGAACTTAACATCTAGTACGATAGAAGTCGAACTAAGGATTTGCCGATCCGCAGGAGACCCGATGCCATCGACCGACACCGTCGCGACCACGCTGCCCGAGCCGAAGCGTGCCGAGCTGCGACTGGAGAATGTGCTCGGCGTGCTCAGCGATCCGCTGCGGCTGAGCATGGTGCAGAAACTGCTGCTCGAATCCCCCGAGACCGATCGCTCCTGCGGCTGGTTCGAGATCGATCGGCCGAAATCGACACTGACACATCATTTCCGGGTGCTGCGCGAGGCGGGTGTCACCCGCCAGCGGCAGTACGGACTGGAGCGCCGCAGCCGGGTGCGGATCGAGGACCTCGACGCGCGTTTTCCGGGACTGCTCGATCTGGTGCGTGCTTGGCAACCGGCGTAATTCGGTGCCGTTTCGAGGGCACGCGTGTCCCGGTGGGGCCTGCTACCGTGCGCGCGATAGGCGATCCAGCGCTCGGACGCGCGCATGTGCTGCGGTAGATAGGCAAGGCGGCGGGGAAGCCACCGGGGCCGATGCGGTCCAGATCGGCATCATGATCGGCAATGCGGACGGGAATTTCGATCAGGACGAGACCGCGGCGGTGCGCGAGGCGTGCCAGGCCCTGCGGGTGGATCCGCAGTAGTTCGGCCCTGCCCGCTAGTATTCGCATATGCGTTCGATTGATGTGGCGGAGCGGCGGGCCCGGCTAGCGCGACGGCATCGGCTCACACCAGCGTGTCGCACCGATGACGTCGCCGAGATCGTCCGTTCCCTAGTCGTACTGCATGCGACCGATCCGGCGACGGCGTATCTGTCGGTGGGCGCACGCAGCCTCACCGCCGAGCCCGCGCATGTCGAAAAAGCACTGTACGACGATCGGACGCTGCTGCGCCTGCTCGCGATGCGGCGCACGATGTTCATCGCGCCGGTCGAACTGCTGCCGATATTGCAGGCGTCGTGCGCGGATGCGTTGGCGGAGAAGCAGCGTCGCACCTACGGCAGGTTCATCGAGCAGGCCGGAGTTGTCGACGGGGACGTGCGCGCCTGGCTCGCCGACGTCGAAGATGAAACGCACAAGGCACTTTTGGCACGCGGTGCGGCGACCGGCGCACAGTTGAGCAAGGACGTGCCCCGGTTGCGCACGCAGGTCAATACCGCTCCGGACAAGGCATATTCGCGTCCCAACAGCATCACCACCTGGGTGCTTGTGATCCTCGGCGTGGAGGGGCGCATCGTGCGCGGTCGACCGAACGGCAGTTGGACGAGCAGCCAATACACCTGGTCGCCGATCGAAACCTGGCTGCCGCAAGGCGTTGCGACCATGCCGGCCGATGCGGCCCGCGCCGAACTCGTCCGGCAGTGGCTCTACGCCTTCGGCCCCGCGCCAGTCACCGATATCAAGTGGTGGACCGGCTGGACGCTTACCGAAGTCCGCAAGGCCCTGGCCCAACTCGACGTGGTGGAAGTCGATCTCGACGGCAGTGCCGGGCTACTACTGGCCGACGACCAGGAACCGACCCCTGAGTCCGAACCATGGGCTGCCCTACTCCCCGCACTCGACCCCACCCCGATGGGCTGGCAGTCCCGCGCCTGGTACCTCGGCCCACACACCCCGATGCTCTTCGACCGCAGTGGAAACGTCGGGCCCACCATCTGGTGGGAGGGCCGCATTGTCGGCGGCTGGGCCCAACGCAAAGACGGCGAAATCGTCTACCGCCTACTGGAAGACATCGGCTCCGAAGCAGAATCGCTCATCGAAGCCGAAGCCGCCCGCATCAGCACCTGGTACGGCGAAGTTCGCGCCATCCCTCGCTTCCGAACCCCATTGGAACGCGAACTCACCGCCTGACTGCTACATGTCCAGCCCGAGGTCGAGGACGCGCACCGAATGGGTGAGCGCGCCGACGGCCAGGTAGTCGACGCCGGTGCGGGCGTAGTCCGCGGCGTCGGCGAGTGTCAAGCCGCCGGAGGATTCGAGCTTGGTGTCAGGGGCCTGGGCGTTGCGACGTTGGACGGCAGCTTGGGTTTGCCAGAGAGGGAAGTTGTCGAGCAGAACCAGTTCGACATTTTCGGCCAGGACGGCATCGAGTTGTTCGAGGCTGTCCACTTCGACCTCGCAGGCGATATCGGGGGCCAGGTCGCGCACCGCGCGCAGGGCCGCGACCACCGAACCGGCGGCTACCACGTGGTTGTCCTTGATCAGGGCGGCGTCACCGAGGCCCATGCGGTGGTTGACGCCACCGCCGACGCGGACCGCGTACTTCTGCAGGGCACGCAGGCCGGGCAGGGTTTTGCGGCTGTCGCGGATGCGGCAGTTGGTGCCCGCGACCTCATCCACCCACGCGGCGGTGGCAGTGGCGATGCCGGAGAGGTGGCAGACCAGGTTGAGCATGGTGCGTTCGGCGGTGAGCAGGCCGCGGGTCGGCGCGACCAGCCCGAGCACGGACTGACCCGGCTCGACCCGAGTGCCGTCGGCGACCCGATCGGTGATTTCGTAATTGCCCGCACCGATCACCTCGTCGAGCACGAGCAGACCGATATCGAGCCCGGCCACCGTGCCCGGCTGGCGCGAAACCACCGACGCCTTCACCACCGCGTCGGCGGGAACCGTTGCCGCCGTGGTGATATCGGGGCCGTATCGCAGATCCTCATCCAGTGCGGTGCGAATCAGGGCCAGCATTTCGTCACGATCCAGGCCGGTATCCAGTCCCATCAGTGCACTCCTCGTCCTACTATTCTCGTGCATTGCCGCGGTCATGAGGCGCTGGGGATGGCGTCCTGGGTCCAGCTGGTGAGGTCGAGACCGTCGGGGGCGGGGACGGGGTGACCTTCTGGTCCCAGACGCACTGCGCGACTACGGCGTTGGTGGTCGTCGGGGGTCGGGTGGTCGGAGCGGGTGTGCGAGCCGCGGCTTTCCGTGCGGGCTGCCGCGGAGAGCAAAAGGACCTGGGCGGTGAGGGTGAGGGCCGCGTCCTCGAATGCGGTGATGCGTTGCGCCGCGGCCGCGGCCGCATCGTTGAGATCTGCGGTCGCGTGCGATGCCTCACCCGTATTCACCGCGCCGCTGCCGTTCAGTGCGCCGCTCAGCTCCGTGAGCTCGATCGCCGCGCTCGTCGATCCCGCGAATCGCTGGTTGGCGCTGGTCAGCTCGGCACGCAAGCGACTTGCCGCACTGTGCGACACCGCATCGCGCAACCGTGCGGCTGCCTCCGCAAGCCCAGCGGCATCGCGAACCACGGAGGCATGCAATGTCATCGACTGCTGCACCAGGGCGCGGGCCGCGCGCGGAATGGTGTGGAAGGAAACGTCCGTGACGTGCGCTTCCTCGTCGAGGCGTTCCGCGGCGGCCACCCCTGCGCGCTCACCGACTACCAGACCCTCGAGCAGACTGTTCGAGGCCAGCCGGTTGGCACCGTGCAGCCCGGTCCGCGCCACCTCACCCGCGGCATACAGACCGGGAACCGCGGTCCGGCCATGGGTGTCGGTCACGACCCCGCCGCATTGGTAGTGCGCGGCGGGTGCGACCGGAATGAGCTCGGTATGCGGATCGATCCCGGCGGCCAGGCAGGATGCGGTGATCGTCGGAAAACGTTGTGGGAAGCTGTCGATCGCGCGGGCATCGAGATAGACGTGATCGGTGCCGAGGGCGCGCATCCGGGCGGCGATCGCACGTGACACCACATCGCGCGGTGCCAGATCACCACGCGGGTGCACACCCGCGGTGACCGAATTCCCTTCGGAATCGACCAGTATCGCGCCTTCGCCGCGGACGGCCTCGCTGATCAAGGGCCGTCTGCCGAGTCCACCAGGGGTGTAGAGCACCGTCGGATGGAATTGCACGAATTCGAGATCGGCGACCGTCGCACCGGCCCACAGCGCAAGCGCGATACCGTCGGCGGTCGCGCCCGGCGGATTCGTGCTCAGCGCGTACAGCTGACCGAGCCCGCCCGTGGCCAGCAGCACCGCTGGCGCGTGCACGACCCCGAATCCGTTCTCGGACACCGCGATCACGCCCTGAACTCCGGTCCGCCCGGTGACAACTTCCAGTGCCGCGGCACCGAACAGGACCGGCAGTCCGGCCGCGTTCAGCGCACGCTGCACCTCGGCACCCGTAGCGTCCCCTCCGGCATGGATGATCCGCCGCGTGCTGTGCCCGCCCTCGCGGGTACGCGAGATCTGACCGTCGCGCGCCAGATCGAAGACTGCGCCCAGATCGGTCAGCGCGGCGACGGCGGCCTGACCGCCCTCGACGATCGACCGCACCGCCGCCTCGTCACACAGTCCAGCACCGGCCTCGACCGTGTCACGCACATGCGATTCCACCGAATCCTCTTGCGGCGCAACAACAGCGATGCCGCCCTGAGCGTACTGGGTCGCGGTATCGGTCGGGCCGCCCTTGCTGAGGATGAGCACTCGCAGACCGCGCAGCGATGCCGTGCGTGCCGCGGTCAATCCGGCGACGCCACCGCCGATCACGACCAGATCGGCGGCGGCTTCCCAGTCGATCCGCGGCGCGATGCTCATGCGCCCCTGCCTTTCGCGACCTGGTCGGCAACGCAACCGCTACCGACCGCCCCGGCGATCATTCCGCACCGCCACTCCGGACGAGCGCGCACATCACGCTCCGATCGCTGCCGCTCATTCGCCACCGCCTGGATTGCCGATTTCGATCATGCGCTGCACCGAATTGCGGGCCAGCGCGGCGGTTTCCAGGTCGACGTGCACCTCATCGGTGTTCTCCACGAGCGAGCGCAGCAGCGCCGCCGGGGTGATCATCTTCATGTACTTGCAGGACGCACGATCGTTCACGGCCTGGAAGTCGATGCCGGGGGCGGCCTTGCGCAGCTGGTGCAGCATGCCTACCTCGGTGGCGACCAGGACCTGATTCGACTTCGCGGCCTTGGCGGCGTCGATCATTCCGCCGGTCGACAGAATGTGCACCCGATCGGCTGGGAACGAGCCCTCGCCCGCGAGGTACAAAGCCGAAGTGGCGCAACCGCATTCGGGGTGCACGAACAGTTCGGCATCCGGGTGGGTGCGGGCCTGTTCGGTCAGTTCGTCGCCGTTGATCCCGGCGTGCACGTGGCATTCGCCCGCCCAGATGTGGATATTCTCGCGGCCGGTGACCCGCTTGACGTGCGCGCCGAGGAACTGATCCGGCAGGAACAGCACCTCACGGTCGGGATCAATCGAGGCGACCACATCGACAGCATTCGAGGAAGTGCAGCAGATATCGGTGAGCGCCTTCACCGCGGCGGTGGTGTTCACATACGAGACGACCACCGCATTCGGGAATTCGGCCTTCCAGGCCCGCAATTCGTCGGCGGTGATGGAATCTGCCAGGGAACAGCCCGCCCGCTGGTCCGGAATGAGCACAGTCTTCTCGGGGCTGAGGATCTTTGCCGTCTCGGCCATGAAGTGCACACCGCAGAACACGATGGTGTCCTCGGGGGCCTCGGCCGCGATGCGGGACAGCGCCAGCGAGTCGCCGACATGGTCGGCCACGTCCTGGATCTCGGGCAACTGGTAGTTGTGCGCGAGAATCGTCGCGTTGCGCTCCCTGGCGAGGCGCTTGACCTCGACCGCCCACTCCGGTGTGGCCTCGACACCGGTGAATCCGGTCGGACCATCGACTACCTGCCCCATCAGCGGGGGCGCCAACTTCACACCCATGGTCGCCATGGATGGCTCCTCTCCTCGTGCGCTCGGCCCTTGTGCCTATTCACATGCCAGCCGATTCGCACCAAACCAGGTTTTCGACTTATAATCGAAAACGTGGCCCATAGTAGCACCATCCACGAAACGCTCACCGCGGTGTTCCAGGTTCGGCGCTTCCCCGACGACATCACCGCAGGTAGCAGCCCTGCGCGCATGACAGATGAGCTGATTCGGCCATGTCCACCCGGTCAGCGGACCGAACTCGCGGTGCTGCTGTGGGAGCGCGCCCTCGACCCACAGAAGGGCACCTGGTCGCTACCCGGCGGACGGCTGCGCGACGATGAAGACCTCAATGTCTCGGCCCGTCGCCAGCTCGCCGAGAAGGTCGATGTGCGCGAGCTGGCACATCTCGAGCAGCTGTCGGTATTCAGCAATCCGGACCGAGTCCCCGCACCGCGGCGGATCGCCTCGGCCTATCTGGGGCTGGTGCCGCTGACCGCGGACCCGCAACTACCCTCGGACACCACGTGGCATCCGGTTTCCCAGCTGCCGCGCATGTCGTTCGATCACGGCACGGTCGTCGAACACGCGCGCACCCGGCTCGCCGCGAAGCTCTCCTACACCAATATCGCCTTCGCCCTGGCACCTGAGCGGTTCACCATGTCCACGCTGCGCGAAATCTACTGCGCCGCGCTTGGTTACGAGGTCGACACGACGAATCTGCAGCGAGTTCTCACCCGCCGCAAGGTGATCACGCCGACCGGCGCGACCGCATCCCCCGGCCGGGCGGGTGGACGCCCCGCGGCGGTCTATCGGTTCACCGACTCCGAAATCCGAGTCACCGACGAATTCGCTGCGCTGCGCCCACCCACCTGACCTCCCCACGATCGCCTCCCCCACGATCGCCCCCTCAGTTCGGCGACCGCTCCCCCGAAGCGGTCGCCGAGCTCGAAATGGACTGTGCCGTGGCCACTGCCGTAGGGGCCACGGCATCCGAGCGTGCCCTCGTCACCATCGACCAGGGCACTCCCCTTCTACTCGGACAGCCCGCCGGGCACAGCCAGGTGCCCGGAGCTCAAAATGCACACCGGCCACAGGCACGGGAACGCGGACTCGGCCGCAGCCTCGACCCGTATGACCGTCACCTCGCCCGGCGGTTCGGCAGCCGCTTGCGCTGCGCCGGAAGTCATTCCGATCACCAGCGCGGCTCCGGTAACCGCAGATTTCCAGGACATAGCTCTCCCCCTCAGAGTCGCTGAATCCGCACGGTGTTTCACGGAGTCGAGACCGAAATCCGGCTCCGCGGTTCGATCGAATCGAACAACTCAGACGGTAGGGCTCGATCGCATCGGGCGATACCGGGTGTTGGGCAGAGTCGCCGAATATGGCTGGTCACAGTCGGATACGAGTTATCCGGTCCGGAAGCGGTCGTCTGTTCCACGTTGCGGACCGGATGAATACACAGCGGCGAGGAGCAGTGAAAGCCCTGTGGCAGAACTACTTTCGGAGCTGCCCGAAGGCACCCGCCACAATCGGTTGCCCACCGGATGCAACGTTCCTGAGCCCACTGCCGGAATCGGACTCGAGGGGCAACATCCCGTCCCCACGCGGACAGCAGAAAACCCCGCCTCCACATGCGCTCGCACGCGAAAACGGGGTCAACCGCGAACCACGGGTCACAACCTCAATCCCGCTCCCGCCCCTTATGTTTCACCTTCCGCCGATACCGCCGCCCACTGGGAATCGGCTGCGCAGCACTGGACCGCCGCAACGCATCCCGCCGCCGCCACGCCACCAGATCAGCCCGCTCGGACTCCCCAGCCTCCGGAACCAGCACGCCCTGCCCATGCCTTGTCAACACATCCTCGCTCATCGCCACCTCCTTCCCATCGCTCGGCTCGATCTCGCGCGCCAACGATATCCGCGCGATCGGCGGCGCGACTACTGATTTTCGCCAGCTAGCCGCACGTCTTCCGATATGGCAATCCCGCCAGGTGTTCCTGCCACACTTCCCGACTCAGCATCGGCTGAACGGCGACGCAGATGCGGTCGATCGCCTGCCGTGGATCCAGATCCCACAGCCGGAGTCCTCCCCCACCCGCCGCGGCCAGGTACTCGCCGTAGAAGTCGGCGCGGACCTCGATGACGACGGCGGCTGGTTCGTGTTCGCCGCGGATGGCGAGGTGTTCCAGGGCGGCCAGAAACGCCTCGCGCTCATCGTCGTTGCGGCACAGGGTGAATAGTTCCTCGAACTGCTCCACGACCAGCAGGCGATGTCGGTTCACACCCCATTCGGCCAACGCCGCTGTGATGGATTCCGTGTGAGCAGCACGGACAGCAGGGATTCGAATCACGCGGGGACATTGCGGCCAGACTTCCAGCCGCTGATGCGCTGGACCGAAGCTCCGTTCTTCTGGCCGGCCGCGCGCGCCGCCCGCATCCGCGCCGGCGCTGCGGTCGCCACCCGACGCAATGTCGGATTGCCCGCGGCCTCGAACAGCGCGGCGAATTGTTGTGCGAAAACGGTTCTCGGCGACGGTCGCACACGCGATTCCATCTGTCCTCCTGCACGTTCCGATAGCGGGAGCGAGACCCCCTGCGTGCAACGAGATTAAGCCGGGTCGCGAACGCGAACCTCGATCAGGACATACGAATACGCAGGTGGGACGGGAGAAAGAGGGTTCCAGACCGGATGGTCACGCGGTCTTCATCTGAGGTTGTGGTGGTGGTGCCGCAGTGCGCTGTCCGATGCGTGCCACGGCCCAGAACATCAACTCCATCACCCAGAACAGCCACAGGAATACCTGCACCACGACAACCGGGATCGCCAGGAACAGGATCGAGGGGATCGCGACGAGTAAAAAGCGCGCGATATCGCCGAGTGTGGCCCCGCGCAGTCCGCTGCCCAAACGCACTGCGGCCCACATCATCCACCGGCGCGGTATCGACACCCTGAACTCATGCAGGCAGCGGCGGAAAAGGCCGTCCGCGTCGGCGGTGCTCACCTCGTGCGAGCTTCGTAAATAGTCGTGCAGGATGGCGGCGCGGGTATAGGCGCCGTAGCGGGGTATCAGCCAGACCAATGCTCGTGGCACCGAGGCGAAGTCGGTGCGGAAGCCGGATGGGATGACGAATTCTTGTGTGGCACCGTGATAGACGAGCGGCTCGACGACCCGCCAGAATTTCGCGTCGAGTTCTTCGACCACCGGTCCGCTACCGACGAACGCCATGATCCGTTCCTCTCTGAACGCACAGCGTTTCCCACAATTCTAGGCCGTTCTGGTACGTCTGTGCCGCCGCGTGGGCAACGGTTCGGATAACGTCAGCGCGCGCGATCCGAACCGGACGGTCCGAAGCCGCCATAAGGCACACCGTAGGGCAGCGGCGCGCCGTTCGCAGCGCCACGATACGAATCGGCATTGTCGACGGCCGCGAATCCGCTTGCCGCAGTGAAGTATGGCCGCGAATCGCCGAACGGTCCGCTGAAGCCGGTGCCGAGATCCTCTGTCGGACTGAGCGCCGCGAGGAACAGCACGATCAGCGCGGCGAGCAGCGGTTGCACGATCAGCGCCAGCCAACTGCCAACCTCCACCGGCAGCCGCACGATCTGCCCGACCGACGGGTCGTAGGGCATCGGATGCTGCCACTGCATGATCTGCTCGCCGACCTTCGACATCACGTAAGCGCCTGCGCCGGAACCGATCAGCAGCCCCAGTTGCAGCAGCGGGCCGCGCACGCGACGCCAACGCCACACGCCGATCGCCGTCACCACACCCAGCACCGCGCCGATGCAGACGAAGATCGCCAGCGCGTCGAACTGATGCACACTCTCCCCGGTCAGCGCCGCGCCCTTGGCCGGTACCGCACCGGCGCGCACCTTGACCACCAGATACTGTTCGGTGGGTGCCACGAAGGCCCACACCACACCGCCGAGCACGCTGAGCAGTACCACCCCGACCGCGATCAGCGCGGCCGCCCGCAGCTCCCGCCGCACGCCCACCTTCGGGGCCGATCCGGGCCCCGCGGTGATGCCCTCGCCGTATTGGGCCACCACTAGCGGTGTTCCAGATTCTTCGAATCCAGCACACCGTGCCGCGAGCACTTCGCCCACCAGCCGTCGGGGCTGACCTGCACGATCATGCGCCGACCGCACTGCTCGCAGAAGCGCGGCGGTTCCAGCCCCAGTGCCGCGGCGGCCGGGACCGGATCGTCGAGCCCCGGCACGATACGTTTACCGGTGAACGGGTTGTAGCGCTCGTCCATATCCATGACAGTACTCACGGCGCCAGCCTCTTTCGTGACCGATTCAGAGTGTTTCGTTGAGCGCCTTGATCGGCATCTTCAGCTCGCCGAGCAGATCCAGGTCCGCTTCGGCGGGTCGACCGAGGGTGGTCAGGTAGTTGCCGACGATGACGGCGTTGATACCGCCGAGGATGCCCTGCTTGGCGCCGAGGTCGCCGAGGGTGATCTCGCGACCGCCCGCGAAGCGCAGGATGGTGCGCGGCAGCGCGAGCCGGAAGGCGGCGACGGCGCGCAGCGCGTCGGCGGCGGGCAGCACCTCGAGGTCACCGAACGGGGTGCCCGGACGCGGGTTGAGGAAGTTCAGCGGCACCTCGTCGGGCTCGAGTTCGGCCAGATTCGCCGCGAATTCCGCACGCTGCTCCAGGGTTTCGCCCATGCCGAGGATGCCGCCGCAGCAGACCTCCATACCGGCCTCGCGCACCATGCGCAGGGTGTCCCAGCGCTCTTCCCAGGTGTGCGTGGTGACGACATTCGGGAAGTGCGAACGGGAGGTCTCGAGGTTGTGGTTGTAGCGATGCACGCCCATGGCGGCGAGCTGGTCGACCTGCTCTTGGGTGAGCATGCCGAGCGAACACGCGACCTGGATGTCGACCTCGTTGCGGATGGCCTCGACACCGGCTGCGACCTGCGCCATCAGCCGCTCGTCCGGACCGCGCACGGCCGCGACGATACAGAATTCGGTGGCGCCGGTCTTGGCGGTCTGCTTGGCGGCCTCGACCAGGCTGGGGATATCGAGCCACGCGGCGCGCACGGGCGACTGGAACAGACCCGACTGCGAGCAGAAGTGGCAGTCCTCTGGGCAGCCGCCGGTCTTGAGGCTGATGATGCCCTCGACCTCGACCTCGGGACCGCACCACTTCATACGCACATCGTGCGCGAGGGCGAGCAGTTCCTCCAGCCGGTCGTCGCCGAGCCGGAGCACCTCGAGGGTCTGCTCCTGGGTCAGGCCTTCGCCGCGCTCGAGCACTTGCTCGCGAGCGGTCGCCAGAATATCGGTTTGGACGGGTGCCTGGGTCACTGCACGAATCCCTTCGTCCGGCCGAGGTGGCCGTGCAACTTGAACGGTGTTCAGGCTAGGGTAGCGGTAACAGTGAGTCAAAACACGCGCGGCATGAGCGACGGGGCCTGGAGGCGGCAGCGAGCGTAAGCACGGAGGGCCCCGGGAATGCCGCAATCGAATACAGCGGAAGGAAACACCGTGCAGCTGCACCGCGCGGACGTGGTCGACGGCGCCACCGCCATACTCGACCAGTACGGTCTCGCCGACCTGACCATGCGCAGGCTCGCCGGTTCACTCCAGGTTCAGCCAGGGGCCCTGTACTGGCACTTTCCCAATAAACAGGCGCTGCTCGGCGCGGTGGCCGACCGGATTCTGGCCCCGATGGAGGATCCGATCGAGGCCGAGGACTGGTCGGGCCAGATCACCGAATTGGCGCACAGGTTGCGCAGTTGTCTGCTCGCCTATCGCGACGGCGCGGAATTGGTCTCGGCGACCTATGCCTCCCGACTCACCACCAGCAAGGGGCGGGAACGACTCGTGGGTGCGGCGATCCGCGGCGGGATGCCGCGGCCGGAAGCCGAACTCGCGGCGTACACACTGCTGTACTACGTGCTGGGACAAACCGTGGACGAGCAGTCCAGAATGCAAATGGATTCGGCGGGTGCGCTCGCCGAGGACGCGTCACCGCTGAACGAAACTCCGGACGCGACAGCACGTTTCGATTTCGGTCTGCAGCTTTTCGTCGGCGGCGTGCGTCACCTGCTCGGCACCCGCGTACGCTGAGTTCTTCGTCGGCGCACATGCCCGGAAGGAACGCCCCGATGCCCATCTCTGATCCCGATGCAGCAGGGTCGCCCCAGGTGGCCGGGCGTCTGGTTTCGGCGGAGGAATGCGACAGGCTGTGGGCGGCGTGGACGCCCGCGGAAGTCGCAGAGCGGATGTCGGGTGTCACGGTTGCGTGGTGCGTGTCCGCGGGGTGGGCGCTCGAGCTGTTCACCGGAGGCGAGGCTCGCAAGCACAGCGACCTCGAAATCGCTGTCCCACAAGACAGATTCAGCGAGGTTGTCGCCGCTTTTCCTGGGTTCGAGTGGGACGTTATCGGTGACGACCGAATCTGGCCTTTTCCGGCGAAGGCGGCAGACTTCCATCAGACCTGGCTACGCGAACCCGCGACCGGGCGCTATCGGCTCGACGTGTTCCGTGAACCGCACGTCGGTGATCGATGGGTGTGCCGCCGCGACCCAACGATCACCCTGCCCTACGAAGAACTGATTCGCCACACCAGCGAGGGCATTCCGTACGCGACTCCCGAGGTCGCACTCCTGTTCAAGGCAAAGGCACGCCGCGACAAGGACGAAGCCGACTTCCGGCGCGCGCTACCCGCGATGGACCGATCCCAAAGGTCCCGGCTGTTCGAGTGGCTGTCGCGGGTGCACCCCGATCACCCATGGCTGGAAAGCATTTCGACTCACCCGGATTGACCGGTCCGAATCCCGCGGGACGATCAATGCGGTGCGCACCCCTTGTGTGCAGTACACACTGCCTATGCCGGATGCGCGGCCGACACATGGAATGCGCACCGGTGGCACCTCGTTCGAACGACCGGACTCAGACGGGTACCGTCGCGGCCTCGAGATCAACTGCCACACCCGCCCTACGACCGGGCAGTGCGAGTGCGACCACCGCGCCCAGTAGGGCAAGTGCCGCACCGACTTTGATCGCCGGACCGAATCCGTCGGTGAATTCCCGCACCGAACCGTATCCACCGGTCGCGGCGAAAACCGCTGCCGCGATCGCGATTCCGAAGACGCCGCCCAACTCACGCATCATGCTGTTCGCGCCTGCCGCCTTGCCGAGCATCGAGTGTTCGACCGCGCCGACCACCGAACTCTGCGCCGACGGCAACACCATCGAGGTACCGACGCCGGAGACGATGAACGGCATGACGAAGGAGCCGTAGGTCATTGCCGGGTCGGCGATGACGGCGATCCAGAACATGCCGCCCGCCATCAGGACCAGCCCGCTCACCATCAACGGCCGCTCCCCTATCCGGTCGGCCAACGCACCTGCGACCGGCGCGCAGAAAAACAGCGTGAGAGTCCACGGCAGCAGCCGCAATCCGGCGCCGAGTGGCCCGTAGTGCAGCACCGCCTGCAGGAACTGCGCGTAGAAGAACACCTCGCCGAACAGAGCGGCGAAGGTCAGGAAGATGGCGGTATTGCCCGCCGCGAAACCACGGTTCACGAAAAGCCGCATCGGAAACATCGGCTCGCGCGTGCGCGCCTCCCAGGCCGCGAAGGCGATCAGCAATGCGATTGCCCCGACCAACGCGATCAGCACCTCCGAACTCGACCAGCCCGCGATATTGCCGCGCACCAAACCCCACACCACACCGAATGCGCCGCCGGTGACCAATACCAACCCGGTGCCGTCCACCGCGGTATCGGAGCCGAAGCCTTCCGGAACCCGAGCCGCTACCAGTGGCAGCGCGAGCAGCCCGATCGGCACGTTCAGCCAGAAGATCCATTGCCAGGACAACCCCTCCGCGACGGCCCCGCCGACCAGCGGACCACACGCGACCGCGAGTCCGGTGATGCCCTGCAGCAGTCCCATGGCCATACCGCGCTTCTCCGGCGCGAATGCCGCGCTGACCAGCGCCAAAGCCAGACTCATGATCAATGCCGCGCCGATGCCCTGCACCACGCGCGCGGCGATCAGAGTCGCGACGGAGGTCGATATCGCGCAGGCCGCGGACGCGGCGACGAAGATGGCGAGCCCGACCATGAACATCCGCTTGCGCCCGAAGCGGTCGCCGAGTACCGCAGCGGTCATCAGCAGGACGGCGAAGCTGAGATTGTAGCCGTTGACGGTCCATTCGAGCGTCTGCAGAGACGCCCCTAGGTCGTGCCGAATGGTGCTGAGCGCGGTGGCGACGACCAGGGTGTCCAGTGCCGCCATCAGCGACGCGACCGCGCCGAGTACTAGTACCCAGCGCTGTGTCACCGCCGAAATGATCGGTGTGCTCACGGTGGTCCTTCCTGTGGTTTCGGCGCGCGCCCGATGGTTCGGACACGCACAGATACCGACCGGCGGCGGCCCGAAACTCATCGCACCGATGAGTTCTGGGCGGTACGGCGGTCGATATTCAGAGGGGCCACCATTCGGTGTGCCCGGAAGGACAGCACATGTCAGACAGAGATGAATTCGCCGCCCGTACCGCGCCGTACCGGCGCGAGTTGCTCGCCCACTGCTATCGCATGCTCGGTTCGGTCGACGATGCCGAGGATCTGGTGCAGGAGACGTTGCTGCGGGCCTGGCGCGGGTACGGCGATTTCGAGGGTCGGGCTTCGATGCGGACCTGGCTGTACCGGATCGCCACCAATGCCTGCCTCAATGCGCTCGAGCATCGACGCCGCGTGCTGCCCACCGGATTGTCCGAGCCCACCGCGGATCCCACCCAGGCGGTGCACTTCGCGTCTGAAACGCCATGGCTGCAACCGATGCCGGACGTGCTGGTCACACCGGAGACTTCGGATCCCGCCGCCATCGTCGCGGCGCGCGAGGGTATGCGGCTGGCATTGATCGCGGCTTGGCAGCATCTGCCGCCGCGTCAGCGTGCGGTGTTGATATTGCGAGATGTGTTGCATTGGAGGGCCGCCGAGGTTGCCGAGCTACTCGGGACCAGCGCGGCCGCGGTCAACAGCATGCTGCAGCGCGCACATGCCGCGCTCGCGGAGCTGGAACCGGACACGCCGGTCGCCGAACCGGACGACCCTGAAATCCGCGCCCTGCTGGATCGCTATGCCGCCGCGTTCGAAGCCGCCGATATGGATACGCTCGTCAGGCTGTTGCGATCGGATGCGGTGTGGGAGATGCCGCCGATCGAGGAATGGTTCCGCGGCAATACCACGATCGTGGAACTGGTTCGGTCGAAGTGTCCGTATAGGGCGGGCGAGGTCCGGATGGTGCCGATCGCCGCGAACGCTCAGCCCGGATTCGCGTTCTACCTGCGGGGGCAGGCGCAATCGCTGCAGATCCTCACGGTGACGCCGACCGGGGTCGCGCATGTCGTCTCGTATCACGACAGCTCGATGTTCGCCGCATTCGGACTGCCCACATCATTGGTGGCGACCACGCGCCCCCAGCCGGTATTGCCATGAGCGAAGATCTACTCGAGCGGGCGGTCGCCTATCTGCTTTCTGTGCTGCCCGACCTAGGTTCCGATCTGTCGACGCCGACAGCCTGTCGGGGCTGGAATACGCGCATGCTGCTCGCGCATGTGGACGAGTCGATTGCCGCGCTGCGAGAAGGTTTGACGGGCGGGCAGGTTGCCATGCCGGGCGCACCGCTGCCGAATTGTGCGGGAACGCTGCACATCCGGAGTCGAGCCATGGCCCTGCTCGGCGCCTGGGCGAATGAGCGCCCCCGCTCGGTGGTCGTTTTCGGAAGGCCGGTGCCCGCCCATGTCTTGGGCACCGTCGGTGCCCTCGAATTGGCGGTCCACGCCTGGGATCTCGCCGCCGCGCGATCGAACCCGCCGCCTATCCCCGACCGCCTCGCCCGCGAATTACTTTCGGTGGCACCGGAACTCGTACCGCTAGCCGACCGATCGCCGCTATTCGCTGCGCCGATCGAACCGCGGACCACCGCCCCGGGCGACCAGCTCCTCGCCTACCTCGGCCGAACCCGACCAGCATCCTGAAGTACCCGAGCGCATCGGTGCAGGGTCCTCGCATACACCGCGAACACCTCGCAGAAGGTGCATCCTATGCGCGGCACGCACCAGGTGTGCGCCAGAGATGGCCGAGCCCACCAAACGCGACCAGCGCCCTCGACCTGCCCACCAACGAGCATTCAGATATGACCGCGCACACCTCCACAAGGAGCAACCTGCGCGCGGTGCGCACCAAGTGTGCGCCATGAGTGGTCCGAGCGCTCAGTCGGTTGCCCGGGTTTCGGGACGGCGTGCGTCTGCGAACAGGGTGGGATAGGCACCGGGGAACCAGCGGTGCATGGCGAGCGCGCCTGCGAATACCGCCGCAGCGATAGCGAGCGCCGAGGCACCGAGAACTGTTGCCGCACTGATCAAGCCGACGGCAACGGGGCCGGCGAACATGCCGACGTCATGGGTCAGACGCCAGGCACCGAGGAATTCCGCACGTCGCCCCGGCGGTGCGACGCTCGCGCCGACCGTCATGATGATGCCGTTGCTGACGCCATTCGCGAGCCCGAGCAGTACTGCGGCACCGGTGAGTTCGAGCGCCGTCGAGGTGAACGGAAGCGCCGCGAAGCCCACCGCGAACAGCAACATCGACGGCACACCGGTGGCGCGACTGCCGTACCGATCGAGCAGGGCGCCGCCCGGATAGGACAGCAGCACATCCATTGCCCCGGCAATGCCGAATATCAGGCTCGTGGCGACGGCACTCGCGCCGATATGCGCGGCCCACAGCGGAAGCAGCGCGATGCGGGTCGCCCGAGCACCACCCATCAGCAGCGCCGCCAGCCCGAGTGTGCCCAGTACCCTGCGGTTTTCGACGACCACCGACCGCAAGGTGTGATCGGCGCCGTCCATATCGTCACCGTCAGCCGAGCGGATGGCGAGCATCGCCGCGCCCGCTACCACGGTTGTGCCGAACTGCAACCACAGCGCACCGTTCGGCCCCATCCCATAGACCATCCCGGCACCGATGAACGGCCCGCAGAACGACCCGAGGCGCGAGGCACCAGCCAACGCCGAGAACGCCCGACCCCGCTCCTGCGGTGTCACTACCGACACGATGTAGGACTGTCGCGCCAGACCCCATACCGCACTGGCGGTTCCATTGAGCAGCACACCAACCGCCAGCACCCCGGTATGCGGTGCGAAGATCGCGCACAGCACCCCGACCAGGCCGAGGCCCGAACCGACTGCGATCGCCCAGCGCTCGCCGATGCGTGCGACGATCCGCCCCGCGGGCAGATCCGCCAGCACCATCCCCAACCCACTCAGCGCGACAACGATTCCGGCAACACCGGCCGAAGCACCGAGGTCCAACGCGCGCAGCGCGTACATCGGTGCGGCCGCACCGGATCCGATGCCGTAGAGCACCACCGGCACGAACACCGTCCACACCAGCGTGCGCAGGCGAGCGGATTCCGTTGTGGCGCTGACCCGTTCGCTCACAGCGCCCGCGCCATGCGGAGTCGACACCGCAGCGGTGGCTGAACTTCGGCATGAACAAGAACAGGACGCTGTCCGACCGGATACGGCCTGGTACAGCCGCTCACTGCGCGAGCGCCGGTCGCCGGGCGTACCGGCTCTCCGGTCGCGGCAGACCGAAGTGGTCGCGCAATGTGGTTCCGGTGTATTCGGTGCGGAACAGCCCGCGCCGCTGCAGGATCGGGACGACCTGCTCGGCGAAGACCTCCAGGCCACCCGGGTAATAGGGCGGCATCACATTGAAACCGTCGGCGGCGCCGTTGCGGAACCATTCCTCGATGGTGTCGGCGACCTGCTCCGGTGTACCGGCGAAGACCCGATGTCCGCGGGCACCGGCGAGACGATGCAGCAGTCCGCGCACGGTGGGCCGCTCCCGCTGCACGATCCCGGCGACCACTTGCCGACGGCTGCGCTCATTATCGGTGACATCGCCCGCGTCGCTGAACAATTCGAGCGGCACCGGTTCATCCAGCGGCAGGTGGCGCAGGCTCTCACCCGCGATGCCCTCCAACTGCTTCAGCCCGTATTCGGGCACTGTGAGCTCGTTGAACTCCCGCTCCAACTGTTTGGCCGCCGCCTCGGTATCGCCGATGAACGGGCTGATACCGGGCAGGATTTTGATCTGCTCGGCGTCACGTCCGAATTCGGCGGCCTTGGCCTTGATATCAGAGTAGAACGCCTGCGCATCCTCGAGCCGCTGGTGCGCGGTGAAGATCGCCTCGGCGTACCGGCCCGCGAACGCCCGTCCGTCATTCGATGCACCGGCCTGCACGAGCACCGGATGCCCCTGCGGCGTGCGCGGAGCGTTGAACGGCCCACGCACACTGAGATATTCACCGACGAAGTCGATCGGATGGATCTTGGCCGGATCAGCGTAGATGCCCGCTTCCTGGTCCAGCAGGATGGCGTCGTCCTCCCAGCTGTCCCACAGCGCGACGACCGCATCGACGAATTCCCGTGCCCGCGCATACCGCGTCGCATGATCGGGATGTTTCTCGAGCCCGAAATTCGCTGCGGCGAGGTCGGTTCCGGTGGTGACGATATTCCAACCCGCCCGGCCGCCGGAGATGTGGTCCAGCGTGGAGAACAGCCTGGCCAGGTTGTATGGCTCGTAGTAGGTCGTCGATGCGGTGGCGATCAGACCGAGATGGGTTGTGGCCGTCGCGATCGCGGTGAGCAACGTGATCGGTTCCAGACCGGCGGCCGCATTGTGTTCGACATTGGTGCGCAGTGCGGGTCCGTCGGCGAAGAACACCGCGTCGAGTTTCGCGGCTTCGGCCGTGCGGCCGATCTCCTGGTAGTAGGCGACATCGTAGATCCGGTCGGGTCGGCTCTGCGGATGCCGCCAGGCCGCCTCATGATGTCCGGAGGGGTAGATGAACGCGTTGAGGCTGAGTTGCCGTGTCATGAGGCCTTCTTCTCATCGTGCAGGGCTGCGACATCGACGCCGAGGCTGGAAAGCAGCAGCTCGCGCAGGCGGTTGAAGTCCGGATCGATATGGCGGCGTGGACGTTCCAGATCGATGCGCTGATCGACGGCGATGCGTCCCTCGTCGAGGACGAGCACGCGGTCGGCGAGCAGCACCGCCTCATCGACATCATGGGTCACCAGCAAAACGGCAGGCTTGTGCCGGGCGCACAGATCCTGCAGCAGCACATGCATTTTGATGCGGGTGAGCGCGTCCAGCGCACCGAAGGGCTCATCGGCCAGCAGCAACTCCGGCTCCCGGACCAGCGACCGCGCCAGGGCGACGCGCTGCTGCTCACCGCCGGAAAGCTCCTTGGGCCAGGCCTTTTCCCGCCCGGCAAGTCCAACTTCGGCCAAAGCAGTGCGGCCGCGCTCGGCGGCATCGGCACCCTTCAAACCGAGAGTCACATTGTCCAGCACCCGATTCCACGGCAGCAGGCGCGAATCCTGGAAGACCACCGCACGTTCCGTCGGCACCCGCAACTCACCCGAGCCCAGCACATCACGATCCAGCTCGGCCAACGCGCGCAACAAGGTGCTCTTACCCGAACCACTGCGCCCGAGCAGGGCGACGAATTCGCCGCGTGCGATATCGAGATCGATGCCGTGCAACACCACACGATCGCCGAAACCCCTGCGCAGCGCGCGGGTTCGGACCACATTCAGTCCGCGATCGTCTGTCGCCATGACAGCACCCTCCGTTCCGTCGCGCGCACGGCGAGATCGCCGAACAGTCCGAGCAGTCCGTATATCACCAGGCCGACGACGATGACGTCGATCTGGCCGTAGGTGCGCGCCTGCGTCATCAGATAGCCGATGCCGCTGGTGGCATTCACCTGTTCGACCACGACGAGCGCCAGCCAGGAGATGGTGACCGCCAGCCGCAAGCCCGTGAAGAATCCGGGCAGCGAACCGGGCAGCGCGATCCGGCGAATGAAACTCCACCGCGAAAGACCCACCGTCGCGGCCAATTCCACATACCGGCTGTCGACGCCGCGCAGTTGCGCGTGAGTATTGATGTAGATCGGAATCGCGACACTGGTCGTGATGACGATCAGCTTCATCTCCTCGCCGATGCCGAACCACACGATGAACAGCGGAATCAGCGCCAGCGTGGGAATCGAGCGTTTGATCTGAACCGGCCCGTCCAACAGGGCTTCACCGACCCGGCTCAACCCGGCGATCAAGGCGAGCAGCACACCGATCACCACGCCGAACCCGAGACCCCAGGCCGCGCGCTTCAGCGAGGTCAGCAGATTCGACTGCAGTCTGCCGTCGGCCAGCAGATCGCGAGCCGTCTCGGCGACCGTCCACGGCGCCGGCAGTGTCTGCTCATCCAGTGCGCCCGTGGCGGATCCGATCACCCATGCCGCGATCAGCAGTACGGGCCCGATGGCAATGCCGAACGGAATCGGGCGGCCCGGCCCGAGCCGAGGCCGTGTCAGTTTGCGGCGGGCCAATACCGGCTCCGCTGCGGTGCGTGAACTTCGTCCGATCCGGCCGAGTACTCCGGCATCCAAGGTAGCCATTGCTATTTCGCCTTCGGTTCGAATAAGGCACCGCTCTCGGTGACTGCCTGGGTGACGACAGCGTCGAAGCGCAGATCGAAATCGTCGGCAGCGCGCACCTTCTTGGGCAGTTCGCCCGCCTTGTCGATCGCATCGATGGTGCCCTGCTGACGATCGATGAGCTGCTGATCCAGATGCGGGAAGGTGTAGGTACCGAGCGAGTCGACGATGCGCTTGGCGTCATCCGCGCTGACCTTCTGGTTCTCGACGTAGTACTTACGCGCCCACTCCTCCTGGTGGGTATTGACCCACTGGTAGGCGCGAACATAGGCGGCGACCACCGCCCGAGTCGCGGCCGCCTTGGCCGGATCGGTCACCGCGGCGCGGCGCGCGTAAAGATAGCCGACACCACCGTAGATGCCAGCGGTCTCCGAATCCGGGATCAGTGACGCACCCGGTGTGCGCAGCAGCCGAGTGACATTCGGTTCGACCAGCGGCGCGATATCGACCTGACCGGTGCGCACCGCGTCCAGGAATTCCGCGAGTTGCAGCCGAACCAGTTGCACATCAGTGGATTTCAGCCCCGCCTTGGCGATCGCGCGCAGCACCGCGGCCTGTTGGGCGGTCCCCTCCGCGTAGGCGATCTTCTTACCCTTGAGATCGGCCAGCGTGGTGGCCGTTTTACCCGGCGCCACCGCGAGTTTCAATGCGCTGGGATTGGACTGGTAGGCCGCGATTATCGGCACGTCCTGCCCGGCGACCTGCGCATGGATCGGCGGAACATCGCCGACGGTCGCGACATCGGCGGCGCCGGCCCGGAATGCCTCCAGAATGGCCGGTCCGCCGATGAAATTGGCGAATTCGACCTTGAACGGCAGTTTGTCCAGTTCGCCGGAGAACTGGAGGACCGACTTGAACCGCTCGGACTGGTCGGCGAGCACGAGTTTGGTGCCTGCGGGGATTTCGGTGGGCAGCGGGGCATCGGTCTTACCGACCGGCTTATCGTCGCTCGCGCAGCCGGTCACACCCAAGCTCGCAACGGTCGCCGCAGCGAGCAACGCGGCGATTGTGCGGCCGCGCAGGCCGGTCAGGAACGTACGTGGTCGGAACATAGGGTGATTGAATCAAGACCAAACCGGCACGCATACGGTTTGCCTTGGCGTGATTCCAACTGCTTTCACCCACCCCGCCGGCGGTCACCCCCTCAGCGCGGCGCCGCCGCGGAGACCGTCGCGCGCACCTGCTCCTGATACCGCTGAATGTACGGCAGGATCTGTTGGTCGATGATCTTGTTGTACTCCTCGGGGCGCTGCATCGGATTGGCGTGCCCGGTATTTCGCGGCATGACGACCAGCAGCGAGCCGTCGACGCCACCGGCCCGCTCGATGAGCACCTGATGGGAGTAATCGACATCAACCACCCGGTCGTTATTCGGATTACGCGGACGGATGAAGACGATGGCCGGGCGCGGTTTGTCCTCGGCGGGCCGCGATAGCGCGCGCAGATCGTTGATCGCACCGCCCGCCACGATGGCCAGGAACTGTGTTTCGATCAGCCCGTTGCTGGCCGCGTCTTTGGAAAAGACCTTCTCGCGCAACACTTCTCGGACAACATCACGCATTGGCTCCAGCCGAATCCCGGGCAACCCATTGGTCCCGCGATCGACGAATCGGTCACGACGCGCATAGGTTTCGACCGCCAGCCGCAGTGTGCGGCTCTCCCGCGCCCCTGGCAGCCAGCCCATCCAGCGCACCATATCCTCGCCCGCACCACGACTCTCCGGACGCACCGCATTCAAATCCACCGGTGTGCAGTCCAGAATCACCCCTACCAGGCGCAGATCGCTGTCGAGGTGGATATGCCGTGCGACCTCGAGCGCGATGACCCCGCCCATACTGTGTCCCACCAGCACGATGTTCTTCAGCCCCGACATCTGGGCGGCGCGGATGATCAGATCCGCGATCACCTTGGTGTCGATACCTTGATTGTCGTATTTGATGGCCCAGACCACGCCCATATCACTGAGAGCGGGCAGTGCGGCCGCGGTATTGCTGGCATTGAGACCGCCGAGACCCACCATATCGACGACGACGGTGTCCCAGTCGCGATCATGCGCGGGGGTGGCAATCGGCAGCACAGCGGGTTCGGTGCGCGCGAGCCGATCGCGTTCCGGGGTGACGTCGTGCACCCAGTACTGGGCGAACACGATGAGCCCAGCGAGCAATATCAAGGCGACCCGCAGCACCGCCGACCTGGTACGGCGCAACGTCTGCCACCCGTGCCCGAGACGAGTCTCCCGAAGCCGGGCCCTCCGTCGCGCGTTATCCCAGTCCGAGACGGTGGACGGGTGCCGATCGTCCAACGGCGACATCTAACCCACTGTAGGTACGGTTCGCGAGTGCTGCCAGGCGAGTACCCCCGGCCATCACCGAGGCGGAGGCGATCATCTTCGCCGACAAACCTCAGATCAGCAGGTCGAGCTCACGCGGCGTCGCAGATCCGCAAACAGCTCGAGCACTGGAATCTGGTGGCTGCGTCCAGTATTGAGCTGTGCCGGTGACGCCGGTTGCGGTCAGGGCAGTTCGCCGGTTTCGGCGAGGGTGGCGAGCTTGCCGAGTCCGATTCGGGTCCGGTCCTCGCAATCGCCGCGCAGACCTACCGGCCGAGCGCAGACCAACCGGGAGTGAACCAACCGGGAGTGAACCAACCAGGCGCCGCGGCAGAGAATCGTTCGCGATCCCATCCACCGGCACCTGCGGGCACCGCACCGACCAACTCGACCCCGGTAACCCGAGGAAGATCACTGCGATTGCACTCCTCGGCAAGCCCCGGCGAACCGGGCCAGGAACCGATCACCAAACCCGCACAGCGGACACCGGCAGATGACAGTGCGCGCGTGGTCAATTCGCTGTGGTTGAGGGTCCCCAGTCCCGCTGCGGCAACAACGAGCACCGGGGCATCGAGCTTCTGCGCCAACTCGAGCAGCGTGAACTCGCCCAGGCGGACCAGCAATCCGCCTGCCCCTTCCACCAAGGTCAGATCCGCATCAGCGAGTGAGTCGATGGCGGCGGCGGTTTCACTAAGCGTCAACAGCGGCTGCCCGCACCGACGTGCGGCGGTATCCGGCGCCAGCGGATCAGGATAGCGGGCGATCTCGACCGTTCTCCGCACACCGGTGAGGCGTTCGACTTCGGCGAGATCGCCGGATTCGCCCGGTGCTACACCGGTTTGGGCCGGTTTGCACACTGCCACCGATCGCCCCGCCGCCAGTGCGGCCGCGGCCACCGCGGCGGTCACCACGGTCTTGCCGACCTCGGTCGACGTACCGGTCACGAACAGCACACTCATGCGGTCACCAATCCACGCGCCTGCGTCAGCACCTCGCCGAGAACCGTTGCGATGGTGTCGAGTTCGTCGGAGGTCAGATTCGCCCGGGCGGTGAGTCGCAACCGCGATGTCCCCTCGGGCACCGTCGGCGGACGGAAGCATCCGACGTCGAGTCCACGTGCACGGCATGCCTGCGCAGCGTCATATGCGACCTGTGCCTCACCGAGCACCACCGAGACAACTGCCGAATCCGGTTGCGCCACACCGGCAATACGTGCGATATCGGCGGCCCGCTGCAACACCCGACCCGCCAGCTCGGGTTCCCGACGCAATAGCCGCAGCGCCGCCCGCGCCGCGCCGACCGCGGCCGGTGCGAGCCCGGTATCGAAAATGAATGTGCGCGCGGCATCGATCAGGTGCGCACGCACCCGCTCGCCGGCCAACGCCACACCACCCTGTGCGGCAAAGGCTTTCGACAGGGTCGCGGTGACCACGAGATCCGGTTCCCCGGCCAGGCCGACCTCGTGCACCAGCCCGCGCCCACCCGTGCCGCGCACACCGAGCCCATGTGCCTCATCCACGATCAACACCGCGCCATTCGCCCGGGTAACCCGATGCAACTCGGCCAGCGGAGCCAGATCACCATCGGCGCTGAATACCGAATCGGTAAGTACCAGTGCCCTTTCCTCGCTCCGCTCGGCCAGCAACCGCTCGACCGCCTCGACATCGCAATGCGCGGCGATCTCCACCCGCGAGCGCGAGAGTCGGCAGGCATCCACCAGCGAAGCGTGACTGCCCGCATCGGAGACGACCAGCGCGCCCCGCCCGGCTAGCGCGGTCACCACCCCGAGATTGGCGGCGTAGCCGGAGGCGAAGACCAAACCGGTCTCGGCGCCGACGAATTCGGCGAGTTCGGTCTCGAGCTGCTCGTGTTCGGCAGTGGTGCCGGTGACGAGCCGGGATCCGGTCGACCCGGTGCCCCAGCGGCGCACGGCATCGATCGCGCCCTCGATCACCTCCGGGTGACGCACCAGGCCGAGATAGTCATTGGAGGCTAGGTCGATCGACGGCGACTGTGCCGCACGCGGTCGCAGCTCACGGCGCAACCCGACGCGCACGCGCTCGGCGGCGCGTTCATCAAGCCAGCCCAACGGATCGGTAGTCACAGCTCCGAAGCATACTTGAACACCGTTCAGGGCGCCTGCCCAGGGTCGGGTACTGGTACCGTGGGAGCCACTTGTTGAAGGTCGCCACCGACCATCGGTGGCGCGGCACTTCCGCCAAAGGGAGTAGGGCCGAATGCCACGGTGGGCGATAGTCGTCGAAGAGACAACAGGTTCCGGCGATCACAAGCGTTGGTCGCCGCGGGTACTCGCGGAGGTGGTCGGCACTCGCGAACATGCCCTGACCAAATTGCACTCGCTCGTGCCCACATTCACTCCGCAGCATCCGCGACTTCCCGGCCGCCGGATCCTGCTGCGCGACGGCGATAACTATCTGCTGATCGCCCGCGGTTGGGCCGATGACTACCACTGCGTCTTCCGAGTATGGGAGATCGTCTCCGACACCGACCGTCCCGAGAGCGCGGGAGTCGAACACGGGACCCGCAAACGCGCCTGACGCGTCAGGCTTGGGCGGCGGCGACCATACCGGCGGTGATGCGTTCGATGTCCTCGGTCGTGCTGATGAACGGCGGCATGGTGTAGATGAGATCACGGAACGGGCGCAGCCAGACGCCCGCTTCGACGGCGGCATGGGTGGCCTTGCGCATATCCACCGGATGATCGAGTTGCACAACCCCGATCGCCCCGAGCACCCGCACATCCGCCACCCCGGGCAGCGAACGCGCCGGGGCCAGACCGGTTTCCAATTCCGATTGGATCCGGGCCACTTCGGCACGCCAATCCCGTTGCAGCAGTAGCTCGATCGAGGCAACCGCGACCGCACAGGCCAGCGGGTTACCCATGAAGGTCGGACCGTGCATGAGCCCGCCGTGCTCGGCGCTGATGGTCTCGGCGATGCGGGAGGTGCACAACGCGGCAGCCAAGGTCAGATATCCGCCGGTGAGCGACTTGCCGACGCACATCACATCCGGACTCACTCCGACGTGATCGGCCGCGAAAAGCGCTCCGGTGCGCCCGAATCCGGTGGCGATCTCATCGAAGACCAACAGCACCCCGTACTCATCGCTCAGGCGTCGCAGATCGGTCAGATACCGCGGATCGTGCCAGCGCATCCCGCCCGCGCCCTGCACGACCGGCTCAACGATGACGGCCGCGAGTTCGTCGGCATGCGCGGCCAACAGCTGCTCGAATTCGGCCACGTACTCGACCGAATACTCGAGCGGTGGCGTCGGGGCGAAGATCTGCTCGGCGAGCACATCGGTCCACAGTGCGTGCATGCCGCCCTGCGGATCGCACACGCTCATCGGCGTGAAGGTATCGCCGTGATACCCACCGCGCCAGGTGAGCAGCCGTCGCTTGTCCGGCTGACCCGCCGCACGCCAGTACTGCAGGCACATCTTGACCGCGACCTCGACCGATACCGAACCGGAATCGCACAGGAATACCTTGTCCAGACCGGCGGGCGTCAGCTCGACGAGTAACGCGGCCAGTCGGGCCGCCGGTTCATGGGTGAGCCCGCCGAACATCACATGACTCATCCGCTGCGACTGCGCCACCAGCGCGGCATCCAGGACCGGATGCCGGTAACCGTGGATAGCGGCCCACCACGAACTCATCCCGTCGACCAATTCCCGACCGTCGGCGAGGGTGAGCCGGGTTCCGGAAGCACCGGAAACCACCAGCGGTTCGGTCGTCGCGGGAAAGCCACCGTAGGGATGCCAGACATGTTCGGCGTCGATGGCGGTGATCTCGTCAGGGGTCAATGCCACAGGATTCCTCGCGGTCGCATGACAGCCCAAGAGGGCTTGAACGGTGTTCAAGTTACCACTCGAGCTGCGCGCGCACGATATCGAGTCGAATTCCGCACCCACGCGAGCGCTCCGACGTATTCTTTGACTCAGTCAAAGATTGGGAGCCGCCGTGACCACCATTGCCGCCGCCGATATCGACGCCGTGCGCGAATTCAACCGCCGCTACACCCGGGTCATCGGGGTACTGCGCGAGGGCCTGCTGGACAGCGAATATTCACTAACCGAAGCGCGAATCATGTTCGAATTGGCCAATTCCGGCGCGACCGAGGTCGTCACGCTGCGACGCACGCTCGACCTGGACCCTGGCTATCTGAGCCGCATCCTGGCCCGCTTCGAAAAGGACGGACTGGTCCAGCGCAATCGCTCCGAAAGCGACGGTCGCCGCCAAGAGGTCCGGCTGACCGAACGCGGCAAGGAGATCTTCGCCGTACTCAACCAGCGCTCGAGCGCCGAAGTCGGCTACCTGCTCAATGCGCACAAACCAGCCGAGCGCGCGGCACTGATCACCTCCATGCGCACCATCCAGCGAATTCTCGACGGACCAGCCCCCGGCACACTGGTGCTCCGCGCCCCGAAATCCGGCGACTACGGCTGGGTCATCCAGCGCAATGCCGCGCTCTACGCCGCCGAATACGGGTGGGACATCAGCTACGAGGCACTCGTGGCCCGCATTGTCGCGGACTATCTGGACGACCACGACGAGCGTCGCGAACACGCCTGGATCGCCGAATACGACGGCGAACCGGTGGGCTGCGTCTTCTGTGTCGCGGAGGACGAGCTGACCGCCCGCCTGCGGCTACTGCTCGTCGAGCCGACCGCGCGCGGCCTCGGCGTCGGCGCCGCACTGGTCGAGCGCTGCGTGCGATTCGCGACCGAGGTGGGCTACCGCGAGATGGTGCTGTGGACCAACGACATCCTCACCTCGGCGCGGCGTATCTATCAACGCGCGGGTTTCGAACTCGTGGAATCGAATTCGCATCACAGCTTCGGCCACGATCTGGTCGCCCAGACCTGGCGGCTGACACTGGAGCAGTGAAACTCAGTCGATATTGCTGTGGGATTACCAGGACGGCTATATCGCGGGCGTCCTGGTCTGGCTGCGGCATGCGGTATTCGGCGCACTCGCCCGGCTGGCCACCCGGATAGGCTACCGGCGACTCTGGCCCGAAACCGGCCCCGACCAGGACTGACTCGTCCGGCCGCAACCACCCGCACGCAGCGCCATCCGGCTGGCGCTAGTGTCGTTGACATGGCTCAGCCCGACGCAGCGCCCGGTGAGGTGACACCCCTCGGTGTCTGGCCCGGAACCGCCTACCCACTGGGCGCGACCTACGACGGCGCAGGCACTAATTTCTCGGTGTTCTCCGAAGTTGCCGACGCGGTCGAGTTGTGCCTTATCGCCAGGGACGGCACCGAAACCAGAGTGCCACTGGAAGAGGTCGACACCTACGTCTGGCACGCCTATCTCCCGACCATCGGACCGGGCCAGCGCTATGGGTTCCGGGTGCACGGACCCTACGATCCCGAGCACGGATTGCGCTGCGATCCAAGCAAATTGCTGCTCGATCCCTACGGCAAGGCCTTCGACGGCGAATTCGACAACGACTCCTCGCTCTACACCTACGGCCAGGATTCGCTGGGGCACACCATGACCGGCGTGGTGATCAACCCGTTCTTCGATTGGGGCGCCGACCGTCCACCGAATCGGCCCTACCACGAAACGGTCATCTACGAGGCGCACGTCAAGGGCATGACGATGACCCACCCGGATATTCCGGAGGAATTGCGCGGCACCTACGCCGGGATCGCGCATCCGGCAATCGTGGAACACCTGAAAGAACTCGGCATCACCGCGATCGAGCTGATGCCGGTGCACCAATTCCTGCACGACCGTGTCCTTTTGGATCAGGGCCTGCGAAACTACTGGGGCTACAACAGCTTCGGCTATCTCGCCCCGCACAACGAATACGCGGCCAGCCCGCGCGGCGGCGCCGCGGTCACCGAATTCAAGGCCATGGTGCGGGCATTGCATGCCGAGGGCATCGAGGTGATCCTCGATGTCGTCTACAACCACACCGGCGAGGGCAATCACCTCGGGCCGACCCTGGCCTTCCGCGGTATCGACAATGCCGCCTACTATCGCCTGGTCGACGAGGACCCATCGCACTACATGGACTACACCGGCACCGGTAACAGCCTGAACGTTCGCCATCCGCATACGCTGCAGCTGATCATGGACTCGCTGCGGTACTGGATCCTGGATATGCACGTCGACGGCTTCCGCTTCGACCTTGCCGCCACGCTGGCCCGGGAACTGCACGATGTCGACCGGCTCTCCACCTTCTTCGATCTGGTGCAACAGGATCCGGTGGTCAGCCAGGTGAAGCTCATCGCAGAGCCGTGGGATGTCGGCGAGGGCGGCTACCAGGTCGGCAACTTCCCGGGCCAGTGGACCGAATGGAATGGCAAGTACCGCGACACAGTTCGCGACTACTGGCGCGGTGAACCCGCCACCCTCGGCGAATTCGCCTCCCGGCTCACCGGATCCTCGGATCTGTACGAGGCCACCGGGCGCAGGCCGAGCGCGAGTATCAACTTCATCACCGCCCACGACGGCTTCACACTGCGGGATCTGGTGTCCTACAACGAGAAACACAACCAAGCCAATGGCGAGGGCAATCGCGACGGCGAGAGCTACAACCGCTCCTGGAACTGCGGGGTGGAGGGCCCCACCGACGATCCGGAGATACTCGCGTTGCGCGCCAAACAGAGTCGAAATCTGCTGGCCACGCTGGTGCTGAGTCAGGGCACACCGATGCTCGCGCACGGCGACGAAATGGGCCGCACCCAACAGGGCAATAACAATGTCTACTGCCAGGATTCACCGCTTGCCTGGATGGATTGGTCGCTGATGCAGACGAATTCGGACCTGTTCGAATTCACCAAGCGGGTGATCGCACTGCGCACCGAGCACCCGATATTCCGACGCCGCCGCTTCCTTGCGGGCCGGCCGATCCGGTCGAAAGATCATGCCCGCGATATCGCGTGGCTCACCCCGGCAGGTGAGGAAATGACCCCCGCGGACTGGGACAGCGGTTTCGGCAAGTCGCTGACGGTATATCTCAACGGCCTCGGCATCAACGAACCCGGTCCACGCGGCGAACGCATTACCGACGATTCGTTCCTGCTGTGCTTCAACGCCCACGACAGCGGCCTGGACTTCGCGCTGCCGAACTCCGACTACGGCGCGCAATGGGCTGTCGCACTGGATTGTTCGGTACCCGACGGTCGCGCCGATGCCACCTACCCGGCGGCGAGCACCATCGCCATCCCCGCCCGCTGTCTGCTCGTCCTCCACTGCCCCGTATAACCGAAACCGCCAATGATCGAGACGCCAAAGATCGAGACGCACAAGTCCGATATGCAGACCCACCACACCGATCCCATCTCCCGCGGCCGCACTCCCGCCCGACAGACAACGATCCGCAGCACCTACCGACTCCAGCTGCGCCCCGACGTGTTGACCTTCACCGATGCCCGAGCGATCGCGGAATACCTACAGCAGCTGGGGATTTCGCATCTGTACCTGTCGCCGATCCTCACCGCGACGGTCGGTTCGACGCACGGATACGACGTCACCGATCCCACCACGGTTTCGGCGGGACTCGGCGGTCCGGCCGGACTCAAGGCGCTCGCGGACGAAGTGCGCAGCCGCGGTATGGGTTTGATCGTCGATTTGGTCCCCAACCACGTCGGCGTGGCCGATCCTCGGCAGAACCCGTGGTGGTGGGATGTGCTGCGCAACGGTCGCGAATCGCAGTTCGCGCATTTCTTCGATATCGACTGGAGTGCGGGCAATGGCGCGGGCGGTCGGCTGGCGCTGCCGGTGCTGCAGAGCGAAAATGATCCGGCCGCACTGACGGTGGACCGGTCCGGTTCGGAACCGATGCTGGCACTACACGATCTGCGCTTCCCCATCGCGGCGGGCACCGACGGCGACAATGCGCTTCGCATCCACGATAAACAGCACTACCGGCTGGTCAGCTGGAAGGCGGGGTTGTGCACCTACCGGCGATTCTTCGCGGTCGGCAGCCTGGCCGCCGTGCGCCAGGAGGATCCCGAGGTCTTCGAGATCACCCACCGCGAGCTGGCCGCATGGTGCGAACACGATCTGATCGACGGCGTCCGGGTCGACCATCCGGACGGATTGTCCTATCCCACCGCGTATTTGACGAAGCTGCGTCGGCTCATCGGCCCGCACCGGCTACTACTTGTGGAAAAGATCCTCGCCAATCGCGAACCATTGGATGCGACACTGCCGGTCGACGGCACCACCGGTTACGACGCACTGTCCGACTACGGCGGCGTACTGATCGACCCGGACGGCGAACAGGCGCTGACCGAACTGTCGCGCAAGCTCGCCGGGCACGGCAGCGACCGCGCCTGGATCGGTGAGACCGAACACCGCATCAAACGCGCGGTGGCGGAGAACATTCTGGCCCCCGAGATCCGGCGCCTGGTCGCCGCGATCAAACGCGACGCGCATGCCGAAAGCTTCGACACCATGGCATTGACCAATGCCACCATCGAGGTGCTGGCATTCATGCCGGTGTACCGGGTGGATTACGCACCGTTGGCCGGTATGACCGGCGCGGTGGTCGCCGAGGTGGAAAAGCGCAATAGCGAACTGACGGTGCCGCTGAGCGTGCTGGTGGCAGCGTTGGCATCCGACGGCGAGGCGGCCGTTCGATTCAGTCAGGTCTGCGGTGCGATCACCGCCAAAGCCGTCGAGGACACCATGTTCTATCAGGCGGCGCGGCTGGTATCACTGCAGGAGGTGGGCGGCAATCCGGCCCGATTCGGCCACTCGCTCAACGAATTCCATCTCTCCAATAGCGAACGCGCGCAACGCTGGCCCGCCACCATGACCACACTGTCGACACACGACACCAAGCGCGGCGAGGATGTGCGGGCCCGGATCGGGGTGCTGTCCCAAGCCGCGGAGACCTGGGCGCGTGCCGTCGAGTCCTGGCAGGAGATCAACCCCGGTCCCGACGGTGCGACAACATTGTTCCTGTTGCAGAACATGTTCGGCGTCTGGCCCGCCGACGGCCGCCCGGCCTCCTCGGTGGCGGGACTGCGCGAGCGACTGCATCTGTTCGCCGAGAAGGCGATTCGCGAGGCCGGTGTCCATACCTCCTGGGAGGAACCGGATGCCGAATTCGAGACGAAGGTGCACGGATGGTTGGATGCGGTGATCGACGGGCCGGTCGGTTCTGAAATCGGTGATCTGGTGCACGAACTCGCACCGCACGCCTGGTCGGATTCGCTGTCACAGAAGCTGCTGCAGCTGTGTGGACCCGGCATTCCCGATATCTATCAGGGCTGCGAGCTGTGGGAGGACACGCTCGTCGATCCGGACAACCGCCGCCCGGTGGACTTCGCGGTCCGCGCGGGACTGCTGCAATCACTAACCGGCACACCGGCGCTGGATACCACCGGCGCGGCGAAGATGTGGATTGTCGCCTATGCGCTGTGGTTGCGCCGCGAACGTCCGGACTGTTTCGTCGGCGGCACCTACCTGCCCCTGTTCGCCACGGGCGAGCAGGAGAGCAGACTGGTCGCCTATGCGCGCGGCCGGGCCGGTGAGACGCCCGAGGTGATCGTGGCCGCCACCCGGCACAGCCTCGGCCTGGCCGAAACCGGGTGGGCCGATACCACTTTGGAACTGCCGCAGGGCAACTGGACCGACCGGCTGACCGGCCACACCTTCCAGGGCCGGGCCCGATTGGAAAAGCTGTTCGCCCGGCTGCCGGTGGCGCTACTGGTGCGCTGAGGGCTCCTCCGGTGTAATGGCCGTTACCGTGCCGGTCTTCTCGATCAGCGTCTCGGGCACCATGCCGTCGTTGTCCTTCAGCCAGCGCCGGAGATTCACGGGTCGGTAGTCGGTGGCGTCGTGCACGGTGGAGGCCAGGCGCACGCCGCGGTCCCCGTCGGTGTACAGCCGCCGCCAGGAGTCCCAGTAGAACCGCGGGTTGCGCGGCCGGCGAATGGTGCGCAGCACATTGAGGATTCGGTATCCGATGCTGAGCGAGCGATGCAGTTCCATATGCTTCGGACCCGAGGCAGCACATCGCTGGGACAGCCCATCCAGCCGGTCGCGGTCGAAGACGAGCCCGACCGCCTCGGCCTGTTCGACCATCCAGCGCAGCGTGATATCGGAGAGTCCGCATTCCTTGTAGCCGCCGCCGATATCGCTGTGCACGCCCTCGAACCAGACCTGCTTCACCCGGTCGTAGTCGTGGGAGTACTTCACATCCGGCTCGATCGGCACCTCCCAGAGGCACGGTTCGAAATTGCGCCGCCGCTCATCAAGCGCAAGTGCATGCCGCGCGCAGTAGACATTGCGTCCGAGCTTCACATCGTGGAACCGGTGCCGCAGCGACGTCAGTCCGGGCACGCCGAGTGCGCCCACAGTATCGAAGACCCCGATGAAGTCGATCTTGGCCGGAGCGTCCCAGCAGTTCTGCTTGCGGAAGTCGATCCACTCCTGCGGCTCCTTGGGATCCGGATCCTCCGGGGTCCGCTGCGGCGCGGGCTGATGGTGAATCCGCAAGGCATCCGGATACTTTCCCTCGATCATGGCATCGGGCGTCATGATCCCGATGCGCCCGATCAGACCGGCCAGGCTACGCGCGGTGAACGCACCGCGACTGAAACCGAAGATGTAGATCTCATCCCCCGGTTGCCAGTTCAGTGCCAGATGCCAGTACGCCGAGGACAGATTCGCCTCGAGGCCGAGTCCGAACGCACCACCCATCAGGCGGTCAGCCAGGAAGCCGCGGGCGCCCGGCCCGGATACATAGCTGACCCACTGCTGGACCGGCTCCCCCGACCTTCCCGGCGCCTCGTACCGGATCGTCTGCGCGATCTTGATGATATTCGATACCGTGCTGCTGGATTCGGCCTTCCAGGTGCCGTCGCAGCAGACCACCAGTCGTTTCATGAGTGAATCCTCCCCGCCGATTACCGTCGAAACCTGCGTACTCGACTACCCGAATCATCGGGGCGTCCGCGGGGGATGTTAATGAAAATGTTGTCTTTCAACGCAAAGGCCCGCGCCGAACGGGATTTTCGTGGCACCACCCGGTGTCCGATCCGTTTCCATCGAAGCATCGACGAAACGGGTGTCGGTCACTCGGGTTCGCTCGGCGGCTACGGTGAGCAAATGCTCTACGGAAGAGAAGTCGAACAAGCTCGGATCGATCGGCTTCTCGAGGCGGCTCGTGCGGGCCGCAGCGGCGCGCTCGTGGTGCGCGGGGAGCCGGGGATCGGGAAGACGGCGCTGTTGGATTATGCGGCGGCGCAGGGGATTCCGGCGGTCCGCAGTGCTGGAATCGAGTCCGAGGCGGAGTTGCCATTCGCGGGACTGCACCTGCTTATCAAGCCCGGGATGGCGCTGGTGGACGGGTTGCCCACACCGCAGCGCGATGCGCTGCGCGGGGCGTTCGGTCTGGCGCAGCATGATCCGGCGGATCGGATGTTGATCGGTTTGGCGGTGCTGTCACTGCTGGCCGAGGAGGCGGCCGAGGGACCGCTGCTGTGTTTGATCGATGACGCGCACTGGTTGGATCGGGCGACGGCGGAGACGCTGCTGTTCGCGGCGCGGCGGCTCGATGCCGAGGGCGTGGTGATCATCTTCGCGACGCGCACCGGCGAGCAGGATTTTCCCGCGCCCGGCCTGCCCGAACTCGCGCTGACCGGCTTGGCGCAGGAGTCGGCGGCCGCGCTGGTGGACAGTCGCGGTCCGGATATTTCGCCCGCCATCCGGTACCGGTTGCTTGCCGAAGCGGGTGGCAATCCGCTCGCGCTGTTGGAGCTACCCGCGGTACTGGCGGCCGAGGGAACCGACTCCAGCGGGCCGAATCCACTGCCGCTGACGCAGCGGCTCCAGGTGGCATTTCACGGCCAAGTGTCCAGGCTGCCCGCGGCCACCCGGACATTGCTCCTGATTGCCGCCGCAGCGGGCACCAACGACCTCACCACGGTGCTGCGCGCCGCCGACGAACTCGGGGTGCGACTGCCGGACTTGCAACCTGCCGCGGATGCCGGATTGGTCGGTAGTGATGGCGTGAGCGTAAATTTCCGGCACCCCCTGCTGCGCTCGGCCGTCTACCAGGGTGCGCCACTGACGCAGCGGCTCGCGGCGCACGCCACCCTCGCCGCCGCACTGACCGAACCCGAGAATACCGACCTGCGCGCCTGGCATCTGGCCTCGGCGGCGACCGGACCGGATGAGACCGCCGCCGCAGCGCTCGAGGACACGGCCGATCGCGCGCGGCGGCGCAGCGGCTATTCCGGTGCCGTGGCCGCCTACGAGCGCGCCGCGGGTTTGAGTACCGACGCGTTCGCCCGCGTCCGGCGGCTGGTGGCGGCCGCCGAAACCGCGAGTGAGGCGGGACAATTGGAACGTGCGCGCCGACTGGCCGACCGCGCGGCCGGTTTGAGTACCGACCGAATGCTCGGGGCCCGACTGGATCTGGTTCGCGCCACCGCGGAATTCGGTGCGGGCAAACCACTCTCGGCGCACCAACTGTTACTCGCGGGAGCCGATTCGGTGCGCACCGACGATCCGGCGCGCGCAGCGCGCGTCCTCATGCAGGCAGTGCACACGGCCTGGTACCTGGGCGCACCGGAACTCGCGGAGATTGCCGCGCATATCAACGCATTGGACCTGCCCGAGGCCGAACCGATGACAGCTGTCGCCGGCTACACGGTCGCGGGCATCGACGGCCGATTCACCATCGACTTGCGCGACGCGGCCGCCGCCGCCCGCCGCAACGGTGCCGACAGCCCGCGCGATCTGGTGCAGATGTGCGGCGTCGGCCTGGTCGTCGGGCAGGACGAGCAGGCCGCGGAACTGGCGCAGACCCTCATTGCCGAATGCCGCGACCAGGGTCGCATCGCACTCCTGCCGACCCTGCTGTTCTTCCGCGCCGAGACCGAACTATTCCTCGGCCGACCACGCGAGGGTCGCATCGCCGCGCTCGAAGGGCTGCGGATCGCCGAGGATATCGGGCAGCAGCATTGGATCAGCCAGATGTCGAGCTACCTCGCCTATCTGGCGGCATTGGAGGGGCGAAAACCGGATTGCCGAGAGTTGGTCGACCGTGCCCTCGCCGAAGAACTCGGTGGTGCGGCCGCGCCCGGCGCACCATGGACGGTGGCGGCGCTCGGCGTGCTCGATCTCGGGCTCGGCAAGGTCGATAGTGCCCTGTCCCGACTGGAACTGCTGACCGTGGAACCCGCCCGCCACCACGTGATCGGTCTGCGCGCCTTACCTGACCTGATCGAGGCAGCGGTGCGCATGGGCAGCCCGGAGCGAGCGGGTGATGCACTGGACCGGCTTCGCGACTGGGCCACGGCCTCGCAACAGGAGTGGGTCGGCGCGCTCGTCGAGCGCTGTCTGGCATTGACCGGCCCGGAAGCCGAGGCGGAGGGACACTTTCAAGCCGCCCTCGTACTCGGCGGACGTCCCTTCGAACAGGCCAGAACCCAATTGCTTTTCGGTGAATGGCTACGCCGCAACCGTCGAAAGTCCGAGGCGCGCACCCAACTTCAGCCCGCCGTGGAAACCTTCGACCGCCTCGACGCCACCCCCTGGGCCGACCGCACCCGCACCGAACTCGCCGCCCTCGGCATCGGCACCACAAGCCGCCCCACCACCGGCGTCCTCGCCCGGCTCACCCCGCAAGAACTCCAGATCGTCCGCCTCGCCGCCCAGGGCATGTCCAACCGCGACATCGCCGCCCAACTCTTCCTCAGCCCCCGCACCGTAAGCCACCACCTCTACAAGGCCTACCCCAAACTCGGCGTCCTCTCCCGCACCGAACTCCCCGCCCTCCCCCTCGACGTCGCCTGAGTCTCGATCAAGATCAGGTGGCACTGGGGGCAGTGGCTACTCGGGCGATGCCGCCCCGGATTCCACCTGATCTTGAAGCGGGCGTCGGCGGAGCTACGCTCGGCGGCGCGCGGCGACTTGGCCGACGACCCAGCGGCCGGTTCCAACTCCTGCGGCAACCAGGACCGCTACCTGGAGCGACCCGGTGATCAGCGCGAGGACAAGGCAGATGACCACGGCGAGGGCGATCGCCTCGAGTTTGTACATCGGCCACGCGCTGCCAGCGATATCTATCACCGTGCGGCGGGCCTGAAGGGGGACCACTGCCATGCGGTCAGGTTACACGGATAGAGAAGTTCGGGCTACCTAACATTTGAGCGGGAACAGAGGTGGGCTCCGCGGTGTTGCGGTTGTCATGCCATTGACAGGTGAGTACGCACCGAGCACATCCGATTGGGCCCGTGAGCAGGCCGAGCTGATCGAGAATTCCGGCGGCACCGAGGGCCTGACCCTGCAGGGCAAGCCCGTCATCGTCCTGACCACCAAGGGCGCGAAGACCGGGCTACTGCGCAAGACCGCGCTCATGCGGGTCGAGCACGACGGCGAATACGCGGTCGTCGCCTCGCTGGGCGGCGCGCCGAAGCATCCCGTCTGGTACTGGAACATCAAGGCCGAGCCGCATGTCGAGCTGCGTGACGGCGCCGTGAACAAGGACTACACCGCGCGCGAGGTCTTCGGCGAGGAGAAGGCGCTGTGGTGGGAGCGGGCAGTCGCGGTCTGGCCCGATTACGCGAATTACCAGACCAAGACCTCCCGCGAGATTCCGGTTTTCGTCCTGACCTCGCAGTAGCTCCGGCCGGGAAACCGCTCGTCCGACGCCCACCCGACGCGTCCACCCGACGCGGCGGGTGGCACCATATTCCAAGTGTCCAATCCGCTTGAGCTTCTCGACGACCAGTCCACATCTCGTCCCGCGCTGACCGCGGACGAGATCGATGCCGCCGCCAAGCGAATTGCCGACATTATCGAGCCCACCCCGCTGCAGCACAGTCCCCGGCTTTCCGCGCTGACCGGGGCGCAGGTCTACCTCAAGCGCGAAGACCTCACCGCCGTGCGTTCCTACAAGCTGCGCGGCGCCTACAACCTGATCGTGCAGCTCACCGATTCCGAGCGGGCCGCGGGCGTGGTCGCGGCCAGCGCCGGTAATCACGCCCAGGGCGTAGCCTTCGCCTGCAATGCGATGGGCATCAAGGGCCGCATCTTCGTACCGACCACCACGCCGAAGCAGAAGCGCGACCGCATCCGGGTGCACGGCGGCGAGTTCGTCGAGCTGATCGCGGTCGGGGAAACCTATGACGCCGCCGCGGCCGCCGCCGCCGAGGATGTCGAGCGCACCGGCGCGACCATGGTGCCGCCGTTCGACGATCCGCGGACCGCGGCGGGACAGGGCACCATCGCGCCCGAATTCCTGGAACAGCTCGGCGGTCGGACTCCCGATCTGGTGGTGATCCCGGTCGGCGGCGGGGGTTGTCTGGCGGGCATCGGCACCTACCTGCGCGAGCGCTCGCCGAGCACCGGCATCCTCGGTGTGGAACCGGCGGGCGCGGCCTCCATGACCGCCGCGCTGGTAGCGGGCGGCCCGGTGACGCTGCCGGAGATCGATCCGTTCGTCGACGGCGCCGCGGTGCGCCGGATCGGTCAGCTGCCGTATACCGCGGTCGCCGGATTCGGCGGCCGGGTGGTCTCGCACGGTTCGCTGCCGCTGCTGATGGCGACCGAATCACCAAGGGGCGCGGGCGCTTTCCGCATGATGCAGGTCGACGAGGGCGCGATCTGCACCACCATGCTCGAGCTGTACCAGAACGAGGGCATCATCGCCGAACCCGCGGGCGCGTTGTCGGCGACGGCGCTGGCCGAAATCGCGATCGAACCCGGTTCGACGGTGGTGTGCCTGGTGTCCGGCGGCAATAACGATGTGTCCCGCTATGGCGAGATCATCGAGCGCTCATTGGTGCACCGCGGTCTGAAGCACTACTTCCTGGTGGACTTCCCGCAGGAGCCGGGCGCATTGCGACGCTTCCTCAACGAGGTGCTCGGTCCCGATGACGACATCACCCTGTTCGAATACGTCAAGCGCAATAACCGGGAAACCGGTGCCGCGCTGGTCGGTATCGAACTCGGTGCGCCGGAGGGGCTCAGCTCGCTGCTACAGCGGATGGAAGAGTCGCCGATCCAGTGCGAGCGGTTGGAACCCGATTCCCCGGCCTACCGCTACCTCACCTGAGCGCCACTCCGATCCGAACCGGCCGCGCAGACACTGTCCGCGCGGCCGGTCCGTGCAGAATTCCAGCTACCGGCCAATATCCGGAACCCTCGAACGACCGCCGGAATCGCCACACAGGCAGAATCACAGTGCCGAGAGAATCGTCAGTGCCAGCCGCCGAGATCCCCGGCGCTGGCACTTGCTGGCGGATCGTGGATTACGCGGCTTCAGGCGTCTCGATCATGGGAGCCGTCCGGCGGGTCGCGCGTAGGCCCGTCATGACCATCGGCAATAGCCAACCGGCCGCGGCCTGGTCGAAGCTCAGCTGCGCGGCCGAGAGGCGGTTGTGCACGAATCCGACGGATAGGCCGAGGCGGGGTTCGGCCCAGCCGAAGGAACCGCCGAGGCCGATATGACCGAAGCCGCCGTGTGCACCGGGCATCGGCAGGGAGTGGTAACCGAGGCGCCAGAGCATGGGGGCGTAGAACAGCGCGCGGTCGAGCCGGTAGGTCCGAATTCGACTGAGCGCCTTGATGGTTCGCGGTGTCAGGTACGGCACGCCGCCCGCCATACCGCCATTGGCCAGCGCGCCGTACATGGTGGCCAGGGCGGGTGCGGTGCAGACACCGTTGCCCGCACCGAGTTCGGTATCGAGAATTCGCGGGAGTTCGCCCTCCAGGATGGTCTCCAATCCGGGCAGGAACAGGCACCGCGCCGCAGCCCCGAGCGCACCCGGCAAACCATAACTGCGACCCAAAACCCTTGTGCTGACCGGCTTTCCGATCAGGCTGAGCTGAGAGCCCGCCAGCGGCGCATAGACGGTCGACGATTGCGCGGACGGCTTGCCCAGATGCAGGCCGTCGATGCCGAGCGGTTCGGCGACCTCGGTGCGAAACAGCTCCGCCATCCCCTGTCCGGTAATGGCGCGGGCCAATCCGGCCAGCAGCCAACCGAAGGTCAGTGCGTGATAGGCAGGGGTGCCGAGCAGACGATCGGGTTTCGCGGCGGCGAGACGCTGCTCCATCAGCTGGTGGTCGAGCACATCCTCGAGTCCGGCCGCGATCGGATTGAGGCCACCGAGTCCGGCGCTATGCGTCATCACCTGACGAATGGTGATATCGCCCTTGCCGTTCTGGCCGAACTCCGGCCAGTACTCCGCCATCGGCGCTTCATAGTCGAGCAGACCACGATCGGCCAGCCGGTGGATGACCGTCGCGGTGATGCCCTTGGTGGCGGAGAAGATGATCGCGCCGGTGTCCTGGCTCCAAGGCTTGTCACCCGCGCTCCCGGTCCAGATATCGACCAGCGGCTCACCGTGCAGATGTACGGCCAACGCGCCGCCCGCCCCCCGGCGGTACCCGAAGACCTTCGCGAATGCGCGTACCAATGGTGCGAATTCGGCGGCGGCGCTGCCACCCATCCCATCGGGGAGATTCGCTAGGTCCCCGGGTGAAGCCACGTTGCTCATATTCCAAAGGTAATGGCGCTGGTCACACTCGGCAATGTTGTGTCTCGGACAGTTACATTCAGCGGGTTTTCGGCAATCGCGATCCGAGCTGGGGTTCGGCTACGCGCCCGCGAGTATCACGAACGAATGGCCCGGTATCTCCGTCGTGGAAACGCCTTCGGTCGCGGGTTCCCACGACAGCAGCGAAAGACCAACGATAGGCACGCTGACCTGCTCTTCGGAGAGATTGCACAGCAAAGTCAGCGGGCCCCGGCGCACCGCGATCCAGCGGGCATGCTCGTCATAGTCAACAGATACACGCGTGAGCCACGGGTCCGTTATTTCGGCCCGCTCACGTCGCAAACCGATCAGCTTTCTATAACAGGACAGTAGCCGTATGTGGCGAGCATGTTCGAGTTCGGACCAATCCAGCTTGGACCGGAGGAAGGTTTCAGGGTCCTGCGGGTCCGGAACCTCATCACTGTCCCAGCCGTGTTCGGCGAATTCGTTCTTACGGCCGGTGGCGGTGGCGGCCGCGATCACCGGATCGGTATGCGAGGTGAAGAACTGGAACGGGGTGCGCGCACCCCACTCCTCCCCCATGAACAGCATGGGCGTGTATGCCGAAAACAGCACCAACGCGGCCTTGATCGCCAACTGTCCGTCGCTCAGGTAGGCGCTGGGACGGTCACCGATCGCCCGATTGCCGATCTGATCATGGGTGCAGGTGTAGGCGAGCAACGCGCTCGCCGGGACGAGTCGCGTGTCGATCGGACGGCCGTGGATGCGGCCGCGGAAGCTGGAATACGTTCCGGCGTGGAAGAATCCGCGCGTCAGTGTCTGGGCAAGACAGCGCAGCGAACCGAAATCGGCGTAGTAGCCCTGCTGTTCACCGGATACCGCGGTGTGCACCGCGTGATGCAGGTCGTCGTTCCATTGGCCGGTAAGGCCGTAACCACCCGCCGCACGCGGGGTGATGAGCCGCGGATCGTTGAGGTCGCTCTCCGCGATCAACGTCAGCGGTCTACGCAGATGTGCGGCAAGGGATTCGGTGTCGGTGGCGAGTTCGGCGAGCAGATGGGTGGCGGTGCGATCGACGAGTGCGTGCACGGCATCCAGGCGCAGTGCGTCGATATGGAAATCGCGCAACCAGCGCAAAGCGTTCTCGATTATGAAACGACGCACCGGGTCCGAGGCGGGGCCATCGAGATTGAGGCTCTGACCCCAGGTATTGCGGCCTTCGGTGAGATAGGGCGCGAAGCGGGGCAGATAGTTGCCGGAAGGGCCGAGATGGTTGTAGACGACATCAAGGGCGACCGCCAAACCCTTTGCATGGCAGGCATTCACGAAGCGCTGCAAACCATCGGGCCCGCCGTAGGGCTCGTGCACCGCATACCAGAGCACGCCGTCGTAACCCCAATTGTGGCTGCCGTCGAAGGCATTGACCGGCATCAACTCGACCATGGTGACGCCGAGTTCGACCAGGTGGTCGAGGCGCTCGACGGCGGCGTCGAAGCTGCCCTCGGGTGTGAAGGTGCCCAGATGCAGTTCGTAGATGATCGCACCCGCCAACGGGCGACCGTTCCAGTCCGCATCGGTCCACCCGGCGGGATCGAGGGCGTGCACCGCCGAGCGGCCGTGCACGCCGTCGGGCTGCCGAGCCGAGCGCGGATCGGGCAGGACGGTCGGGTCGTCGTCGAGCAGGTAGCCGTACCGCGTGCCTGGCACGGCGAGCACTTCGGCCCGCCACCAACCGTCGCCGGACCGCGTCATCGGATGCACGGCGCCATCGACCTCGATACGCACCCGTTCCGGTCGCGGGGCCCACACCTCGAACAAGGTCACCGAGCCAGCATCGCATGTCGCCGGTCATGCGGCCCGTCGACATCGGAACGCGCCCTTTCGACCAGCTGACCATTGCCTGCGGCGCGCGGACCCTGACAGAGTGAGTGGATGGGCATCTATAACGATCAGGTCGTGCCGCGACTGGTGAATCTGGTCTGCGGGGCCAAGATGAACAATCCGCAGCGGGAGCGCGCCTGCGCCGGGCTGCACGGGCGCGTGCTGGAAATCGGCTTCGGATCGGGGCTGAATATCCCCTTCTATCCGGCCGCCGTCGAGTCGGTCAGCGCCGTGGAGCCCGCCGACCTCGGCTGGCGCCTGGCGGATAAGCGGCTGACCGGGGCCACCGTGCCGATCGAACGCGCCGGGCTCGACGGTCAGTCGCTGCCCTTCGCAGATAACAGCTTCGACTCCACACTCTCGACCTGGACGATGTGCACCATTCCGGATATCGCGGCCGCGCTGGCCGAGGTGCGCAGGGTGCTCGTCCCGGGCGGGACCCTGCATTTCGTCGAACACGGGCTTGCGCCGGATCCGGGCGTCCAGGCGTGGCAGCACCGGTTGAATCCGATCGAGAAGGCGATCGCGGGCGGATGCAATCTCGATCGCAATATCCGCGGCACCGTCGAGAGCGCGGGATTCGAGATCCGCGAGCTCGACGAGTTCTACGCGGACGGACCCAAGTTTCTCGCGGCCCTTTCGCTCGGAGTCGCGATCTCGCCGTAGCCCAGCCATATTGGACCAGTTAGTTCAAAACGTGCTAGCGTCAACCCATGGCACGACCTAAGGCATTCGACGAGGACCGGGCGGTGGACGCGGCCATGCGGGCGTTCTGGTCCGCGGGCTACGAGGGCACCTCAACCCAAGACCTCTGCGATGCAACAGGTTTGGGCCGCAGCAGTATCTACAACACCTTCACCAGTAAGCACGAGCTGTTCGACCGGGCACTGCGGCGGTACATGAATAGCAAGAACGCCTCGATCTTCGAAGTGCTCGACGGCGACCTGCCCGCGCGGGCGAAGATCCAGACGCTATTGCGTCAGACCATCGACGCACCGGCCGACGACCCCGTCGGCTGCCTGGTGGTCAACTCGACGGTCGAGTTGGCACCGCGCGATCCAGCCGTGGCGGCGACATTGCGCGCCGACCTGGAGCGCAGGCTCGACGCACTGACCGCGGTTATCCGGGCAGGTCAGCGGTCCGGCGAGATCGATGCGGGCAAAGATGCTCGCACGCTAGCCCATTTCGTGATCACCACGATCAGCGGTATGCGCGTCGCGGCGCGCGGCGGAGCCGATAAGGACACCCTGGAGGCCATCGCCACAACCGCATTGCGCGTGCTCTGAGACCAACCTCGGCCACCACCAAGATTCACAGGTCTTGCGAGGTGGCCGCCCCACTAGCGCCACCGCTGCAACGGATTCCGTTCGCACGAACATGGGCAAGACCACCGGTGTGTCCGGCACGCCGACGCAGGCGCCGCATTCCTTTGTCAATATTTTGAACTGATCAATCCAAAATACGAGAGGGCCCCATGCCATTCGCCGTCTACATACTCGGGCTATCGATATTCGCCCAGGGCACCTCGGAGCTGATGCTCTCCGGCCTGCTCACCCAAATGGCCGCCGACCTCGGCGTCTCCATCCCCCAAGCGGGCCTGCTGATCTCGGCATTCGCACTGGGCATGCTGGTGGGCGCGCCAGCGCTAGCCGTAATCACCCTGCGCTGGCCACGCCGCACCGCACTGCTGACCTTCCTCGGGGTGTTCATCGCCGCGCATGTGGTGGCCGCGCTGACCCCGGGCTACTGGGTGCTCTTCGCAACCAGGGTGGTCGGCGCATTCGTCTACGCCGGATTCTGGGCGGTCGCCGCGACCACGGCGCTGAGCCTGGTAGCGGAGAACGCGCGCGGTCGGGCAATGAGTATTGTCGCGGGCGGGCTGACCGTGGCCAATATCGTCGGGCTCCCGGCGGGTACGGTGATCGGCCAGCATCTGGGCTGGCGGGCCGCATTCTGGGCGGTGGCCGTGCTGTCGGCGCTTGCCATGGCCGGGGTAGCGGCCAAGATTCCCGGCGGACGTCCCGCCGAGGTGCCGAACCTGCGCCGCGAACTGCGAACCATGATCAATCCGCGCCTCTGGCTGTCCTACAGCACAACCGCACTCTCGACCGGCGCGCAATTGGTGACCTTCGCCTACCTCGGCGCACTCCTGTCCCGCACCACCGCAATCGCGGAGAGCTGGATTCCCTTGGTACTCACGCTGTACGGCATCGGCGCGCTGATCGGCATCACCGTCGGCGGCCGGACCGCGGATGCCCATCCGTTCCGCGTACTGACCATCGGCATGATCGGGTTGATCATCATCTCGGCAGTGCTGGCGCTGACCGCGACCATGCCCGCACCGGTCGTAATCCTCGTATTCCTATTGGGCGCCTTCGGATTCGCCACGAATCCGGCACTGAACACCCGAGTATTCGCATTGGCCGGGGCTGCACCCACCCTCGCGACCGCGGTCAACTTCTCCGCATTCAATGTCGGCATCACCATCGGCCCATGGCTCGGCGGCCTGGCCATCGGCAGCGGCCTCGGCTACCCCTCGATCGCCTGGATCGGCGCTGCCCTCGCCGTCGCGGCACTGGCCACCGTCACTTGGGCGGCGGCTCTACACCGCCGGGGCCAGCAGGTCGACACCATCGGACCAGCGGATCGGGCAACGGCCGAGCTTACCGTCTGAAACGCATAACCCCAGGTGGAAATCATCGCCTGAATCGGGCGCGGTCCGCGCGGTGCGGCACGGGCCACCGTTGGTTGGGCGGCCGCGCTACACCGCCGGACCCAGCGGGTCGGGACGGTCAGCCCGGTGGATTGCGCCATGATCGGGCTCACGGTCTGAATACGCACCATCGCAACGCTTCTCGATCGGACCCCGCCGACAGTGAATATCGCGCGGACTGCTCGTCGCCGCAACTGCCCGAACCCGTGCGCGGGTTCGGGCAGTTAAGCGTTTCGCCCGGTCCCGGTGGACTACTCGTACCCGCGCACCGTCTTCGCGTCCCGCCCAGATTCGCGCCGAAAACACGCACGGATCTCCGAAATGCGGCGGCCGCTGGCGGCCTCGCCGATGCTGCGGACGGTGCGGCCGTCGAGGAGGGGCGGCACCGTCGAGGAGGGGCGGCACCGTCGAGGAGGGGCGGCACCGTCGAGAAGGGGCGGCACCGTCGAGAAGGGGCGGCCGCCACACGAAACGTGCGCGTAGCCGCCGCAATCGCCGACGCTACCGATTCAGACGAACTGCGTCAGCCCGCGAGGCAGCCCGGACCGAGTAAGGCCTTCAGGTCGCCCATCAGGGCCGAGGACGGTGAAACCCGCAGGCTGTCATCCAATTTCCACAGTGACGTGTTGTCGCGTGCGCCCACGTGGCGGACGTGGACGTCCGCAGTGCCCGGATGCCTGGACAGGATGCGCTTGAGTTCGCCGATCTTGTCCTGTGTGCACAGGCGCGTCGGCATGACAACCGCCAGCGGCTTGGCCACACCGATCGAGGAGAGGTCGGGGACGGCGAGATCATTGGCGATCAAGGAGATTCGGTCATCACGTACCGATACTCTGGCCTTCACCAGCACGACCGCGTCCTCCACCACATCCGCGCCGTACACCGAATAGGCCTGCGGGAAGAACAAGACCTCGATACCACCGGTCAGATCCTCGATCTGCGCCGAGGCCCAGGCCAGGCCGTTCTTATTGATGCGGCGGTTGACCGAGGCGAGGATGCCGCCGATGGTCACCTGGGCGCCATCCTTGATATCGCCCTCGAGAATGGCGGGAATAGCCGTATCCGCCTGTGCCGCAAGCACATGTTCGACGCCGTTGAGTGGATGTCCGGACACGTACAGGCCTAGCATTTCCCGCTCGAGCGCCAGTTTGTGCTTGGTCTCCCACTCGTCATCGGGCACCTTGACGTTGAAGATCGAGGCCACCGATTCGTCGCCGTCATCGAGCCCCCCGAACAGATCGAACTGGCCGATCGCCTCGGCCTTCTTGGTGGACATCACCGCATCGATGGCATCGGAGTGCACCAACAGCAGGCCCTTGCGCGGATGTCCGAGCGAATCGAATCCGCCTGCCTTGATGAGGGATTCGGTGACCTTCTTGGTGCAGGCGATGGCATCGATCTTGTTCAGATAGTCCGAGAAATCGGTGAACTTCGACTTCTCCTTGCGCGCCTGGATGATCGAGGAGACAACATTGGCGCCGACATTGCGCACCGCGCCGAGGCCGAAGCGGATGTCCTTACCCACCGAGGCGAAGTTCATCTCGGATTCGTTGACATCCGGCGGCAGCACGGTGATGCCGAGGCGGCGGCAATCGGACAGGTAGACCGCGGCCTTGTCCTTATCGTCGCCGACGGAGGTGAGCAGGGCCGCCATATATTCGGCGGGATAGTTCGCCTTGAGATATGCGGTCCAGTATGAGATCAGGCCGTAGGCGGCGGCGTGCGATTTGTTGAACGCGTAACCGGCGAACGGAAGGATGGTGTCCCACAGCGCCTTGATGGCCGCCTTGGAATATCCGTTGGCCTGCATGCCCTCCTCGAAGCCCTCGAACTCCGCGGCCAGCACCTCGGCCTTCTTCTTACCCATCGCGCGGCGCAGAATATCTGCTCGACCGAGCGAATAGCCGGCCACTTTCTGCGCGACATGCATGATCTGCTCTTGGTAGACGATCAGGCCGTAGGTCTCACCCAGGATCTCCTTGAGCGGCTCCTCCAGCTCCGGATGGATCGGCTTGACTTCCTGCCGATCGTTCTTGCGGTCGGCGTAGTCGTTGTGCGCGTTCATGCCCATCGGGCCGGGGCGATACAGCGCGCCGACGGCCACGATGTCCTCGAATGCGGTCGGCTGCATGCGGCGCAGCAGATCGCGCATGGGTCCACCATCGAGCTGGAATACGCCGAGAGTTTCGCCGCGGGAAAGCAATTCGTAGGTGCGCGCATCGTCGAGCGGCAACCGGTCCATATCCAAGTCGATGCCGCGGTTGGCCTGGATATTCTCCAGCGCGTCGCCGATCACCGTCAGGTTGCGCAGACCGAGGAAGTCCATCTTCAGCAGGCCGATGGCCTCACACGACGGATAGTCCCAGCCGGTGATGAGCGCACCGTCCTGGGGGCGTTTCCAGACCGGGATCGCGTCGGTGAGCGGATCACAGGACATGATGACCGCGCAAGCGTGCACACCCGCATTGCGGATCAGGCCCTCGAGGCCGCGCGCTGTTTCGTAGATCTTGGCGACATCGGGATTGCTCGCGATGAGTTCGCGAACCTCGGCGGCCTCCTTGTACCGCTCGTGTTCCGGATCGGTGATACCGGATACCGAGATGTCCTTGGCCATGATCGGCGGCGGCAGCGCCTTGGTGATCTGGTCGGCGATGGCGAAGCCGGGCTGACCGAACAGCACACGCGCCGAGTCCTTGATGGCGGCCTTGGTCTTGATGGTGCCGAACGTGATGACCTGGGCGACGCGGTCGGTGCCCCATTTCTCACTCGCGTAGCGGACCATCTCACCGCGGCGGCGATCGTCGAAGTCGATATCGATATCAGGCATCGATACACGCTCGGGATTGAGGAAGCGCTCGAAGAGCAGACCGTGCGGAATCGGGTCGATATTGGTGATACCGAGCGCATAGGCGACCAGCGAACCGGCTGCGGAACCACGGCCGGGACCGACCCGGATGCCGACATCGCGGGCATGATTGATCAGGTCACCGACGACGAGGAAGTAGGCCGGGAAGCCCATCTCCAGGATGACGCCGATCTCGTACTGGGCGCGGTCCAGATATTCCTGGGGCGCACCGTCCGGGAAGCGTCGCCGCAGTCCGAGGTCGACCTCGCGGCGCAGCCAGCTGGCCTGGTCGTGGCCATCGGGCACCGGGAAGATCGGCATCCGGTCGCGGTGCTGCCACACCTCGTCATAGGGCTGCACCCGCTCGGCGATCAGCAGGGTGGAATCGCAGGCGCCGGGCACCTCCATATCCCAGATCGCCCGCATCTCCTCCGCGGACTTCAGGTAGTAGCCGTCGCCGTCGAACTTGAAACGCGTTGGGTCGCTGAGTGTTTTACCGGTCTGGATGCACAGCAGCGCCTCGTGGTTGGTCGAGGCGTCCTTGGTGACGTAGTGGCAGTCATTGGTGGCCAGCGGCCGGATCCCGAGTTTCTTGCCGACCTCGAGCAGCCCCTCGCGGACCCGGCGCTCGATGGACAGGCCGTGGTCCATGATCTCGAGGAAGAAATTGTCCGGTCCGAAGATCTCCTGCCATTTGGCCGCCGCCTCCAGGGCCTCGCGGTCGTGGCCGAGGCGCAGCCGGGTCTGCACCTCACCCGACGGGCAGCCGGTGGTGGCGATGATGCCCGCGGCGTGCTCGGCGATGATCTCCTCGTCCATGCGCGCCCACTTGCCGAGCTGACCTTCCAGGGAGGCGAGTGAGGACAGCTTGAACAGGTTGTGCAGGCCGGTCGCGTTCTCCGCAACCATGGTCATATGGGTGTAGGCGCCGGAACCGGAGACGTCGTCGCCCTTCTGACTGGGATCACCCCATTGCACACGCTTGGTGTCGAATCGAGAACCCGGTGCGATATAGGCCTCGATGCCGATGATCGGCTTGATATCGGCCTTCTTGGCGGAGTTGTAGAACTCCGAGGCCCCGTACATATTGCCGTGGTCGGTCATCCCGACCGCGTTCATTCCCAGCCGTTTCGCCTCGGCGAAGAGCGGAGAGATTTTGGCCGCACCATCGAGCATGGAGTACTCGGTGTGGTTGTGCAGGTGAACGAACGATCCGGACGAGGCGGCCAAGACGGTCCTTCCTCCCAAGGTCTCGACGGGGGTTGGTGTAGCGATTCTAGGGGTCCCCACCGACGAGTTCGGCTTCCCGCGCCGGGCTGTCGCAGGTGCCCGGCGTGTCGGTGGTGAAGATCACCGGCGAGTCCCGCGACCCACTATGCGGCTGTCCGATTTCCGCGACAGTGGGGTGGTCCGCGGATCGCTCGACACTACGCGAGCCATCGATCAAGCGCGCTTGCGCCAGACGAATTTCAAACCGGACCAATCGTTGTCGAGCGCGGCCACCTTCACATCCACGACGCCGATGGGCAACAGCAGTTCGCGCAGATCGTTCTCGGCGATATCGCTGACGTGCCCGCCCGCCTTGCGCGGCCAGGCGATCCACAGCATCGCCCCCTTGGCCAGCCGGGCGGCGAGATCCGATGCCTCGTCGGCGAGTTCGGCATGGGTGCGGTAGAAGGCGAGCACCACCTCGGCCCGATCCGGCTGATCGGCGGCGATTTCCACTTCGGGCGGAAGCTCCGGGATCCGCCAGCCCGGCGCGGCATGCAGGAGCACCACTCGGTGGCCGGCCTTGATGCCGAGTTTCTTGGCCAAAGGGGTTCCGGAGTAGCCCGCCGTCATGGCACGACTGTATGCCGATGGGATTGCCTGGTGGACCTGTTCGTCCGTTCGGACTAGAGGGCGCGCATAGCTCGGCGCGGTCGTCGGCCCCGATCCGCGCGGTCGACCACGCACTCACCGCGGGCAGCGCCATAATCGGGCGATGGTATGGCAGCGGCAGAACCGGACAGCGGGGGTACTGTGACCACCGCCGTTGTCGCGGTCGGTACGGCATGCGTGCTGATCGTCGGCGCGCTACTGGTGTGGTCTCGGACGCGCAGGGTGGTGACCACACCGGCCGAGCGGGCGGTCTACTCGGCGCTGCACACCGCATCGCTGGCCGCGCGGCCGCTGCGCCAGGGGCTCAACGATCGCTCCGCGCAGGAGGCCGCACCGCATCTTCGGATACTCACCGGAGCCGACGCGTTGGGGGTGGCCGACGCGGACGGCACATTGCTGGCTTGGGACGGGCCGCATTCGGATCTGGCCGAGCCCTTCGCCGATGCGGCCAGGCGGGCGGTGGCGACCGAGCGCCCGGTGCTGGTGTCAGGACCGGGTCGCGGCGAACATGCCGGGCGGACGCTGATCGCGCAGCCGCTGCTCATCGAAAACGCCGGGGTGGCAGGTGCTTTGGGGGTGGTAACCACCGGAAAGCCGGAACCAGGACGCCTGGGGGCGGTCGCCGAGGTGGCGCGATATGCCTGCGGACAGCTGGAATTGGCGGAATTGGACGCCTCGCGCGCCCGACTCGATCGGGCCGAGGTGCGCGCGTTGCGGGCCCAGATCAGTCCGCATTTCATCTACAACGCGCTCAATACCGTCGCGTCATTTGTGCGTACCGATCCCGATCGGGCGCGCGAGCTGATCCTGGAGTTCGCCGACTTCACCCGATATTCCTTCCGTGCCGCGGGCGAATTCACGGTGCTCTCGGACGAACTACGCAATATCGAGCGGTATCTGGCGCTGGAGCGCGCTCGGTTCGGTGATGCTTTGCAGGTGCGGTTGCAGATCGCACCGGAAGTGCTCGGCGTCGTACTGCCGTTCCTGGCGCTGCAACCATTGGTGGAGAACGCGGTTCGGCACGGCTTGGCCGGGGCGACACGCGGCGGCACGGTGACCATTGTCGCGGCCGATGCCGGTACCGACTGCGTGATCAGCGTCGAGGACGACGGCATCGGGATGGATCCGGATCTGTTGCGCTCCGGTGCCCTCGACGCCATCGAAACCGGAACCGGCCCGGCGGGCTCCGGCGAATCCGCCCACGTGGGCCTGGCCAATGTCGACGACCGCTTACGTGCCGCCTTCGGCAATGACTACGGTTTGATCGTGGAGACCGCCCCTGGCGCGGGCACCAAGGTCAGCCTCCGCGTGCCCAAATTCCGCGCGGGCATCCAGGCCTGACCACAGGTCACTTCGCACGGCGCACGACTGCGCGCCGCCACGACTGCGCGGTCTCACGGCCGCACTGACGAAGGCGCGCGTGGACTCGGTCCCGATTCAGCCCTGGTCCAGGTATCCGGGCCGACTGTGGAGGGGCTCCGCATACCATGGAACGACTGTGACTCGGACCACCGACCAGTCCGCCGCCGCACTGCGTGTGCTCGCCGTGGACGACGAGAAGCCCGCTCTGGATGAGCTGGTGTATTTGCTGCGCGCGCAGTCGGGGGTCGGTGACATCCACAGCGCGAGCGATGCGACAAGTGCGCTGCGGCTGATGCGGGCGCATCCGATCGATGCCGTCTTCCTCGATATCAATATGCCCGGGCTGGATGGCATGGAATTGGCGGGCATCCTGTCCGAGTTCGCGAACCCTCCCGCGGTGGTGTTCGTGACGGCGCACGATGATCAGGCGATCGCGGCCTTCGATCTGGGAGCGGTGGACTATCTACTCAAACCGCTGCGGGAGGCGCGGTTGACCGAGGCGGTGCGCCGGATCGTCACGGCGCGCGCGGCACCGGCCCCGGCGATCGCGGAACCGCGTGCCGACCCCAATGAAGTGATTCCGGTGGAATTGGGCGGAGTCACCACGCTCGTGCACCGATCGAGCGTGAGCTGGGTGGAGGCGGAGGGCGATTACGCCCGACTGCACACCAGTCGGGGATCCCATCTGGTGCGGATTCCATTGTCGGCGTTGGAATCCCGGTGGGAGAACGCGGGATTCCTGCGGGTGCACCGATCTTATCTGGTGGCGCTGCGGTTGGTGACCGGGCTGCGCTCGGTCGGCACCGGAACGGTGGTCCGGCTGCGGGCCGACGGCAAAGCCGCGGCGGTGGAATTGCCGGTGAGCCGTCGACAGGTGCGGGAGCTGAAGCAGCGGCTGGTGCACGGCCCGCGACAGCAGTGGACGAATCCGTGACCACTGCCCAGCCGCGTCCGCCCAGACAGCGCGTCGTGCTCGCCGAACGCCGCGGCGCGCGACGCGTGCGGACCCGCACGGAAGTGGTCGAGCAGACCGAGATCGGCGAGGCGCTGATCGGCGGTCTGATTCGCGCGCAATTGGGGTTGGCGGTGCGCGTCGGGTTGGTCATGGTGCTCGTATTGTGTTCGCTTCCGGTGCTTTTCCGGCTCGGGTCGGTGGGATCTTTTGTGCTGCTCGGGGTTCGGCTGCCGTGGCTGCTGCTCGGTATCGCCGTCTATCCGGTGCTGTACGGCGTCGGGCGGCTCTATGTCCGTCTCGCCGAACGCAATGAGCAGGACTTCCTGGAATTGGCCGAGGATTGACCTGATGTTTCGCGCCGCGACAACACTCGCGCACCGCCGCTCGGCCGAGCGCCCATGCGCCACGACATGTCGAATGGGCGGCAACTCGGTCGGCGGCGAGGAAAGGGGTCGTGCCGCATCACGGCCCGCCGCCCGCCAGCACTGCCGACCGGATGCCGGAACGGATCGGGGCATGGCGTGAACACGGCGACGGCCCCAGCGCTCACGGTGCTCGCACTACTGTTCGCCGCCCTCACCACGGTAGCGATCGGCGTCTACGGTGTTCGGTTGGCGCGCACCACCTCCGACTTCCTCGTCGCCTCACGCAGCGTCGGGCCGCGCTGGAATGCGGCCGCGATCTCCGGCGAATACCTCTCGGCCGCTTCATTTCTCGGTGTCGCGGGACTGATCGCGAAATACGGCGCGGACGCCCTCTGGTATCCGGTCGGGTTCACCGCCGGATATCTCGGCCTACTGCTGTTCGTGGCCGCACCACTGCGCCGATCGGGTGCGTACACGGTGCCCGATTTCGCGGAGTTCCGGCTCGGCTCGCTTCGGCTGCGCAGACTGGCAGCGGTCGTGGTGGTGCTGGTCTGCGGGGTATATCTCATTCCGCAGTTCCAGGGCGCCGGGCTCACGCTGCACATCCTGCTGAATGTGCCGAAATGGGTCGGCGCGGTAGCGGTGGGCGCGATCATCATCGCGAATGTAGCCGGTGGCGGCATGCGATCGATCACGCTGGTACAGGCCTTCCAGTACTGGCTGAAACTGACCGCCGTGGCGATCCTGGCGCTGGTGCTGCTCGGACATTTTCTGGCCGAGGATCGCGAACTCGGCACACCCGCTCCCCCGGTGGTCACCGAACGCACCACGGTTGATGTCAGCACCGGCGTGGTGGTGCGGGTCGGCGCGCCGCAACAGGTTTCGATCACCGGGACGCTCGACGATCGCAAGGTGGACGGCCCGGCCCTACTCACACCCGGCACACACGAACTGGCGGCGGGCACCGAACTGACCCTGGAGGCGGGCTCGGCCGTGCCGGTGGTGGCCGGAGCGCCGACGGACGGTGCGGCCTGGCTGGCGCCCGGCGGCGGATTCGGCGGCACCCATCCCACCTACCAGGTGTATTCGCTGATCATCGCCACTTTCCTGGGCACGATGGGACTTCCGCACGTGCTGGTGCGGTTCTATACGAATCCCGATGGTCGCGCGGCGCGCACCACCGCACTCGCGGTGATCGGCCTGGTCGGGGTGTTCTACCTCTTCCCCATTCTGCTGGGGGTTTTCGCGCGGCTGTACGTGCCGCAGTTGCTTATCACCGGAACCTCCGACGCCGCAGTCGTGCTGCTGCCCGGATCAGTGCTGGCTGGCCTGCCGGGACAACTGCTGGCGGCACTTGCCGCGGCAGGTGCGATCGCGGCGTTCCTTTCCACCTCGTCCGGACTGCTGGTCAGCATCGCGGGTGTGCTCAGTACGGATATGCTGCGCGGCCGGATTCGCGATTTTCGGGCCGCCGCCGTATTCGCCGGTGCTGTGCCCCTTGGTGTTTCGATCATGGTGGTGTCGCTGGATCTGTCCCGCACGGTCGCGCTCGCCTTTTCGGTGGCTGCCTCGACGCTGTGTCCGCTGCTGGTGCTCGGCATCTGGTGGCGTGGTCTGACGGCCAAGGGCGCGGCCACCGGACTGATCGCGGGCGGTCTGGCGGCGGGCGGCGCGACGGCGGTTTCGGTGACCGGCGGCATCTCCGACGAACTCGCGAACGGCTGGCTCGCTGCTGTTCTCGGCTATCCGGCGGCGCTCAGCGTACCGCTGGCATTCGCGTCGATGATCCTGGTCAGCGTGCTGACGCGGGGGCAGAATGCCCGCACGGTGGGACGCATCTTCGTCCGGATGCACGCACCAGAGCGCCTCGGCATGGGCGCGGACCGCGAGCGTGCCATCGGGCTGAGCCGCTGACCGTTCGTCGCGGCCAGCCGACCGTTCACCGCACAAACCAACGCCTTCACAGAGTGATCCACGCCACATCGTGAATCCCGCACGAGCGTCCCTTTATGGTCGGCGGGTAGTAAGCCACGTCACACGCTAGGACCCTGCGATGACCAGTATCGACCTCGACAAAGATGGCACGCCTCCGCGGCGCACGCCGACCGCGGAGGATTTCACCGCCGTCCAGTCGAGTCCCCAGTTCCAGGAATTGCGAAGCCGGTTGCGCCGCTTCATCTTTCCGATGACCGCACTGTTCCTGGTCTGGTACCTGAGCTTTGTGCTGCTCGGCGCCTACGCGCACGACTTCATGGCCACCCAGGTCATCGGCGATATCAACCTCGGCCTGCTACTCGGCCTCGGGCAATTCGTCTCGACGTTCGTGATCACCTGGCTGTATGTCCGGTTCGCCAATAAGGAACTGGATCCGCGCGCCGCGTCGATCCGCAACTATCTCGAGGGAGACCAGGCGTGAGGACGCAATATCTGTCGGCCGCGGAAACGGTCGGCAATCCCGCCGCGAATATCGCCATTTTCGGCCTGTTCGTGGCGATCACGATGGTCGTGGTGATCCGGGCCAGCCGCAATAACCGCACCGCCGCCGACTACTTCACCGGCGGTCGCGGCTTCTCCGGCCCGCAGAACGGCATCGCCATCGCGGGCGATTACCTTTCCGCCGCAAGCTTTCTCGGCATCGCGGGCGCCATCGCGGTATACGGCTACGACGGGTTCCTGTACTCGATCGGCTTCCTGGTGGCCTGGTTGGTCGCACTCCTGCTGGTCGCCGAAATGCTCAGGAACACCGGCAAATTCACCATGGCTGATGTGCTGAGCTTCCGACTGAAGGAAGGGCCGGTCCGCACCGCCGCCGCACTGACCACGCTCGCGGTTTCGCTGTTCTATCTGCTGGCGCAGATGGCGGGCGCGGGCGGTCTGGTCGCGCTGCTGCTCGATATCTCGGATAAGACCGGACAGAGCATCGTCATTGCCGTCGTCGGTGTGCTGATGATCGTGTACGTCCTGGTCGGCGGCATGAAGGGCACCACATGGGTGCAGATCATCAAGGCGGTGCTGCTCATTACCGGCGCGGCGCTGATGACGGTAATGGTATTCGCCAAATTCGGCTTCAACTTCTCCGACATCCTCGGCTCGGCACAGGACGCGGTGCACGGCTCGAAGACCAAGGGCGTGGCCGCCCGTGACGTGCTCGCCCCTGGTGCCCAGTACGGCGGCAGCGCGACCTCCAAGCTGAACTTTGTCTCCCTCGGCCTGGCGCTGGTGCTCGGCACCGCGGGTCTACCGCATGTGCTCATGCGCTTCTACACCGTGCCGACCGCGAAAGAGGCACGGCGCTCGGTGGTTTGGGCGATCGGCCTGATCGGCGCGTTCTACCTGTTCACCCTGGTGCTCGGTTACGGTGCGGCCGCGATAGTCGGACCGGATCGCATTCTCGCCGCGGCGGGCGGACAGAATTCGGCGGCGCCGCTACTTGCCTTCGAACTCGGCGGCGTAATCCTGCTCGGCATTATCTCCGCGGTCGCCTTCGCCACCATCCTCGCGGTCGTCGCGGGCTTGACCATCACCGCATCGGCGTCGTTCGCGCACGATATCTACGCGAGCGTGATCAAGAAGGGGCAGGTCGACGAGAACAAGCAGGTCAGGGTTTCCCGGATCACCGCGGTGGTGATCGGTGCGCTGGCCATCGGCCTCGGCATCCTGGCCAACGGTCAGAACATCGCCTTCCTGGTGGCGCTGGCCTTCGCGGTCGCGGCGGCGGCGAATCTGCCGACCATCGTGTTCTCGCTGTTCTGGAAGCGGTTCAACACCACCGGTGCCCTGTTCAGCATGTACGGCGGCCTGATCTCGACGATTGTGCTGATCGTGTTCTCACCCGCGGTATCCGGGACGAAGACCTCGATGATTCCGGGTTCGGATTTTGATTGGTTCCCGCTGTCGAATCCCGGAATCGTTTCCATCCCACTGGCTTTCGCACTCGGCGTGGTCGGCACCTTCCTCGGCGGGCGCAAGCCGGAGGATCCGGCGAAACAGGCCGAGATGGAGGTTCGCTCGCTCACCGGTGTCGGCGCGGAAAAGGCGATCGTGCACTGACCGCATCCGAGGTGAGCCTGCCGCCCTTGTTGTTTCGAGAGGATTGATCGACGTTGACCAGTGCAACCACCGACCCGACCACCTACCCGCCGGATGCGGCATTCGCCGCGAGCGCCAATGCCGATGCGGCACTGTACGATCGCGCCGCCGCCGATCGGCTGGATTTCTGGGCCGAACAGGCTCGGCGGTTGCACTGGCATCAGCCGTGGACGCAGATCCTCGACTGGAGCGACGCGCCTGTCGCGAAATGGTTCGTCGACGGCAAACTCAATGTCGCCTACAACTGCGTGGACCGGCACGTACTCGACGGGTTCGGCGATCAGGTGGCCATCCACTGGGAGGGCGAACCGGGTGACTCTCGCGACATCACCTACGCCGAGCTGCTCGCCGAAGTATCCCGGGCGGCAAACTATTTCACCGAGCTCGGGCTGCGGACCGACGATCGAGTCGCCATCTATATGCCGATGGTGCCGGAGGCGATCGTCGCCATGCTCGCCTGCGCCCGGCTCGGGCTCACCCATTCGGTGGTATTCGCCGGATTCTCGCCGACCGCCTTGCGCCAGCGGGTCGACGACGCCGGGGCCCGATTGGTGATCACCACCGACGGGCAGTGGCGGCGCGGTACCGCCGCACCCCTCAAGGCCGCTGTCGACGAGGCGCTGGCCGATGGCGAGCACACCGTTGAGCACGTACTCGTGGTGCGCCGCACCAACATCGAGGTGCCGTGGACCGATCGCCGCGATCTGTGGTGGCACGACACCGTCACCGACGCCTCCCCCGATCACGAGGCGCAGGCCTTCGACGCCGAACATCCGCTGTTCATCCTCTACACCTCCGGCACCACCGGAAAACCCAAGGGCATCCTGCACACCACCGGCGGCTATCTGACCCAGGCCGCCTACACCCACCACAACGTCTTCGATCACCGAGCGGGACAGGACGTCTACTGGTGCACAGCCGATATCGGCTGGGTCACCGGCCACAGCTACATCGTCTACGGTCCGCTCGCCAATCGCGCAACCCAGGTCGTCTACGAGGGCACCCCGAACTCCCCCGATGAGCACCGGCATTTCGAGATCATCGAAAAGTATGGCGTCACCATCTATTACACCGCCCCCACTTTGGTGCGGACCTTCATGAAGTGGGGTCGCGAGATTCCGGATGCGCACGACCTGACCTCGCTGCGGCTGCTCGGCAGCGTCGGCGAACCGATCAATCCGGAAGCGTGGCGCTGGTACCGAGACATATTGGGCGGCAATAGAACTCCGATTGTGGACACCTGGTGGCAGACCGAGACCGGTGCCATCATGATCTCCCCGCTGCCCGGCGTGACGGCGGCCAAACCGGGCGCGGCCATGACCCCGCTACCCGGTATCTCCGCGAAGATCGTCGACGATGACGGGGCCGAACTCGAGCACGGCCGCTCCGGACTGCTGGTGCTGGACCAGCCGTGGCCCTCGATGCTGCGCGGTATCTGGGGTGATATGGACCGGTTCCGCGAGACCTACTGGGACCGATTCGCCGACCGCGGTTGGTATTTCGCCGGTGACGGCGCCAAATTCGACGACGATGGCGACCTCTGGGTGCTCGGCCGCGTCGACGACGTCATGAATGTCTCCGGTCACCGGATCTCCACCGCCGAGGTCGAATCCGCGCTCGTCGGACATGCGTCGATCGCGGAGGCCGCGGTGGTCGGCGCGAACGATGCGACCACCGGACAAGCCATCGTCGCCTTCGTCATTCTCACCGCGGGCGCGCACGATTCCGGCGATGCGCTGATCGGTGAGCTGAAAGCCGCTGTCTCCCGGGAGATCAGCCCGATTGCCCGACCGAGGGAGATTCATATCGTCCCGGAACTCCCGAAAACCCGTAGCGGCAAGATCATGCGCCGCCTGCTCCGCGATATCGCAGAGGGTCGAGAACTCGGCGATACGTCGACCCTCGTCGATCCGAAGGTCTTCGAGGCCATCGCCCGCGGATAGGCGCCGCCCCCCAGCGGCGGACCCGGCCACCACGTCGATGAGGGGGACCGGGTCCGCCGCTCCACGTCAGAGCGCTGGACCGCTACTGCGGATGTCGGCGTTGAACCGCTCGCCGGGTCTACCACGTAGACAGATCGAACCGCGGCGCTGGCCTCGGGCCGGATGCGGCGGCCATCGTCAACGGCGAAACGGTAACCGTGAACAAGGCATCTGACCGGCCTCTGGCTCACCTCAGCGCTGTGGTTCTTCCAGCACAACGGCATCGCCTTCTGATCGGAGTCCGATATGAACAACGATGATCTCGTCCTCGACCGCCGCCGCGTCGTGGTCGCGGGAGCAGGTGCGGCAGCCGCCGTGGCCGCCCTCACCGCATGCACCACCTACGGCAAGAACGACGTACCCGCGGCCGCACCCCCCAGGGCCGCCGCCGGATCGACCGGACCGAATGTCGCCGTCGGACAGCCGAATGCCATCGCCTCGACCTCCGAGGTGCCGATCGGCGGCGGTGTGATCAAGGGCGATGTGGTGGTGACCCAGCCGAATGCCGGATCCTTCGTCGGCCTGTCCTCGACCTGCACACATGCCGGTTGCAAGGTCGCGACGGTCTCCGGCGGCACCATCAACTGTGCCTGCCACGGCAGCAAATTCGGTCTCGACGGCTCGATCGTCAATGGCCCGGCTACCCAGCCGCTCGCCCCGAAATCCGTTCACGTCGAGGGTGACTCGATCATCCTGGGGTAACCAGCGCGCTACCCGCCGCGCGGCACACCGGCCGCGCGGCCTACCCCACGAACGCTCAGGCCCCGCCGAACAATTCGGCCATCCGCCGGTCCATCTCATCCGGCGGCACATCCTCGACGTGCGTGGCTACGGTCCACCGGTGGCCCCACGGATCCTCGAACGCACCACTGCGATCGCCGTAGAACTGGGTGGTCATTGGGGTGAGTTCCTTGGCGCCCGCGGCCAGGGCGGCGCTGAAGGCGGCATCGGCGTCCTCGACATAGACGTAGAGGTTGACCGGCGTGCCGCCAACCGTCTTCGGGTCGAGGAAATCCATATCCGGAGCCGGATCGCCGACCATGATGAGCGAATTACCGAAGGTGAGTTCGCAGTGCGCGATCTTGCCGTCCGGTCCGGGCATGCGCATCCGCTCCGATGCGCCGAAAATATTCTTGTAGAAGTCGATGGCGGCAGCGGCTCCATCGATTGCCAATCCCGGCGAGACCACCGGATAACCCTCGGGGATCGGTTTCACATCGGACATGAGTTACCTCCGATCGAGGCGTTTGTCGGACAGGTGCGAGCCTATTCCTCACCCGGGCACGACATGCCTGATCGGCGCAAACCGCTACGGAGTCATTCGTTCCAGGTGACCTGCGTATTGATCGTCTGCTGCAGCAAGCTCGCGCTGCGCGGATCGCGGTAGGCCTGATGTCCGCCGACAGTGATCGAGCCCGCGACCGGCAGCGGCAGACCGAGATCGACGGTGATCGTGCCCGAGCCCTGCATGACGTAGTCCTTGATATCGAGGGTGCCCGCATTATTGGGCAGCGGCCACACCTGCGACTTCGGTTTCTGGGTCACCTCGAGTTCGATGGTCAGCCGGTCGCCTTCGCGTTTGGTCAGTGTTGCGGTGGTCACCTGATCCAGTGCGACACCGCCGTCGACCTCCTGACGCACCGTCCACACCGCACCCTCACCGACCGGTTGGTCGGGAAAGGTGATCGAGCGGTATACCGCCTGGTAGAAGGCCTGTTCCAAGGCGGCGCGGGCGGTATTGGAGGTGTCCGGTGCCGGGGCCAGCCGCAGCGCGGTGATCGCGCCGAGTTCGCTCATATCGAATCCGGCGTGCGAACCGTCGGCGGCGGTGAGCGCCTTGGCCAGCGACGGGTCCGGGCTGGAGATGGTGCCGAGAGTCAGCTCGACACCGTCACTATCGGTCTGCGCCGTCATCGGAATCGTCAGCGCGGGCGAGGAGAAATCACTCGGCGGCTGATCATTGATCTGCTGCTCGATGTGATGGTCGGTGCGCAGCGTCACCTGCTGCACCGTGCCCGCCGGATAGCCGGGACGCAGCAGCGACCGCGGCTCCTCCCCCGCAGAGACGACGGTGGCGACCGCCGCCGAAATCGGCACGGTCACTTCCTTGCCGATGCCGACTGGCTCGGTGCTGTCGGACTCGACGCGCGAATCGGCACCGTCACTGCAGCCGACACCGAACGCGGACAATCCGACCGCGAGCACCATCAGCAGCACACCCGAGCGCGCGATTCGGGGTACGTAGGGCGAAGACAACACCGTCACGAGCATCAGAGTACGACCGCTTCCTGAGTGTCAGCTGGGACATGCAGGTGACCGCGTGCGTAGCGCGAATCGTTACTCGAGAGATGATGGTCGGCGTGAGTGACGACCGGCCGCCCGAGGACAACTCCGTCGATAACGCGGTACCCCCCAGCGACGACGCAGAAATTGCGACCCCGACCGCCGAACCGGGGAAGCCCGCCGCACCGCTGCGGCTACGCACGCTGCTGATCATCGCCGCGGTATTGCTCGGCCTGGACCTGCTCACCAAGACCATTGTCGTGGCCGAGCTGACCCCGGGCGATCCGGTGCCGATCATCGGCGATTTCGCGCGGTTGTCACTGGTACGCAACCCGGGCGCGGCCTTCTCGATGGCCACCGGCATGACCTGGCTGCTGACCCTGGTCGCCGCGGCCGTGGTGATCGGCGTGATCCGGATCGGGCGCACGCTGCGCTCGCTGTGGTGGGCGATCGGGCTCGGCATGGTGCTCGGCGGTGCGCTCGGTAATCTGGTCGACCGGTTGTTCCGTGCGCCCGGACCGCTACAGGGACATGTGGTGGACTTCATCGCCGTCGGCTGGTGGCCGGTATTCAATCTGGCCGACTCCTCGATCGTGTGCGGTGCGATCCTGCTGGTGGTGCTGACGGTCTTCGGCTTCGAACCCGATGGCACACGCGCCGGACACGGTCACACCGAAGAGACCGCCGCCGAAACCACCACGGAGCCGGACGAGCCATCCGGCAACGACGCCAACGGTGCGGCCAACAGCAAGGGAAATGCGGCGTGAGCGAGCGAACCATGTCACAGCGGGCTTCGATCATGCCGGAACCGAGCGCCAGCGAGGTGCAGGCATGAGGGAAACCCGAAGCATGCCGGTACCCGACGGACTCGACGGCATGCGCGTGGACGCCGGACTGTCCCGACTGCTCGGGCTGTCCCGCACCGCCGTCGCCGCGCTGGCCGAGGAGGGTTCGGTGCAACTCGACGGCGTCGCCGCGGGCAAATCCGATCGGCTGGTGGCGGGGGCCTGGCTGGAGGTCGCATTCCCGGAACCGAAGCGGGAACTCACCATCGAGCCCGAGCCGGTCGAGGGTATGAAGATCCTCTACGCCGACGATGACATCGTCGCGGTCGACAAGCCGGTCGGCGTCGCGGCGCACACCGGCGTCGGTTGGACCGGGCCGACGGTGGTCGGCGGACTGGCCGCGGCGGGCTATCGCATCTCGACCTCGGGCGCGCATGAGCGGCAGGGCATTGTGCACCGCCTCGATGTCGGCACTTCCGGAGTCATGGTCGTCGCACAGTCCGAACACGCGTACACCGTGATGAAGCGGGCATTCAAGCAGCGCACCATCGATAAGCGCTATCACGCACTGGTACAGGGACATCCGGATCCGAGCAGCGGCACCATCGATGCGCCGATCGGCCGGGCCCGCGGCGATGCCTGGAAGTTCGCGGTCACCGCGGACGGACGCCCGAGCATTACCCACTACGACACCGTCGAGGCGTTCCAGGCGGCCAGCCTGCTCGATATTCATCTGGAAACCGGGCGCACCCACCAGATCCGGGTGCATTTCTCCGCGATCCGCCATCCCTGCTGTGGTGATCTCACCTATGGTGCGGATCCGCGACTGGCGGAGCGGCTGGGGCTGGAGCGGCAGTGGCTGCATGCGCGTTCGCTGGGGTTCAACCATCCGGCCGATGGCCGGTATATGGAGATCACCAGCGAGTATCCGGCTGACCTGAAGAACGCCCTCGACGTGTTGCGCAATGCCTGAAACATTGCGCCGCATTGCCATCGCCGTCGCAGCCGTCGGTTTCGCGGTGCTGATCGTGGTGCTCGGCGTACTCGATCCCCCACGACCGACCGGCATTTCGACCGACCGGCTCGGCCCGGAACGGGGCGAGCACGTCGCGGATTATGTTGCGCGGGCACAGGATTCGCTGTCCGGTTCGGATACCGAGGAGCACTGGGCGCTGGTCTCCTTCACCGAACCCCTTACCCCCGACCAGATTCCGGCACACAGTGGCGGCCTGCGTATTGCCGCGGCAAGCCACCATGTGTCGATCCCGCGGGTGAACACCCCGATCGTCACGGTGCAACTGCCTGCGGGAAATGCGGTAGCGGTGGCGTCCGCCGACAATGCCGCCTGGCAACTGCTGGCACAGCACGCGGCCGGCGAACGCACCGACCGCATCAATGCGGTGTCGGCGGCTCGGCTGCGCGCCGGGTGCGCATGCACCGTCGGTCTCGTAGTCCGCGGATCGCTGCCCGAACTCCGAAATCTGGCGGCCCAGAACGGAATCCGCGCCGTACACGCCCTACCCACCGATGCGGTCGCGACCAGTTTCGCCATTGTTCCGTTACTGCCGGAGTACGAGGACATCGCACTGCCCGGTACCGATGACGGCCCCCTCCCGGATCAGTAACCGTCAGCGAGGCCGTGGTCCCGGCGCGCAGCATTCCGCGCCGGACTGGTCAATCCGGCAGTGCCACAACACCATCCAGGTACCGCCTGCAGCGGCCGATGAGCAGCACCCGATCGCCCGCGAGTTCACAGCGCAGCCTGCCACCGCGCCGGGACAGCTGGCGGGCGCTGAGTTCGGTCCGGCCGAATTCGCGGCTCCACAGCGGAACCAGCTGTGCGTGCGCCGATCCGGTGACCGGATCCTCGGCCACACCGAGGTCCGGACCGAAGACCCGAGAGACGAAGTCCACGGTATCGCCCGGCGCGGTGATCACCGCATCGAAGGCCAGCGGTGGGAAGGCCGCGAAATTCGGCCGCGCCTCGCGCACTTCGCGTTCGGAACCCACCACGACCACCTCGTCGAATCCGGAGAAGGCGCGCACCGCACGGACGCCGAGCGCATCCACCAGCGCCGGATCGGGCGTGACCTCCTCGGATTCCAGCGCGGGTAGGTCGAGTACGTATTCGTCGTCATCGGTGCGGTCGACGTGTAGCCAGCCGCTGCGAGTGAAGAAGCTCACCCGGTCCTCGCCGGGATGGATGTCCTCGAGAATCTGCGCGGCCGTCGCCATGGTGGCGTGGCCGCACATATCGACCTCCTTGGTCGGGGTGAACCAGCGCAGGTGCACAGCGGGCCACTCTCCGGGGGGATCACCCGCCTCGACTGGTAGTTGCGAGGTATAGAAGGCGGTCTCGGCGAGGTTGTTCTCCTCGGCCAGATGTTGCAACAGCTCGTCCGACAACCATGCCGACAGCGGCATGACCGCGGCCGGGTTGCCCGAGAACGGTGCGTCGGCGAACGCGTCGATCTGGTGCAGCAAAACCTCCATAGTCGAGAAGGTACTCCAACCCTGAATGACCGCTTCGCACAAGGTATCTCGCGGCGCGGCGGGTCAGCCGTCCAGTTGTTCAGGCGCCCCCGCCCGGTGAACTCGGGAGTAGCGTGTGCTTGTCCCCCTGAACTGCGGCGGCGATCCACCAGGCGGCTTCGACGAGCACGATGCCGACCGCGCCGCAGATGAACGCCGCGGTGGTGAGCTCGATATTCGAGGGGTCGAGTTTGAAGAAATGCCTGGTGAACGGGATTGTGAACAACAGCACATAGGCGAGGACCGAGGCGCCGATGAGCACCACCTTCCACCACACATACGGCCTGGCCACGATGGCCAGCACCCACACCGCGATCATGATCAGGGTGATCAGCGCGGTGGTGCCCGCCTGCTCCTTCTGCTCGAAGGTGGCATGCGGACCCGCATAGGCGATCAGATACGCGACAAAGGTGGCGACGCCGATCACCACACCGGAGGGAATCGCCAAACGCATGACGCGCGAGACGAATCCGGAGCGGGCGCGTTCGTTGTTCGGAGCCAGCGAGAGGATGAAGGCCGGAATACCGATGGTGAACCAGGCCGCGATCGTGACATGCCTCGGCAGGAACGGATATCCGATCGGATCGTAGTCGAAGATCTGCGAACCGACTCCGGCGATGCCGACCAGGAAGGCGAGCAGCACCGAGTACACGGTCTTGGTGAGAAACAGATTCGAGACCCGCTCGATATTGCCGATCACCCGGCGCCCCTCGCCGACCACATACGGCAGTGTGGCGAATTTGTTGTCCAACAACACGATCTGGGCTACCGCGCGGGTGGCCGGACTGCCCGACCCCATAGCCACACCGATATCGGAATCCTTCAGCGCCAGTACATCGTTCACACCGTCACCGGTCATGGCGACGGTGTGGCCGCGAGATTGCAAGGCGCTCACCATGGCTCGCTTCTGGTCCGGGCGCACCCGACCGAAGGTGGTCTCGCGCTCGAGCACATCGGCGAGTGCGGCACGGTCCTCGGGCAACTCGCGAGCGTCGACCGCGTGATCGCCGCCACGCAGATCCAGTGACGATGCCACCGCGCCGACCGACACGGCGTTGTCGCCGGAGATCACCTTGATCGAAACCTGCTGGCTGGCAAAGTAATCGAGGGTTTCGCGGGCATCGGGGCGCACCTTCTGCTCGAGCACGACCAGGGCTGCGGGGTCGACAGCGCCCGGTGCGTCGGCGGCGTCGACCGGACGGTCACTGCGAGCGAGCAGCAGAATGCGCAGGCCCGACGAACCGAGTTCCTCTGCGACACGGGCATCTTCGGACCTCGGGTCGAGCAGCACATCGGGCGCGCCGAGCAGCCAGTCGCCGTGCTCGCCGTAGGAGAACCCGCTCCACTTCTTCGCCGAGGAGAACGGTGCGACCGCGGTGTGGTGCCAATTCGGCTTATCGGCGAGCTCCTCCCCGATGGCCTGCACGCTCGCATTCGGGCGCGGATCGTCGGCGGCCATGGCGGCCAGAGCCTGTCGGACCTCGGCGTCGTCGAATGTGCCGAGCGTCTTGATATCCGACAGGCGCATTCCGTTCTCGGTGAGCGTGCCGGTCTTATCCGCGCACACCACATCGACGCGGGCCAGCCCCTCGATAGCGGGCAATTCCTGCACCAGACATTTGCGCCTGCCGAGTCGCACCACGCCGACCGCGAAGGCGACCGAGGTCATCAGGACAAGGCCCTCGGGCACCATCGGCACCAGCGCCGCGACCATGCCGGTGACGGCGGGCCGCCAGGACTCCTTACTGGAGAACAACTGGTTGTAGATGCTCAGCAGCCCCGCCGGGATCAACAGATAGGTGATGACCTTGAGGATGGTGTCGATACCGCTGCGCAATTCGGACTTGACCAGCGTGAACTTACTCGCCTCTTCGGCCAGTGTGGCAGCGTAGGCGTCCCGGCCGACCTTCGTCGCGCGGTAGGCGCCGGAACCCGAGACGACGTAACTGCCCGACATCACCGACGCGCCGATCTGCTTATCCACCGGATCGGCCTCACCGGTGAGCAGGGATTCGTCGACCTCGAGCAGTGCGGACTCCTCGACCGTACCGTCGACGACGATCTGGTCGCCGGGTCCGAGCTCGATCAGATCGTCGAGGACGACCTCCTTCGGCGCCACCTCGAGCGACTGTCCGTCCCGGCGCACGGTCGGCTTGGCCTGGCTGACAATGGCCAACTGGTCCAGGGTGCGCTTGGCGCGGACCTCCTGAATGATGCCGACCGCGCTATTGGCGATGATCAGCAGACCGAACATCCCGTCGATAATCGAGCCGGTCGCCAGCACCAGGATGAACAGCACACCGAGGATGGCATTGATCCGGGTGAAAACATTGGCACGGACGATGTCGCGTACGGATCGGCTCGCCCGGTCCGGCACATCATTGGTCAGCCCGTCGCGGCGACGTTGCTCGACCTCCGCCGCGGTCAGCCCGGTGACGGCCGTATGGGGCACGGTTATCGACATGACCGCCAGGCTACCGAGAACTACCGTCGGTAGCGTGCAGCGAAGCAGAGCGGTCCCGGGTGTGGTGTTCGGTACAGGCGCATTTCTGATCTGGGGGCTGTTTCCGGCGTACTTCGGGTTGCTGGCCTTCGCCAATCCGGCCGAAGTGGTAGCGCAGCGGATTCTGTGGACGTTGGTGCTGGTGCTCATCGTGCTGGCGATAACCGGGCAGCTCGGTGGACTGCGCGGTATCGCCCCACGGACCTGGCGGATGGCAGCGGTGGCCATCGCGGCGCTATCGATCAACTGGGGCGTGTACGTCTACGGCGTCACCTCCGGACATGTGGTGGAGTGTGCGCTGGGGTATTTCATCAATCCGCTGGTGACGGTGGCATTCGGCGTGCTGATCTTCCGTGAGCGATTGGCCAGGGCGCAATGGGCGGCGCTGGGGCTGGGTGCGGTGGCGGTCGCCGTGCTCACCGTCGACTACGGCAGACCGCCGCTCATCGCGCTGGCACTGGCCTGTTCATTCGCCACCTATGGGCTGGTGAAAAAGGTGATTCCGTTGGACGCGCTGCACGGAATCGCGGCCGAGGGTCTGGTCGCCGCACCGTTCGCGCTGGCCTTCGTCATCGTATTCGCGATGACCGGGCGCAGCGAATTCGCCAGCGGCATCACACATTCCGGACTGATGATCTCGACCGGTCCGGTCACCCTGCTGCCGCTGTTGCTGTTCGCCGTTGCCGCGCAACGGGTTCCGCTCTCGACCATGGGACTGCTGCAATACCTCACGCCCGCGCTGCAGATGGCCTGGGGCGTGGCCGTCGCGCATGAGCCGATGCCCGCGTCGCGGTGGGCCGGGTTCGCGCTCATCTGGGCGGCACTGGCGATTTTCACCGCCGACGCGCTGGTGCGTGGTCGGCGGCGGGTGCGGACCGCCCAGCCCGCACCGGCCCGTTCAGCCGACCGCCGCGGCGCCGGTCAGTAGGCGGTGTTGATGTGGCCCGGGGTCCACAGGCCGGAGTGGTCCTGCTGGGTGATTTCGGGTTCGGCGGGGTCGGCCTTGGGATCGATGCGGACCAGTTGTTGAAGTTCGCCCCAGTCTCGATGCCAGTCCTGGTCCAGGTAGGTGGCCAGGGTGCGCGGACGCAGCAGCATATTGGACCAGCCGAGCGGTCCGCCGCCGTCGTGGCTCTGCCACAGAGTGGTGATTTCCGCGCCAGGTCGGTCCGGCAGGATGCGGTAGGCCGGGACCTCGGCGATATTGTCGCGGTGATCGTAGGGCCGCTGGTTGGGGAATTGCAGGCCGACCATCCAGTCGGTGAGAACCGGAACCTGTGAGCCGACAACATCGTTCAGCGTTCTGGTCTGTGGTACCCGCGGCGGGGTGACGGCCAGCCACTGCTTGGGATTGCGGTCTCGGTCGACGGCGACGATGCGGATCACGTCCGCGCCGCTGGGGATTTCGCTGAACGGTACACGCAGGTTGCGCCACGACGGCGCCGGTCCGATATCGATTGGGGCGACCTTGCCCATGGGCTGCGCGGTCATCGCGGAATCGGTTGCACCGTATTCGATTTCGAGGGTCTGCCCCGGGGTGACGATGCCGTCGGCGTCGACCGAGCGGATCCGGCCCGCCGCGGTCAGCGCGATAATGCCATGACGATCACCGGATTCGGGAAGTCGATACCAGCCGGTGGTCAGATCGGCGGGCCCCGCATCTCCGGAGCCGTAGCTGCCCAGTACCGGCGTCGTCGCCGGGTTCAGTCCGAAAGGCAGTGCGGCGGAGGCGGTTCCGGCTGTGTTCTCCGAAGCCGACTTACTGCTCAAAGCATCGGCGATGCTGCCGGTCGGACTCGAATCGTCGTCGGGACGCAGATCGGCGGCCACGCCCGAACCGGTGAATCCGGTGCCGGAGCCCGACAGCGTGCTCACCGCATCGCCGGTCAGCGGCCGCAGCATGCCCGCATTCGGATCGGTCTCCACTAGCACATGACCGGCCAGACCCGCCGTCTTCCCGGTCAGTGCCTCGATATTCGAGCGCGCCAGCGAGAACGCCGGGCCCTGGGCCACGGCCGCCTTGGCGAAAGAGCCGACATCCCAGACCACGAGCAGCGCCAGCGCGATGGTCAGCGGCGGAAGTACCGACACTCGCCATGCGAGACGCGAAACCCGATGCGGGGTACCGGGCTCCGGCGCCCGCACATGCCACCACGCGGCAACGGCCAGCAGTACGGCGGCCGCGAGCAGGAACAATTTGTTGAGCTCGATACCAGCGATCACCGGCGGCTTGTCCCACCACGGAATGCCGTAAGACGAGACGTACCACCACTTATTGGGCCCGGAGAATACCAATGCGAGCAGAAATGCCACCACCGCGGCGAACAGCGCACGGTAGCGCGGCGCCCGCAAAACCCTTGGGGCCACGGCCATCGCGGTCACCATGGCGACAGCACCGGCGACGCCCGCGTAGACACCGAAGTGATGGGTCCACTTGGTCGGCGTGACCATGATCAGCAGCAGCGCGCCGACGGTGACACCGAGAATGCGCCGGGTCGGCCCCGCGGCCAGCACCGGAATCCGACCGCCCTTGCGCAGCAGCACGATGACACACACGATGAGCCCCGCGAGCATCACGAGCACACCGATCCGGCGGCCGACGGAGCCGTCCGTCTCGCCCTGGAAGAGGTACTGATAGCGCAGATATTCATTGAACCACTCGACATCCGGGCCGACGATGTGGTGGATCCGCTTCATCTCGAACATCGCCGCCAACGGCTGGTCGGCGAACATGATCGCCAGCACCACGATACCGGCGGCCAGCAGCGGTGCGAGCAGCACGGCGTAGCCGACCACTCGGGAACGCAACGATCCCCGAGTCCCGGTGCGGTCCATGATGATTCGCGCGACCGGTCGCAATCCCGCCAGTAGCGCCGCGATACAGATCACACCCGACGGCCCGGCCGTGCAGGCAAAGGCCGCAACCAGGATCGCGAATCCGGCGGGCAACAACCGCCGCGTGGCAATGGCACGCTCGACCAGACACCAGGTGAGCAGTAGTCCCAGCGCAACCGGCGGTTCCGGACGCAGTCCGTTGTCATAGGCGAGCCAGATGGTCAGGAAACCGAGTGCACCGCTGCACATCGCGACCCGGTTGCGACGCACCGCGACACCGAGCCGCGGCGCCACCTCGCGGCTGAGCAGCAGCCACATCAACACACCGCAGCACAGCGCGGGCAGCCGCACCCACGGACTGGCGATGCCGACCTGCGTCATGATCCGGATCAGGTCGTAATACGGTGTGCCGACCGGATTTTCGGGCACCCCGAAGTAGGCGAAGTAGTTGGCCATATAACCCGCGACACCCGACGCACGGGCCATACCGAACTGATAGCCGTCATCGGAGGTGGTCGACCCGATGAAGTGCCAGACCACCATGGTGCCCAGCACCACCACGTCGAGCAGGGTGAATGTCCACCAGCGCTGCGGCAGGAAGCGGCGCACCCGCCGACCGTCCAGCCGATCGAGCCGATACAGCGCGACGAGCGCGACAATCGTGCACAGCACCGCGAGCCAGATCGCCGCGCGTTTCACCGGCGTGGGCGTCGAGGAGAACCTGGTATCGAGTTCGGCGGTGACGCGCGCACCATCGGCCGCGGCCAGATCGCTGAAGATGCCCACCATCTGCGGTCGGTAGTCGCCATTGAGCACCACCGGGAATCCGGGCGCTTCGAATCCGACCAAGGTGGCGGTCGCGCTGGTGCTATCGGCGTGCACGGTGAGTTCACAGCCCGGAACCAATTCGGTCACCGGCACACTGAGCAATGCCTGATTGCGCAGCACCACATCCAGCCGCGCCGGAGTGTCGGCTCCAGCCTGCACTCGGGCGACGAATCCGTAGCGCTCGAGATCCGGCGCGTGATCGGGTCCGGTCGCCACAAGGGTGCCGCCCTTGGCGCTGAGCTGGTTGATCGCCGTGCATGGCAGGGTGGCGTCGAAAGTCAGTGGTGCATAGGAGATCAGCGGCGCCTCGATGCTGCGCGCCGACCCTGCCTGTGGCCAGGTCAGCGTCGCCGCGTCCACCCGGACCGGCAGCAGCGGCACCGCCACCGCGAACAGTGCGCCCAGCAGACCCGCGATCAGCGCGATCGGCCCGGCCCAACCCCAGCGCGTCTTCGATTGTGCCGTCCCGAGTTCGGATTCCTCGACGGACGGCTGCCCCGCCCACACCATCGTGTCAGCCACGGGGCCTGATCCTAACGGTAACTATTTCAAACGAAAGTTCTTGCCGGCGTGCGGCATTGATTCTCAGCATGTACACAGCTGTCGCGGCCGACACCGGGCCGGCCGCGACAGCTGACCCTTTCGAGCGACCTGCAAGCAGTCGCTACGGAGGGAACTCAGCCGCAGGCCGCCGACTGCTGGCCGAGGTTGGTCAGCATGGTGCAGGCCCAGGCCTTCTGGATCTTCCACTTGCCGTCCTCCGCGACGAACGGCACATCGATAATGTTCTCCTGGCCGTTGAGCAGTACCTTGGCCTTGGCATTGACGCTGTCGCCGAAGCCGGTCACATCGGTGACCGTGATAGTGACATTGGCGCCCTTGGCGGCCTCGGCCAGCCGGTTCGGCAGTTCCGGATCGGCCTCGGCGCCCTGCACGCCGTCGAGCTTCTCCGAATTGGGCACCGACGGATCCAGCGCACGCTGCAGCTGCGTGTTCAGTTCCGCGACGGAGGGGACCGGCGGCAGATTGGTGTTCGAGCTCGCGCTGGCCGAGGCCTTGGCGCTGGTACTTGTCTTCGCGGCCGGCTTGCTGTCTTTGTCATCGCTGCAGGCGGTCATGCCGAGTGCGGCGACGACGGCCAGGCCGGCGATGGCGATGCGTCCAGTCTTACGAAGCTTCAACTGCTCGTCCTTTACGTTCGAGTAGGTACATGTCGTTCCACCAACGGCAGCCGTCACCCGAATCGGCGACGCTGCACGAATGACCCAGGCTACCTGTCAGCGGAGACTGCCGAGCGGATCCGCCCGGGACAGACTGATGTCGTCGGCGGCAAAGGTACGCGCCGGACCGGGCCCTGTCGAGCTGGTCTCGAACCGAACAGTAACCACACCGAGCCCGGCGCCCTGCACCCACCCGTGCCCGAATTCGGGGTGCGTGACATCGAGTCCGCGATACCACAGCGTCGCGCTGCGCATCGGCGAATCGCCCTGAGCTGCACCGACGCTCGACTGCGTAGTCCCGGGGACCGGGAAGGTCGCGGTCTCTGCCAGCTCGACGCCGAGCGGCCCGACCGACGCACCCGCGCCGAGCTCTGTCGCACCGTCCTCGGCTGCCGATGGCCCCCGCTGAGTATCCCAACTATCGGAGTGCGGCGCGTCGCCCTCCCAGCTGCCCGCATCCTCGACCGGGGCCTGATCGAGCTCTGGGAACAACGACTCCTGCCGAACGGTCGACAGCCCGCCGTAACCCACCCCGACCAGCCGAATCGGCCCGAGTTCGGCCGGATCAATGGCCGAGCGCTGCGCCGCCGTCATCAACGTGGCCAGCTCGGTCGTCGCGTACGGCAGGGTGAACGACCTGGTCACGATGCTCATATCGGACTTCTTCAGCTTCAGCACCACAGTGCGTGCGGCCCGGCCGTCCTTTTCCAGCCGACGGTGCGCGGCCGCTGCCATGGTCTCGATCGCCGGACGTAGCTGGGCCATCGTGACGATATCGGTCTCATAGGTGTTCTCAGCGCTGATCTGTTTGGCCTCGGCCCGTTCGGCGACCTGCCGGTCGTCGATGCCGCGGGCCAGCCGGTGCAGTGCCGCGCCGACGCTGCCGCCGAGGATGGACACCGCCTCCGATTCCGGCAGCGCCGCGAAGGCGCCGACTGTCTCGATACCGAGCGAACGCAAGCGGCCCTCGGCCACCGGACCGATCCCCCACAGCTTGCGCACCGGCAGCCCGGCCAGCAGTTGCTGCTGCTCATCCGGCGAAACCACCCGTACCCCATCGGGTTTGGCCATACCGGAGGCGATCTTGGCCAGCTGCTTACCGGTACCCGCACCGACCGAGGCGACCAACCCGGTCCGCTCCCGCACCAGCGCGCGCAGCTGCTCACCGAATTCGCGCACCTGCTCGACGGTCGCGCCCACCAACTCGGCCGGCTCACCGAACGCCTCGTCGAACGACAGTGTCTCCAGCACCGGGATGCGGCTGCGCAGTGCGTCGAACACCCGCGCACTGACCACGCTGTAGACAGCACCGCGCGGCGGCACCACCACCGCGGTCACCCCGACCAAGCGCCGCGCCTGATGCATCGGCATGGCCGAGCGCGCACCGAATACCCGCGCCTCATAGCTGGCCCCCGCGACCACACCGCGACCGCCGGTTCCGCCGACCAGCACCGGGCGCCCGCGCAGTGTGGGTCGGGTCAATTGTTCGACCGAAGCGAAGAAGGCATCCATATCGATATGCAGCACCCACCGCCGCGCCGTACGCACGGACGCGCCTCGCCCGGCGGCCATAGCGGTGTTGTCGGTGCTCACGCACCGGAATCTACGCCGCCGCACCGACAGGTCGGCCCACCGCGCAACCCGGCGTAAACCTGTGAATTCGGCAAGCAACCTGGGTTCCAGGTGGACGTCAGCCGAGTAGTTTCTGCGAGATTGCTACCGATCGGTGCGCCGCGACGACCGGGCGGGTGCGGCGCTCTGCCCTGCCCAACCATCCGTGACCAGGACCGATACCGATATGTTGCCGACTCGACATGCCCAACCCAAGCGTGGGGATCACCGGTTCGGACCCGCTCGGGTATGTGATGATCGGACCATGAAGATCCGCAAGGCCGTGATACCGGCCGCCGGAATCGGCTCCCGGCTGCTCCCGCTGACCAAGGCCATCCCCAAGGAGATGCTGCCGGTCGGCGATAAGCCGGTCATCGAGCACACCGTCCGGGAGCTGGTCGCATCCGGAATCACCGATATCACCATTGTGGTCAGCGGCGGAAAGTCCTTGATCCAGGACCATTTCCGCCCCAATCCAGCCCTGGTGGCCCAGCTCCGAGCCGACGGCAAGGACGCGTTCGCCGATGCGGTGGAGGAGGTCGGCGAGCTGTCCCGGCTCGGGCACATCACCTACCTCGATCAGCACGGGCCCTACGGCAACGGCACCCCGGTGCTCAATGCCGCCCGCAATCTCGGCGACGAGCCGATGCTGGTGCTGTGGCCCGACGACGTCTTCGTCGCCGGGGTACCGCGCGCCCAGCAGCTGATCGACGCCTACGAGGCGACCGGCGCGCCGGTGCTCGCGCTGATGCCGATGGATCCGTCCGAATCCAAGCGCTACGGCGTCCCGGTCGTCGCGGACGACCAGGGCAACGGCCTGCTGCGCATCACCGGGCTGCGGGAAAAGCCCAAGCCCGAGGACGCACCGTCGAACTATGCCGCGATCGGTGGCTATGTCGTCACCCCCGGCATCATCTGCGAACTGCGCAGACAGACCGAGCAGTGGTACGAACATCGCACCGGCGAGGTGTACCTCACCGATGCGATCAATGTGCACGCCGCCGACAACCCGGTCTTCGGCCAGGTCATCCAGGGCCGCTGGTACGACACCGGCAATCCCGCCGACTATCTGGTGGCCCAATTCGCCTCGGCTCTGGCGCATCCCCAGTACGGACCACTACTGCGCCAGCTCGTCGACTGATATCGGGCTCGCCTCGCGCAGGGCGACGATCACGACCTTGTCGTCGGGCCAGCACTGGAACACGCCCTCACGTTCCGCATCGTTGCTCTACGGGCGAGCGCGATGGTCGTGGGAACGTAGCCGATCCGAATCAGAAGCGACGAATGGTGTAGATGTCGAAATCGCGCAGCGGATGCAGACCAACCGGAACGCCCCAGTCGTGCGCGTCCAGGACCTGCCCGGAGCCCGCGTAGATGCCGACATGCGAGGCGTCGTCATTCAGGATTACGACATCACCCAGCGACAGGGCCGGGAACGGAACCGTGGCACCGACCTTGGCCTGCTCCCAGGTAGTGCGCGGTAGTTTCACCCCGACCTGACGGAATGCCCACTGGACCAGACCCGAGCAATCCCAGGCGAACGGGCCGGTGGCGCCCCATTCGTAGGGTTTGCCGATCTGAGTGTAGGCCGCGGTCAGTGCGCCGAGTCCGGCGACACTCGGCAGCGGCAGGGCAGCGGAACCGCTGGAACTACCGGAACTACCGGAGCCGGAACTACCGGAGCCGGAACTACCGGAACTACCGGAGCCGGAACTACCCGAACCGGAGCCGCTTCCGGTATCACCACGCACCGGTCCAGCGAGGACGAGCGCCATGACAGTCGATACCAGAAACCCAACAGCTATCCGCCGCAATGCCCTTTTGTGCGCGGTGATCATGTGCTCGTCCCTTCCGTCGACCCGGTCAACGCGCGGTACCGGCCTCGCCGTCAGGGAAGGGGATCCGCACGCCACAGACCTGCGCCACCTACGTATTCACGTGTGGCGCAAGGTATTTCAGGTAGAGCAGTTCAAGTACGAACATTCACTGCGGTCACAGAAGTCGATCTGCACACCAGCAGCAACATGCAGATTGTGCCGGGCATTGTGCGATCACGACAACGAATCAGCTAATTCTCAGCATGTGATCTACATCACACCAGAGAAGATCATGGACGCGGGTCGGGGCGGGCTCTCGAGATCCCGCCCCGACCACCTCGTTCCAAGGAACGGCCGTATCAGACCTTCGCGATCGATACGCGCACACCACCGACGATTTCGGCGGCATCCGCGCCCGGATCACCGAAATTCAGCTCGGTGGCCAGGATTTCGCCCGCGATGAGGTCGCGGTGGGTCTGTGCCCAGACCTGCTTATCGGCGGGCACCGCGAGCACCACGGTGATGCGATCGGATACCGCCAGCCCCAGGGACTTTCGCGTCTCCTGCAGATCGCGGATCACATCGCGGGCCCAGCCCTCGGCCTCGAGTTCCTCGGTCACCACCGAATCGAGCACGACCAGACCGGCATTGCCGGGCAGGGCCGCGGTGGACTCCGGCTCGGCCGCGACCAGGCGCTGGGTGTACTCCTCCGGCAGCAGTTCGATGCCCGCCGCGGTGACCACACCTGCGGCGTTCTCGGACCATTCACCCGCCTTCACCGCCTTGATCACCGTCTGCACATCCTTGCCGAGGCGCGGGCCGGCGGCCCGTGCGTTCACAACCAGCTCGAAACGGCCGTGCACGGCGACATCGGTGGTCAGGTCGACCTTCTTGACGTTCACCTCATCGGCGATGATGTCGGCGAACGGCCGCAGCCGCTCGGCATCGGGCGCGGCGATAGTGACCTCGGCCAGCGGCAGGCGCACCCGCAGGTTCTGTGCCTTGCGCAGGCTCAGCACCGTCGAACAGACCACCCGGACCTCGTCCATGGTGGCGACCAGATCCGGATCCTGCGGCAGCTCAGCCTCCTTGGGCCAATCGGCCAGATGTACCGACTGCTCGCCGGTCAGCCCGCGCCAGATCACCTCCGAGATCAGCGGCAGCAGCGGCGCGGCAAGCCGGGTGACGACCTCGAGCACCGTATGCAGCGTGTCGACAGCATCACGGTCCTCCTCCCAGAAGCGCGAACGCGACCGGCGCACATACCAATTGGTGAGGGCGTCGGCGAAGGAGCGCAATTCCTCGCAAGCGCCCGCGATGTCGTAGACCTCGAGCGCCTCGGTCATCACGTCCTGGGTCGCGGCCAACTTGGCCAGGATGTAGCGGTCCAGCACATGCTGCGAATCGGTGCGCCACACACCGGTTTTCGAGGCGTAGAGCTGCAGGAAGGTCCACGCGTTCCACAGCGGGCGCAGCGCATGGCTGACTCCCTCGCGGATGCCGCGCTCGGTGACGATGAGATTGCCGCCGCGCAGGATCGGCGAACTCATCAGGAACCAGCGCATCGCATCGGAGCCGTCCCGGTTGAACACCTCGTTCACATCCGGATAGTTGCCCTTGGACTTGCTCATCTTCAGTCCGTCGTCACCGAGCACGATGCCGTGCGCGGCAACGGTTTTGAAGGCCGGGCTGTCGAACAGCGCGGTCGAGAGCACGTGCAGGGTGTAGAACCAGCCGCGGGTCTGCCCATTGTACTCGACGATGAAATCGCCCGGGAAGTGGCTGTCGAACCACTCCTTGTTCTCGAACGGGTAATGCACCTGGGCATAAGGCATCGAGCCCGACTCGAACCAGCAGTCCAGCACCTCCGGCACCCGGCGCATGGTCGACCTGCCGGTCGGATCATCGGGATTCGGTCGGGTCAGCTCGTCGATCATCGGCCGGTGCAGATCGGTCGGGCGCACACCGAAGTCGCGCTCCAACTCCTCCAGCGAGCCGTAGACATCGGTGCGCGGATAGTCCGGATCATCGGAGACCCACACCGGGATCGGGCTGCCCCAGTACCGGTTACGGCTGATATTCCAGTCTCGTGCACCCTCGAGCCACTTGCCGAACTGTCCGTCGCGGATGTGCTCGGGCACCCAGGTGATCTGCTTGTTCAGCTCGACCATCCGGTCGCGGAACTTGGTCACCGCGACGAACCAGGACGGCACCGCCATGTAGATCAGCGGCTGACCAGAGCGCCAACTGTGCGGGTAGGAGTGCTCGATCGTCTCGTGCCGCAGCAGCTTTCCGGCCGCCTTGAGATCCTTGATGATCACCGGATTGGCATCGAAGACCATCAGGCCCTCGTACGGCGGCACCATCGAGGTGAACTTGCCGCCCGGATCCAGCGGCTGCACGAGTTCGATGCCGTTGGCGGCGGCGACATCCATATCCTCCTCACCGAAAGCCGGTGCGAGGTGCACGATTCCGGTGCCGGACTCGGCGGTCACATAGTCGGCGGTCAGCACGCGATGCGCATTGGGATGACCGACGAAGAAGTCGAACGGCGGATCGTAGGATAGATCCGCGAGAGCCGCGCCGTCGAACTCGCCGAGCACCTCGGGCTGGTCGCCCAATTCACGGGCGTAATGCGAGACCCGTTCGGCGGCCAGCAGATAGCGCTTCCCGTCGCCGACGCGCACATGCACGTAGCGGAAATCGGGATGCACGGCGATCGCGAGGTTGGATGGCAGGGTCCACGGCGTGGTGGTCCAGATGAGTGCGTTGGCCCCGTCGAGTTCGTGCAGCGGATGCTCGCCCGGCACGCGCAGCACCATATCCACGGTGACGGCCGGATCCTGGCGCATCTTGTAGGCGTCGTCGAGCCGGGTTTCCTGATTCGACAGCGGGGTCTGCTCGTACCAGCTGTATGGCAGCACCCGGAAGCCCTGGTAGATCAGGCCCTTCTCGTGCAGCGACTTGAACGCCCACATCACCGACTCCATGAAGTCGAGATCCAACGTCTTGTAGTCGTTGTCGAAGTCCACCCAACGGGCCTGACGCGTCACATAATCGCGCCATTCTCCGGTGTAGCGCAGAACCGAAGATTTACAGGCCGCGTTGAATTCCGCGAGACCCATAGCATCGATCTGTGATTTGTCCGTGATACCGAGCTGCTTTTCCGCTTCGATTTCCGCGGGCAATCCGTGACAGTCCCAGCCGAAACGTCGATCGACCCGCTTGCCGCGCATCGTCTGGAAACGCGGCACGAGATCCTTGACATACCCGGTGAGCAGATGTCCATAATGTGGCAAACCATTGGCAAACGGCGGCCCGTCGTAGAAGACGAACTCCGCTGCACCCGAACGGTTCTCGATACTGGCGCGGAAGGTGTTGTCGGCGGCCCAGGCATCCAGGACCCGACGCTCCAGGTCGGGGAAAGATGACCCGCTGCCGGTTCCGTAGCGACTGCTTGCAGGTCGCTCGAAAGGGCCTGCCAGATCGACGCGCGGGTATGCGCTGCTGGAAGGTTCGTCCGCCATCGCGGATACGTCTCCTCGTGCCGCCGCGCCGTGGCGCGTATGTGTCAGCACGGGGACGATGACGACGCCGGTTGCGTCGAAACCGCGGTACCACCCCGCTTGTCCGGGCGGCGCGCCGATCCGCGCGACCAACCAGGACCTCTCGTTTCGAGCTGTGACGGGCTCGCCCGTTCGGTTCTACTGAGTGCGGTGTGCGCACCGTTCTTCCGAAGGCTCCCCGGTGATGGCCGGATCTACGCCGATTACATGTTTGATTCTAACCAGTACGGTCAAACCAGTTTGTTGGGCCCACAATTACCGTTTCGCATGCCGACCAGGCGGCGGCGCGGAATCACCCTCGGAGCTGCGCATGGAAAGCGCGCTCACCAGCAACAGCACAGCACCCACGATGCAGATGAGGATGCACCCCCAGGCCCATAGCACCGACCCAGTGGTCAGCGCGGCCACGAGCAGGGCGAACCCGATCGCGGCAAGGACCAGCGTCAAAACGAGCATATTTACCCCCTAGGCATGCCAGGCGGCTCGGCGTACCTCTAGTTACTCGAACAGCAACTACAGCGGAGATATCTCTCTACCACGAGATTACTTGGCGCCCTTGGCGAACGAGGCGGGAGCGAGATTGTTCGCGGTATTGGAGTCGACGAAGGCCTCGCCGCCATCCACCGGCACCGCCGAGCCACGGTTCTCCAACTCCTCGAGCTGGGACTCCAAGTACGACTTCAGTCGCACGCGGTACTCCCGCTCGAAGGTCTTGAGCTGCTCGATTCGGCTCTCCAGCACGCTGCGCTGCTGGGTGATGGTGGCCATGATCTCGGTGTGCTTGCGCTCGGCATCGGCCTGCAGCGCGTCGGCCTTTTCCTTGGCCTGCCGTAGCTGGTTGTCCGAACGGGTCTGGGCATCCGAGAGCATCGCATCCGACTTCTGCCGTGCATCGGCGATCATCGCCTCCGAGCGGGTTCGCGCGTCGCCGACCAGGCGTTCGGAGTTGGCCCGGGCATTCGACAGCAGGTTCTCCGCTTCGAGCTTCGCATCGCTGGTCAGCCGGTCCGCCATCTCCTGGGCGAGGCTGAGCACCTTGGCCGCCTGCAGATTCGCATCCGCGCTCGGCGCATCCTTGGCTACCGGGGCCGCGACCGGCATCGGAGGCGGCGGCGGGGCCTGTTGCACCGGTGGCTTGATGGGTTCGGGCGGGGGCGGCGGGGCTTGCTGGACCGGTGCTTTCACTGCGGCGGCATTGGCCGGACCACGATTTTTCTTGGCGTCGGCCAGTTCCGCATCGAGTTCAGCAACCCGCTGGCGCAGGTCAGCGTTCTCCTCGATCAGACGCGAGAGCTCCTGCTCCACGAGATCCAGGAAGGCGTCTACCTCATCCTCGTTGTAGCCGCGCTTCCCGATCGGTGGTTTGCTGAACGCGACGTTGTGCACATCGGCTGGGGTCAGCGGCATGGAAGGATCCCTTCACGCGTCTTTTGGAGATCTAGCAGATCTAGCAAGCTATCTTCTCGGTTCATTCTGTCACACCAGGGCTACCCGTCGGCGTGGCCGCCCACAAACGTCATCGAGATGAAGACGACGAAAAGCAGGACCATAATCGACAGATCGAGCCGAATTCCTCCCAATGACACCGGTGGTATCAACCGCCTCAGGAGTTTCACCGGAGGATCGGTGATCGTGAAGATCACCTCGAGGATGACGACGACGAAGCCGCTCGGGCGCCAGTCGCGGGCAAAGCTGCGGATGAACTCCACGATCACTCGGCTGATCAACAACAGCCAGAAGATGAACAGTACGAAGTAGAGCACCGCAAACAAGGCCACGATCTCACTCTGCCCCAAAATCCGCGTCGCGCAAAGTGACCACACCGCTAGCGACTGCTTGTAGGTCGCTCGAAAAGGTCAGCCCCATACGCAACGGGTCTAACAGAACCCCCGGATCACAGTGCTATTTCTGGTTGTAGAAGCCGGTTTCGGCGATCCTGCGACGTTCTTCGGCCGAGACATCGACATCGGCCGGTGAGAGCAGGAACACTTTGGTCGCGACCTTGTCGAATGAGCCGCGCAGCGCGAAAGCGAGACCGGCGGCGAAGTCGACCAGCCGCTTTGCGTCGGCATTGCTCAGATCGACCAGGTCCATGATCACCGGGTTACCCTCGCGGAAGCGCTCACCGATGATGCGGGCCTCGCTGTAGTCGCGCGGGCGCAGCGTCGTGATCTTGGACAAGGGACCTCCGTCCTCGAAGATCCCCGGCCGACGTGCGGGCGCGGGCTCGGGGCGCACGCGCTCCTCCAGTCGCCGCTCCTCGGCCTCGGGATCGACGGCGAGCGCACCCCTGGTGGCTCCCCGCAACATCGGCGCGCTGCCGCCCGCACGGAATCGCGACGCGCCCGGCGCGGCATCGATCCTGGTGGGACGGGGCCGCGCGTCATAGCGGTCGTCCACGTAGGGCTCTTCGACGTAGTCGTCGCGCCGAGACACCGGATATCCCGCCTTGTACGGCGACTTGTACGCCGGCTCAGCGTAATCCGGCTCATCGTCGTAGCGGTCTTCGGCATAGCGGTCCGCGCCGTAACCGGCGCGCTCGGAATAGTCACGGGGCCGGGGACGACGTGAGCCGCGCTCGTCCACACCCCGGGGGGCCGGCTCGGCGACATAGTCGTCTTCGTAATCCTCGAGCGGAACCATGCCGAAGTACGCCTTGAACTTGTGCAGCGTGCTCATTTCATAGACCTTCCTTCGGCCCCGGTGGCGGCCGGGTGTTGAAGTCTTGCTCAGTCCTCTCCAGTCCCAGCATATGTGTCGAATGTGACTGATGAGGTTTCTTTGCTACGCCGAGGTTATCGGTCGAGCGCCCATCAAGGCGGTACCGACACGCACACAGGTAGAACCGTGTTCGATTGCCGATTCCAGATCGCTGGACATGCCAGCGGACAGTTCGGCCGCTTCGGGATGATCCGCGCGTACCAGGGCATGCAAATGCGCAAGGCGTGCAAAAGCATCGTCCGGAACGGCGTCGAGCGGGGGAATCGCCATCAGGCCCGCGAGCTGCAGTCCCGGCGCGGTCGCCACCCGATCGGCCAGTGCCGCAAGATCTTCCGGGGCGACCCCACCACGACCCGGATCCTCGTCCAGGCTCACCTGTACCAATACGCGAACCGGTTCGCCGCGCTCGCCCGCGTCCAAGGCGGCCCGCGCCGCGGTGTCAAGGGCCGTTGCCAGGCGTTCGCTGTCGACCGAGTGCACCGCATGTGCCCAGCGCGCGACGATCCGCGCCTTGTTGCGCTGCAGCCGACCGATCATGTGCCAGCGCACCTCCGCGAGGTCGGTCAGTTCGGCGACCTTCGCGGTGGCCTCCTGCTCCCTGGACTCACCGAATTCCCTGCAGCCCAAGCGATGCAGGATGGCGATATCGGTGGCCGGGAAGAACTTCGTCACGGGCAGCAGCCGCACCGAGTCCGCAGCACGCCCGGCCGCATGACAAGCCGCGCCGATTCGCTTGTTCAGATCGGCGAGATTCGCCGCGAGTTCGGCGGTCCGGCCGTCCATTGCCTCGGCCGCAATGGATTCGGTACTCATGTGTCCGCCTGCATCCAGATGACACCGGCGATGCGCCCGGTCGGCGCGCCGCGGCGATGACTGAACAGCGTCTTGTCCTCGATCGTGCAGCGCGGATCGATGGCCACCCCGCCGATTCCGGCTTCGGTGAGCTGTCTGCTGATTCCGGCCCGCAAGTCCAGGGCGGGGGTGCCGCGCACGGTGGTTGTCGCACTGCCGGGCAGATGCGCCTCGACATCGGCGCGCATCGCGGCGGGCACCTCGTATTGACGGCCCGATGCGGCCGGGCCGAGGAAGGCGCCGATCCGTTCGATGCGGGCACCGGCCGAAACCATTGCGTCCAGTACCCGCGGCACGATGCCGATGCGCGCGCCGATTCGCCCGGCGTGCACGGCCGCGATCACACCGGCTTCGTCATCGGATAGCAGGATCGGCACGCAGTCCGCGGTGAGCACCACCAGTGCCAGACCCGGCACGGTCGTCACCAATGCGTCGGTGGCCGCTACGGGTGCATCCCGTGGCCCATCAATGATTTCGACATTGCGCCCGTGGATCTGTTCCATCCACACGAGCCGATCCGGTGTCAGGCCGATACCCTGGGCCAGCCGGTCCCGGTTCCGCTGCACGGTCGCCGGGTCGTCCCCCACATGATCCCCGAGATTGAACGAATCGTATGGCGGCGCCGAGAAACCGCCCGCCCTTGTGGTCGTCACTCGTCGAACGACTCCCCCGCCTCCCCGGAACTTTTGCCGGTCGTCGTGCACGTCGACGGCGCCGTCGCGGGCCGACGGTCGTGTGCCCAGCTGGGTGCTGGACGTACCCGCCGAGTTACCCATGTGCTCCCCCGCCTCCCCGAGTCTTTTGCCGGTCGTTATGTGCCTCGGCAGTACTCGACCGGTCCGGCGGTTGGCGGAGTGGCTGAGCTTTGGGTGTACCCGATGAGTTACCCATGTACGAACGAGATCTGTCGTTGCTTTGGCATACCGCCAGTCTGCCAGCCCAGGCGACCGAATCGTGCGAACGGCGGCCTAGCGACGCATGAACGACGGCACGTCTACATCATCGTCGTCGTCATCGGAATCCGGCGGGTCGATATGCGAGCGCGTGTTGTGCGTGACCGTCGGCTCGGCCAGCGTGCGGGCCCGTTCGGAATCCCGGTAGCTCGGCACCGCGCCCCGGGTGGAGCCGGTTTGACCTGCGGCGGAAGCGGTTTCGGTGCGCGCGGCGGCGGCGATCTCACTGGCCCGGCTACTCTGGCCGATCTCACCGGCCCGAGCCGAACCGATCGCGCCGCGCCCCGCCTCGAAGGTGCGCCGGGCCGGGCCGCCGCCATCGAAACCGGCCGCGATTACCGTGACGCGAACCTCATCGCCGAGGGAATCGTCGATGACGGTGCCGAAGATGATATTCGCCTCGATATGCGCGGCTTCCTGCACCAGCGAGGCCGCCTCGTTGATTTCGAACAGACCCAGATCCGAACCGCCCGCGATCGAGAGCAGTACGCCGTGCGCACCGTCCATCGATGCCTCGAGCAGTGGCGAATTGATCGCCGATTCGGCGGCCTTGACCGAACGGCCCTCGCCGCGTGCCGAACCGATGCCCATCAAGGCGCTGCCCGCGCCGGACATCACGCTCTTCACGTCGGCGAAGTCGACGTTGATCAGACCCGGGGTGGTGATCAGATCGGTAATGCCCTGCACACCGTTGAGCAGTACCTCATCGGCGGAACGGAAGGCGTCCATCAGGCTGACCGCCGCATCGCCGAGCTGCAGCAGCCGATCGTTCGGGATGACGATGAGCGTGTCGCAGGATTCGCGCAGCAGGTTGATGCCCACCTCGGCCTGGTTGCCACGGCGCTTGCCCTCGAAGGAGAACGGCCTGGTGACCACACCGATGGTCAGCGCGCCGAGTTTGCGCGCGATGCTCGCGACGACCGGCGCGCCACCGGTACCGGTGCCGCCGCCCTCACCCGCGGTGACGAAGACCATGTCGGCGCCCTTGAGCACCTCTTCGATCTCGTCCTTGTGATCTTCGGCGGCCTTACGCCCGACCTCCGGATCGGCACCGGCGCCGAGACCGCGGGTGAGCTCACGGCCGACGTCGAGTTTGACGTCGGCATCGCTCATCAGCAGCGCCTGCGCATCGGTGTTGACCGCGATGAACTCGACTCCCTTGAGTCCCTGTTCGATCATCCGGTTGACGGCATTCACACCGCCGCCGCCGATACCGACGACCTTGATCACAGCAAGGTAGTTGTGCGGGGGCGTCATGGGCTCTCGCCTTCCTTCGATCTAAAGTCTGTCGTTTTCGAATTCTCGACATTCGGTCTGTGGCAGGTCCGAGCCAACCCTAAAGCTCAACCATAGGGTTAGCGTTATGTCAAGTATCCGACTGCTGCGGAACGCTATTCGCAGCCGCCGCGATAGGCGCGCAGGCGCGCCGAAACGACTGACAGAATCTTGTGTGATCCCTCTCGTCTCACCGCGCAACACGTCGTATCGTGAACGGTTGCCCCCGAACCCCCGGTCTCGCTGGGCTGTTCCCACTGCGGTCACAGTTCCATCGAAAAACCCCTGGGCACAATGGGTATCGATCACTTTACCGTGACCAGATTCGGACTCGAAACATCGAACACCGTTCCATCGCGGGTCAACAGCGGCATCACCACGGCCGCCTTGCGTTCCGCGTCATTAGTTCCTCCCCACAATACCGCGCGACCGTCGCGCAGGTTCAGGGAAATATTCGAAATCGACCGCGCGACAACCTCGTCCACTTGCCCGACCAGCGCCGCAGGCAGTACCGACAGCACCGATGCCGCGGCCCGGGTGACCGGATCATCGCTGCCGGGATGTTCGGTAATGAGCTTCGCAACGCCGATGGGTGCGTCCTCGATCGCGAACTCCACACTCTCCGCATCCAGCAGATGCGCGCCTTGCGGGCTATCCCAGAACAAGACCGGCGTGCGCTCGTCCACCGTCACCTTGACGGTGGAGGGAAATACGCGCTGCACCCGTGCGCTGCGGACCTTCGGAATGCTCGCCACCCGCCGGGCCATCGCATCGGTGTCGATGCGCAACATCGAGCGGCCGGACGGGATCTCGAGTTTGTCGCGCACCTGTTCCTCGGGAACCACGATCAAACCGTCGATTTCGACCGTGCTCGCCGAAAGCATCGGGGTGAACCAGGCCAGTACCGCGACAACGGTAAGGACGCACACGCCGAGTAGACCCCACAGGCGTAGGCGACCCCGGTGTGCCCGGTCGAACCAGTCACCCGCGGTTCGCATCGCGGGTCACCGCCCGTATTGCGGACGCGCGCGCAGCCCATCGAGAATCTGGCTGCCGAGCATCGTCACATCGCCCGCGCCCATGGTGATCACCACATCGCCGGGCAGTGTCAGGCCCGCGGCCTGGCGGCCGACCCGCGACATATCCGGCTGGTAGTGCACGGGTTTGGTGACGGCTTGGGCGACGAGTGCGCCGTTGACGCCGGGCAGCGGCTTCTCCCGCGCACCGTAGACATCCAGCACGACGACCTCGTCGGCAAGGCTCAGCGCCGCGCCGAAATCCTGGGCGAAGGTGGCGGTGCGGCTGTAGAGGTGCGGCTGGAACACCACGATGACCCGGCCCTGTCGTGAGCGCGCACCGTCGCGGGCCTCCTGCTGCACCAGTTCCGCGGCCGCGCCGAGGACCGCCCGAACCTCGGTCGGGTGGTGGGCGTAATCGTCGAAGACGCGCACGCCGTTTTCCCGGCCGACGAACTGGAACCGGCGATGCACGCCGCCGAAACCTTCCAGCCCCTGGATGATTTCGTCCACATCCGCCCCAGCGGCACGCGCGGCGAGCAGCGCGGCCAATGCGTTGAGCGCCATATGCCGACCGGGCACCGCGAGCCGCAGGGTGCGCGGCGCGGCCTCATCGATGAGCTGGAATTGGGCCAGCCCGCCGACATCGCGTGGCTCCCAACTGTGCAGCCGCACGCCCACCGGCACCGGCGCGTCGGGCAGTTCACCCGATCCGTAGCCGAGCACCCGAACGTTCTTCTCCGCCAACCGCGCACCGACTCGCTCGGCCAGCGCCCACGAACCGGGATCGTCCAGACACACCACCAGCAGCCCGCCGGGACCGAGACGGTCGGCGAAGTCATCGAAGACCTGGACGTAGGCCTCATCGGAGCCGAAGAAGTCCAGGTGATCGGATTCGATATTGGTGACCACGGCGACATCCGGGTCGTACTGCAGCAGCGAGCCGTCGCTTTCGTCGGCCTCGGCGACGAAGATTTCGCCGGTGCCGTGGTGGGCATTGGTGCCCGCCTCGTTGAGTTCGCCGCCGACCGCGAAGGACGGGTCGAATCCGCAGTGCTGCAAAGACACGATCAGCATCGAGGTGGTCGAGGTCTTGCCGTGTGTGCCCGAGACCAGCAGCGTGCGATGCCCGCGCATCAGCGAGGCGAGTACGGCGGGGCGCAACAGCACCGGAATATCGCGCCGATTCGCCTCGACCAGTTCGGGATTGGTCTTCGGGATGGCGGCATAGGTGGTGACCACCGCGGTCGGGCCGCCGGGCAGCAGATCGAGGGCACTGGCATCGTGCCCGATGCGCACCTGCGCACCGCGGGCCCGCAGCGCGAGCACACCGCGGCTCTCCTTGGCATCCGAACCGGAGACCGAGCCACCACGCGCGAGCAGGATGCGGGCGATTCCGGACATGCCAGCACCGCCGATCCCGACCATGTGCACGCGCGCCAATTCGGGCGGCAGAGCCGAGCGCGCCTGGTCGGCGCCGGATTCGACCGCCCCGGATTCGGTGGCATCGGCTCCCGTGGTCACCGGCCGCTCACCTCGACGACAATGCGCGCGAGCGCGTCGGCGGCATCGCGGTGTCCGGCGCCTGCGGCGGACAGGCTCATTTCGATCAGCCGTGTGCGGTCGGTCAGCAGCGGTATCACCTCGTCGATCACATATTTCGGGGTCAGCTCGGCATCGGGGACGATTCTGCCACCACCCTGGCGGACGATCGGCCTGGCATTGAGTTCCTGTTCACCGTTGCCGTGCGGCAGCGGCACATAGAACGCGGGCAGGCCGACCGCCGACACCTCGGCGACGGTCATCGCACCGGAGCGGCAGACGACCGCATCGGCGGCGGCATAGGCCAGGTCCATTCGGGAAAGATACGGCACGGCGATATACCGCGCCCCATCCTCATCCGATTGCGGGACCTCGAGAGTGTTCTTGGGGCCGTGCGCGTGCAGCACCGAAACGCCCGCCGCCGCCAGCTGTGGCGCCGCCCCGGAGATCGCCTTGTTCAACGAGACCGCCCCCTGCGAGCCACCGAAGACCAGCAGAACCGGGCCCTCGGCAGGCAGGCCGAAATGGGCACGGGCTTCGGCCTGCAGCGCGGCCCGATCCAGCGAGGTAATGGACCCGCGCACCGGAATGCCGATGACCTCGGCCTTCGCCAGCCCCGAATCGGGTACGGCGGCGAGCACTCTGGCCGCGCGCCTGGCGCCGACCTTATTGGCGATACCTGCCTTGGCATTTGCCTCGTGCACCACCACCGGCACCGCGCGCCTGCGGCCGAGCGCGCCCCGGCCCGCCGCGAGGTAGGCGGGCAATGCGACATAGCCGCCGAAGCCGACGATCACATCGGCCTCGACCGCATCGATGACCGCCCTGGTCTTGGCCACCGACGCACGGACACGGCCGGGCAGCCGCAGCAGATCCGCGCTCAGCTTGCGCGGCAACGGAACCGGCGGGATCAACTCCAGCCGATAGCCGCGCTCGGGCACCAGTTTGGTCTCGAGTCCGCGTTCGGTGCCGAGTGCGGTGACCCGGATCGATTCGTCGAGTCGCCGCAGCGCGTCGGCGACGGCCAGCGCGGGCTCGATATGTCCCGCGGTACCACCGCCCGCGACGATCACCGACAGTGGTTTGCGGGGTCGCTCCGCACTCACCTGGATCTTCCCCGATCTCTCGCATGGTTTATCGGATAGCTCGGCTCCCACGCCCTGGTCGCCCGCAGTGAACTCGTCCCTCGGCTCTCTGGCACGCGCCGTCGACCGGATTCGGACTGACTCCGCTGCCCCTGCGGCCGTGCGCCCCGCGCCCGGTCGGCCTTGGCCCCTTCGGCCCGTGCCCGCTGTTCGGCCGCCTTGGTCTTGGCCGCGGCCGAGCGCGCACGTGCCGCATCCGCCCGCGCCGGTGAGTACACCTCCGGCTTGGGCAGTCGCAGCAGTCGGCTGAATCTGCCGTCCTGTCCGGCCTGCAGCGCCGCAATCGCCTCGGGCTCGTGCCGGGCCGCATTGGCGATGATGCCGAACATGAACAGAGTGATCGCCAGCGACGAACCGCCCGCCGAAACCAGCGGCAGCTGCAGACCGGTCACTGGCAGCAGGTTGACCACATAGCCGATGTTGATCAGCGCCTGGCCGGTGATCCAGGTGGTCGCGGTCGCGGTGAGCAACCGCAGGAACGGATCGACCGAACGGCTCGCGATGCGCAGGCCGGTGTAGACGAACAGTGCAAACAGGCCCAACACCAGTGCGCAGCCGAGAAATCCGAGTTCCTCGCCGATGATGGCGAAGATGAAGTCGTTGTGCGCATTCGGCAGGTACTGCCATTTGGCCCGGCTCTGGCCGAGGCCACGACCCCAGATGCCGCCGTCTGCCAGCGAGTACAGCGCTTGGCGCGCTTGGTAATTGATGCCCTGCGGATCATCACCCGGGTTGAAGAAGGCGCGCATCCGGTCCGAGCGATACCCCGCGGACAGTGCGAGGACGCCTGCGGCGATCACGCCCGAAATCGCGATAGTGACGAACAACCGCACCGGCAGTCCGCCGAACCACAGCAGTGCGGCGAGCACGATGCCCAGCGCGATGGTGGTCGATAGATTCGGCTCCAGCACGACGAGCAGACACACCAGCAGACCGGCAGGCACCAGCGGCACCAGAATATCTTTCAGGCCGGCCTGTTCCGAGCGACGCGAAGCGAGCAGATGCGCACCCCACACCACCAGCGTCACTTTCACGATCTCCGAGGGCTGCACCGAGATCGGCCCGATGAAGAACCAGCGCCGCGCACCCTGCACCTCGGAGCCGATGCCGGGAATCAACACCAGCAATAGCGCCAGCACCGAGATCGCGAACAGCGGAAACGACCATTGCCGCAGTCGGCGCAAGGAAATCCGCAGTGCCAGATAGAACAGCACCGCGCCGATCGCGGCGAACATGGCCTGCTGGATGAACAGCGAATACGCCGATCCGCCGTCGACATACGCCTCGACGCTCGATGCCGACAACACCATGACCAGACCGAGCACCGTCAGCAGTGTCGCGATCGTGACGACGAGATGGAACGACGCGAGCGGGCGCGCCAGCCAGGCGCCGAATTTGGTGGCAGCCAGCCGATTCCGCCGTGTCGTCTCGGTCATAGATGCCGCCCGATGTCACCGTCTTCCAGCGCGGCCACCGCGGCGGCGAAACTGCGCCCGCGGTGGGTGTAATCGGCGAACATATCCAAGGAGGCCGCGGCCGGAGCCAGCAGTACGGTGTCCCCGGGACGAGCGAGCCCGGCCGCGGCGCGCACGGCACGCGTCATCACGGCGTCGGCTGTCTCATCGATACCGGCCTCACCCATCCCTGCATGGTCTCCCGCGCGGACCTCGACAACCGGGACCTCGGGCGCGTGTCGCGCCAATGCGGCCGCGATCACCGGCGCGTCGGCCCCGATGAGCACGGCGGCGGCGAGGCGATCGGCGATCTCCTCGACCAGATCCTCGACCGACGCACCCTTCAACTGCCCACCGGCGATCCAAACCACTTGCGGGTGAGCGAGTATCGACGAGCGCGCGGCATGCGGATTGGTGGCCTTGGAGTCATCGATGAATTCGACACCGGCCACATCGCGCACGAAGGCGGCTCGATGCGGACCGACCTTGTGCTCGATGAGGCCTTCTCGCACGAATTGCGGCGCCACATCGATGGCCCTGGTCAGCGCGGCGGCGGCGAGTGCGTTGGCGACACCGGCTGGTCCCTTGGGGCTGATATCGCCGACCTCGGCCAGGATGGCGGCCTTGGTGAAGGCGCGGTCGAGCAGTTTGCCGTCCACGACACCGAGTTCGCCGTCGGCGGGTACGCCGATCCGGAAGCCGACCGTCCGGCGCGCCTTACTGCGCCGGGCCAGCGAGGCGGCCACCGGATCGTCGAGTCCGACGACACCGACGCGACCGTAGAGTGCCCTGGACTTGGCGGCAGCATAGGCGTCGAGGCCGCCGTGCCAATCCAGGTGATCCTCGGCCACATTCAGCACCACACCGGCCTCGGGCCGCACCGAAGGCGCCCAATGCAATTGGAACGAGGACAGTTCGACCGCGAGCACCTGCGGACCGGGATTGCGGCGCAGCGCATCCAGGATCGGCAGCCCGATATTGCCGCAGGCGACACTGGCGATACCGGCCGCGCGCAGGATGGAATGCACCATCGAGGTGGTCGTGGTCTTGCCGTTGGTACCGGTCACCACCAGCCATTTGCGGACCGGGCCATAGATCCTGGCCTGATCGACCCACCAGGCGAATTCGACATCGCCCCAGACCGGGGTGCCCTCGGTCACCGCGGCGGCGAGCACCGGCGAATCCGGCCGCCAGCCCGGACTTGTGATGACCAGTGCGAAGCGGCTCCAGTCCGCGGTTTCCAGTTCGGTGCAGGTCGCGATGTCCAGACCGAGCCCGGCCGCCTCCGCCAATGCGGCGGCACCGCCGTCGGTGACCACCGGACGTGCGCCGATGTCGCGCAGCGGTTCGATCAACGAGCGGCCCGAGACACCCCATCCGGCCACCAGAACCTCGCGGCCACGCAGGAATTCGAGCATGGGCCCCGGTGTTCGCAGGGCCCGCGGAGAATGTTCGACCATCGCTACTTCACCCGACCGCTGAGAGATATTCGCTGTAGAACAGGCCGAGTCCGACCGCCGACGCCATGGCCGCCAACAGCCAGAACCGGATGATCACCGTAGTCTCGGCCCATTTGCTGAGTTCGAAGTGATGATGGAACGGCGCCATCTTGAACAGCCGATTGCGGGTTGTGCGGTACACCGCGACCTGCAACACCACCGAGGCGGTTTCCGCGACGAACAGCGCACCGATCACGACCATCAGCAACTCGGTGCGCGTCGTAATGGACAGGCCCGCGAGCATGCCGCCGAGGGCCAGCGAACCGGTATCGCCCATGAAGATCTTGGCGGGCGCGGCATTCCACCACAGGAACCCGACACACGCGGCTGCCGCCGAGGCGCAGACCAGCGCCAGATCCAGCGGATCGCGCACGTTGTAGCAGCCCGCCTCCGGGATCGTCGCGCAGGCGTTGCGGTACTGCCAGAACGTGATGATCACGTAGGCGCCCAGCACCAGGCTCATCGACCCCGCGGCAAGACCGTCCAGGCCGTCGGTCAGGTTCACCGCATTCGACCAGGCCACGACCAGCAGGCAGACCCAGCACAGGAAGATGATCACGCCCATCGACACCGTGGTGATATCGCGGACATAGGACAGATGCTTACTCGCCGGAGTCAACCCGTTGCCGCCGCGGAACTGCAGGGCGAGGATACCGAAAAGTACCGCCGCGCTGATCTGACCGACGTACTTGCCCGCGGCCGACAGCCCAAGATTGCGCTGCTTGCGCAGCTTGATGAAGTCGTCGAGGAAGCCGACCACACCGAGTGCGGTGGTCAGCCCGAGCACCAGAAGGCCCGAGGCGGAAGGCCCGTCGGCGTCGTAGCCGATGCCGATCAGATGTGAGCCGAGGTAGCCCGCCCACATGCCGACCAGGATGGCCACACCACCCATGGTCGGGGTGCCGCGCTTGGCCTGATGACTGGCCGGACCGTCGACCCGGATCTCCTGCCCGAAGCCCTGCCTGGCGAAGATGCGTATCAATAGCGGAGTCAGCAGGATGGAGACCGCAAGCGCGATCCCAGCCGCGAACAGAATCTGTCTCACGACTGAACCTCGCTGACGCTCGGCTCAATCGTTCGACAGAATGCCGCAGTGCCCATGGTTCGGCAGGAAGCCACGGCGTTCATGGTTCGCTCGCTTCGCTCACTCACGACTCCGCCTCGCTGCCGCTCGGCTCCGTCGTTCGGCCGATGGCCGCTGTGCCTTTGGTTCGCTCGCTCACGCCTCGCGCCTCCGTGCTACCCCGACTAATTCCCGCACGTTCCGCACCGGTCAAATGTTCGGCGACCGCCCACAGTCCGACCGCCTTGGACGCCTTGACCAGCACCACATCGCCCGGCTCGACCTCGTTGTCGAGCAGCGCGATGGCCGCGCCGATATCGGGCACGAGGATCGACTCCTCGCCCCACGAGCCTTCCATTACCGCGCCCTGGTGCATCGCGTGGGATGGCCTTCCGGTGCCGACCACGATCAGCCGGGAAACATCCAGGCGCACCGCGAGGCGGCCGATCCGGTCGTGTTCGATGACGGATTCCTCGCCCAGTTCACCCATTTCGCCGAGGACGGCCCAGCTGCGGCGCGGGGTTCCGCCCGCACGAGACATGGTCACCAGCGCCTTGAGCGCGGCGCGCACCGAATCCGGATTGGCGTTATAGGAGTCGTTGACGACGGTGATGCCGTCGGCGGTGGTGCGCACATCCATGCGGCGGGCCGATGCGGCATGCGCGCCGCCGAGTGCCTGCGCGACGGTGTCGAGATCCGCACCGCATTCGAGCGCGACGGCGGCGGCGGACAGCGCATTGCCGACTTGGTGTTCGCCGTGCACGGCGAGCTGCACCGGGACGCTGCCCTTGCTGGTGTGCAGCGTGAAGCCCGCGCGTGCCTCGGCATCGAGATGCACATCGGTGGCGCGGATTTCGGCATTGCTCGCCTGGCCGACCGTCACCACGCGGGCCTGCGTGCGCGTGGCCATCGCAGCCACTTGCGGATCGTCGGCATTGAGTACCGCCAGTCCCGTCGACGGCAATGCCTCGACGAGTTCCCCCTTGGTCTGCGCGATCGCCTCGCGACTGCCGAATTCACCGAGATGGGCGGTGCCGACATTGAGCACGACACCGATCTTCGGCGGCGCGACCTGCGCGAGCGCGGCGATATGGCCCGGTCCACGCGCGGACAGTTCCAGCACCAGGAAGCGGGTGTCGGCATCGGCGCGCAACGCGGTCCACGGATGACCGAGTTCGTTATTGAATGATCCGGGCGGTGCGACGACCGGACCCAGCGGCGCTAGCACGGCCGCGAGCAGATCTTTGGTCGAGGTCTTGCCCGAGGAGCCGGTCACCCCGATCACGGTGAGTCCGCCTCTCGCAGTGTTGGATTTGCCGCGCTCGCGGGGCCCTGCGTGGTCCAGCTCCGCTACCGCCTCCGGGCCCGTCGCTCCCGCGGCGGAAAGACGTTCGACGCTCACCCGGGCGAGCGTAGCGAGCGCGGCCAGTACCGCGGCACCCGACCCATCCGAATCACCGGCCAGCGCAACGGATTTCGCGGGCACAGTACCCGGACTGGGAGTCACCACGATCGCGGGCACGCCAACCGGGCGCGCCGCGAGCACCGCGACCGCACCGGCGTCGACAGCTGACTTCGCATAGTCGTGGCCGTCGGCGTGCTCACCGGGCAGGGCCAGGAAAAGATCCCCGGAACCGATTCGACGCGAATCGAATTCGACCGAACCCGTTACCGTCACCTCCGGGTCGGGGGCGTCGTGCAGCGTGCCGCCGACGACCTCCGCGATCTCCCGCAGTGTCATCTCGATCATGAAACCGTCAAGTCCTCCGCGTCCGACCCCTGCGGACTCTGCTCAGTATTGGATCGGCCGCGCTCGCGGGGCCCTGCGTGGTCACGCTTCGCTGCCACCTCCGGGCCCGTCGCTCCCGCGGCGGTGTTGTCGTCCCGCGGGCCCCGCTCCCGTCGCTCCAACGCCGCCGCGAGCACCTCGCGGTCGTCGAACGGATGCTTCACACCCTGGATCTCCTGCCCTACCTCATGTCCCTTACCCGCCACCAGCACCACGTCGCCGGGACGGGCCCAGTCGACGGCGGCGGCGATGGCCGCGGCCCGGTCCCCGATTTCGCGCACCGCGCCGCGTTCAGCCTCCGGCACCGCCAGCGCGCCCCGGCGCAGCGCGGCGCGGATGGCGGCCGGATCCTCGCTGCGCGGATTGTCATCGGTGATGATCAGCAGATCGGCGCCGCGCGCACCGGCCGCACCCATCAGGGGGCGCTTACCCGCGTCCCGGTCGCCGCCCGCGCCGACGACCACGGCCAGCCGACCACCGGTATCGGCGGCAGTATCGGATTCGCGGTGCCCGCCGTGGATGCGCGTATCCCTTCCGGTGCCCGACGTCGACGGCCCCCCACTACCTGCCGCCTCCGGGCTCGTCGCTCCCGCCGCCAGATGACCGCGCAGCGTGGCGATCACCGACTCCACCGCCGCGGGCTTGTGTGCGTAGTCGACGATGGCCAGGAAGTCCTGTCCGCGCTCGACCCGCTGCATCCGGCCCGGCACGTCGACGGTGGCCAGTGCGGGCGCGGCGACGGCGGGATCCACACCGGCCGCGGTGCAGACCGCGACCGCGAGCAGTCCGTTGGCGATGTTGTAGCGCCCCGGAAGCCGCAGGCGCACATCGACATTCGCGTCCGGTCCGGCGGCGGTGAATTCCTGCTCACCGCCGTGCGCGGATACCTCGCCGGTCAGCTGCCAGGTGCCGGAACCGGTGGTGCATACGGTGATCGGAGCCGCGAGATCGGCGGCGAGGCGCCGGCCCCATTCGTCATCGACGCAGATGACCGACGTGTGCGCGGCGATCGGCGAATCGGCTTCGAAAAGCCTGCGCTTGGCGGCGAAGTAATCCTCGAAGTCGGCGTGGAAGTCCAGGTGGTCCTGGGAAAGGTTGGTGAACGCACCCACGGCGAAGCGCACGCCGTCCACCCGGCCCAGCGCCAGTGCGTGGCTGGAAACCTCCATCACGACCGCGTCCACGCCCTGCTCGACCATCAGCGCGAACATGGCGTGCAACTGCGGCGCCTCGGGCGTGGTCAATGCGCTCGGCACGCGGCGACCGCCGATCCTGGTCTCGATGGTGCCGATCAGCGCCGTGGACAGGCCGGCGGCGGTCAGCCCGGCCTCCACCAGATACGCGGTGGTCGTCTTGCCCGAGGTGCCGGTGATGCCGACGATGCGCAGCCGCTCGGACGGATTGCCGTAGAGCGCGCCGGAAAGTTCGCCGAGCACCGACCTGGGCTGCTCACGCACCAACACCGGCACATCGAGCTCACCCACCAGTTCGGCGCCCGCAGGGTCGGTGAAGACGGCTACCGCGCCCCGTTCGACGGCATCGCGCGCGAAACGGGCGCCGTGCGCCTGCGCGCCCGGCAGTGCGGCGAACAGATCACCCGGTCGCACCGCATGCGAGCGCTGCTCGATGCCGGTGACCTGGATCTGCGCGAGGTCGGCTCGTGACGAGCCGGCACCGGTCATGGCCAGTACGGTGGACAACGGCGTCGACCGCGGATGGGTCGGCCGGAGCACGTGCTGGCTGGACTGCGCGGGCACAGGGCTCCTCTCGGGATTCGGCATGGACGGGATTGGGTGTCGAGTCAGGTTACCGACGTCGGCTCACCGCCGGGCAACGCGGCTCCAATCTTATGAAGCCTGCAGAACGAATCGTCGCGACGGCTCGAGTGATGGCGGGATCCGATCGCGCTGCAGCACCCAGGATGCGATGCTGTGAAACAGCGGTGCAACCGACCCGCCACCGCTGCCGTCGGAGCTGCGGATCGGCGCGTCGAGCATCAGGCCGATGACGTAGCGCGGGTTGTCCGCGGGGGCCATACCGGCGAAGGTGATGTAGTACGACGAGGTCGAATAGCAGCGGCAACTCGGGTCGACCTTCTGCGCGGTGCCGGTCTTGCCCGCAACCTGATAACCATCGACCGCCGCCGACGCACCGGTGCCCATTTGCACGCCCATCGGATCGCGCTGCACGACCGCCTGGAACATGGTGCGCAGCGTGGCCGCCGTCTGTGCGCTCACCACACGCACGCCGTCGGGCTGCGGCTCCTCGGTGCGGGTGCCGTCCGGGGCGGTCTCGGCCTTGACGATGCGCGGCGGAATCCGCACACCGCCATTGGCAATGGCCTGGTACATCCCGGTCATCTGCAGGGTGGTCATCGAAAGGCCCTGTCCGATGGGCAGGTTCGCGAAGGTACCGCCGGACCACTGGTCGCGCGCGGGCACCTGGCCGGGGCTCTCACCGGGCAGCCCGACACCGGTGCGCTGGCCGAGGCCGAAGCGGTTGACCATATCCGCGAACCGGTCCTCACCGACCCGCTGCGCCAGCATCAGTGTGCCGACATTGGACGACTTACCGAAGATGCCGGTGGTGGTGTAGGGCAAGGTGCCGTGCTCCCAGGCGTCGTGCACGGTGACGCCCGACATCCGGATCTCACCGGGCACCTGCAGCACCTCATCGGGATTGGTCAAGCCGTATTCGATGGCCGCGGCCGCGGTCACGATCTTGTTGACCGAACCTGGCTCGAACGGATCCTGCACCGCGGGATTCTGCATTTCGGCATTGCCCCAATGCTGCGACCCCAGCGCGGGATTGAAGGTGTTGTCATTCGACATCGCCAGCACCTGGCCGGTCTTCGCATCCAATACCACGGCGGAGGCCGCGTTCGCGCCGGACATCTCCTTGGCCTGCTGCACCTGCTGCTGCACGTAATACTGCAGGTCCGAGTCGAGGGTCAATTCGACGGAGTAGCCGTTTACCGCGGGCTGCTTATCGCGCCAGCTGCCCGGAATGACCGCACCGTCGGAGCCGCGGTCGTAGGTGTGCGAACCGTCGGTACCCGCCAGCAGCGAGTCCAGCGACGATTCGAGCCCCATCTGGCCGTGTCCATCCCAGCCGGTGGTGCCGAGCACATTGGCCGCCAGCGAGCCGCCCGGATATTCGCGCACATCCTGGCGTTCGGCGCCGATCTCGGGAAATTGCACGGTGATATCGGAGGCGATGCGCGGATCGACATTGCGGGCCAGGTAAACGAAGGCTGTATCGCTCTTCAGCTTGTCCAGCAGCGCCGATTCGGCGGGCGCATCCTTGCCGATCTTGTCGTGGATGGTCTTGGCGATGATTTTGAACCGCTCATCGGGATCCGGGGCCTTGGCCGACTTCTCCTTCGCATCGGCGAGTTGTTTGCGCACGACCACCGGCTGGAAGGTCAGCGCCTGCGCGCTCAGGGTGTACGCCAGGGACTTGCCGTAGCGGTCGGTGATCGGGCCGCGGGTCGCCGTATCGATCTTGCGGGTGGTGCGCTGGCTGGCCGCCTGCGCGGACAGGCTGGGCGCGGAAATGCTCTGCACCCACAGCAATTGGAGCGCGACGACCGCCAATGCGACCAGCATGATCACCCGCCCGACGCCGAGACGCAGGCGCAGCGGACGATCCGGGGCGGACGTGCGCGGTCTGGATGCGGTTGCCGGCCTCGATGTTCCGGCGGCTCTGGTCGAGCCCGCCTTGGATGCCGACGGCCCGCGGCGCTCACGCGACGCGGGCCTGGTCTGCCGCATGCTCATCGGGCGCCCTCGTCAGGGTTGGGCGCTGGTTGGGCTGCCTCGGGCTGCGCCGCTTGGGCTTGCGCCGGGACGGGCTGCGGAGTTTCCGGTTGCGGCGTCTCCACCGGAGCCTGCGCGACCGTACTCGACGTCGACGTCGACGTCGGCGGCGTCGCCGGTGTCGGGCTCGCCTGTCCCGCAGGGGCATTCGCGGGCTGGCCGGTATTCGGCTGGGTGGGTGGTGCGGTCGGCGTGGTCGTCACCGGAATCAATCGTTCGCCGCGGGCCTGGGCATTGACCGTCGGTGGGGCGGTCGGGGCGACCGGCGAGCTGTTCAGCGGCGGCACCGGTGCGCCCTGTGCGGGCGTCGGCTTGCCGATCACCGTTACCCCGCCATCGGGTCCGATCACCAGTCGGGCCGGATCCTTGGCCGGGATCATCCCGAGTTCACGGGCCCGCGCGGCGAGTTCGGGCGCGGAGTCGGCGGCCTCGACCTCGCGCTGCAGCGCCGCGCGTTCGTCGGCCAGCTTGCGGTTGGTCGCCCTGGCATCGCCGAGCTGATAGCTGTCCTCGGCCGAACGAGTGGTGAGCAGCAGGGTGAGCGCGAGGCCGCAGCCGAGCAGCGCGATGATGGCCGCCACGAACGGGATTCGCGTGGCCATCGCCGACGCGCGCTGCTTGGGCAGGTCGTGAGTGTCCCCCGATTGCTCGGCCCGCATCCGACGTTTGGCATAGGCCCGTTGTGCGGCACCCGATTTCACCCGTTCGGCGGCCTGAACCCGGCGGGCGATCCGGCCCGGCGCCTCGACGGTACGCGTGCGCACACTCATGCTGTCCCCTCCTGGATTCTCTCCGCCGCGCGCATCCGCACGGGCGCCGCCCTCGGGTTCTCTTCGATCTCTTGTTCGGTCGCCTTCTCGGCACCTCGGGTCAGCAACTTGAATTCCGGTCCCATACCGGGCAATTCGACCGGCAGGTCGACCGGTGTCCGCGATGTGGTGCGCGGCGCCAACTCCTGTTTGACCACCCGATCCTCGAGCGACTGATATGACATGATCACGATCCGGCCGCCGACCCGCAGCGAGTCGAGGGCGGCGGGCAGCGCGGCGCGCAGCGAGTCGAGCTCGCCGTTCACCTCCACCCGCAGCGCCTGGAAGGTCCGCTTGGCCGGATGACCGCCCGTCCGCCGGGCGGCGGCCGGAATTGTGGCATAAAGCAATTCGACCAATTCGGCGCTCGTGCGGAACGGCTTCTGTTGCCGGCGGCGCAGCACCTCGGATGCGATCTTGCCCGCGAAGCGTTCCTCACCATAGGTTTTCAGTACGCGCGCCAGATCACCGTGACTGTAGGTGTTGAGCACATCCGCGGCGGTGATGCCGGTAGTCGGATCCATCCGCATATCCAGCGGCGCGTCGACGGAGTAGGCGAAGCCGCGCTCGGCCTCGTCGAGCTGCATCGAGGACACGCCGAGATCCATCAGGATGGCACTCACCGAACCAGTGGTCGGCAATCCGGCCTGCTTCAGCGCGGCCGCGATCCCGTCATATCGGATGTGTACCAAGGTGATTCGGTCCGCGAAGGGCGCCAATCGCGCACCGGCCAATGCCAGTGCATGGGTGTCGCGATCGAGTCCGACGAGATGGATATTCGGGTAGGTCCGCAGGAAGTGTTCGGCGTGTCCGCCCAAACCCAATGTGGCGTCGACATATACCGCGCCGGGTTCGGCGAGCGCCGGGCCGAGCAGCGCGTCGGCTCGCTGGAGCAGAACCGGAACATGGCGAGGACCGTCCTGTTCACGGTTCACCTCGACCTCCCGGAATCCTGCCTCGCGTCGTTGCGCATCGAGCCGTGTCAGTGGGATCACTCGCTGCGGGTCGCCTTGCTACACAGCTACTTTCGAAAATACGAATGCCGCGGGGTCTCTGACCGGAGCCTCGGCACCTGGCGTCGGGGAAGTACGTCAGGGTCCGCGCGTCCGGGCAGAGGCCGCGTGGCACTCGTTCGCTCAGGGCTAGAAGATTCCGCCCAGCGACTCGTCTCTCGCTTGCGCGTAGTCCTCCTCGTGCTCGGCGAGGTAGGACTCCCACGCCTGCTTATCCCATATCTCGAGGAAGTCGACCGATCCGATCACCACGCAATCCCGCGAAAGGTTCGCGTAGCGACGATGATCGGCCGACAACACGATCCGGCCCTGAGCGTCCGGACGCTGTTCATCCGTACCGGCCGCGAGTGCCCGAACGAATGCGCGCGCCTGCGGATTGCTTCGAGATGCCGCCGCGGCCCGCCGTGCGAGTGCGGTGAATTCTTCCTTGGGATATACGGCAAGGCTGTGGTCCTGACCCTTCGTGACCATCAACCCTCCCGCCAGATCGTCTCGAAACTTCGCAGGCAACGTCAGTCGCCCCTTGTCATCCAACCGAGGTGTGTAGGTACCGAGAAACAACCCGCTACCTCCCGGATCAACCCCGAGTTTCGGGGAGCACGATCACCTCGGATGTATGCCCTTCCTCTTGTGCGCGCTCCACATTACCCCACTTTCCCCCACTTTCAATCGAAACTCAGGGTGATCTGGCTCCCCGCGTCGTCGATTACGCAGGTCACCCCAGCTATCACGGTGGTGGAGAACTTTTTCCGTGTTCTGGCGACACGCGCGCGCAGCGAGACAAGCGCCCGACAACTATCAGCAAACACCCAGGTTCCTCTGGTTTCAGCCGGTCACGGGACGGCGCGGAGGTGGGCGGTGGGAGGTTGTGGGGGAAGATCGTGGGGCGTTGTGGGGAACCGCGCGCGGCGAGCAGTCAGCAGTCAGGTGGTGCACGCATGAGAACGCGCCGCCGCACCTGTTCGGTGCGGCGGCGCGTTCGATATGTCGATGTCGGCTACGGGCGCGCTACTCCTGATCGAAGCGGCGGCGGAACCGATCCTCCATGCGCTCGGAGAAACCACCGGACTTGCGCCCTCGTCCCCGTCCGCCCGATCCGCCACTCGCGCCACCGGATTGGGCATTGCCCGACCGGTCGCCCTTGGCGATGCCCTTGGAACTGCCGAGCAGCAACAGCACGCCCGCGGCGAACATCACGATGAATCCGATCAGGCTGATGATCGGAAAGTCGCCGAGCTTCACCGGAGCGGCTATGCCGGCGACAAGTAGAAACAGACCGAGGACGAACAGGGCTGCGGCCTGGAGTCTGCGGCGACTCGAGGTCGAGCGAAGGCGTCCGCCGCGGACGGACGACGCGAACTTCGGATCCTCAGCATAGAGCGCGCTCTCGATCTGTTCGAGCATGCGCTGCTCGTGCTCGGAGAGTGGCACGGTACCTCCCCCGGCACTAGGACGTGGCTGTCGCCTCCGGGTAGGCGACAGATAGCCAAGGTCGACTATCTGCCACCAATGATACGAGTTCGATCAGTGCCGTACCACCTACTCGCCGATAACTAAGCGGTCATGCCCCCGGACCAGCCCGGCGCGGGACGCAATCGAGCCCTGGCATCGACCAGATCTTCCACGTCGTGAAGGAATGCGCCCACCCGCGAATAGAACTCGTCGGCCTGCTGATCATCCACATCGCGATCCAAGCCCGCCTCCAGCGCTGCCCTGATCTCCGAGCGAGCGCTGAAGTAGTCGGTCCACATGACGAATTCGGGCGCGGCGCGCTGCATCAGCACCCAGGCATTGCGCGAGCGCGCCCGCGGCGCGGCATCCGCCCCGGTAAACGCGAGCACGGCACCGGCACCGCGCAGCGCGGCGAGATACGCGGTCCGAAAACGCTCGCGCGGGTCGCTTTCCCCCGCCGCCTGCATGAGCAAGCCGTCCGCCCGCTGCAGCAGCTTGCCCGCCTTGCCGGGTTGCCCCGGGTGTTCGATCCGACCAGACATCAGCCGTCCCTCCGAGTCGCTCACCTGGCCTATCCTGGGCCCGAATGCCGAAGTTCTCAGCACCGCACGGATCGAACAGGTATTCGAACGTTTGAATTGAGATTGAATATAGGGACACCCACCGACAACTTTCCGCGGACCGACGAGAGCCATGACAGCCGTCAAGCCCAAACACATCCCCGCCAACGCCCCTGTCGTCATCGACCTTTCCATCGCGGCGCTGCGCTCCCGGCTGCACGACGCGCTGGCGGTGTACGTCGCGGCAATGGAATATCCGCACGGCACCGAACACCATCGCGCGCCGATGTGGACCGAGCACACCACCCGCGTCGGCTGGCAGGGCGTCGCCGCCGTCGTCCCGGATGATTCCGGGCAGATCGACCTGCGAACCGCGCCGATCGTGGCCATCGCTTACGGCTATCGCGGCGCCGCCCACCAGTGGTGGCACCAGCAGGTGCACAGCGGGATGCGCCGCTCGGGCTGGCCGGAACATTCTGCGCGCGAACTGCTTTCGGACTATTTCGAACTGACCGAGCTGCACGTACATCCGTCGGCGCAGGGGCGCGGCATCGGCGGCGAACTGCTGACACGACTGCTCGCGAATCGCACCGAGAGCGCGGTACTGCTATCCACACCGGAGGTGCACGGCGAGGCCAACCGCGCCTGGAAGCTGTATCGGCGACTCGGATTCACCGATGTGATCCGGAATTTCGTCTTCGCCGGGGATACCAGGCCGTTCGCGATCCTGGGACGGCGGCTGCCGCTGTGAGCGAGCGCGGCGAGTGAACATTGAGCACAGCCGGCCTACCGGTACGACGCAGCCGAGCGCCAGCGAGGCACAGTCGTGACGGTGGCCGTGATCGGGTCGGGCCACAATGCGCTCGTCGCCGCTTGCTATCTGGCGCGTGCCGGGGAACGGGTGGAGGTGCTCGAGCGCGACGAGGTGCTCGGCGGCGCGGTGTCGACGGTCGAACGTTTCCCGGGCCATCTGGTCGATCGCGGATCGTCGGCGCACATCATGGTGCGCCATACCGGGATAATCGAGGAACTGGAGCTGTCGCGCTTCGGGCTGCGCTATGTCGATTGTGATCCTTGGGGTTTCACACCCGCGGGGCCGGATGGTGGTGCGCCGATCGTGTTCCATCGCGACCTCGATCGAACCTGCGCCGGGATCGCGGAGGTCTGTGGGGGCCGGGATGCGGCGGCGTATCGGCGCTTCGTCGAGGTCTGGGGGCCGCGGTCGGCGCGAGTGATGCGCGCGTTCGGCGGTACGCCCACGCCGGGTCGGCTGCTGCGTTCGTTCTGGGGGCTGGACGCGCGCGATGGCGGAAGTGCGTTGTCACGGGAGTTCCTGCAGACCGGTGATGCCCTACTGGACAGCTACTTCGACGATGAACGGCTCAAGGCGTCGCTGGCCTGGTTCGGTGCGCAGTCCGGGCCGCCGATGTCCGAGCCGGGGACCGCACCGATGGTCGGATTCGCCGCACTGATGCATACGTTGCCGCCGGGACGGGCGGTGGGGGGAAGTGGGGCGCTGACAACGGCGCTGGTCGCGCGGCTGCGCGCCGACGGCGGTGTGGTGTCGGCGGGTGATGCGGTCACCGAGCTGCGGCAGGTCGGTAACGGCTGGCAGGTGCGCACAATGTCGGGCCGAAATTTGCATGCGGAAACCGTGATCGCGGGCACCCACGTGCTCACCACGCTGGATCTGCTGCGGGACGGCGGATTCGACGGTGCGGTGCTCGACCAGTGGCAGCGGCGGATCCGGGTCGGGCCCGGTATCGGCATGGTGGTACGACTCGCGACCTCCGCGCTGCCGCAGTATCCCGATAGCTCGACCGCCGAATCCGCCAATGGTCTGCAGTTTCTCGTCTCCGATCGACGGCAGCTGCGCCGGGCGCACGGTGCGGCGCTGGCCGGTGACTTGCCACCGCGTCCGGTAGTGCTGGCCATGAGTTTCAGTGCGCTGGATCCGAGCATCGCCCCGGCAGGTGAGCATCAGCTCTCACTGTGGGCGCAGTGGCATCCGTACGAGTTGGCCGACGGCAGTGACTGGGCCGCGCACGCGAAGTCGGAGGCCGATCGGATCATCGCCGAAGTCGACTCCTACGCACCGGGGTTCGGGGCGAGTGTGCTGCGGCGGTATGTGCAGACACCTGTCGACCTGGAGCGCGAGCTCGGGTTGCGCGGCGGAAATGTGATGCACGTGGAGATGTCGCTGGATCAGATGATGCTGTGGCGGCCGCTGCCGGAGCTGTCCGGGCAGCGGGTACCCGGCGCGCCCGGGTTGTATCTCACCGGGGCTTCGACGCATCCGGGTGGTGGGGTGTCCGGTGCGAGCGGGCGCAGCGCGGCACAGCTGCTGCTGCGCGATCGACAGCGCAACCGGTTTCCCCTGCTGCGCAGGCGATGACGGAGCCGACCGGACCAGTCGTGCCGAAGCCGCGCGAGCAACCCACGCCGAGGACGGAAATCCCTGGTACAGCGAGTCCGGAGACCTCCGGGCGGGCCAATCCCTCCGGGGCAACGGACACCAACACCCAGGCTCCGACGAACCCGGAAACCACCGGAAGACCCGAGCCCGCCAGCCCAACAGATTCCGACGTCAGCGGTGCTGACAAGAACCTGGCAAGTCGGCCCGGCGCGAGTCGGCCTCCGCGGTCGACTGCCGCCTTTCGATGGACGCCGCGGTTGCTAGCGCCGACGGTTCCCGCGGTGCTGCTCGTGCTCGTGCAGATCAGTTATCCGCTTGCCTCGGGCGACGCTCGCGACCTGGTGACCGTGCTGGTCGTGTTGCTGTCGGCGGGGACGGCGGTGGTGCACGCGGTCGCGACGCGCGGCATCAGGTACGCCTCGGGGTTCGTGGTGATTGTCTCGGGGCTCGGGCTGGTTGCCGAAATCGTTGGTACCGCGACGGGGTTCCCATTCGGTTGTTATGAGTATGCCGACGGCAGATTGGGGCCCGCGGTGGCGGCGGTGCCGTTGGTGGTCGCGCTGGCCTGGACCGGTGGGCTGTATCCGGTGTGGATGGTTGCCGGGTTGTTGACTCGACGTTGGGCCGGGCGAGTTGTTTTGACCGCGGTCGGGGCCGTCGGTTGGGATCTGTTCCTCGATCCGCAGATGGTGGCGGACGGACAGTGGACTTGGTGTGCCGCCGGTCGTGGGTTGCCTGGACTCGCCGAGATTCCGTACACCAACTATCTGGGGTGGTTCGCGTTGGCGCTGGTGATGGCCTTGCTGCTGACCGGCTTGGATCGCGTCGTGGGGACGGGAAATGCGAATACGTTTACGCCCGCGGCAGAGCGCCTGCCAACGACAGCGCAGACACCGGCGGCAGCCCCCGATGCGGCGGAGGCCGGAACACTGGCGCTGGAGTTGGGAACGCCTGACCCGACCAGTCCGGAGCCCGAATCCCGAGGTCCGGTATCCCCGATCTCGGCAGACGCGGTGGTGCCGGCGGCGGTGTTCATGTGGACCTGGCTCGGGTCGACGCTCGCGCACGCGGTGTTCCTCGATCTGCCGTATTCGGCCTGGTACGGATGTGTCGGGCTGGGGGTGCTCGGCACACCGCTACTGGTGCGGTCGGTCCTGGCCCGGCGGGGGTGAAGCGATGCGGATACCACCTGTCCGACACTTCGGTCGGCGTGCGTTGCGCCCGTCGCGTGGCAATTCGGGGCGAGCGCCTGGCACGATGTGTGCCGTGCAGCCGAGTCCTCTCACCGCGATGCCCGACACACCGGTTCTACCGCCGCGTTCGCCCCGGCCCGCAGCGCGGGTGGCCGCGGCAGTACTGCTGGCCGCAATGCTGGTGCCCATGCTCGTGGGCTGCCTGCGGGTTCAGGTGTCGATGGGTGTGTCGTCCAATGACCGCGTCTCCGGTCGGATCGTGGCCGCGGTGGTGCCCGCGGACGCCAATGACAAGGGCCCGCAGTTGAAGGCGCCCGATTCGCTGGCCGCGAAGGTGCGGGTCGAGCCGTACAGCCAGGATGGCTATGTCGGCAGCAAGGTGTTCTTCGAGGATCTGTCCTTCGGTGAGGTCGGCCAACTCGGCGCGCTCTCCGATCAGACCCAAGGCATGTTCAACCTGTCGTTCCAGCGCACCGGCGACCTGGTCAGCCTCAATGGCCGGGTCGATCTGAAATCCGTTCCGCCGCACGGTTCGGATGTGCAGTTCACGGTGGCTTTCCCGGCCCGCGTCGCCAAGACCAACGGCAATCGCGAGGACGACTCCACCGTCTCCTGGAAACTGCCGCCCGGCGATGTTTCCACCATGCGCGCCGAGGTCAGCTACGCGGACCCGAATACCCGCTCCTTCGCGGGCTGGGCGGGCATAGTCGGCGGTATCACTCTCGCTGTCGCCGCCATTATCGCCGCCATCGCCTATATGGACCGCAACCCGACGCCGCCCGGCGCACCCGAGAGCGACTTCTCACCGAGCAACCTGTGGCGTTCACTGACCCGCCGCTGACGCGAACCCTGCGTACGGGCGCGGCGATCGCCGCGTGGACGGGCGCGGGTATCGCGCTGTTCGGTTGCGGAACCGCGTTATTCAACCGCGTGACGGTGCGCAGGCTGTCGACCGGACCGAATACGGTGATCGAGCCGGTCACGGTGTGTATCCCGGCTCGCGACGAGGCAGCGCGACTACCCGGGCTGATCGATGATCTCCGCGGTCAAGTGGGTGTGCCGCGACTGCGGGTGCTGATTCTCGACGATGCGTCCTCGGACGGGACCGAAGCGGCTGCGCTCGACGCGATTGCGGGCGATTCGCGCTTCACGGTGTTCCGCTCCGAGGCCGAACCCGCACCCGGATGGACCGGGAAGGCCGCCGCCTGCGCGCGACTCGCCGAGCTGGCCGAGGCCACGGTGCTGGTCTTTCTCGACGCCGATGTACGATTGGCACCGAATGCGATAGCTGCCGCGACCACCGAATTGCGGCGCAGCCGGGCCACATTGTTGTCACCGTGGCCGTACCAAGTGACAGAGTCGCTGGCCGAGGCGCTGGTGCAGCCGCTGCTGTGCTGGTCGTGGGCGGCCAGCCTGCCGATCGCGGCAGCCAATCGCAGCCTGCGCCCCTCGACCGCCGTCGCCTGCGGCCAGTTCCTGGTGTTCGATGCCACCGCCTATCGCGCCATCGGCGGTCACACCGCGGTCGCCGCGAGCCCTACCGAGGACCTGGATATCGCTCGCGCACTACGTCGTTCGGGTCGCCGGACCGCGCTGGTCGTGGCAGGCCCAGCGGCGAGCACCCGAATGTACCGTGGCGCGGCCGAACTGGAGACCGGTTACAACCGCTGGCTGTGGTCCGCCTACGGCGGAACGGCGATCGGCGGCACGGCAGTGGGAGCTGTTGCGACACTGGCCTACTGGGTGCCCCCACTGGCCGCGATCGGCGGTCGAGGCTCCGTACGCACCGCCGGTCTCATCGGCTACGGCGCGGCGGTCGCCAGCCGCCTGCTCGCACGCTCACTGGAACGCGGCACCACGACCCGCACAGACATCCTCGCGGGTCTAGCACACCCGATCTCCATCGACGCCTACCTCCGCCTTTGGACCCGCTCCCGCCACGCCCACCGCACCAACCTCCTGACCTGGAAGTCCCGCCCCCTAACGCCCACCCGCTGATCAAGATCACGTGGAATCTGTGGCGGCATCGCCCGAGAGCCCCCGCCCTCGGGTCCACCTGATCTTGATCCAGCTCAGCGTACTGAGGTGAGTCCGACCGTCGGGAGGAAGAAGCAGGACTTGGTGCCGTTGTCGACGGTTCCGAAGACCGCGGCGAGTATCGTGCCGGATCCGGTGTCGACCGGGACCGCGCGCACCCCGCCGACCGGGAATGCGGCGAAGAGATCCTGGATGGCACGTTCGGCCAGTGGCCTTATCTCGGTCGGGATTTCGGTGGGCACCATCTTGCGGACCACATCGGAGATCGATCCCATGGCGGTGATGCCGCTGCGGCCATTGGCGAGGTTGACCCAGGCGACATTCATGCCCGTGGCATTCGTGCCGTCCGGGCGCAGGCCGTAGGGGACGAAGGTGAACATGACTTGGCCCGCCTTGACGGCGGTCGGGTCGAGCCCCGGAATCGCCACCGTGGTTTTGGGCCACGGGCCGGGCACCGCACCCGCGACCGCGGGGACCAGACCGAGTGAGCCGGTGTCGGAGCAGAACGGCGCGAGCGCCGGGTACAGGAACGGGTCGACACCGAAGGTCCGCAACGCCTCGACGACGTCTCGGTAAGCGGCGAACAAATCACCCGGCGCGGCCTGGGCGGACGGTGCGGTCGCGGCCGGAACGGGTGACGCGGGCATCGGCGCCGGACCCGCGGCGGCGATGCCGGGGCCGGCGAGAGTCAGCGCGACCGTACCGGTCGCGATGGCGGTTAGCGTGGTCAGACGGCGCAGCAGGGTCACGACGGGCCTCCTCATCGTCGGGCACGAATCGAGGTCCGAGACTACTCCGGCAAACCTTCGCAGCAGTGTTTATTTCGACGAGCGACACGTTCGTGCCGCGCGCCGTCGCGGCAACCAGCAGGTGGGCAATCCGGACGGAAAGCACGCGAAGAACGGCGTCCGAAATGCCACGATCCACTGTGCGACCGAGCCAATAGTGCCTGCTCATGGCCATGCAAACAAGGTCTGCGCTCACGCTGATTCGTACCCTTGTGCCGGACTTCGCCTGCTTCGCATGATATTTCGGCTAGACCCATTGACCGACCCGTGCTCGGCGTCGGACACACCATCCAGAGCGACCGAGAGACCTGGCTCGTCGACGTCGCAGCAACCCCCCGGGCAACCGGGTGCGGGTGCTTCCGCCGGGAACGATGGAGGAACCGAAATCATGAGCGCGTCCGTCGCATCCGATCCGGTATCAGATGTACCGATACCGGGTGCCCACGCACCCGATGCCACGGCATCGGGTGCACCCACTGCTACCGTAAGCGCCACTGACGCACCGGCGATCGCCAGGTCCTGGCACCCGTGGCGCTGGGTGGTCAGCGCCATCGCGCTTGTGCTGCTGGCCCAGTTCATCCACGGACTGGCCACCAACCCCGGCTGGGATTGGTCGACATTCGCCAAATACTTCACCGCGAAATCGGTGCTGTCAGCGCTGAAGGTCACCTTGGAGCTGACCCTGTGGGGTACGGCACTGGGATTCCTGATCGGTACGGCATTGGCGATCGCCCGGCTGTCGAATAATCCGGTGCTGCGGGTGATCTCGTGGGTCTACATCTGGGCCTTCCGCTCGATTCCGCTGATCGTGCAGCTGCTGTTCTGGTTCAACATCGCCTACCTGTACCAGACGCTCTCGCTCGGAATCCCGTTCGGCCCTTCCTTTCTCACCTTCGAGGTGAACGGAGTGATCAGCGGCTTCACCGCGGCCGTCATCGGACTCGCACTGCATCAGGCGGCGTATGCGGCCGAGATCATCCGGGCCGGATACATTTCGGTCGATCCCGGGCAGCTGGAAGCAGCTGCGGCGCTGGGTATTCCCCGGGTGCGCCAGTTCCGCACGGTCATCGCCCCGCAGGCCATGCGCTCGATTCTGCCGAATGCGACCAATGAGGTCATCAGCCTGTTCAAGGGCACCTCGATCGTGTCGGTCATGGCGATCGCGGAACTCTTCTACCAGGTCCAGGTGATCTACGGTCGCAACGGCCGGGTAGTGCCACTGCTCATGGTCGCCACCGTTTGGTACATCGTGCTGACCACGATTCTGTCGGTGGTGCAGTTCTATATCGAACGCCACTACGCCAAGGGCGCGCACCGCACGCCGCCACCGACACCGGCGCAGCAGGTGTGGCGCAGGCTGCGCGAGATCGCCGAAATCGGTTCCGCCGCACCGCGCGGGGCGACTCGATGAGCGCGCCGGTGGTCCTGGCTCCTGCGGTAGAGGTGCGCGGGGTGCGTAAGTCCTACGGCAGCACCGAGGTGCTGGCCGGCATCGACCTGACCGTACGAGCCGGCGAGGTGGTCACCGTGATCGGACCGTCCGGCTCCGGCAAGTCGACGCTGCTGCGGGTGGTCAACCACCTGGAGTCGCTGGATGCGGGCACCGTGCATATCGACGGTGAATTGATCGGATATCGGCTGCGCCGCAATAAGTTGCACGCGCTGTCGGACCGCGAAGTGCGCAAGCAGCGCTCGCATATCGGCTTCGTCTTCCAGCAGTTCAATCTCTTCCCGCATCTGACGGTGCTCGACAATGTCACGCTCGCACCGATTTCCGCGCAACGTCGCCCGCGTGCGGAAATCGAGGCCGAGGCGCGGGAATTGCTCGAGCGGGTCGGCATCGGCGAACTGACCGATGCCTATCCGCGGCGGCTGTCCGGCGGACAACAGCAGCGCGTGGCCATCGCGCGGGCATTGGCGCTGCGACCGCCGGTGATCCTCTTCGACGAACCCACCTCCGCACTGGATCCAGAGCTGGTGGGTGAGGTCCTCGACGTGATCCGCGATCTCGCCGATGGTGGGACCGCGCTGGTGATCGTCACCCACGAAATCGGTTTCGCCCGTGAAGTCGCCGACACCGTCGTATTCCTCGACGGCGGCGTGATCGTCGAACAAGGTCCGCCCGCCGCCGTACTCGACAACCCGCAACACCCGCGCACCCGCGCATTTCTGTCCCGAGTCCGTTGAGCGCGGTGCGCGCTCCCCGATGAACAGGTATTCGATGAAGCTCTCTGCCCTGGTCGGCCTGGCCGCCGCGGTCGCCTTGCTGGCCACCGGCTGCGGCACCGATCCGGACGCGGAAAACTCCGCACAGCCCGCCGGTTCGATCACCTTCGACCTCTCCCCCGGCCAGTCCGGCCGGATCCACGCGCCCAAGGTCGACGCCATTGCCGCCGAACTACCGCAGGCCATCCGGGACCGCGGGACGCTGGTCGTCACCGGATCCGGTGGTGCTGCACCGCCATTGCGGTTCTACGCCACCGACGACAAGACCATCGTCGGGTCCGAGGTGGATTTCGCCTCGCTCATCGCCGATATCCTCGGACTGAAACTCGTTGCACAGGTGGCCGATTGGTCGCAGAACTTCGTGCGGGTCGATTCCGGCGAGGCTGATGTATTCATCTCCAACGTCACCGTGACCGAGGAGCGCAAGGAGAAGTACGACTTCGCCACCTACCGCAATGACACCGTCGCGCTGGAGATCCCCAAGCAGAGCAAGCTGGAGTACTCCGATCGTAAGAGCCTGGCGGGCAAGCGGATCGGCGTGGGCAGCGGCACCAACCAGGAGCAGCTGCTGGTCAAGTGGAACGAGCAGAATATCGCCGAGGGCCTGCCCCCGATCGGTATCGCCTACTTCCAGCAGGTCACCGACTATTACCTGGCGCTGGCCTCGCAGCGCCTCGATGGATATATCGGACCGAACCCGTCCGCGATCTATCACAGCACCACCGCGAATCAGACCAAGATCGTCGCGACCTTCTCCGGCGCAGGTGACGCATTGCAGGGCGAGATCGGTGTGCTCACCAAGAAGGACAACGGGCTGATCGGCCCCATCAACAAGGCCATCAACAACGCCATCCAGACGGGCACCTACCAGCAGGTCATCGATCGCTGGGGGTTGCGGACCGAGACCGTGCCGAGTTCGCGGATCAATCCGCCCGGCCTACCGAAGAAGTCGTGATCACATGAAGTTCCTGCTGTTCACCCTCGTCACCCGGGTGCCGGATCCGAATACCGGTCGGCTGCCCGAGACCAGGGAGCGACTGCTCGACGTCATCGCCCAGGCCCGCATCGCCGAGGAACTCGGCTACGACGGATTCGCCGTCGGTGAGCGGCACGAGGATCCGTTCCTCTCGGCCGCGCCGCCGGTGATCCTGTCCCATATCGCCGCGGTCACCTCGCGGATCAGTCTGTTCACCGCCGTCACCACGCTGAGTCTGTTGGATCCGGTGCGTGCGTTCGAGGACTATTCGACGCTGGACAATCTCTCCGGCGGCCGCCTCGAACTGATCATCGGCAAGGGCAACGGTGCGGCGCAGGCGAAGCTGTACCACGTCACCGCCGAGGACCAGTGGGATCGCAATCGCGAAGGCTATGAGCTGTTCCGGGCGCTGTGGGACAGCGACACCGTGACCTGGGCGGGCCGGTTCCGGCCGGAACTGGTCGAGGCCAAGGCGCTGCCGCGGCCCTGGCAACCGCGCATTCGCATCTGGCACGGCAGCGCGACCAGCCGCGATTCGGTGGAACTCGCCGCGCGCCACGGTGATCCGCTGTTCTCGGCGAATGTCACCAATCCGATCGAACCGTATGCCGAACTGGTGCGCCACTATCGGGAGCGCTGGGCGCACTACGGACACGATCCGGCCGAGGCCCTGGTCGGCGCGGGCACTGCGGGATTCCATGTGGCGCGCACGTCACAGGAAGCCCTCGATGTATACCGCCCGATTTTCGAGGCTCGACTGGCATTGGCGCGCAAGCTCGGTCTGCCGATCGTATTCGAGACACTCGACGATTTCGTCGCGCGCAGTTCGGCGCTGGTGGGCAGCCCGCAGCAGGTGATCGACAAGGTCGGTCGCCAGCACGAGGCCTTCGGGCACGAGGTGATCCACCTGTCCGCCGAACGCGACGGCCGCAGCGAGTCGCAACATCACGCCGGCCTCGAACTCTTCCAGGCCGAGGTCGCACCCGAACTGCGCCGACGCATTCCGAGCCGACCACTGGCCACCGCGCCCAACGGCCGCGCCACCGCACGTCGCACCGACTACGACATCGATTCCCGCGGCGAACTCGTCCGCACCGAAACATCTGGAGTACCACAGTGATCCGTTCCCGACACCGAATCGCGGCGGTGGCCGCCGCCGTCACCGCGGCCGCGAGTCTGGCCGCCTGCGGCAGTGATTCGGCCACCGGCGGCGCCGACGCGGGACCGCCACAGCCGGGCGGCACTCTGCGCTACGGCCTCTCTCAGGCGCCGACCTGCTCGGATCCGGCACAGTCCGGTACCAATCAGACGCTGTATGTGACCCGCCAGATCGTGGATTCGCTGACCGATCAGGATCCCAAGACCGGTGAGATCAAGCCGTGGCTGGCCAAGAGCTGGGAGATCTCCCCAGACGCCAAGGTGATCACCTTCCATCTCGCCGACGGTGTCACCTTCAGCGACGGCACCCCGCTCACCGCGGATTCGGTGCGCAACACCTTCGATTCGGTGATCAAACTGGGCGGGGTCAAGGCACCGCTCGGCTCCAGCTACCTCACCAATTACGTCGGCACCACCGCGGTAGACAAGCTGACCGCGCGGGTCGAATTCAGCAAGCCCAATGCCCAGTTCCTGCAGGCGTCCTCGACCGCGCAGCTGGGCATTCAGGGTGATGTCACCACGGCCGAACCCGCCGATCAGCGCTGCCTGGGCGACAATGTCGGCAGCGGACCGTTCACCTACGCGTCCTGGCGCCAGGACGCCTCGGCGACCCTGGCCAAACGTGCCGGATACCGCTGGGGTTCGGCGGTCTTCACCCATCAGGGCGAGGCCTATCTGGACAAGATCGAGTTCACGGTGGTGCCCGAATCCGGAGTCCGCACCGGCAGTCTCATCTCCGGTCAGCTCGACGCCGTCAGCGATGCGCTGCCGCAGGACGCACCGCAGATCGAGGCCGCGAACGGACGGGTGCTGAGCACCGCTAATCCCGGTGTGCCGTTCGGCTTCCAGACCAATGTCACGCGCGGACCGCTGCGCGATGTCGCGGTGCGCCAGGCGCTGCTGCCCGCGATCGACCGCAAACAGCTGGTGGACACCGTACTCGGACCGCAGTTCAAGCCCGCCACCAGTACATTGGCCAGCACTACACCCGGGTATCAAGATCTTTCGGTCCGGCTGAGCTATGACCCGGCCAAGGCGCGCAGCATTCTGGACCAGGCGGGCTGGACGCCGGGCGGTGATGGTATCCGCGCGAAGAATGGTGAGCGCCTGTCCTTCTCGGTGCTGTTCAGTCAGGCGTTCGCGGGCAATCAGGCCATCCTGGAACTGGTGCAGCAGCAGCTGCGCCAGGTGGGTGTCGAGCTGAAGCTGGATCTGGTGTCGGGTCCGGAGAGCACGGCTCGGCAGAACGTCAAGGATTTCGACACCACCTATTACAACACTACCCGTGCCGACGGTGACATCCTGCGCACCTCTTTCAGTGTCGACGGCCGCAATCTCAATGCCCGTGAACGCATCCCGGCGCTGGATGATCTGCTCGACGGTCAGCTGAGTGCCTCGGATACCGCCGCACGCACCGCATTGATCCGCACCGCGCAACAGGCCGTACTCGATGCGGGGCTGTGGATTCCTACCGTCGAACTGTCACAGGCGATCGGTGCGGCGCAGAACGTACAAGAGCTCGAGTTCGAGGCGTCCGCCCGGCTGCAGTTCTTCGACACCTGGTTGAGCGGGCGGTAGTCATGGCTCGGTATGTGGTTGTGCGGGTCCTGCAGGCGATATGGGTGCTGTGGGCGGCCTTCACCATCTCGTTCGTGGTGCTCTACCTGCTACCCGCCGACCCGGTCTCCATCGCGGCCGACGGTGCAGGTGCGGGCACCCCGATCGACAAGGCGGCGATCGCTGAACTGCAGGCCCGCTACGGACTGGATCGTCCACTCTGGGAACAGTATTGGACCGCGCTGACGCACGCACTGACCGGCGACCTCGGCCACTCCATTGCCACCGGCCAGCCGGTCGCCACCGCGCTGGGTGACGCACTGCCCAATACGCTCGGATTGGCGGGTCTGGCACTGCTTTTCGCGGTGCTCGGCGGAGTGAGTGTGGCTTTCGCCGCGACCTATGCTCGCCGCCCGTGGTTGCGTGACGCGCTCAGCTCGCTGCCCTCCCTCGGGGTTTCGGTGCCGACCTTCTGGACCGGACTACTACTGCTGCAACTGTTCTCGTTCCACTGGCGGCTCGCCCCGGCCTTCGGCGGACACGGTTTCAAGGGCACGGTGCTGCCCGCGCTCACTCTCGCGATACCAATCGGGGCGGTGCTGGCCCAAGTGCTCGCCGCTGGGCTGGCGTCGACTTGGCGTCAGCCGTTCGTCGATGTGGCACTGGCCAAAGGGGGCTCGCGCGGGTGGGTGCTGCGCAAGCATGTGCTGCGTCCGGCCAGCGTGCCGACCTTCACCATTGCCGGTGTGCTGGTCGGCAATATGCTCGCCGGTTCCGTAGTGGTGGAGACCGTTTTCGCCCGTCAGGGCGTGGGCCGGCTCACCCAGACCTCGGTACTGGCCCAGGACATTCCGGTGGTGCAGGGCATTGTGCTGCTCACCTCGACGGTCTTCGTCACCGTGAATCTGGCCGTTGACCTGCTGTATCCACTGCTCGACCCGCGCATCGCCGGTCGATCCCGCCGTGCGGCAACCGATTCCGAGACCGACTCGAATGAAATCCCGGAAGAGGTGGTCGTCCGTGCCTGAGCTATCCCTCGACGCGGCGCGCGATAACGCCGTACTCGCACTGACGCCCGGGCACCTCATCAGCGGCTATGGCTTCGCGCCGAGGCCCGATCTGCGACAGCGGGTGACCGACCATGGTTGATGTCGCCGATGAGTCGCGCCGGGTCGCACTGCCCGGACTGCGCCGGCCAGCACTGCAGTGGAAGTCGTTGCGCGGCAATGTCGTAGTGATTCTGTCCGGTGCCGTCGCGGTGCTGGCGCTCGGCTGGGCGCTGTTCCCTTCGGTTTTCGCCAGTGGTGACCCGCTGACCGGAGTGCCCGCGCAGAAGTTCCAGGGGCCCAGTGCCCGACACTGGTTCGGCACCGACAATCTCGGGCGCGATCTGTATACCCGGATGGTGCACGGCGCAGGACTCTCGCTCACCGCAACCCTGTCCGCGGTCGCCATCGCCCTGATCGCCGGATCGATACTCGGGCTGCTGTCGGGATCGATCGGCGGCTCGGTCGACACCGTCATCATGCGGTTCGTCGATGTGCTGCTATCGATTCCGTCGCTGCTGCTGTCCCTTGCGCTGGTCACCGCGCTCGGCTTCGGCACCCGCAATGTGGCCATCGCGGTTGGCGTTTCGCTGATCGCCAACTTCGCGCGGGTCATGCGCTCGGAGGTGCTTCGAGTGCGACAGGCACCGTATGTGGAGGCGGCGCACGCTGGCGGGGTCCGCTGGTACACGGTGCTGGCCAGGCACGTCCTGCCGAACTCGTATCAGCCGGTACTCGCCTTGGCCGCGGTCGAATTCGGTATGGCGGTGCTATCGGTCTCGGCGCTGAGCTTCCTCGGCTACGGCGCGAAACCCCCCACCCCCGAATGGGGCTCACTGATTTCAGAGGGACGCAATTTCCTCGCCACGGCATGGTGGATGACCACCCTGCCCGGCCTGGTGATCATCGTCGTCGTCCTCTCCGCACAACGTCTCGGCCGCGCCGTAGGAAGGAGTCACAGCGCATGAGTAAGCGCAGCACGTCCGCCGATCCGACGGACGGCACGCCGCAAGTCCGCGACGTCACGAATGGACCGAATGGGTCCGCAGCGGCACTGTTGCGCATCGACGGCCTGCACGTGCGCTACGCCTCCGACAGCGGCGACGTCGCCGCACTCAGCGGCGTATCCCTCACCGTCGTACGCGGCGAGGTTGTCGCGCTGGTCGGTGAATCCGGTTCCGGTAAGTCGACTCTCGCGCAATCGGTGATCGGATTGCTCGGCCCCAATGCCGAGATCACCGGCGGGACCATCACCTTCGACGGGGAGACGGTGGATACCGGATCCGAGCGGGCGCTGCGACGGATTCGCGGTGCGCGGATCGGATTCGTACCGCAGGATCCAGGACTTTCGCTGAATCCTGTGCGGCGCGTGGGTGATCAGGTCGCCGAAGCGCTGCTCGTGCACGGACTCGCCGATCGTCGCGATGCGGCCACGCGAGCGATCGAATTGCTCTCGGATGCCGGACTGGACGTGCCGGAGTTGCGGGCGGCGCAATATCCGCACGAACTGTCCGGTGGCCAGCGGCAGCGGGTGCTGATCGCGGCGGCGATCATCGCCGGACCGGATCTGGTGATCGCCGACGAGCCGACCAGTGCGCTCGACGCCACGGTAGCGCGACGGGTACTCGACAAACTCGCCGCGCAGACGGCGGCGCGCGGCACAGCGGTACTGCTGATCACCCACGATCTCGCGATCGCCGCCGAGCGGGCCGATCGGATCATTGTGCTGAGCGGCGGGGAGATCGTCGAAACCGGTCCAACCGCGACGGTGCTCACCGAACCACGTCATCCGTACACGAAGCGCCTGCTCGCCGCCTCACCGAGCCTGGCCCCGTTCGACGGGTTCCGCACACCGCGCACGAGCGCCGGTCCGCCGTTGCTCACCGTGCGGGATGTGCACAAGCGCTTCCGCGCACCGGCCGGTGGTTCGGTCACCGCGGTGGCGGGCGTCGGATTCGAACTCGGTCGCGGCGAAACCCTCTCGCTGGTCGGCGAATCCGGCTCCGGCAAGTCGACTACGGCGCGAATCGCCTTGCGGCTCACCGAACCGGACAGCGGCGCGATTACGTTCGACGGGCAGGACATGACCGCGGTGAAAGGTGGACGGTTGCGCGACCTGCGCCAGCGCTTCCAGGTGGTCTACCAAAATCCCTACGGCTCACTGGATCCGCGCTGGCGAGTCGGCTCGATCATCGAGGAACCGCTGCGGGCCTATGCCGTCGGCGATCGCAAGGCCAGACAGGAGCGGGTGCGTGAACTGCTCGGCCAGGTCGCGCTGCCGGAGAACTTCGCACAGCGCCGCCCGGCGGAACTGTCCGGCGGACAACGCCAACGCGTCGCCATCGCCCGCGCGCTGGCCCTGCACCCGGACCTGCTCGTACTGGACGAACCGGTCTCGGCTCTCGACGCCTCCGTCCAGGCCCAGATCCTGGAACTGCTGGACCGCCTGCAAACCGAACTCGGACTGAGCTACCTGTTCATCTCCCACGACCTCGCCGTGGTGCGCCGCATCAGCGACCGCGTCGCGGTCATGCGCGACGGTCGCATTGTCGAATCCGGCTCCACCGCCGACATTTTCGACAACCCGCAGCACGAGTACACCCGCGAACTGCTGTCGGCCATTCCCACACCGCACGTCGCCACACCGGGGGCGGCCTGATGACCGGCACCCGACTACGCCATCCCCACCACAACCGCACACTCGAAGGAGTCAGAGCGTCATGACGACCAGCATCACCAGTCTTTTCGAAACCGAGTGGGCGCATTGGCATCACGCCAGGCAAGACCAGTTGCGTGATCCGCTCGGCTTCCTGAGCCTGACCGGATTGCATTGGCTCACCGACCAACCCGAGCGCATGCCCGACATTCCCGGCACCTGGTGGGTCACCGACGACAAGGTGTTCATCACCGCCCGGCCCGCCGACCGCCTGCGGTTCGAGGGCAGCGACATCGCGGGCGTACAGATCGTCATACCGGCCGAAGGCGCGCCGGGACTCGAGGTGCTGCACGAGAATCGAGTGCTCGAGGTGATTCGGCGCAGCGGCCTCTACGCCGTGCGCGTGCACGACCCGGCCGCACCGACATTGCTGAGTTTCGAGGGCATCCCGACCTATGCCCCGGACCCGCGCTGGGTGGTCGAAGGCCGCTTCGAGCCGTTCGACGAGCCGCGCACGATCACCACCGGAGCCGTCGTCGACGGGCTCGAACATCACCACACCGCCTCGGGCACCATCGAATTCACCATCGGCGAGGTCACCGAGCGCGTCATCGCCTTCGGCGAGCCGACCAACCTGCGGGTGCTGTTCACCGATGCCACCAGCGGCGTCACCACCTACCCTGCGGCCCGCTCGCTGGCCGTCGAGGCACCCGACGCCCGTGGCACCGTGGGTCTCGATTTCAACCGGGCGGCCAATCTGCCCTGCGCCTTCACCGATTTCGCCACCTGCCCGCTCGCACCCGCGGAAAACCGGCTGCGGGTTGCCATCGAAGCGGGCGAACAGGATCCGCGCCTGGGACGGTCCGCGTGACGATCCCGCTTTCCATCCTCGATCTGGCCCCGATCAGCGCCGGATCCACCGCACAGCAGGCCCTGCGCAACACCATCGATCTGGCCCAGCACGCCGAGCAGTGGGGTTACCGCCGCTACTGGCTGGCCGAACATCATTTCGTCTCGGTGGCGAGCTCCTCCTCCATCACGCTGATCGGCCTGGTCGCCGCGGCCACCACCCGGATTCGCGTCGGCTCGGCGGCGGTTCAGGTCGGCCACCACACCTCGGCATCGATCGTGGAGGCGTTCGGCACCATCGACGCGCTCTACCCGGGACGACTCGACCTCGGCCTGGGCCGATCGGGCCATCGCCGCACTCAGTTCGGCGCACAGCCCGCGCATCCCAAGGGCGGTCACCCGGTCGTCGATACCGTGACCGGGCGCACCGAGGTCCGCGACGGCGTAGTTGTTCCGCCACCGTTCGATCCCGGACGGATCACCGACCGGTCGAAGTTCATCGCCTCGCTCGGCGCACTGCAACAGCATGGCGCGCAGGCACCGGACTTCCCCGACCAGGTCGACGAGGTACGCACCCTGCTCAACGGCACCTACAAGAGCGCCGAAGGCATTGCGCTGCACGCGGTTCCGGGTGAGGGCGCACAGGTCGAGCTGTGGTTGTTCGGCAGCTCGGCCAGTGAAAGCGCCGAATTGGCAGGCAAACTCGGTCTGCCCTTTGCCGCCGCCTATCACGTCTCCCCCGGCACCGCTCTGGACGCGGTCGCGGCCTACCGAGCGGCCTTTCGGCCCTCGGCCGGCCTCGCCGAGCCGTATGTGGTGATCTCCGCGGACGTGGTCGTCGCCTCCGATGACGCGCGCGCCCAACATCTGGCCGCCACCTACGGTCACTGGGTGCACAGCATCCGCAGCGGTGCGGGCGCCGCGGACTATCTCGATCCGGATACCGCCACCCCGCTGACACCGGAGCAGCGCCGATTGGTCGACGACCGCCTCGCCACCCAGTTCGTCGGCAGCCCACGCACCGTCGTCGAACGCCTGCAGGCCCTGCAGCGGGTCACCGGCGCGAACGAACTCCTCGTCACCAGCGTCACCCACCGCCATGAGGACCGCCTCGAATCCCACCGCCTCCTCGCCGATGCCTGGGGGCTGCGGACAGCGCGCGCCGCGTAGCCAGCATGCTGCCCCGTCGACCAATGTCGGGGCAGCTGGGAATTCCGCGCAATAACTGAGTTCGCAAGAACATCGGTAACTCGTCGGGTACGCCCAGCACCCGACCCCCGGCTAACTGTCGGCCCGCGACGCCACCGGTGTGGCACCCACGACCGGCAGAAGACTCGGGGAGCTGGGTGCGGCGGTTACGCCGTAGCCGAGGTTGGTGAGGACCTCACCGGTGGCCTTGGCGAAATTCAGCGTGATGAAGTGCAGGCAGGGTGCGCCCTCAGCGATGAGGCGCTGGCCCATTTCGGTGGCGATTTCGATGCCGGCCTCGCGGACGGCGGCATTGTGCTCCTCCGACCCGTCACCGGCGGCCTTGCGCAGGCGCTCCATGACCGCAGGGGGCAGGGGACGTCCGCACAGTTCCTCGGCGCGTGCCACCGTGCGCAGCGAGGTGATGGGCATCAGCTCCGGGATGATCGGCTTCGCGCCCTCGATCGGATCGTAGGTCGCGATGCGATCGCGCAGGCGCAGATAGTGCTCGACGTCGAAGAACATCTGGGTAATCGAATACTCCGCGCCCGCACGCAGTTTCGCGGCCAGATACGCGGTGTCGTGCTCCAGATCCGGGGAGCGGTGGTGGCCCTGCGGGAACGAGGCGACGCCGACATGGAAGTCGCCGAGGTCGCGCACGATACGCACTAGTTCCTCGGCATAGGCCACACCCTCGGGATGTTTGCGCCATTCGCCGAGCGGATCGCCGGGCGGGTCGCCGCGCAGCACGAGAATATTGCGGATGCCCGAATCGGCGTACGCGCCGACCAGTGAGCGCAGTTCTGCGACGCTGTGCTCGACGGCAGTCAGATGCGCGACCGGCAGTAGCGTCGTCTCCTCGGCCAGCGCGCCGGTGATCCGCACGGTGCGGTCGCGAGTGGTACCGCCCGCGCCGTAGGTCATCGAGACGAAGGCCGGATGCATGCGCTCGAAAGTGCGCGCGGCCCGCCACAACCGCGCCTCGCCCGCGGCGTCACGCGGCGGATTGAACTCCACCGAGAAGGGCACAGAACCCCCCGAGTGGGTCCGCAGGCTCTGTACAACCGAGGGTGTTCCAGAGACGATCGGTGGCGTCGGGGACGGCCGGCCAGGGGTCGAACGTCCCCGCACGTTGTCGAAAGTCACCGGTCCAGTGTAGTGGTGGCCCCTCACCGGGCCGTCAGGTCGTCACAACCGTACGCGTATTCTGCGAGCAAGCGACATGCTCGCAGTCACCGGAACGACACGCGCGACGGTCCCCGTCCGGCAGCGAAGTACCTATAGCGCCCACGATCCACCGCGCACCAGCACCCGCACGACCTTGGAGGCTCCCCTGTCCGCCGGAACCGGTATCCAGACGCCTCAGGGCACCCCGCCCACGAACCACACGCCAGCGCCGGGCACCCCCGGATTCGTCGCGGCGGTCGAGGACGCGCTCAAAGCCTTTTTCCTGACCCGACGCCCCATCGTCGAACCGCTCGGTCCGGTTTTCATCCAGGCCGCGGACGCGCTCGAACTGTTCGTGCTGCGCGGCGGTAAGCGCACCCGCCCGGCCTTCGCCTGGACCGGCTGGCTCGGCGCGGGCGGCGATCCCACCGACCCGCACGCCGCCGCGGTCCTGAACGCCTGTGCCGCACTGGAATTGGTGCAGGCCTGCGCGCTGGTCCACGACGACATCATCGACTCCTCGCGCACCCGTCGCCGCTTCCCCACCGTGCATGTCGACTTCGAACAGCGCCACCGCGACCACGGCTGGGCCGGTGACGCCGAACACTTCGGCACCTCGGTCGCCATCCTGGTCGGCGATTTGGCGCTGGCCTGGGCTGATGACATGGTGCACACCGCTGGACTCGACGCCGCCGCCCTCGGCCGCTTCGCACCGGTATGGGCGCTGATGCGCACCGAGGTGCTCGGCGGACAGCTGCTCGATATCCACGGCGAGTCCGCGGGTGACGAATCCGTCGCGGCGGCGCTGCGCATCAACCGCTATAAGACCGCAGCCTACACCGTGGAGCGCCCACTGCACCTGGGCGCGGCACTGGCCGACGCCGATCCGCAGCTGATCGAGGCCTACCGGACCTTCGGCACCGATATCGGCATCGCCTTCCAGCTGCGCGACGATCTGCTCGGCGTCTTCGGCGATCCCGCGGTCACCGGTAAGCCCTCCGGCGACGATCTACGCGAGGGCAAGCGCACCGTTCTCGTCGCCGAGGCGCTGCAGCGCGCCGATGCCACCGATCCGGCCGCGGCCGATCTGCTGCGCACCAGCATCGGCACCAACCTGACTACGGACCAGGTCGAGCGGTTGCGCACGGTGATCACCGAACTCGGCGCGGTCGACGAGGTGGAGCGGCGTATCACCGAACTCACCGAACAGGGCCTGGCCGCACTGGCATCGAGTACCGCCACACCCGATGCCAAGGAGCGATTGCGCGCCATGGCACTGGCAGCGACGAGTCGCACGCACTAGCGGCGCGAGGAGATGCACATGAAAACTGTTGCGGGGTCGACCGATCGCGTCGTGGTGGTGGGCGCGGGCCTATCCGGCCTCGCCGCCGCCCTATATCTGACCGGAGCCGGGCGCACAGTCACCCTGCTGGAGCGAGCCGATCATCCCGGCGGCCGAGTCGGCCTATATCGCGGCCCGGACTACGAAATCGACTCCGGTGCAACGGTACTCACCTTGCCAGAGCTGGTCACCGACGCCCTCGCCGCCGTCGGTGCGACGCCCGAAACCTGCACGCCGCCACTGCGCATCCACCGACTCGCCCCCAGCTATCACGCCCGCTTCGCCGACGACTCCACCATCCGCGTCTACGCCGATCCCGAGGCCATGGCCATCGAGGTGGCCCGCGTCTGCGGCGAGGCCGAGGCCATGCGCTACCGACGGTTGCGCAACTGGCTCGCACAGATCTACCAGGCCGAATTCACCGAGTTCATGGATACGAACTTCGATTCGCCGCTGGATATGGTCCGCTACCCGGCCAAGCGCCGCGCACTGGCCACACTCGTGCGACTCGGCGGCTTCGGCAGGCTGGGCCCGCGCGTCTCGCGCTTCCTGCGCGATCCTCGTTTGGCCCGACTGTTCACCTTCCAAGCGTTGTACGCGGGCATGGCCCCGGCGAAGGCGCTAGCCGTATACGGCGCGATTCCACATATGGACACCTCGCTCGGCGTCTACTTCCCCGAGGGCGGCATGCGCGCCATCACCGCCGCACTCGCCGACGCCTTCACCGCGGCGGGCGGCACACTCGAGCTGAACGCCGAGGTCACCGGGATCGAATACGCGGGCAGGCGGGCCAGGCAGGTCCGCACCGCAGACGGGCGCACCGTCGACTGCGACGCCGTTGTCCTCACCGCCGACCTCGGCTCACTCGAGCGCTTCGGCGTGCGCCGCCGCCGTCGACTGCGCGCCGCACCATCCGCTGTCGTCGCACACGGCACCATCCCCGCCGCGATCGCCCAGACCTGGCCGATCCAGGCCCACCACGCCATCGATTTCGGGGACGCATGGAACCGGACCTTCGACGAGATCGCCGCCCGCCCCGGCCGCGGCCGCCTGATGAGCGACCCGTCATTGTTGCTCACCAGACCCGCCCTCACCGATCCGTCGCTCTACATCGACCGCGCCGACGGCAGACACGAACCGTTCTCGCTGCTGGCCCCCTGCCCCAACCTCGACGCCGCGCCGCTGGACTGGGACCGGCTCGGGCCCTCCTACCTGCGTGAACTCCTGAATGTGTTGGCGGAGCGCGGATATCACGGCATCGCCGAAAACTTCACCGTGGACCATCTCGACACACCCGGCACCTGGCACGAACAAGGCATGCTCGCGGGCACACCCTTCTCCGCGGCCCATCTGTTCCGGCAAACCGGCCCATTTCGTCCGCGCAATTTTTCCGGCGGCAGCGACAACGTGGTTATCGCCGGTTGCGGCACCACTCCGGGCGTCGGCGTGCCGACCACCTTGCTGTCCGGAAAACTGGCGGCAATCCGAATTATCGGCGCCGCACAAGCCACTCGGGATGAATCCCCGCGCACCAGCGGGATAGTGTTCCCGGCGAGCCGATAAACTAACGGCCGACCTATTCGCCTGCGGTTGCGACCGCCGACCACTCCGGGGGGACCGACACCACATGCATCCCCCTGAGACGACGGCCGCCGCGCCCACCGACAACTCGATCACCGCGACCGAAGCAGAGGCGCGCCCATCGAGGGTTCCTGCGCGCCGGACAGCCCCGGCCGTCGCCGAACACGGATTCCGTACCTGGCTGCGGACTACCGCCGACTTCGCCCGCAGCCCCGAGGGACATTCGGCGCTGCTCGGTTTCTTCGGCGCGCTGATGATCACCTTCGGCGGATTCGGCGCGGGCAGCGTCCGCAAACGCGATCCGCTGCTCGAGGCGATACATCTGTCGTGGCTGCGGTTCGGGCACGGCTATGTGCTGTCCACCATGGTCATCTGGGTCGGTGTGCTGTTGATGATCACCGCGTGGGTGCGCTTGGGCCGCACCACGATCGGATTCGGCGACCGGCCCGACGCCGGAGTCACGCTGAACGAACTGCGCGCGATCGTCGGCATCTGGATCTTCCCGTTGTTGTTCGCGGTGCCGATGTTCAGCCGCGATGCGTATTCGTATCTGGCCCAGGGCGCACTGCTACGCGACGGCTTCGATCCCTACGTCTCCCCGCCGGTCGCCAATCCCGGTGTGCTGCTGGACAATGTGAGCCCGGTCTGGACCACCACCACCGCACCATACGGTCCGATCTTCCTGCTGCTCGGCAACGCGATCACCGCGATCACCGGCGATAACGTGGTCGCGGGCACCATCGCGCTGCGGCTGGTCATGCTGCCTGGACTGGCGCTGATGATGTGGGCGGTGCCGTATCTGACCAAGCACCTGGGCGGTAAGCCGAATGTCGCGCTCTGGCTGGCCGTGCTCAACCCGCTGGTCCTGATCCACCTCATCGGCGGCGTGCACAACGAAATGCTCATGGTCGGGCTCATGTGCGCGGGTATCGCACTCGTGCTCGAGCGCCATCATGTGGCGGGCATCGTGGTCGTCGCGATCGGCGTCGCCATCAAGGCGACCGCCGGTGTCGCACTGCCGTTCCTGGTGTGGATCTGGATGCTGCACGAGCGTGAACGTCGGGCGCTGCAACGCGCCGCGCAATCACCGGGTGCGACCCAAAGCCTCGAGAGCGAGGCCGAACCCGCGCGACCGAGCGCGGAAGTGCCGCATCCGGCGCTGATGTTCGCCAAGATCGCCGGACTCGGTTTGAGCGTGTTCGCGGTGGTCTTCGTGGCCGCCTCGGCCATCGCCGGGGTCGGCATCGGCTGGCTGACCGCGCTGTCGGGCTCGAAGAAGATCATCAACTGGCTCTCGCTGCCGACGATCATGGCGCATATGGTCCGCTGGGTGACGCCGTTCCCGATGGATCCGGTGCTCGTGGTGACCCGCGCCCTGTGCGCGCTGGCGCTGGTCGCCGTGCTGGCGTGGACCTGGTGGCGGTTCCGGCACAGCGAGCGCGAGGCGGTCTTCGGCATCCTCATCGCCTTCGTCGCCATCGTCATCCTTTCGCCCGCCGCGCTGCCCTGGTACTACTCCTGGCCGCTGGCGCTGGCCGCCGGGTTCGCGCTGTCAACCACCACGCTGATGGCGCTGGTCGGGCTGTGTACCTGGTTGATGCTGGTATTCCAGCCGGACGGTTCGATCGGGCTCTACAGCTTCGGGCACGTCGCCGCCGCGACCTTCGCCGCCGTGGTCGCGGCCCTGTCGCTGCGACGGGTGGACCCACTGCGACTGCGCGCTACCCCACCGGAGAGCAATCCGGTCGCCGTCATCCGGTCATGACCGAGGTCGCGCTGACCGCCCGCGGCTCGGAACTGGCCGCGGCATACCGCGTATGCCGGGCGATCGCCGCCGTACACGGACGCACCTACTTCCTCGCCACCCGACTGCTGTCGGCACCACGAAGACCCGCGGTGCACGCGCTCTACGCCTTCGCGCGCATGGTCGACGACATCGTCGATCACCCCACATACGACGCCGAACACGGACCCGCGGGCGAACTCGATCTGGTCGAGAAGCAACTGCGCGTCGCATTGGAGCAGGCAAAGCCTCCCGTCGACCGGCGCACCCAGGTACTCGCCGCACTGGCCGACACCATCCAGCGCTACGACATCGCGCCCCAGTACTTCTGGACCTTCCTGGATTCCATGCGAATGGATGTGCCGGGCACCGCGCACTTCCGCGCCGAGTACGCCACCATGACCGAACTTCGCGGCTACATGCGCGGTTCCGCGGCCGCGATCGGTCTGCAACTGTTGCCCGTACTGGGCACGGTCGTCCCAGTAGCCGAGGCCGAACCCGCCGCCGCCGCACTCGGCGAGGCGTTCCAGCTCACCAATTTCCTGCGCGATATCGCCGAGGACTTGGACCGTGGCCGGATCTACCTCCCCACCCGCGAACTCGCGGCCTTCGGCGTCGACGCCGAGCTGCTCGCCCACTGCCACCGGATCGGCCACACCGACCAGCGGGTCCGCCGCGCACTGGCCCACCTGATCGCGATCAACCGCGACTTCTACCGCTTCGCGAACCCGGGCATCGACCTACTCGACCCCCGTGTGCGCCCCGCCATTCGCACAGCGAGCACGCTCTACTCCGGCATCCTGGACGAAATCGAACACTCCGACTACGCGGTGTTCGCGCGCCGCGCCGTGGTCCCGCGCACCCGACGTCTGCGTGTCGCGGCAGTCGAGTTCACCGCAGCGGCCATGCGGATCTGAGCTCGACCGCAACGGTGACACTCACTCAACCACCACGGAGCGAGTCTCGACGGCTCGGACGCGCCTATCGGACGCTGCCGGACGAAGTCCGTCATCAATCTCTTGCGCTGGACGAGCGAAAGCGAGGCCACCGCACACTAGGGCGCCGTGAACACGCTGCGTCCGCGCGGCCGAGAACTCAGAAGGGGTCGGCCGCCGCGCGGCGCAGAACCTCGCGCGCGAGCGGGCCGTGTAATGCGTCGACTGGCTTACCGGGCAGGCTCTCGTCGTCGGTGAAGATCCACTCCAAGATCTCCTCATCGGTGTACTTGGCGTCTTTCATGACGGTGATCAAGCCCGGCAGCGACTTCACGATCGCGCCGGTGTCGTCGAAGAATCGCTCGGGCACGCCGGCAACACCATCGCGGCGCATGGCGAGCAACTGGTGGTCGCGCAGCATCTGATGCACCCGGGTCACCACGAGCCCGAGCTTGTCGGCCACCTCCGGCAGCGGGATCACCACCTCCGACTGGGGAAGAACATCGTCACTGCAAGGGAATGCACTCACCCGGATAACGGTAGACGGTCCCGCCCCACGTGCTTCGAGACACCCCTGGACCGTTCCCGCGCGATTCGATGGCACAACGGCACCCTGTCGGCCACAAATCATCACTTTGTCAACCACAACGGAGCGAGTCTTACGAGCGACCAGTTCGCGGCCCGTCTCGCGGCCGAGTGGTCGAAGCGCAGGCGCCGCAGGCGCGAGTCTCGACCGCTCGGCCGCGAGGCCCACCCGTCGCCCGACCACCACCCTCATCGAATCGCTCCGCGATGCTGACATTCCGGGCCGCGAACACGCCGCGCCCCGCGCGGCCAAAAACAGAGCCGATCGACACAGCTACGATCGTGAGCGGGCCGCGCGAGACGGTCAATCGCTTGTCGCATCGGAGCGATGGGTGAGAACTTTGTGAAAGCCGGAGGACATCACTTGATCGGGCAAATCCTGGAGGGGCGCTACCGCATCGATGCGCCGATCGCGCGGGGCGGGATGTCGATGGTCTTCCGAGGGGTGGATACCCGTCTGGACCGTCCGGTCGCGATCAAGGTGATGGATCCCAAATTCGCCGCCGATCCCCAGTTCCTATCCCGGTTCGAATTCGAGGCGCGCGCGGTCGCCAAGCTCAAGCATCCGTCTCTGGTCGCGGTCTACGACCAGGGCGTGGACGGCGAACATCCGTTCCTGATCATGGAGTTGGTCGAGGGCGGCACGCTGCGCGAGCTCCTGCGCGAACGCGGTCCGATGCCGCCGCATGCGGTGCGCGCGGTCGCCGAGCCGGTATTGGCCGCGATCGGCGTCGCGCATTCGGCTGGCCTGATCCATCGCGATATCAAACCGGAGAATGTATTGGTCTCCGATTCCGGCGAGGTCAAGATCGCCGATTTCGGTCTGGTACGTGCCGTCGCGGCCGCGAACACCACCTCGGCGAGCGTAATTCTCGGCACCGCCGCCTACCTGTCACCCGAACAGGTGACCGCGGGCACCGCCGATTCCCGCAGCGACGTCTACTCCTTCGGCATCCTGATCTTCGAACTGCTCACCGGCCGGGTCCCCTTCACCGGCGACACTTCGCTATCGGTGGCATATCAGCGCATCGAGAACGATGTGCCAAGCCCGAGCGAATTCATCGACGGAGTCCCGCCGGAGTTCGACGAGCTGATCGCGCGGGCCACCAACCGCGAACCCGCGCACCGCTTCGCCGATGCCAACGAGATGGCGGCCGAATTGCATTCGATCGGGGTAGCGCTGAATCTGCCGCCGTATCGGGTGCCCGCACCGCAGGAATCGGCCGAACACCTCAGCGCCAGCTACCAGGGCGCCGCGCCCACCCCGCAGCAGGCCAGGGCCGCGGCACCGCCACCACCGTCCGCGCAGCGCACCAAGGTGGTCACCGCGGCGCGGCCGCGGGTGCCCGACTATGGTCCGGCGGACAACTACGGACCGCCGGACACCTACCGCGACCCCTACGCACCATCACATTCGCCGCAACCGTCACCCTTCGCGGACGACCGGAGCAAATCGCGTCGCACGGTCCTGCTCTGGGTCGCCATCGTCGCGGTCCTGACACTGCTCGTCGGGATCGGCGGTTGGTGGTTGGGTGTGGGGCGCTACTCGGCCGTCCCGTCGGTCGCCGGGAAGGATCAGGCCAGCGCGATTTCGGCCCTGTCGGATGCCGGTTTCGACACCGAGATCAGACAGAAGACCTCCGACACCATCCCGGTCGGCGGGGTGGTCGGCACCGATCCCTCGGCCGGATCCAAGGTCACCAAGGGCTCGACGGTGGCCGTGCTGATCTCCAGCGGCAAACCCCGCGTGCCGGATGTCAAAGCGGGCGACAACATTTCGAAGGTCAACCAGCTCATTCGCGATGCCGGACTGCAACCGGTGGACGCGGGCGAAACGGGCAGTACCGCACCCAAGGGCACCTTCGCGAAGGTGGATCCGGCTCCCGGCACCGTTCTGCCGCTGGCCGCGCAGGTAAAGGTGTACCGCAGCAAGGGATCTCAGCCGGTTAAGATGCCCGATCTGCGCGGCAAGACCACCGAGGAAGCTAACAAGGCGCTCACCGCGGCCGGAATCACGGTGCGCGAGACCAGAACTCAGTACGACCGCACCATCGAGGCGGATAAGGTCATCGCCACCGAACCGGCCGCGGGCGCCACGATCCAGGCCGGCGACGGCATCACCTTGATCGTCTCGAATGCCGTGAAGGTGCCCCTGCTGGTCGGCTCGAGCGTCGCCGACGCCCGCTCCAAGCTGCAGGCGCTCGGCCTGGTGGTGGCGGTGCGTCAGCTCGCCCCGTCCGAGAGCTCCGTGGTGATCGGCCAAGTTCCGGGCGTGGGTTCCAATGTCGAGGCGGGCAGTACCGTCTCGCTGACTGCGCTGCCCTGACGACAGAGAAGCGCCACATGTCGCGGCGCTCCTCTTCGGAAGCCGTGGTCAGCGCAGCATTTCGGCGACCAGGAAGGCCAGTTCCAGCGACTGCTGGGTGTTCAGCCGCGGGTCACATGCGGTCTCGTAGCGACCGGACAGATCCAGATCGGAGATGTCCTGTGCGCCGCCGAGGCATTCGGTGACATCCTCACCGGTCAATTCGATGTGCAGACCGCCCGGATGGGTGCCGAGTGCGTGGTGCACCTCGAAGAAGCCCTGCACCTCGTCGATGATCCGATCGAAATGCCGGGTCTTGTAGCCGGTGGAGGCCTCGTGGGTGTTGCCGTGCATGGGGTCGCACTGCCAGATGACCTGGTGTCCGGTCGCCTGCACCTTCTCGATAATTGGCGGCAGCACGTCGCGCACCTTGGTGTTGCCCATGCGCGAGACGATGGTCAACCGGCCCGGCTCGTTATTGGGATCGAGCCGCTCGACGTACTCCACGGCCTGATCCGGCGTGGTGGTCGGGCCGATCTTCAGGCCGATCGGATTGGCGAGCAGTTCCGCGAAGGCGATATGTGCGCCGTCGAGATGGCGGGTGCGCTCGCCGATCCAGAGGAAGTGCGCGGACAGGTCGTAGAGCACCGGCTCGCCCGCCGGGTTCTGGCCGAGGCGCAGCATGGCGCGCTCGTAGTCCAACACCAATGCCTCATGGCTGGCGTAGATGCGGGCCGACTGCAGACTTGGATCGTTCACTCGACAGGCGGTCATGAACGCCAGGCCGCGGTCGATCTCCTCGGCCAGCGCCTCGTAGCGCGCACCCGCCGGTGACTGGGCGACGAAGTCGCGGTTCCAGTCGTGCACACGGTGCAGATCCGCCATGCCTGCACTGGTCAGGGCACGCACCAGGTTCATGGCCGCACTGGCGTTGGCGTAGGCGCGGACCAGTCGCGAGGGGTCGTGCTCACGCAGCTTCGCATCGGCGACCAGCGAGTTCACCATGTCGCCGCGGTAGGACTTGAGGCCGAGCGCGTCGGTGTCAGAGGAACGCGGCTTGGCGTACTGGCCCGCGATGCGCGCGACCTTGACCACCGGCAGACTGGCACCGTAGGTCAGCACCACAGCCATCTGCAGCAACGTGCGGATATTGCCTCGGATATGCGGTTCGGTGTTATCGGCGAAGGTCTCCGCGCAATCACCGCCCTGCATCAGGAAGGCCTCGCCGCGCGCGACCTCCGCCAGCTGCGCGCGCAACTCCTCCACCTCGGCGGGCACGCAGATCGGCGGCACGCTCTCCAGCACGGTGCGCATCATTGCCGCCTGTTCCGGATCCCACGCCGGCTGCTGTAGCGCCGGACGCGCCAGCGCGTCATCCAGCCGCCTACGCAGCTCTGCGGGCAGCGGCGGCAGCTCCGGCAGGCGATCGATGGGTACGTCGACGGTCCAGTTCACCTGTTCAGAATACGGACCCTCCAGCACGCGCAGGTACCCGGTATTAGGGGTGGATTCTGCGCACCTAGGGTGGATAGCCGGGCACTATCGCCACCGTACCGATCTTTGGAGGAGAGACCGATCTCGCTTCGATATTTTTATGACTGCGAATTCATCGAGGACGGGTCGACGATCGACCTCGTATCGATCGGTGTGGTCTGCGAGGACGGCCGCGAATACTATGCGGTCTCAACCGAATTCGATCCCGAACGCGCTGGCCCCTGGGTCCGCAGGTACGTGCTGCCGCAGCTCCCGCCGCCCTCTTCCCGGCTATGGCGCAGCCGCGAACAGATCCGCAAAGACCTCTACGAATTCCTGGTCCCGCGCCCCAGCGTCACCCCCGAACTGTGGGCCTGGGTGGCCGCATACGACCACGTCGCGCTGTGCCAGCTCTGGGGCTCCATGGTCGACCTGCCTAATGCGCTGCCCCGCTACACCAACGAACTGCGTCAGCACTGGGAGGCCCACGGTCGTCCCGAACTGCCCCCGGTCCCCCCGGACGCCCACGACGCCCTCGCCGACGCCCGCCACAACCTGGCCAAATTCGAGGCCATCGAGGCCGCCCGCCGCCGAGTCTCCCTTTGAAGCAAAAGGCCCCGAGTCGAAGATTCGACTCGGGGCCTTTGCTTATCTGTCAGTGCGCGGACTTACCGTTCTGACCGTTCGCCTTCGCCTGGACCTTCTGCAGTACGGCGAGCTGCTTGAGCTCTTCCGCGTGGTCGTCCTCGAAGGCCTGCTCGATCTCGTGCACCGGATCGGCGCGCAGGAAGCTACCGGTGCCCGGCTTACCGGCCGAACCCAGCTTGTTCATCTTCTTGGGCACCGTCGCGCCCTGGTACTCCAGCGGGATCGGGTGGCCGTGATCGTCGACCGGGCCCAACGGCTGGTGCACCTCGATGTACTCACCGTGCGGCAGACGCTTGATCACACCGGTCTCGATGCCGTGTTCGAGCACCGCGCGGTCACTGCGCTGCAGACCGATGCAGAACCGGTAGGCGATGAAGTACGCCGCCGGCGGCACGACCAGCAGACCGATGCGGCCCATCCAGGTAGTGGCGTTCAACGAAATGTCGAACTTCAGCGCCAGGATGTCGTTGACGCACGAGAGCGTCAGCACCACGTAGAAACCGATCGACATCGCACCGATCGCCGTGCGCACCGGCACGTCGCGCGGGCGCTGCAGCAGGTTGTGACGCACATCGTCGCCGGTGAGGCGCTTTTCGATCCACGGGTACAGGATCAGCACCGTGAACACCAGCCCCATGATCAGCGCGACCCAGAACACGGCCGGAACCGTGTAGTTACCGATGTAGATCTCCCACGGCGGCATCAGGCGCGCCAAACCGTCGGTCCACATCATGTAGAAGTCGGGCTGCGAACCCGCCGACACCTGAGACGGGTTGTAGGGACCCAGGTTCCAGATCGGATTGATCTGCAGCACACCGGCCAGGATCGCCACGATGCCGAGGGTGAAGGCGAAGAACGCACCCTGATCCGAGGCGAACACCGGCACGATCCGCGCGCCGACGACGTTGTTCTCGGTGCGGCCGGGACCGGGGAACTGCGTGTGCTTCTGGTACCAGACCAGCGCCACGTGCGCGGCGATCAGCGCCAGGAAGATGCCCGGGAACAACAGCACGTGCGCGATGTACAAACGCGGGATGATGATGTCGCCGGGGAAGTCGCCGCCGAAGATCATCCAGTGCATCCAGGTACCGATGATCGGGATACTCATCGTGATACCGCCGAACGCGGCCCGCAGACCGGTACCCGAGAGCAGGTCGTCGGGCAGCGAGTAACCGAAGAAGCCCTCGAACATGGCCAGGATCAGCAGCAGGCAGCCGATGACCCAGTTCGCCTCACGCGGCTTACGGAACGCACCGGTGAAGAAGATGCGGAACAGGTGCACGATGATCGATGCCGCGAAAAGCAGTGCGGCCCAGTGGTGCACCTGACGCACGAACAGACCGCCGCGCACCTCGAAGGTGATGTTCAGCGCCGTCTCGTAGGCCCGCGACATGGTCACACCACGCAGCGGCTGGTAGGCACCGTTGTAGACGACCTCGCTCATCGACGGATCGAAGAACAGGGTCAGATACACACCCGACAGCAGCAGGATGATGAAGCTGTAGAGGGCGATCTCGCCGAGCAGGAACGACCAGTGGGTCGGGAAGACCTTGTTGATCGACCGCTTCATGAACGCGGCGGCGCGGTACCGCTCGTCCGCCTCGTTGGCTTGGGCTGCAACCCGACTCATGAACGACGCTCCCAGTAGGCCGGTCCGAGCGGCTCGATGAAGTCGCCCGCGGCGACCAGGTAACCCTCGGAGTTGACGGTGATCGGCAGCTGCGGCAGTGCGCGAGCGGCGGGACCGAAGACCGGCTTACCCCATTCGGTCGCCAGGAACTGCGACTGGTGGCAGGGGCACAGGATCTTGTTGGTCTGCTGCTCGAACAGCGACGTCGGGCAACCGAGGTGGGTGCAGATCTTCGAATAGGCGAAGTAGTCGCCGTAGTTGAAGCTCTCCTGCCCCTTGCGCTTGATGGCCTTCTGCGCATCTTCGGTGCGCAGCCGGATCAGCATGACGGCGTTGCGGATACCGCGCAGGGACTGCAGCGTCGCGTGCTCGTCACCGCGCCACTTCTCCTTCCACGGGAACACCGTCTCCATCGCGCCCGCGTCCAGGTCCTCGGGACGCACCAGCATGACGTCCTCGGGGCGACCGGTGTCGCGACGGATGTAGATCGTCTCGCCGGGGAAGTCCGGGGTCCAGCCCGAGACCCACAGCGGCGACTTGTCGCCCTTGGCCCACGGGTTCTTGATCATGCCGCCGACGAAGACCAGCAGCGCACCGATACCGAGTACGCCGACACCGGCGCCCGCGGTCCGGGTAATCATCTTGCGGCGGCCCAGCGTGGAGGTGTCCAGCGCATCCTGCAGTTCGGCGACCAGGGTGCGGCGCTCGACCTCGGGCGAGGGTCCGTCGTGCCGGTCCTGGATGGACAGCTCTGCCGGGATGAACTTCTTGCGGATCAGCACCACCGCGACGCCGATGACCAGCACCGAGATACCGAGGCTGAGACCGACCAGCGGGGTGAACAGCGAGTAGGCGGTGTGGCCTTCCTCGTCCTTGCCCTTGAACTCCCAAGGCCAGAACAGGAAGACCCCGACCAGGACCGCGGCCGCGATACCGGAGACCGCGAACCAGAACGAGACCTCCCGCTCGGCGCGCTTCTCGGCGCGGGTGCCCGGCACCGGGAACCGCTCGCGCCGGTAGGCGACGTCGACACCGTCGCGCTCGGTACCGAGCTTGACCAGCTCGTCGCGCGACATCGCGTCGAGTTCTTCCTCGGTGGGCTCAGCCGGTGTGGTGTTCACCGGCTCCTTCGACGGCTGCGCACCGTCGTGGCCCTCATCCGGCCGACCCATGTCAGTTGGCTCCTTGCTATCGCTCATGCCTGCACCTCGCTGGCGCTCGGCTCCGTCATGACCGATATATCGGCTGTGTTTGTTGTTCGCTCGCTGCGCTCGCTCATGAACGTGATCCGATCCACATCGCGGCACCCACGACGAGCGTGATGCCGACCACCCACATGGCCAGACCCTCGGTCGCGGGACCGAACCCGCCGAGATCCCAGCCGCCGGGGCTCTTCTCCTCGGTGGCGTTCTTGACGTAGGCGACGATGTCGCGCTTCTCTTCCGGGCTCAGCTGCCGGTCGGAGAACTTCGGCATGTTCTGCGGGCCGGTGAGCATCGCATCGTAGATCTGCTGCTCGCTCGCGGGCTCCAACGGCGGTGCGAACTTACCGGAGGACAGCGCGCCGCCGCGACCGGTGAAGTTGTGGCAGGACGCGCAGTTCATCCGGAACAGCTCCGAACCGCGGGCCACATCCGGACCGCGCAGCGATTCCTGGGCGATCTCGCCGTTGGCGTCGCGCACCACGCTCGGGCCGCCACCGTTGGACGCGACGTACGCGCTGAGCGCGTCGATCTGGTGCGCGTCGAACTTCGGTGGCTTGCGCTGGGCCTGGGCCTCGTTGCGCGCCATCGGCATACGGCCGGAGGAGACCTGGAAGTAGACGGCCGCCTCACCGACACCGATCAGGCTCGGACCGCGGTCGGGCACGCCCTGCAGGTTGGCGCCGTGGCAGGTGATGCAGGAGGTCTCGTAGAGCTGCTTGCCGTCGCGGATCAGCGCGGACTGGTCCTCGTGCGCGGTCGCGACCTGCGGGTCCGGCGTAATCGCGGTGGCGAGGAATCCGGCTCCGACGAGGCCCACCAACAGCGCAAGCCCACCCGCGATGCGACGCCGCATACGGCGTTGCTTGCGCGTCTTGCTTGCCTGGCCGTTCCCGGGGCTGGCGGGCTCTGGCGCTGACGGGGGAGATGAACTCATCTGTGTCCCTTTGGAGTAGACGGAACCGACTTGTGCAAAAGCTTTGAGGTACTGGCCCGACTCAGCGGACGAAGTAGATCGTGGCGAACAGCCCGATCCAGACGATGTCGACGAAGTGCCAGTAGTAGGAGACGACGATCGCGGCGGTGGCCTGTGCCGGGGTGAACTTACTGACCTTGGTGCGGACCAGCAGGAAGACGAAGGCGATCAGACCACCGATGACGTGCAGACCGTGGAAACCGGTGGTGATGTAGAACACCGAGCCGTAGGCACTGCTCGAGATCGAGGTGCCCTCCTTGACCAGGTTGGTGTACTCGTAGCCCTGACCGGACACGAACATCGCACCCATGATCAGGGTGACGACATACCAGCGCCGCAGGCCGAACACATCGCCCTTCTCCGCCGCGAACACACCCATCTGGCAGGTGAACGACGAGGCGACCAGCACGGTGGTGACCGGCACGGCAAGCTTCAGGTTCAGCTCGGTCGGTTCCGGCGGCCAGTTGCCGTGGGCCTGGGCGCGCGCGACGAAATACATCGCGAAGAGCCCGGCAAAGAACATCAGCTCGCTAGACAGCCAGATGATGGTACCGACGCTCACCATGTTGGGCCGGTTCAGCGAATGCACACGCTGAGTAATGGCCGATCCTGGGGTCCCTACTGCGGTCGTCACGGGGGTAAGTATGACTCGTCGTAGTACGACACAACTACCCGGGTGCGAAACTTGTCCTCCCGCGTCGGAAAACGCACGGACAGACAGCGTTTGATGGCCGCGCCTTCGGCGCGGCGTGTCGGCGGCCCCCAGGTGTCTCGCGGCCGACCATTGCGAGCGACCTGCAAGCAGTCGCTGGCGGCGTCGTCGAGACTCGCGACTGCGTCGCATGCGCTTGGACGACTCGGCCGCGAGACGGGCCGCCGACGGTCGCTCGTAAGACTCGCTCCGTTGTGGTGATGTAGGTGTGTGAATGTCGCGCGACCAGACGATTACAGCCTCAGATGGTGACAGGCGTTGGTAAGGAAAAGCTGAGATCAGGAGGCGGATGTGACGTGGTGGTGGCAACGGCTGTTCGGCGGGAACGAACCCGAACCGCTCGATCCGACCCGTTCCGATCTAGTAGTCGTCGCGGAATGCTTCGATGACTCCGAAGGGTGTTCGACAACACTTTCGCGCGCCACGGCTCTCCAAGCCGACGCGCCCGCACTGCTGCGCCACCATTTGCGTATTCCGCCTGATCGGATCGATGAGGTGTGTGCGATCGCGGCCCAGGACGGTTACGCCGCGGCCCCGCGCACCGAAGGTCCGCACGAACTGGAAGCGCTGACCCTGCAACGGGTTCAACTGCTGGACGCACTGCATTGTTCGCAGGAACGGGCGAGGATGGTCGGCCTAGCCCAGCGCCACGACGGCGTCGCGGACGGCTGGGACGCTCTGCAACCGGGTTCCCCGACCGCGCAGCGGTAATAACGTCTCGACCACTACGCTCTATCGCGACAGACTGGTGCGCGAACCAGTGGTGACAGGAGAAGTGGACATGCGCAGCTGGCCCCAAGTACTCGGGACCCTTGCCGATGGTGGCGATCTGGCAGCGGAGGACACGACCTGGGTGATCGACGAGATCTTCACCGACAATGCGACGCAGGCGCAGATCGCCGCATTCGGTGTCGCGATGAAGATCAAGGGCCCCACTCCTACCGAGTTGTCCGGTATGGCCGCGGGCATGCTCGGCCACGCCCGCCTGGTGCACGTCGACGGCGATGCGGTCGACATCGTCGGGACCGGCGGCGACCGGGCCGGTTCGGTGAATATCTCGACGATGTCCTCGATCGTGGTGGCCTCGGCCGGTGTTCCGGTGGTCAAGCACGGCAATCGCGCGGCGTCCTCGAAGAGCGGCGGCGCCGATGTGCTGGAGGCATTGGGCGTAAAGCTGGCTCTCGGCCCCGAGGCCGTTGCTCGCTGCGTGCGCGAGGTCGGCATCGGTTTCTGTTTCGCGCCGCTGTTCCACCCCGCGTTGCGTTTCGCCGGTCCGGCCCGCAAAGACATCGGCATTCCCACCGTTTTCAATGTGCTCGGCCCGCTCACCAACCCCGCGCAACCGCGAGCCGGGCTGGTCGGCTGCGCGTTCCCCGATCTACTTCCGGTGATCGCCGGGGTCTTCGCCGAGCGCGGCGCCAGCGCGCTCGTGGTGCGCGGCAATGACGGTCTGGACGAGATCACCACCTCCGACACCACCGACGTGTGGGTGGTGTCGGGCGGGAAACTGCGGGAGACCACCATTGATCCGACCCGTATCGGTATCGCGCGCGTCGAGCTGAGCGCCTTGCGCGGCGGCGACGCGGAGGTCAATGCGGGTGTCGCGCGCAGCGTATTCGCGGGTACCTCGGGCCCGGTGCGCGATGCGGTACTGCTCAATTCCGCCGCCGCCATCGTCGCCTACGACCTGTCCCAGGGTGTCGGCGATCCGGATGCTGATATCCACGACGCCATCGCCGCGGGCATCGATCGCGCGGCCGAAGCCATCGACACCAGCAAATCCGCAGCCCTGCTCGACCGCTGGGCCAAACTCACCAACACCCTCGGCGACAACTGACACCCCGCGCCGGGAATCATGCGCCGCATGTCGGCAGGCCTCTTGTGGCGGTAAAGGTTACAGTGACGCGGCAATCCGGCGTCGCCCGTTTCGCGTCGGGCCTACGCCGCCCGGCTCGACTCCTGAGGAGCACACGATGAAGCGGGGCGTTTACGCGGTACTCGCCTCGGGCGCTGCCCGAACCTTCTCCGACTCCTCCATCCTCATTCGCTGAGTACGGCTCACTCGCCGAGAGAGAAGCCCGCCTCGACGTCGGCGCGGGAATAGGACTTGAAGGCGATGTGCGTAGTGGTGCGGGCGACGCCGGGGGTCTTGTCGATCCGGCCGGTCACCACCTCGGCGATCTCCTCGTGGTCGCGCACCCGCACGATCGCGATCAGATCGACATCGCCCGCGCAGGAATAGACCTCGGTGACACCCTGGGTGTCGGCCACCGCCTGCGCGGTCTCCGGAATGCGGGCGTTCTCGGCCTGGATCATCACGATCGCGGTAATCATGGCTGTCAGCCTAGGCGGTCACCATGCTTGTACTCCGCGAGTTCGGCCTCCGGGCCGTGGAGTCGGGCCCGCGCCGCCGCATCGGCGAGAGCTGCCCAACCAGCCCAGCGTCCGGCACCGCGGATCGGCTCGCCGTATCCCTCACTCGTGCGCACGATCCGCACCCCCGGCCGTGCCAACCATCGCGTCACCAGACCGACCTCCTCCGGCGATGCACCACGCAATGGCGGCACCGGATCCGGCAGCACGGTCTCCGATGTCGCGACGATGCGTTCGATCACCGGCATCGGCGGCACACCCCGTGCCGAGGTTCCGGCCCCCGCCAGCCGCCCATAGCGGATCACCGCGTACTCCCAACCACCCGCGCCGTTCGGATGCGCCGCGATCAGTTCCCCGATCCGCGCCACCGCGGCGAGTCGTTGGGTACGGTGCAGTGCCCGCACCACCGCGCCGGTCCGGTCACGCAGTCTGGCGGCGGCCTCGAAATGCTCAGCCTGCGAATAAGTTTCGATGCGGTCGAGCATGGCCCGCAGCGCCGCGTCGGAGTGGCCCGCGAACAGCGCCCGAACGGCCGCGGCGACGGGTTCGTATTCCTCCTTATATATAGGAGTGCCACCGACGGCTGCCGGGCATCCGCCGACCACCGCGGGCGGACAGTCGTGGCGACCGTCGCGCGGCAGTCGCGTGGTGCAGGTGCGCAGGCCGCTGTGCTCCGCGATGGTCAGCGCGATGTCGTTCGCGTCCATCCGAGAAGGGAAGGGCCCCAACGCATCCGCGGTCGGTGTCCGCGCGATCGCGAATCGCGGAAACGGTTCGTCGGTCAGCGTTATCCACCAACCGCGCTTCGGGAATTTCGAGCGGCGGTTATAGGGCGGGGTGTGCGCGACGATCAGTCGCAGCTCGCGCACCCCGGCCTCCAGGCCGTGCGCGCACACCACATGGTCGACCCGAATAGCAAGGGAGACCATCTCTTTCATCCGGCCGCGGGTCTCGGATCCGGTGAAGTAATTGCGCACACGGCGACGCAAATTCACGGCCGTCCCTATATAGAGGACTTCGTCGGAGGGTCCGCGGAAAAGATAGACGCCCGGACTCGACGGCAGATCGTTGGCGAGCACCCGCTTGGCGCGTTGGCGCGGTGTGACATTCGGCAGATAGTCGAGCAGTTCGGTCAGGCTGTGCACGCCCAGATTGCCGACCCGTCCGATGAGGGCGTGCAGCACGTCCACGGTGGCCCTGGCGTCGTCGAGGGCGCGGTGGTTCGGCTGGGTGCTCGCACCGAGCAGCGGCGCGAGCACACCGAGCCGGACCGAGGGGGCTTCGTCACGGGCGAGTACGCGCCGCGCCAACTTCACCGTGCACACCACCGGCCCGCTCGGCCATGCCGTATCCATACGGGCCGCGGCGGCGCGCAGGAAGGCCATATCGAAGCGGGCGTTGTGCGCGACCAGCACAGCGCCCTTGGCGAACTCGAGAAAACCCGGCAGCACCGCCTCGATCCGGGGCGCCTCGTAGACCATCGCGGTGGTGATCCCGGTGATCTGCACGATCGCAGGCGGTATGGCCCGTCCCGGATTCACCAGGGTCGCGAACTCCCCCAGCACCTCACCGCCGCGCACCTTCACCGCACCGATCTCGGTGATCGCGTCAGCTTCGGGACTGGTGCCGGTGGTCTCCAGGTCGACGACCACGAAGGTGGTGTCGTAGAGCGGGGTCTCGAGCTCGTCGAAGGCCAACTGCAATGCGGCGGCCTGGCGCGGCGTCGGATCGGGCACGGCGTGCAGCGTAGGGCCTCGGTACGACAGGAACCGCCGGGAAAGCCACTCGGGATTTCAGCGGAGAAATGTCCGAATTACACGGCGAGGATTTCGCTCCGATTCCCACGAAATGATCTAGAACACCAAAAAGTGGCGCACATCACATTATTCAGCAGATTGCATCAATCGGACGGACACGCCCGGGCGCCCGGAGTCGATGCCCTCGGCGTGCTGCCCATGCCCCCTACGAGAAGACCGTTCGGTCCGACTCGCCCGACTGAACACAAGCCAAGATACCTTCGCGACCTGGAAAAATTCGGATAAATCCAGCGTCTGAGACGCGCCGCCGCCGGACGTCGGACAGCTCGCCAGCGACGTCACCACCCCTGGGAAATCACACGTCGTTATCGTTTCGTGATTGGTGTGACTCAAGTCGCACATATTCGGTGGCGAATTTGTTGAGCATCGCCATTTCGGATGTCTCCGGCTTTACAAAACACCGTGATGTGTTCGTAACCTTTTCGAGACCTCACGGAGTTCGGCGCACCACCCGACGGTGCCTCGACACGCAGTCCGCTGTACCACCGGGTGCGGCGTCGTGGGGCAGATTGGAAGTACCGCATCATGGCGACCAACACCGTCAAGCGACATGCCAAGCGTGCCGTCGCGGCCGGAGCCGTCGGAGCTGCCTCGCTCGGCGTCTTCCTGTTGCCCGCCGCGCCCGCCTCGGCCCAGCCGGTCACCATCCCCGGCGTCGGCACCTTCGACGTGCCCAACGAGATCCCGATCCCGCAGGGCATCCCGGGCATCGAGATCCCCAACCCCGCACCGCTACCGTTCATGGCGCCCCAGAAGTCCGTCGGCGATATCGCGCTCGACGCCGCGATGAGCAAGCTCGGCGCGCCGTACGTCTACGGTGCCGCCGGCCCGAATGCCTTCGACTGCTCGGGCTTGGTCAAGTGGTCCTACCAGCAGGCCGGTCTGGAGCTGCCGCGCACCAGCGGTGAGCAGCTGAACGCGGGCGCCCCGGTCTCGCTCGACAACCTGCAGCCGGGCGATCTGGTGTCGTTCTACGGCGGCAGCCACTCCGGCCTGTACGCCGGTGACGGCAACGTCGTCCACGCGTCCACCTCGGGCACCCCGGTGAAGCTCGCGCCGATTTCCTCCATGCCGGTCGCCGGCGCGCGCCGCTTCTGAGCAGCTCTTTCGACCACCCCGCCCGGCCGTACGAAACGGCCGGGCGTCGGGACGGCATAGGTAGCGATCGCTTGCGGGCCGTTCGAAGGGCCAGTGATCATTTTGTGGCCCACTGGACACAGACCTACGCCGTTCCGTAACCTAATCGAGACCTTCCCGGGTTGCGGAGTTCGCCGCAGCGGTTCCGCAGCTTACGGAGGCGACAAGATCGCTTCACGAGAGAAACGGGGCCTGGCGCGCTGTGACAGCACATCACCGGAGACATCGCAGTAAACGTCTGGTGGGAGGGGCATTAGCGGCCGCAGTCCTGGCCGCCGCACTCTGCAGTGGCAGTCCAGCCGGAGCCGATCCGGCCGCCATGCCGACCACGGCCAGTGAGGCCGTACAGCGGATGATCGACCTGTCTCGCGAATCCGAACAGCTCAATCAGCAGGCACTCGGCGCGCAGGCCGATCTCGACACCAAACTCGCCGCCCTGCACGATGCCGACGCCGAACTCGCCGCGGCCACCCAGACCGCCGACGCGGCCCGCGAGGAAGTCCGCAAGTTTCAGCCGATCGTCGATCGCACCGTGATCGCCGCCTATCAGGGCGCACGCACCAGCCGGCTCTCCGCTGTGCTGCTGAGTGATTCACCGCAGCGTCTGCTCGACCAGATGTCCACCATCGATGTGATCTCGGCCAGGAACTCCGAGCAGCTCAATCTCTACAAGCAGGCCACCGCCACCGCGACCGAAGCGGAAAAGGCCGCACGTGCCGCCGCCGATACCGCCCGCGCGGCCTCCGATAAGGCCGACCAGGTGCGCGCCGATCTCGAGCGCAAGCGGGCCGGCCTGTCCGGATCCATCGCGCAGGTCGTAGAGGCATGGGGGCAGTTGTCCACCAAGGACAAATCGGCATTGGCCGGATCACCCTTCCCGCCCGGTTTCGATACCGATACCCTGCTGCGCGGACTCGTCCCCGGCAGCGGCACCAGCGCATTGGCCGCCGGACTCACCCGCATCGGCGACCCGTATGTCTGGGGCGCGACCGGACCGCATCAGTTCGACTGCTCCGGCCTGGTGCAGTGGGCCTTCAAACAAGTCGGCAAGGATGTGCCGCGGACCAGTTCGCAGCAGGCCACCTACGGCACCCCGGTGGCCCAGAAGGATCTGCAACCCGGCGACGTCGTGTTCTTCTACTCCGATATCTCCCATGTCGGCATCTATGCGGGCAATGGAATGATGCTGCACGCCTCCACGTTCGGGGTTCCGGTAGCCGTTGCGCCGATGGGGTCGACGCCCTATCACTCGGCTCGACGATACTGATCAGCTATGAGTAGCTTTCGGCGGGCCCGCGCCTGGTTGTTCGTGCGGCGCCGCTTCCAGTTCGTCGCCACGGTGGCGATGGTGACCATACTGACCGGCACCTGCGGTGCACTGCTGATGATGCCGAATTCGGTGCTGCCGAAACTGCATGCGGCCCAGCCGACTTCGATCGGCAGCCTGCGCGCCGCCGACGACGATCCGCGCCTGGCCGCGGTGCGGCGAACACTCGAACCCTTCGGACAGCTCGTAACGGAGCAGCTGCCGACCGGGAACGGCCAGCAGTCCCTGGTCGTCGGTCATCCGGCCCAGCAGGCCGAAATCGATACGCTCGCAGGTGAACTCGCGGCCGCGACCACGGCCGTCACCGGCGTATGGGGTCCGGGCTGGGCCCAGTCCGCGATGGTGGTGGTCGCATCGAATCCGTCGGAGTTCGCCGCACTGGTGCGCTCGGGTGCGAGCATGCCCGCAGATGTCGCCGCGGCCTCGGTCGCTGATCCGTTCACACCGGGCACCCAGCCGACCGGGCAGCGCGTCGTCTTCAGCTCCGATGCCGGACGCCGCCTCGACGCCGGCGGTCTGCGCACGCTGCTGCGCCATGAACTCACCCATATCGCCACCCGGGCACAGACCGTCGACGGCGCGCCGCAGTGGATGCTCGAGGGCTTCGCCGAATTCGTGGCCCACCTCGGCGCCGGACAGCATTTCGCCGATATCGCACCCACGGTCGCCACCCGCATTCGCGCCGGAGATGTCCCGCGCGATCTCCCGTCGGCCGCCGACTTCGCGGGCAGCGGTGCCGTCGTCGCCTATGAGCAGGCGTGGTCGGTCTGCGCGTTCGTCGCCGATAAGTTCGACCAGCCGCGCCTGGTCGAGCTGTACCGCCGCATCGCCGCGGGTAAACAGGACTCCGCGAGCGAGGACCGCATCATGCGCGATGTGCTCGGCACCAGCCGTGACGATCTGGTCGCCGACTGGCGCAGCTGGTTGTCCGCCCGCGCCGCTTGATCTCGGACCGCTACCGACTACCCGCCACGACGGAGCGAGACTTGCGAGCGACCGTTCGCGGCCCGTCCCACGTCCGAGCCCTCGAAGCGCATACGCCACAGTCGCGAACTCCCGTCACTGACGCAACCACAACGGAGCGAGTCATACAAACGACATTCGCGCCCCGTCCCACGTCCAAGCCCTCGAAGCGCATACGCCACAGTCGCGAACTCCCCTCAATGACGCAACCACAACGGAGCGAGTCATACAAACGACATTCGCGCCCCGTCCCACGTCCAAGCCCTCGAAGCGCATACGCCACAGTCGCGAACTCC